>CANNOC010000004.1 GCA_947507155.1 uncultured Collinsella sp. | reverse complement strand
GGGTGCTTGGTGTTGGAAGTTCGCGAAGCCCACTTCCAAAACCAAGCACCCCGGCCCCGCCCTCGTCCGTAAACTCTTCCGCTGGGCGAGCGGGGCCGCGGGTAATCCGCTCCTATGTTTCCAAATGAATACGCTGTGAGCCGAGGAAGACGATTCTCCCCGCAAACACTCTAGTATGCTAAAGTACCCAGAAGACCGGCGGAGCTATGCCGGTCTTTCGTTCTATATGAAACGCAGCATGAGGAGGCTCACCAGATGACGGCCACACCGTGGGGATTCCGGGACATATTGCCCGAGGAGGCTCAGGCGCGCGAGGAGATTGCATGTACGGTGAAGGGCTGCTTCAGGGAGCATCATTACCTTCCGGTCGAGACGCCGCTGCTCGAGGACAAGGGTTCGCTCGAGGAAGGCGGCCGCATCGCGGACACGCCGTTTAAGCTCTTTGATGACGACGGTCGCCTGCTGGTGGTTCGCCCCGACAACACGTTGCCGATCGTGCGCCTGGTTTCGACCCGCATGCGCGCGGCCGATCTGCCGCTGCGCCTTCGCTACGAGGCGCCGGTGGTTCGTGAGTGCCAGCGCAATGCCGGTGGCTCGCGTCAGTTTACACAGCTGGGCTTTGAGCTTATCGGTGCGGGCGATACCGCGGGCGATGTCGAGATTGTCTCGCTCGTGGCCGAGGCGGCGCGCAAGCTGGCACTGCCCGATGCGCGCATTATCGCAGGTAGCGTGCGTCCGTTTAAGGAACTGCTCGCGGCGTGCGAGGATCGCGAGCTGGCCGCCGAGGCCCTGTGCTGCGTGCACGCCAACGACTTTGTGGGCCTCGATGCCCGCGTGGCGGCAAGCGTCGAGTCCGATGCCGTCAAGGCCGCCATTAGCGAGCTGCCGCGTCTGCACGGCGGTGCCGAGGTGCTCGACCGCGTGGACGCGCTGCTGGCGGCGGCGGGCATTGTTGCGCCGCTCACGCGCGAGCTGCGTGCCCTGGTCGATGGCCTGGCTCCCGAGGACGCCCGGGTGCTGTCATTCGACTTCTCCATCATGAACTCTTTCGATTACTACACGGGCCTGGTCTTTAAGGCCTATGCCGGCGGCCTGCCCGATCCAGTCGGTTCGGGCGGACGCTACGACTCCATCTTTACCGGCGCATTTGGCGACGGCATCGAGGTGCCGGCGGCGGGCTTCGCCTTTTCGCTCGAGCGTCTGGAGGCCGCGCACACCTCGGCCGAGGACGCCGCTTCCGACGGCGATCACGCCGTGGGCCGTGGCGCCGAGGGTCCGCTGCGCATTGCCGTGCCCAAGGGCTCGCTTAAGGCCGACACCCTTGACGTGCTCGAGGCAGCGGGCTTAGACGTCTCTGAGCTGCGCGACCCCGGCCGTCACCTGATCGTGCGCGGACGCGACACGCGTGCCGGTGAGGGCGCGGTCGGCGATATCGAGTTTGTCATTGTGCGCCCCAGCGATGCGCCCGCCTTTGTGGGCTGCGGCGGCGCCGACTGCGGCATCTGCGGCTGGGACTCGCTTATCGAGGCCGACCTCAACCTGCTGCAGCTGGTCGATCTGGGCTACGGCCTGTGCACCTTTATCGAGGCGGAGCCCGCATGGCGCGCCGGCCAGGCCGAGCGCAACTATGCCCGCCGCGGGTCGCTTCGCGTGGCCACCAAGTACCCGCGCATCGCGAGCGCTTGGTATGCCGAGCGCGGCGTGAATGCCGACATCGTTTCGCTGCACGGTAACATCGAGCTGGGCCCCATCGTCGGCATGACCGACCGCATCGTGGACATTACCGCCACGGGCGCCACGCTGCGTGACAACGACCTGGTCATCACCGGTCGCATCATGGACTGTACGGCCCGCTTCTTCGTCAACCCAGGTGCCGCGCGCTTGGATCCGCGCGTACGCAATCTGGCCGATCGCTTGGCGGTAGCCGTGAAGGACAAGCATTTTGAGCCCGTTGCGGGCTCGGCACAATAGCGCGAGCACGCACGGGCGCCCCAACGTCTGGGCTGCGGGTCGAGTGGCGCCGCCGCCCGGCCTCTCGTTTTTCGAACATAACCTCGACCGATAGGGGATACCGATATGAAGACCATCAAGCTTGCTCCCGGCGAGCGCCTCGTTACCAATCAGCTCAATCGCAAGGGCGTGCTGCCGCAAAACATCGTCGACGCCGCCCGCGATATCGTGGCAAACGTGCGCGCCAACGGCGATGCCGCGGTGCGCGATTACTGTCAGCGTTTTGACGGTGTTGAGCTGCAGAGTTTTCGCCTGCCGCAGGAGCAGATCGATGCCGCGCTCGAAGGCCTCGATCCGGCCTTTGTCGCGGCGCTCGAAAAGGCTGCACGCCAGATTCGCGAGTTCCACCAGCGTGAGGTCGAGCAGAGCTGGTTTACCACGCGCCCGGACGGCACGATGCTCGGCGTTAAGGTGACCCCGCTTGCTGCGGCCGGCATCTATGTGCCGGGCGGCCGCGCGCAGTATCCCTCCACGGTGCTCATGAACGCCATTCCCGCCAAGGTTGCTGGCGTCAAGCGCGTGGTCATGGTGACCCCGCCGCAAAAGGACGGCCTGATCAGCCCCTACACGCTCGCCGCGGCAAAGCTCGGCGGCGTGGACGAGATCTATATGGTGGGCGGCGCCCAGGCCGTGGCCGCGCTGGCGTACGGTACCGAGACCATTCCGCGCGTCGACAAGATCACCGGCCCGGGCAACGCCTTTGTCGCCGCCGCCAAGCAGATTGTCTCGGGCGACGTGGGAATCGACATGGTCGCCGGCCCCTCCGAGGTCTGCGTGCTGGCCGATGCCACGGCCAAGCCTATGGTGGTCGCGGCCGACCTGATGGCCCAGGCCGAGCACGATCCGCTGGCAGCCTGCTATCTGGTGACCTGCGACGAGCAGTTTGCGCGCGAGGTCGAGGCGGGTATCGACATTCTGGTAGCGCAGTCGCCACGCGCCGAGATCACGCGCGCTTCGCTCGACAATGAGGGCACCATCGTGGTGGCCGCCGACATGGCTGCCGCCGTCGAAGCGGTGAACACCGTGGCGCCCGAGCACCTGGAGCTGCACTGCAAGGACGCGATGGGCCTGCTCGGCGGCATTCGCAACGCCGGCGCCATCTTTGTGGGCGCTTGGAGCTCCGAGCCGCTCGGCGATTACGTTGCCGGCCCCAATCACACGCTGCCGACCGGCGGCACGGCCATGTTCTCCAACCCGCTTTCGGTCGAAGAGTTTGTTAAGCGCTCGAGTGTCATTTGCTATACGCCCGAGGGCCTGCTCTCCGACGCTCCCGCTACGCAGCGCCTGGCCGAGGCTGAGGGCCTGTGGGCGCACGCGCTTTCGGCCGCACTGCGTCGCCGCGTGTTGGAGCAGGGCGAGGATGCCGTGAGCGCCGCGTCGCTGGCCGCGGCCGACCTGGCCAAGGTCGCCTGGCCGGGCGACGCCGTGGCGACGGTTGCCGAGGGCGTTGACCTGGCGGCTGCGGGCGCGGATGGCGTTGGCGCGACTGGTAAGGAGGCCTAATATGGCCGAGCTGACGCCCCACATGAAGGAGCTCGTCCAGCCTTACCTGGCCGGTATTGAGCCCTACGATCCCAACTTTACGCCTACGCGCATCAACCTTTCGGCCAACGAGAACACCTATCCCGTGCCGACCGGCGTGCGCGAGGCGGTCGACGCTGCCCTGGCTGCCACACCGCTCAATCGCTATCCCGATCCCATGTCGAACGACCTGCGCGACGAGCTTGCTGCCTGGCATGGCGTGGCGCGCGAGAATGTCTGCGTGGGAAACGGCGGCGACGAGCTGCTCTATAACTACCTGTTGGCGTTTGGCGGCGTGGGACGGACCCTGCTCAACTGCCCGCCGTGCTTTAGCGAGTACGCGTTCTTTGCGTCGCTCTGCCAGACCGAGGTGCGTGACGTGTGGCGCGACCCCGCGACCTTTGAGCTCGACCAGACAGCCGTGCTTGCGGCAGCGCCCGAGTGCAACCTGGCAATCGTGACCTCGCCCAATAACCCCACGGGCGACGTGGCACCGCTCGACTTTGTCGCGGCGCTGTGCGATGCGTGCCCCGGCATGGTAATGGTCGACGAGGCCTACGTTGAGTTTGCCGACGATTTGTTTGGCGCGGCCACCACGGCGCAGAGGCTTATCGCCGAGCATCCCAACCTGGTGATTCTGCATACGTTGTCCAAGGCGTTTGGCGCTGCCGGTACGCGTCTGGGTTACGTGATCGCGGCGTCCGAGGTCATCGACGTGTTCGCGGCGATTCGCCAGATCTATTCGGTCAACGTGCTGAGCCAGGCGGCGGCGCTTGCCTGCGTGCGTGCCCGCGATGCGTACACGCCCGTGGTGGCACAGGTCGCATCCGAGCGCGAGCGCGAGCTGTGCGCTCTGCGCGCGATGGCTGCCGAAGGCCTGCCCGTGGAGGTATGGCCGAGCGCGGCGAACTTTGTGCTCGTACGCACGCCGCATGCCACGCGCGTGCGTGAGCGCCTGCGCGACGAGTATTCGATTTTGGTGCGCGACTTTAGCTATGCGCCGGGGCTCGCGGACTGCCTACGCATCACCGTGGGTACCCCACAGGAAAACGACGAGGTGCTGGCTGCGTTGGCCGCGCTGGTGAAGGAGGAGATGTAGATGGGCCGTTATGTCGAGGTGACCCGCAAGACGGGGGAGACCGACATTGTCGTCAAACTCGACCTGGATGGAACCGGTACGTGCGATATCTCGACCGGCGTGCCGTTTTTCGACCATATGCTCAACGCCTTTGGCCGCCATGGCCTGTTCGATTTGACGGTGCATGCGGTAGGCGATGTGGAAGTCGATGCGCACCATACCGTCGAGGACACGGGCATTGTGCTGGGCGAGGCGTTTTGCCGGGCGCTGGGCGACAAAGCGGGTATTACGCGCTTTGCCGATGCGGCGATCGCCATGGACGAGACGCTCGTGATGGCCGCCGTGGACATTTCGGGTCGCGGCCAGGCCTACTGCGAGCTGCCCGTGCCGACCGAGCGCGTGGGCAGCTTCGATACCGAGCTGGCTGTCGAGTTCTTCTATGCCTTTGCGCGCGATGCCAAACTTACGCTGCACGTGCGCGAGCTGGCGGGCGGCAACTCGCATCACATTATCGAGGCCGCCTTTAAGGCCGTGGGCCGCACGATGCGCCGCGCCTGCGAGCTCGATCCCCGCGTGCAGGGCATCCCCAGCACCAAGGGCTCGCTGTAACCGTCACAAGGGTAAAACCACCACGAAGGGGACAGGCGCCTTTGTGGTGGTTTTGGATGATGAGAAGTGGAGGGGTCGCGTGGGCGAACCGAAGATCGTGGTGGTCGACTACCACAAGGGCAACTTGTCGAGCGTCGTGCGCGGGCTTGCGCGCGCCGGTGCCGCCGCCTGCACATCGGACGATCCGGAGCAGATCCGCAACGCCGACGGCCTGGTCATCCCGGGCGTGGGCGCGTTCTATGACGCGATCGCCTTTATGCGCCAGAGCGGCGAGGAGGCGGCCGTGCTCGATGCCGTCGCCGCTGGAACTCCGCTGCTCGGCATCTGCCTGGGCCTTCAGCTATTTTTTGAGCGCGGCCACGAGGGCGTGCCGGCGGACGAGGGCGCGGTCGCGGACGGAAACGCTCCCGAACAGGCTGACGGTCCCTGGGTCGATGGCCTGGGTATTATGTGCGGCTCGTGCACGCGCTTGGAGTCGAGCCGACTGAAGGTCCCGCACGTGGGCTGGGATCAGGTGCACATGACGCCTGCCGGCGCGGCCGATCCGCTGCTCGCCGGTTTTGCCGAGGGCGCCAATATGTACTTCACCCACAGCTACGCGGTGGCCGGCGACGTCGATGCCACCGATGTGTTGGCGCGCACGCACTATACACGGAGTTTCCCGTGCATCGTGCGCCACGGCAATGTGTGGGGCTGCCAGTTCCATCCCGAGAAATCCTCCGCGCTGGGTCAGCGCATCCTTAAGAACTTCGTCAACATCGTCGAGGAGGTTGGCCGATGATCCTGTTTCCCGCAATCGATCTGATCGGCGGCAAGGTTGTGCGCCTGGAGCGCGGCGACCGCAACCGCTGCAAGGTATATTCCGATGACCCCGTGGCCGTCGCCCGCTCGTTTGCCGAGCAGGGCGCAAGCTGGGTGCATGTCGTCGACCTGTCCGCTGCCTTTGGCGAGGACGAGGACACATGCGCTGCCAACTCGGCGGCGATTAAGGCCATCTGCGGCGTCGACGGTCTGTCCGTGGACGTGGGCGGCGGCGTTCGCTCACTCGCACGCATCGATGAGCTGGCAGGCTATGGTGCTCGCCGCATTGCGCTGGGCACCGTGCTCGTGACCGAGCCGGGTTTTGCTGAGGTGGCAGCCCAGGGCTTTGGCGAGCTGTTGGTCGCCGACATTGCCGCGCGCGACGGCCAGGTTAAGGTGAACGGCTGGCGCGACGGCGCGGGCGTGGCACTCGACGATGCCGTGGCGCAGCTTACCGAGCTGGGCTTTAAGCATCTGGTGTATACCGACATCGCGCGTGATGGCATGCAGACGGGCATCGATGTGGCGGCGTATCGCCATGTGGCGCAGGTCGCGGGCTTTCCCGTCGTGGCGTCGGGCGGTATCTCGACGCTCGACGACATCCGCGCACTGGCCGCGGTGGGTGAGGTCGCGATTGAAGGCGCCATTACCGGCCGTGCGCTCTACGAAGGCAACTTTACGCTGGCACAGGCGCTGGCCGCCGCCCGAGGGGAGGAGTAGCCCATGCTTACCAAGCGCGTGATTCCCTGCCTGGACGTCAAGGACGGCCGTGTGGTCAAGGGCGTCAACTTTGTGAGCTTACGCGATGCGGGCGATCCGGTGGAGCTGGCGTGTGCCTATGACCGCGAGGGTGCGGACGAGGTCGTCTTCCTGGACATTACCGCCACGAGCGACGACCGTGCGACGACTATCGAGATGGCGGCGCATGCGGCCGAGGAGCTCGCCATTCCCTATACCGTGGGCGGCGGCTTTCGCGACCTGGCGGGCATGCGCACCATGGTTGCCGCCGGTGCCGACAAGGTATCGCTCAACTCGGCGGCCGTGCGCGACCCGTCGCTGATCAGCCAGGCTGCCGCGGCGTTTGGTAGCCAGGCCGTGGTCGTGGCGATCGATGCCAAGCGCGTCGGTTTGCCCGGCGCATCCGGTGCCGACAAGTGGGAGGTCTTTACCGCGGGAGGCCGCAACGCCACGGGTATCGACGCGGTGGCGTGGGCCGAGGAGGCGGCTCGTCGCGGCGCCGGCGAGATCTTGTTGACCAGCATGGACCGCGACGGCACCAAGGCTGGCTTTGACCTGGCGCTCACCCGCGCTGTGGCGCGCGCGGTGCCGATTCCGGTGATTGCGAGCGGCGGCGTGGGCACGCTCGAGCATTTTGCCGAGGGCGTGATCGAGGGCGAGGCCGACGCCGTGCTGGCGGCGAGCGTCTTTCACTTTGGGACGTTCAGCATTCGCGAAGTCAAAGAGTATATGGCATCGCAGGGAATTCCCGTGAGATTGGATTTTTAAATGGAGCAAGTGACAACTGCGTCCGAGCTCAAATACGACGCCAGGGGGCTGATTCCTTGTGTGGTTCAGCAATATGACACCGGCGAGGTGCTTATGGTTGCCTGGATGAACGAGGAGTCGGTGGGGCTGACGCTCAAGACCGGTACCACGTGGTTTTGGAGCCGTAGCCGTCAGGAGCTCTGGAACAAGGGCGCGACGAGTGGCAACATGCAAGAGGTCAAGGAGCTCTGGGCCGACTGCGATAGCGATACGCTGCTGGTCAAGGTCGACTCGCCGGGTCCGGCCTGCCATACCGGCAACCGCACCTGCTTCTTTAAGAAACTCGCGTAGGGCGGGCGCTCGGCTAAGCGCTTGGCCAACCAGAAAGGATTGAACCATGGGTGTGCGCACCGCGAATGTTCAGGATGGAAATATCGGCGAGACGCTGACGGGGCTGGCCGAGGTGATTCATGGTCGTCGCGACGCGTCGCCGCAGGAGAGCTATACCGCTCGTCTGCTGACCGACGTCGAGGATGAACTGCTCAAGAAGCTTGCCGAGGAGGCGAGCGAGGTCATCATGGCCTGTAAGGATAACGACCACGATCACATTCGCTACGAGGTCGGCGACCTGGTCTACCACCTGCTCGTGACGCTCGAGCGCTACGGCATTACCCTCGACGAGCTGGCCGGCGAACTCAACGCCCGCCGCCACTAGTCATTGGGTAGTCATTGGGGACGTTCTTAAACGACTAGTCGTTTGGGACAGTCTTTGTCGGCGCTGCCAAATAACATGCCCAATTACTACGATGAAACTGGATCTGCTTACCACGCGTCGGTTTTGAGCAAATCGTCAACACTTCTACCTGCGGTTTTATTTTCCGCATTAAGCCGATGGTCGGAGGTTTGCGGTTCATCGTAGTAAACGGGCGTTCTTTTTGGCGGGCGGTGTTGCACGGGCGTCGGTGGTGAGCGAAACGACCTGTTTTCCTCCGTCCCCAAGGGGTCATTTGTGAAGAGTGTCCTCAATGACTAGTCTTAGGCGAGGGGCGTGGGCTCCCATTCTCCGGTGGGGTGGGGGATGTCGAAGGTTCGATAGTCGCAGTCGTAGGCGTGGCCCTGGGCCTCGCGGATGTTCCAGCAGATATCGCAGGCGCGGTGCGCGTCCGAGCCAAAGGTGATCGGCACTTCGGCATGGGCAAAGCAGCGCAAAAGGCCGGTCGCGGGGTAGTAGTCGTCGAGCCCCTTGCGCGGTGCGGCGGTCGAGACCTCAACGCGCCGACTCGTGTCGTGTGCGCATTCTGCCATCTGCCCCCAGAACGGCGCGGGGTCAAAATCGGGTGCAAAGCCTTCCTTCGAAAAGCGCATGACCAGGTCGGGATGAGCCATCACATCAAAGTTAAGCGAGCTTTCGCAGGCGCGACACCAGTCGTCGACGTAGCGCTCCCACACGCCGCGCACGCCCAGGTTTTCCCAAACGTGCAGGTTGGTGTCATCGTCGATCCAACCGCAGCTCGAATCGGGCGTGTCGGGACGAGCGACGTCCTCCGCCCCCGCCGCGCCCGCAGCGCCTGCCGCAATATCGCCGGGGTCGCCAATCCAGTGCACGCTGCCCAAGCGCACCACGGCGCCCTGGGACCAGCGCTCAACCAAAGGTTCGCAACCTTCGTACCAGTCGCATTCAAAGCCATAGATAAAGGTGAGCTCCGGCGCGATCTGCGCGGCGAGTTTGCGGGCGTCCTCAAAGGCCAGACGATGTGCCGGCAGGTCGCCCTCGACAACCTGCACCTCGCAATTGGAATCCATGCTGGCGGGCAGGGTGAGGTGGTCGGTTGAGACCATGACACGGCAGCCTGCCGCAGCAGCGGCGCGAACGTTGTCCTCAAACGAGGCATGCCCGTCCGAGAACGAGGTGTGGGTATGGCAATCGACCAGCGGGCAAGCAGACATGGCGGCTCCTTTGCGTCAAGCGAATCCGCTCCATTGTAGCGGCGCGGCCCTCGATGCGACGAGCGCGCTGGGGTGTCGGTTTCTTGCGGACAAGGAAAATCGCGCTCATCGCGCTCCGCCACATCCACGCCGCCCGCGATGTGTTAGCGTTTGGATGAACAAAACGAGCCCACGCGGAAAGGAGCCGGACCGTATGCCATGCGATAGCAAATCCCCGCTGTCCCGCGAGACCGATGCGCCAGAGACCATCGTCAAGCTGGAATGCGATATCGACGACGCGTCGCCCGAGGTGCTCGCCTACGCCGCCGACCGCCTGCGCGAGGCCGGTGCGCGCGAGGCGCACTGGCTGCCCCTCTATTGCAAGAAGGGCCGTCCCGGCTGGCAGTTGCAGGTAATCTGTACCCACGAGGATATCGAGCGCCTGCAGACGATTATCTTTTTGGAAACCACGACCAATGCCATCCGCCGCCAGGTCATGGAGCGCGTTTGCCTGCCACGCCGCTTTGAGCGCGTAACGACGCCATGGGGCGAGGTGTCCGTCAAGGTGGCCACCCTGCCCGACGGCAGCGAGCGCGCGGCGCCCGAGTACGAAGACTGCGCCCGTCTTGCCCGTGAGCACGACGTACCGCTCCAGCGCGTGATGCAGGCGGCCCAGAGCGCGGCGCTGCGATTTGAATAACAAGATCGTGCGGCGCGCCGCGACCGGCTCCGTCAACTCCATCCCGAAAGGATCTCCCCATGAAATACCTCATCGCTTCCGACATTCACGGCTCGGCATATTGGACCGAGCGCCTCTGCTCCGCCATCGAGTCCGAGCAGCCCGACCGCGTCGTTCTGCTGGGCGACCTGCTCTATCACGGTCCGCGTAACGACCTGCCGCGCGATTACGCTCCCAAACGTGTGATTCCGCTGCTCAATGCTCTGGCCGACCGCATCATCGCGGTGCGCGGCAACTGTGACGCCGAGGTCGACCAGATGGTGCTCGATTTCCCGGTCATGGCCGACTACGCCATGCTGTTTGACGAGACCGGCCGTGAGCTGTTCTTGACGCACGGCCACGTCTTTGGCGCCGGTATGCACAACAGCGTCGACCACGCGCCCGCGCTGCCCGAGGGCTCCGCGCTCGTCTACGGCCATACGCACATCAAGGTTAACGAGGCAAGCGCCGCGCACCCGGGCCTGTGGCTCTTCAATCCCGGCAGCGTGAGCATTCCCAAGGACGGTACGCACAGCTACGGCATCTACGAGGGCGGCGCGTTCCGTCACGTGGTCCTGGAGGAGGAATAACCATGGCGCAGCACATGGCTCAGCAAAATGCCGAGGGTTCGCGCGACCTGTCCACGCTGGTCGACGCGTCGGCCGAGCTGCAGCATCTGGTGCAGACTATCTGGCGTCTGCGTCAGCCCGATGGCTGCCCGTGGGATCGCGAGCAGACGCATCAGAGCATCGGCAAGAACATGATCGAGGAAGCCTACGAGGCGCTCGATTGCATCGAGGCCGATGATGCCACGCATCTGCGCGAGGAGCTCGGCGACGTGCTCATGCAGGTAGTACTGCATGCGCAGATTGCGGCGGACGCCGGCGAGTTTACGCTGGCCGACGTGGCGCGCGATATCGACGCCAAGCTCATCCGCCGCCACCCACACGTGTTTGGCGATGCGGACGCCGAGAGCTCCGACGAGGTGCTCAAGATTTGGGATGAGGTCAAGCTTGCCGAGAAGGTTGCCAAGGACAAGGCCGTGGCAGCGGGCGAAGCTGCGCCCGAGGGTCTGCTCGACGGCGTGCCCACGCATCTGCCGGCGCTGATGCAGGCGCAGAAGGTGTCGCGCAAGGCGGCTGCCGTGGGCTTTGAGTGGGAGACGGTCCAGGATGTGTGGGACGAGGTCGCCGAGGAGCGTGCCGAGTTTGAGGCCGAGGCCCCCGGAACGCCCGAGCGCGAGATGGAGTTTGGCGACCTGCTCTTTGCCCTGGTCAACGTTGCGCGCAAAGAGGGCATCGACGCCGAGAGCGCCCTGCGCGCGAGCACGGCCAAGTTCCGCCGTCGTTGGGCTGCGATGGAGGCCGCCGTGCACGAGGCGGGCGATGACCTCGCCGCCTGCTCAACCGCTCAACTCAACGACCTGTGGGACCAAGCAAAAGCAAGCGAGTGAGGCCTGCGTCTCTCACGGCATCCATTCGTAGAGAGGTCTCTACAAGCAAAAAGCCATATACAACGGAAGATGTGCCAGCTGCGCTTCGGCATCCCACTCGAGTTGTTTAGGGTGCAACACGTAAGCCATCCCAATCTTCTTGTTAAAGCGCGCGCGGAATCGGTCGAGGGAGATGGTTCCGTATCTGCGTGGCGACTTAACTTCGACGGGGCTGATGCGCGGCTTTCCGGCGGCATTGACATAGGGTCGGGTAACGAGGAAGTCGATTTCCATGCGCTCCTCCCCCTCCTTCTTTCCGCTTTGGGAATAAAAGAAGAGCCTGTGTCCATTGGCCTTTAGAGATTGGGCAACGTAGTTTTCGGTAAGCATTCCTTCGTTCAATCCGATGTCGCCGCGAAGCACGGCCCTGTAAACGTCTTCATCGGTATCGTTGTTGTCAGAGAAGGCAAGCGTTACAAGCAGGCCGGTGTCTGCCATGTAGCACTTGAGGGCCGTTTGCTCCATGCTGAGTGAAAGGCCCACGCTCGGTTCGCTTGCGGCATAGCAGATATTGGCAATTCGCGCGTCTGCCAGCCAAAAGAAGGCTTCTTCGTAGGTGCGCATGCGTGCGTTTTTATCAAGTGAGGAAAGCTTGAATCGTTTTTCGTGCCTAGAGAGCTGACCCGGGATGCCATCGAGTACGGAGACGACTTTGAATTCGTAACCGGTTGCAAAACGAGAGATATCGTTGCGATAGAGCTGAACGATTCGGCGCTTCGAAGCGTCGACGGGCGCAAAAGCGCGCTGTTCAACATAGATGGATACCGGCTCAGGCATGCCGCCTACAAGCATGTATTCGCGCATAAGGGAGAGCGCTCTGCGATGTAGGGCATCGGGGAGCGGCTTCATCTTGTTAAAACTCATGCGAATGAGATCGGCCAGCCCCTTTTCGTCCATGCCCCAAAGAAACTCCTCAAAGTCGAGGGGCTCAAGTTCCAGAGACTCTTCTTCGGACGGGATGACGATATCTTTAATGTTCTGCTTGATGCTGAGCAGGGATCCAGTTTCGATGTAGTCGTAACGTCCGTCTGCAACGAGATACTTGATGAGTCCGCGTGCTTGCGGGTACATCTGGACCTCGTCAAAGACGATAAGCGTCTCATGTTCATAGAGTTTGACGTTATAGAAAACCGAGAGATAGAGGAAGAGCGAGTCGAAGTCAGTGCGATAGTCCTCAAAATATTGCTTAACTTCGGCAGGTGCTTGAAAGAAATCAATGACAAGGCAGGATTTGTATTCGGTTTCTCCAAACGTGCGGACAAGCGTGCTCTTGCCGACGCGGCGGGCTCCTTCAATAAGAAGTGCTGTTTTACCAGCGCTTTCATGCTTCCATTTTAGTAGTTTGTCATAGGCTTTTCGTTTAAGCATGGCTACCTCGTGCACGATATCCAGAACTTTTATAACCTGATTATGCACGATATCCAGAACTTCAGACCCTTAAAATTGCACGATATCCAGAACTTTGCACGATGTAAAAGCACATTACTGGCTCTTTCATTCGCAAGCCAGGTAAAGACGGTATGCCGATAGAAGAATTTAATGGGGGGGGGGTGACCTCTAGAGATGAATGCTCGGTGCAAAAATAAGCGCCTCAAAGAATGATTTCTCCAATTCATATGTATCCCTCGGCTAACTTAGGGCATAATGCAAAAAGTGCGACAAGGCTAACTTATGAACCTGCGCGCCGCTGCAGCGTGCAAGCCGCGTCGCCAAGCATTCAACCCGTTTCCAAGTGAGAGGGAGACAACATGAGCGATATTTTGGACGTCTACGGTCGTGAGGTGCTCGACAGCCGCGGCAACCCTACCGTCGAGGTCGAGGTCGTGCTCGAGGACGGCAGCTTCGGTCGCGCGATGGTGCCTTCGGGCGCTTCGACCGGTGCTTTCGAAGCTTGCGAGCTGCGCGACGGCGACAAGGGTCGCTACCTGGGCAAGGGCGTTTCGCAAGCCGTCGAGCACGTCAACAACGAGTGCGCCAACGCCGTCGTGGGCCTCGATGCCTTCGATCAGCGCGCCGTCGATGCCGCACTAATCGTCGCCGACGGTACGCCCAACAAAACCAAGCTCGGCGCCAACGCCATTCTGGGCGTATCGCTGGCCGTTGCCCGCGCTGCGGCAGAGTCGGCGGGCCTGTCGCTGTACCAGTACCTGGGCGGCGTCAACGCTCACCTGCTGCCCACGCCTATGATGAATATCCTCAACGGCGGCGTGCATGCCGACAACAACGTTGACTTCCAGGAGTTCATGATCATGCCGGTGGGCGCTCCGAGCTTTGCCGAGGGCCTGCGTTGGTGCGCCGAGGTCTACCACACCCTCAAGGGCGTGCTGCACGAGGCCGGCCTGGGCGGCGGCGTGGGCGACGAGGGCGGCTTCGCGCCCAACCTCAAGACCAATGCCGAGCCGTTCGAGTACATCACCAAGGCCGTCGAGAAGGCTGGCTTTAAGCCCGGCGTCGACTTCATGTACGCCATGGATCCGGCCTCGACCGAGTTCTACAACGCCGAGACCGGCATGTACGAGCTCAAGGGCGAGGGCGTGGAGTACACGAGCGCCCAGATGGTTGATTACTGGGAGAAGCTCGTCGACACCTATCCCATCATCTCCATCGAGGACGGCATGGCCGAGGAGGACTGGGACGGCTGGGTCGAGCTTACCCGCCGCATTGGCAACAAGGTGCAGCTGGTGGGCGACGACCTGTTCGTCACTAACACCGAGCGCCTCAAGAAGGGCATCGAGCTGGGTGCCGCCAACGCGATCCTGGTCAAGGTCAACCAGATCGGCACGCTCACCGAGTCGCTCGAGGCCATCGAGACTGCCAAGGAGGCCGGCTACGCTTGCATCGTGAGTCACCGTTCCGGCGAGACCGAGGACTCCACCATCGCTGACCTGGTCGTGGGTGTTAACGCCGGCCAGATCAAGTCGGGCGCCCCGTGCCGCAGCGACCGTATTGCCAAGTACAACCAGCTCATCCGCATCGAGGACGAGCTCGAGGGCAGCGCGCGCTACGCCGGTAAGGCCGCGTTCTACAACATTCGCTAAACGGGCGAATTTGGCGAGGGGGAGGCTGACTCGGTTCCTCCCCGCCTTGGCTGGATGCCGCAAAGAACTATGGGCGCTGGGCCATACGGCTCAGCGCCTTTTTTATGTCGAGCAAAGGCTGGCGAAGGCGGTGCGGGCGCTCGTGCTATAACTAAAGGACTTAGCGCAAACAAACCTCAACCGCACAAGGCGCACATGGATCAGATTTACGACAACAGGTATTATTCCGCCGGTTCGCGCGAGCCGTCGCCTCGTCGTGCGCGTACCGCACAGCTTGGCGGGTCTGGTTATGCTGGTGCTGATCGCTCCAGGTATAGCTCGCCGGCGACTTCGCATCCCAATGCTCAGCCAAATAGTTCCTCGGATAGTCCGGTGCGCCCATCGCGTTCCAAGCATGCGTCGCGCCCTTCGACCCAGGCGTCCGACAAGCCGCGCCGTCCCTCAAGCCGTCTTTCCGGCTCGGACTTTATGCACTACGCCAACGACAACGCAGCGGTCAAGGCAATTTACGACTTTACCCATGGACCCCAGCGCGGGCTGTTTATTGGCATTGTCGTCGTCCTGGTGCTCGTGAGCCTGTACTTTCCCGTGCGCGACCTCTACGTTGCCAAACGCTCGAACGATATCTTGGCCAAGCAGGTCGAGATTCGCCAGCAGTACAACGACGAGCTGCAGAAAAGCGTCGACAAGCTGCTCTCGGAGGAGGGTATCAAGGACGCGGCATCCGAGGACTTGGGCCTGGTGATGCCCGGCGAGAAGAGAATTGAAGTGCAGGGCCTGGACGACGATTCGGATTCGTCTTCGAGCAAGAAGTCGTCGAACGCCAAGAAGGCCAGCGAAGTTGCCAAGGAAATCGAAGACGTCGGTAAGGACGCGCCGTGGTACATCCAGGCGCTCGACATGCTGTTTGGGTTTAACGGTGTCGAGGGCCAGACGGTCGTGTCCAACGGCAAATAGCGCCCGGAGGGGAGCCTGCAATGGCAGATTGCAAACGCTATAAGGTAGCCGCGATCGACCTGGGAACAGTGTCGTCGCGACTGGTGTTAGCGCAGGTCGAGGCCGGGGCGATCGTGGAATCGTCCAAGCATACCGAGATCACCGACTTGGGCGAGGGCGTGGACGCGACGGGCCGCTTTTGCGAGGCGGCCGTCGAGCGTGTGCTCGCCGCGTGTCGCATGTTTGTGGACGAGGCGCATGCCTTTGGGGCCGTGTGCATCTGCACCACGTGCACGAGTGCCGCGCGCGATGCGTCCAATGCCGCCCTGCTGCTGGACGGCCTGCGCGAGCTGGGGCTCGAACCGCAGGTGATTCCGGGCGAGGTCGAGGCACGCCTGACGTTTTTTGGCGTGGCGCACGACTTTGCCGGCGAGCGCATTATTGTTGCCGATTCGGGTGGCGGATCCACGGAGCTCGCGACGGGCGTCTATGCGCCGGAGCGTGGCGTCTTTGCGCTAGAAGGGACGCGCTCGCTGGACATTGGCTGCCGCCGTGTGACGGAGCGGTTTTTCTCGGCGCTGCCGCCTGCGGACGGCGAGCTTGCTGCCGCTGCCGCATGGGCAAACGAGCAGTTTGCGGGCTACTTTGAGAGTCTGCCTGTCGACTTTGAGCGCGCCGAACGCTTGGTCGCAGTGGGCGGCACGGTGACTACGCTGGTGGCTCTGGTCCACGAGCTGGAGCCGTATGATTCGAGCTTCGTGCACCTGCGCGAGCTTTCGCTGGAGCAGGTCTCGGCCGCTATCGAGCGCATGTCCACGCTGGACGCGGACAGCATCGCCGCGCTACCGGGTGTGCAGCCCAAACGCGCGGGCGTGATCTTGGCTGGCGCCGTGGTAATCCGCGAGCTCATGCGAGCCGGCGGCTACGACACGCTCACCGTAAGCGAGAACAGCCTGCTTGCCGGCATGGCCGCCACCATCAACGAGGTTCTCGACGGCGCGACCCCCACCATCGCCTGGGTCCCCAGCCTGAGCGCTCTTTAACCGTCTTCCTCTGAGTTGCGGTGAAATAGTTCCTAAATAAGCTGATAAACGGTATAAACAGGATCTATTCCACCGCAGCTTAGAGTCCCACCGGCATCTAAAAGAAACAAGCCCGCATCCCTTGGGGACACGGGCTCGAAAGCTCCATATGGTAGGGGCGGTGGGACTCGAACCCACAATCCTTGCGGCGAGAGATTTTAAGTCTCCTGCGTATGCCAATTCCGCCACGCCCCCGTGAGACTAGAAGTCTAGCACAAGCCGTCCGTTACGCGTTGACGGCCATCGAGTGTTGGCCCGACTTCTCCAGGAACTCCTGGAACTTGGCTTCGTCACCCTTGTTTTGGTACTGCAGGGCCAGCAGGTATTCCAGGCGGCAGCTCTTGACCTTGTCGTCACCGGCCTCCTTGAGCATGCGCTCCAGCTCGGGAATATCGTTGTGGCGCTTGAGGATCATCGTGTCGTACATCAGCTGGCACTCGTGTGCGACTGCCTCGGCCTGACCGCCCTCAAAGCCCTTGATCTCGTGCAGCAGCTCCTTGGACTTTTTGCGGTCCTCCTGGCCAACGTAGTAGTTAAAGGCCTTAATGACCAGGTCGACACGCTGCATCTTGGGCAGGTTGAGTCCCAGCAGCAGGTCGAACATCTCGTCGGCGCGCTTATGGTCCTCGCGCAGCAGATAGGAGTTCAGGCGCAGGTAGTCGCGGTTGTAGCGCGGGTACAGCATGCTGGTGAGTTTGCCGTCGAGCAAACGATCGAACTCGTCCCACTGCTTGGCGGCCATGAGCTGCTGCAGGCGTTTAAACGTGGTGCGTTTTTTGACGCTAAAGAACACCGACACGGCGATGCAGATGATAACGACGGCGGTCCAGAGTGTGCGAGAATCGGGCATATTAGGGTCCTTAGTCGCTCATAAAGCGAGCGGTATGACAACATGTACTAGATGTATTATACGCAGCGCGAAAGCAAACTGGCATAAAAGCTCATCGAGGCCGAGTGCCATCGCTCGCTGCGGTACACTTACCTAAAGTAAACCATGAAGGGAGACATTACCTATGAAGAAGATCGTTTTGGCTTGCGGTGCTGGCGCTGCTACTTCCACGCTCGTTGCCCAGAAGGTCGCCACCCTGCTCGACGCCAACGGTTACGCCGGCAAGTATGAGATTGTGCAGTGCGCCATCTCCGAGGCCAAGGACTACTGCGACGAGGGCGCCGACCTGCTGATCGCCACCACCGTTGCCCCCGAGGGCCTCACCTGCCCGTACGTGAGTGGCGTGCCCTTCATGACCGGCATGAACCGCGTCGCTGCCGAGAAGGCCGTCCTCGACGTTATGGCTCAGTAGGCGCTGACTGTATGAGTGAGCAGAACGCCAACCCGGTCGAGCTCTTTGGCATGCGCGTCGCTCACGTGGGCATCAACGCCACCGACCCGGTCGATGCCCTGGAGATCGCGGAGCTGTTCTCGACGACGATGGGTCTGCCCGTTATCGAGACCCCGGTTTCGTACTTTAACGATTCGCTGGTCGAGGTCATGAAGCAGAATGGTCGTGGCACCAAGGGCCACATCGGCTTTGCCGTCAACGACATTGATACGGCCGAGAAGTGGTTTGCCGAGCGCGGGCTCGAGGTCAACGAGGAGTCGCGCGCGCTGCTGCCCGACGGTAGCACCAAGCTCGTGTACTTTAAGCGCGAGTTCGCCGGCTTTGCCGTGCACCTGTGCCGCGAGTAGCGTACAAGCTGCTATAGCTAGCAAAAAGGGATAGGGCCGCATGGCCTTATCCCTTTATTTATGCCGAGGGGTTGACTTTTGCAACGGTCAAAAAACCGAAGTCTAATACTTTTCCGAGAAGTGAACGAGACAAATCGGATCCCCGAAGCATTGACACTTTAAGGGCGTCGTTTCCTGCGGTTTCGATACTAGAATCCTGCGATTTTGCCGACGAAAAATGTGGATGCTTCAGGGGTCCAAAAACAGACGTTCACTTCGCGGAAAAGTATTAGACCTCGATTCACGAGGGGGCTTCCTACCGCGGCAGGCGAATCGTAAAGCGGCTGCCGACCCCTTCGACCGAGGTCACACCGATGACGCCGCCGTGGCTGTCGACGATCCACTTGGCGATAGCGAGCCCCAGGCCCGAACCCTGTGCGCCGGCATCGCGCGCGTTGTCGGCGCGGTAGAACCGCTCGAACGCGTGAGCTGCGGATTCCTGGTTCATGCCGATGCCCTCGTCTTCAACGGCTATGTCGACCGCGCCCGTGCCCGCATCGGGCGCTATGCCAAATGTGACGGTCGTTCCCGCGTCCGAGTACTTGGCAGCGTTTTGCACGATCACGCGCAGAGCCTGCTTCACGAGCGCCACGTCGACAGATGCGTCGCAGCGCGGGTCGTTGGCAAGCGTGGTGTCGTACGCCAGCCGATACGTGTGCTCGGTATCGATCATCTGCGATTCCTCGCATACCTCGCCGACCAATGCGGCCAGGTTGGTATTCGCGCGCCGCAGGACCGTGCGCCCGGCATCGCCGCGCGCCAAAAACAGCAGCTGCTCCACGAGCTCCTGCATGTGCTCGCTTTCGGCTTTAAGGGACGCGATGGACTCCGTCAGCACGTCCGGGTCGTCTTTGCCCCAGCGGTCGAGCATGTTTACGTAGCCCTGAATCACCGCGATGGGCGTGCGCAGCTCGTGACTTGCATCGTTGACAAAGCGCATCTGCTGCAGCTTGGCCTCTTGCATCTGGCGCAGCAGGCGGTTGAGTGCAACCTCGATGCTCGCCAGGTCGGCGTCGCCGGTGGTGACGCTCGGCGAGTCGACGCTTGCGCGCTCGATGGCCTGCTCCAGCGTTTCCATCTTGCCGCCGGCGAGCTGCATGCGGCCGAGCTCGTCCACGCGCAGTGCCAAGTCGTTGAGCGGTGCCATGGTGCGGCGTACGCGGCGGGCGCCGCCGAGCATGTTGAGCACGCTGATGACCTGCCAACCCACAACGACAAGGTAGAGAGGCCATAGCGTGACGAGGTCCTGCGTGAGGGGGAAGGTCTTGCTGGTACGCGCAAGCTCGACGGTATAGGTGAGCGTTGTCAGGTCCCAGCCGCGCGCGGGCGTCAGCGACATGCCGTGAACGGTGGCGCCGGGAATCCAGCCTGCAGTAAACGCGCTGTCGGGCAGCGTCTGGTTGTATCCATAGACGAGGATCGCTGCCGCAATCACCATCAGCAGCAGATCGAGCCAGACGTAGCTCATCAAGCGGCGCCACATATAGCCCCAGTTGATGGCGCGGGCGATGGAGGTGACGCGCTTGGCCTCGGTGTTACGCGCGGCAGACATAGCCCACCCCGCGCACGGTCTGGATGATGCGGGCGCTGCCGGCGTCTTCGATCTTGGCGCGCAGGTGCGCAATGTGCACGTCGACGTTGTTGGTGTCGCCCACGTATTCGTAGCCCAGCGCTTCGTGCGCGATGCGCTCGCGCGTGAGCACGGTGCCGGCATGCGCCATAAGCAGGGCGAGAACGTCGAACTCGCGGGCAGTCAGCACGATGGGCGAGCCGCCGACCGTGACTTCGCGGCGGTCGAGATCGAGTACGACCGAGCTCACGGCGAGCGTGGCGGGGGAGGGCGAAGTGGAAGCCTGGGTCGAGTCGCTGACCGAGGGTATCGCAGCGGCGCCGACACCCGCGCCACCTGCCGCGCCCGCCCCAGTCCCGGCGCCGCCAACGCCCGAAGCCGCCCGCACGGCCTCCGAGCGCTTCAGCGCCACGCGGATCCGTGCGAACAGCTCCTCGATCGCAAACGGCTTGGTCAGGTAGTCGTCGGCGCCGGCATCGAGCCCGGCAACCTTATCCATCACGGCATCGCGCGCGGTGACCATGATCACCGGCACGTCCTTGTGCTTGCGGACACGCCGCAGGACCTCCATGCCGTTGAGCTGCGGCAACAGCACATCGAGCAGAATCAGATCGTAGTCGCGCTCCAGTGCCAGGTCCACGGCGGTGCGGCCGTCGGCGGCGTGCTCCACCTGGTAGCCCTCGTGCTCCAGCTCGAGCGTCACAAAGCGGGCGATTTTCTCCTCGTCCTCTACGATCAGGATCCGTGCCATGCGTGCCCCCGTCTGCGATTACTTGTCGTCGTTCAGATTTTGTTTGATGTCGTCCGCGGCATCGGCGGCGTGATTCATAAGGTTGTTGATGCTGCCGGGCACGTCGCCGTCGCTGTCGATGCGGTAGCGCATGCCAAAGAACAGGCCAATCAGCATCAGCCATATCGTGGCGCCCCAAGCAAACAGCGCGACGATGGGGATCAGGATGGGGATGTTGAGGATGATCGCATCGCGGCGCGTGGCGATAAACTTGGTGTCCAGGCTCAGGCGGAAGAGCTTTTTGAGGTACTCCCACACGCTGTCCATCTTCTTGGAGAAGTCGGTCTTTTCGCTCGACTTTTCGTAGGCGGCCTGCGCGGCGACCATCTCGGCCGAGGGCTCATCGACTGGCGCGGACTCGGTGGCGGCGTGCGCCGACGTGGTCTGGGTCTTGCCCTGCGACTCGAGCCAAATGATGGCATCCAAGACGTTACCGTCGGCGGCGTCGAGCGCGGCCTTGGCATCGGTGTAGCTCACGTTGCACTTGGTGCGGATGGTTTCAACTTTTTCGAGGTCGTCCATGACCTATCCTTTCGTTCGATGGGCGCGACGCCGGGCGATCTACCCGGGCGCGAGCGTTGCGTTCGGCGGCCTGCGTTGCGCGGTGCCGCCCCGCCCTCGGTCGAACTCTATAGTGCAGGTTATAGATTAAGCGATTCTTGAGCCAAGATTAATGTTGGATGAGTTTTTGGGTGGTGTGAGGGAGGAGCGGAATGTGTCTATTGGGTTGCGCGGGGGAGAAACGACTCACCTTTTGGGCTGCTGCCGAAGAGGTCTAATACTTTTCCCGAGAAGTGAACGAGCTAAATCGGACCCCCGAAGCATCGACACTTTAGAGGTGCCGTTTCCTGCGGCTTTGATGCCAGAATCCTGCGTTTATGCCGTTGAAAAATGCGGATGCTCCAGGGGTCCAAAAACAGACGTTCACTTCGCGGAAAAGTATTAGACCTCGATAGCAGGGGATGGTGGGCCGATGACAAAGTGGTGGCAGAAAAGGGGTACGCAAAGCACGCCGGTCATAGGGAATCAAAATCACGTTGCAAAAGCATGAGAATATCCTACAATTGCAACATGAAGTACTTTAGCAACATAACGGCGATAAGCGAGCTTTCCGAGAGTGAGGGCGTGTTCACCACAGCCCAGGCGGCTCGTATGGACATCTCTCGAGATGCACTGGCACACTCATGCCGCGTGGGGCGTCTTGAACGGATATGCCACGGCGCCTACCGGATGTCGGGCACGCAGCGCCGAGACACTGACGAGCTCAACGCTTTTTGGAAACTCACCAATCCCTCCCTTTGCGCGTGGGAGAGAAAACGCCAGTGGGATGGCATCGCCGTGAGCGGTACGACAGCGGCGAACCTACAGCAAATGGGCGATTTCTATCTGTCCCCCTACAGGATGACCGCGCCCATGCGCATCAATACGAGAAACGAATCCCTTTCTTTTGCAAAGCGCGAGATCGCTGAGCAGGACATCGTCTGGCTCGACGGCCTGCCGGTAACTAAACCCGAGCGCACGCTTGTTGATCTTTGCCTCGATTGCGAGGACCCCTCATTAATTATCGATGCCTATAACGACGCGCTTGGGCGAGGGCTCGAGATACAGCGGCTGAAAGATCTTGTAGAGGAGAACTCTAAAACCGCCAAACGACGCGAGTTGATGATGCCCTTGTTGACGGCGCTGAACGAGTAATGAAAAACGGAGGACATGGTGAAGTACAAAACACCTGCCGCACTGGAGATGGCTGTTAGGGATGCCGCAAGAGAATCGCCGATGGATACTAATCGGGCGATCGTCGGTTTCTACTTTCATCGCTTCCTATGTCGCGTTTTTTCAGAAGATGACGGCCGCTTTGTACTCAAGGGTGGCCAAAGCGTCCTGGCGCGAACACTCGATGCGCGTGTCACAAGAGATATTGACTTGGTTGCTCAAGAGGAGAGCCTCGAAGAGGCTGTTGCCGATCTGGCGCGGGCGGCTTCGATTGATCTGGAGGATTTCGTTTCGTTTGTCTTTGATCGTGCAGAGCAGATCAAAAAAGAAGATGAGTATCGGTGTGGTGCGAAGGTGTGGTTCACCCCCTTTATGGGAACCAAGAAGCTGCAGCCAATTTCAATTGACTTGGTAATTGATGAAGTGCGGGGACTTGAGCCTGAGGTTCTTGCGCCGATCGATCGTTTGAATATTGAGGGGCTCCCAGTCTGCGACTATCGAGTATGCCGAGTGGAGAGTGCCCTTGCAGATAAATTGCTCGCAATGGTAGAGATGCATGAGGGCCGTGCCTCTTCGCGAATCAAGGATATAGTCGACATCTTGGTGTACGCGAAAACTTGCTTCGTCGATGGGACTACGCTTGTCGAGAGGGTCGAGAAAGAAGCATCTGCCCGCAAGGTGGCAATGCCGGAAGAGTTCGTGGCGCCTCTCTGGTGGAAACAAAATGGTTCTGCGCAGTACATAAAGATGGCGAGGCAGGCGGGGGTACTTGATCTCGCGGGGAACATTGCTGGGGCAGAAGGGGTCGTCAATCGGTTGTATACACCGTGCTTTAATCATTCGGCGAATGTGCGCAAATGGAATCCTCAGACCACGGGATGGGAATAGGCTAGATAGTTAAGCCGGCGGCAGGATTAGTTCCTGCCGCCGGCTTAAGACGTTTCTACTGCCTATGTATGCGCTACTCACAGGCCTGGTCGACCACCTGAGTAACGGCCTTCTTTGCGGCTTCGAGGTTGCGCTGGGCTTGGGCGACAGCGGCCTCGGCTTGTTTCTTGGCCCTTACGACCTCGGCAAAGCGATTGATGGATTCGCTATACTCGCGCGTACGCGGGTCGAGTGCTGGTGGGACTTCGATCTCGAACAGATCGGTAGGGCGGATGGCGTGGCTGTACTGATTGTCGGACAATACCTGCAAAACTATGGACCCATGGCCGTCGGTGAGGTACGCCGCGACCATCTCTGCATACACCATGCGCTCCTCGTCGGTCATCGTTGGAATCGCCGGGCGAATGGCGGTGGTGTTGTGCGAGGCAACTAGATGCTGCTTTGCATCATCGATGCCGACCACAAGTAGGTTCGACGCGCCGTAACGACCGAGTATGCGCGGCATGACGATATCGCCGCAACGAAGCTCGTAACGAGCCAACACGTCTGGACTTACCTTTACAGGTTCGGAATCCAGCTCCGACGCGCCTTCCGCAACATCCTTGGGCAGCAAATTGCCGTTGCGGAAATCCTGAGATGAAATGCGGCGCACCTCGACAGCGTCGATGTCATCCGAGGTGGTGCTGTCTCGGGGCATAAACGGCACCACGCGCATAAAGCTGTCGCCGAGCGTTGCGCTGTAGTTTTGAGCTACGGAGATCAGGCCAACCCTGCCTTTGGAGAGCGCGGCGTGGTGTTGGAGTAGCTTGCGCGTTTCGAGCTCGACGGTTTCAATGGAAACCGTTTTGCGTGAGTCGCACTCGATGCCGCTCCAGTCAGGGGAGAAAGCCAAGGGAAGATTGGGGTAGCGAGCCCCGTCGGCAAACCGAAGGCGTGGCATGGGCGTGGCGGCATTGCGGAATGAAACGCTGCGATTTCCCGTCGACAATACAATAAGTGCGTACATGCCGTGCATCGGAGATTCGGCGAGCGGGTGATATAGGACGCTTTCGACGAGCCCCTCGCGCAACAGAATCGCGCGTGCCTGCTCGGCGTTGTCCAAAGACTCGAACGGCAGCAGTACGGCGGCTCGAGTACGACCGGAGAGGGCTAGTGCATACAGGCACCAGAGATAGGCCTCCCAATCGCAGAAGCCCAGGTAGCCAGGCTCCAGATCATTAATGAGCGCCTCACATGCGCTGTTGATTTCGCGAAAACGTTTGCGAACGCAAGCTGTGGCATCGATAAACACCGGCGCCGCGTTGTCATTGCCCGTGTTCTGCTTGCCGGGCTCAAGTTCGCAAATATTAGGTACGCCGTTGCCGTTCAGCCTGAAGCATTCACGAAGCGCCTCGCAGCCGATGGCGCCAGGTAGGCGAACGGTGAGTAGGCGGCTGCCTTGTTCTAGGTTAAGCGCGCGCGAGAGGGCGGCGGCGGTGAGACGTGGCAATGATGTTGTTTCACGCATGTATAGAGCCCTTTCTTCTTGGTGGGCTATATAATAGCAGAAAAATTTAAAAATTTCTAATGACGAGAACAGCCTACTGTGCTATCCTCGAAGCAATCCAAAACCAACTCAATACCAACTGCTTGATGCAATCGCTACACAGCCTTTAGGCAAACCGCGCTATCAAGCAGGGTGATTTCACTAACGAAGCTGCAGGTTAGGTCGATTGTCATCATCCATACCTCAGAGCATTCTAAAACTTAGAACAGACTTACACCAAACACCCGAAACCGGATAGAAAGAAACATTCATGAAGAAACGGGACAACATCTACGAGGCATTCCTCAGTGCGATCGACGAGGATCTCCGCGACATGTGCGAAATGAACGGAAAGGTAGAACGGTCTCTTCCGTGTCCGTACTGCGGCGAGAAGAACGTCGAGCGCCTGGCCAAATCGCTCGTTGGCGTGCTGGAAGAGCGCTCGCCCGATATTCCCGGGCTGGTGCCCGAGCAGTATCGAGCCGATGTACACGAGGCCCGCGAACTTTTGACTGCCGCGACACTCGCTTTGCTGCCACTGTATTTTCCCCCGCGCGATAGCCGCATAGGCAGTGTAGCGACTGTGGTGAGTATGTTTAGGCACGGGCGTACTGCGGGCTTTAAATCGGCTGGTGTTCTCTTGTTCGAGGAAGTTGCGACAGGGATGAAGTACAGCACCAAGCAGGGTGCCTATATCCCGTCCTCCTTCGTGCGCCATACCGATGGCAGAAAGCCATGCGACCGGCTGCACCGCGATGGATCGCGTGGCTTTACGGCGGATGAAGATGATGCCGTCATGTTTTATAAGCGCTACCTCAAGGTGCAGCGACGCGTGTTCGATACGAGTCCGCGTTTCAACTTTGAGTTATGCGTCAAACGCCCGTTTGAGGCACTTTTGGACGAACGACACACTTTTTATTACATGGAGGAAAAGATGGAAATCGATTTGACCAACAAAGTACACGGACTCGAAAATCGCTATCTCCTCAATATCAAGCATCATAAAGATTACGACCTGCTTGACAAGCTGATGATCCATGCACTGCTTGCGTACCTGGGCGACACAACGGTCTCAACTGCTGCTCGCGAGAGTTATCTGGCGCAGGCCGAGCGCCTGATCGGTCACGCGACCAAGTCGCCGCACTCGGCACAGCTCAATGAGGACGACGGCGACGATCGCATTGCTTAACAACCACTAACGCCACGGACAAGAAAGGGGTCACGCCATGCCAGTCATCAAGATGTACGGCTACGAGGCCGCGCAGCAAACGGAGTATCAGACCAAGAAGTGGGCGACTAAGGAGGAGATGCGGGCGCTGTCGTCCGGCGATGAGCAGCGCGACGTGATCCTGGCGCAGGGTGCCACGGTGGCGTTCTGCGAGGACGACAAGCATTGGGAGACGAGTGTGTCCAACAATGTTTTTGCCTTTGGAGGTACCGGCAGCGGCAAAACGGCGAGTTTCATTTTGCCCAACCTGCTCAATCACCACGAATGCTGTTATGTGGTCACAGACACCAAGGGTGAGCTGCTGCGCCGTACGGGGAAAGGCTTTGAAGAGGACGGCTACGAGGTAACGGTTCTCGATACTGTTAATCCCGAGCAGTCGGCCGGATACGACCCTCTGCGTTACGTGATGGATGTCGAGGATATCCCCACCACAGTGGCGGCAATCATGGAGGGGGTCGATCCTGACGGCCGTAGCCTTAGGTATGATCCGTTCTGGAATAACGCGAGCGACCTGCTGCTTCGAGCGATTGTTGGAATCCTGTTCCTCCTGGAGACCCTTGCCGGCACCCTTACGCCGGGTGAGGACCCCAATGCCCCGCGCCGCTACCTTAAGATGAACAACGTCTTTAAACTGGCTGCGCTCATCAAGGTTACGGGAGATGGTGAGGGGCGATTCCCGTTGGACTACCTTGTAGAAGAGGTGGAGTCCAGGGAGTTTCTCGATAAGTTTGGTGCGGAGAACGCTGATCTGTATGGCGTTGAGCAGTATCGCGATTTTCGAGGTGCGGCAGATAGGACGCTTAAGAGTATTCTGATCACGCTCAATGCAACTATCTCGCGGCTTAAGACGCCTCAGCTCATGCGCGTTTTTGAGAATGACGAGATGCGTCTTGATCGTATTGACGAGGGCAAGCGCATGATCGATCTTAAGGTGAGCGACAACGATTCGGCTAATGCATGGCTTGCGAACGTTGCCCTTAAGCAGCTGTTTAACCTTGCCCAGCGCCGTGCCGATGCCAGCCCCAGCGGCCATTTGCAGCGTCGCGTGCAGTTTGTGCTCGATGAGTTTCCCAATGTGGGCCGCATCCCCGATTTTGAGCGCAGCATTGCGACTGTGCGCAGTCGCGGCATTAGCTTTTTGATGTGTGCGCAATCGCTGAGCCAGCTCGATGTCGTGTACGGCAAATCCACGGCGCTTACCATCCTCGATAACTGCGATAGTTTGGTCTATATGGGCGGCGGCAGCAACATCGCGACGCAGAACTACATAAGCGAACTGTGTGGCGAGTCGGTTTTGGGCACCAAGTACGTGGGCGCCGAGCGCACTGCCGTAGATGTGCGCGGTTGCGTGATGACCCCAGGCGAGGTTGGGCTTATGCCCCGCACCGATTGCCTGGTCAAGGTGACCGGCATGCGTCCCTTCCGCGCCAAGAAGTACTTTTGCGCCGATCATCCCAATGCTGCCAAGTGGCTGAGGGATTAGCCCTTGCAGCTTTGTGTACCCCATCTTGCATGTTTTGTCGCACGGCTTCCGTTAGTCGTAAGCCGTGCGGTCCAGTTTTTGCCTCCTTACCGATTCCGTTTAGAAGGGAATTGCCATGCCCGTTATGTATCGTGAGCCCAGCATCATAAAGAAGTCCAAGGACGGCCGTGTTGCCGCTGTCGATATGGCAAGCGAACTGCTCAACAGCCGTGTGCTGCTGCTGGAGGGCGAGGTCAACGATGCGACCTGCAACGGCCTTATTAAGTCCATGCTGGTGCTGGAGCATCAAAGTGCGACCGAGCCCATCACCCTCATCATCAACAGCCCGGGCGGCAGCGTCACGGCGGGGCTGGCGCTCATCGACACCATGCAGTCGCTCGATTGCCCCGTGATCACGGTGGGCGAGGGCGTCGTGGCCTCGATGGCCGCGGTGATCTTGGCCTGCGGCGACCACCGTCAGGTGTACCGCCACACGCAGGTGCTCATCCACCAACTGATGGGCGGCATGGGCATGGCGCAGCAGACCGATATCGAGATCGTGGCCCAGCATACAGCGGCCATGCGCGCCGAGCTGGACGAGCTGCTGGCCGAGCATGGCAACCTGAGCGCCCAGGAGTTCCACGAGCTCACCGAGCGCGACTGCTGGTGCAACGCCAGGCGCGCTCTGGAGCTGGGCCTGGTGGACGAGGTGATTGCGCCCAGCAAGAAGGCGCTCTAGCGGGGCGCATGCCTTACAAGTACGTTGTGCAGGGCGAACAAGTGCGTAAATTCACAGCCAGAAAGAGGTTGAACATGAACAGGATTTGGGACGTCGATGGCATTGAGTGGGAAGACCTGCCCACCGTGAGCGACCTGCTGTGCGCTGCGGACACAAAGATCCTGGCGCGTGAGGTTGCCCTTCGATACGGCGGCAAGCCGGACGGCCGCGGCCGTGGCGATAGCGAACGCAGCCTAAAGCGCGCCCGCCGCAAGGTCAAAAAGCTGCGGAAGATAGATCCCGAGCCCAGCGACAAGATCATCCTGTTGCCCAAGCATGTCATCAATCGTCGCGATGCGGGCCACGGTTTTGGCTATTACGACGTGGAGCCGTGCATCTTTATGCGCGACGGCGTGCAAAGGCTGGGGGAGGACGCACTCGCCAATGTGCTTCCGTGGGAATTGATCCTGATGGATGATGAGTCCGCGAGCGAAATGCTGGGCTTTCGCGTATGGCTCGAAGGCGAGTGGGATCTATGCGAACGTTATCGCTTTTTGGCCGTGGTGTGTGTTCGCATGCTGAACAACATCCGGGCGCAAAAGGAGCTGCGCAAGTTCCTCGAGCAGGGCGATGCGGCCTGCGATATGGACGAGGACGATGTAGTTGAGGACATTCGCCGCGACGTGCTGTATCCCGAGGAAGTAATTAACGCCAAACTCGGCGGCTATTGGGACGCGAGTTTGGGACTCAACCTGCCCTGGAAGGACGAGCATCGGCAGACTTGCACGCGGATTGACAGGGCTATCGATGACCTGTTTGCCGAGGAAACGAAGCGCTGCGCTGCGGAGCTTGGGAAGAAGCTCGAGCGCGGGTATGAGGAGCGCGGGGAGTTACTGAACGGGATGTCCTTGTGAACGGTTGCCGACGGTCCGATAAAAATCTGTCCGGACGAAATGATAGAACGATAGCGTAAATAGCATCTGCACTTTAAGGAGTTAACAATGGGAATCGCCTATAAGGAACTGTTTCGTGTAAACCGTCCTATCTGTGGGCCTGGACCAGGAGGTTTCTTCATTAAAAGATTCAAGGAAGGCGGCTACAGTGAGGCTGAATTGCTCGATTTAATTTCGGGAGTGGACTTTTCTCTTGGTGAAGTGGATGAGGACATTAGCCTGAAAAAGAAATGCGAAATAGTCGAACAGGCGGTGAGTGGGGTGCATTATACGAGTTGGGCCCCCAGCGTGATCAGCATGATCATCTCACTTACGGTCGGAGGGTGTCTGTCTGCATGGGCGGGCAACAATTCAATCGCTGCCGGGGTTTTCGTGACGCCATGCCTGATTGCCTTGGGAATATATGCATGGTTTCGTTTATGCTTTGAGCGAAATCAAACGGTACTGTTGGGTGCGCTGAACCACATAAAGACACTTCAGCCGTAGTTGCATGAAATCGCCGATCGCCTGCCGTGGGCCCTCGGGACCGCCCTCGCGGCGCCCTTCCCGCTCTTTCCGGACATGGCGTCCTCCGATCTCCCGGGGCCGGCCGACCCGGCCCTCAGGGTATCGGATTCCCAAATTCATCCGTACATGTACGGATGAATTTGGGAGGTGTTCGGATGAAGTTGATATTCAAGGGGTGCGGCAGTTGGCAGGAATCTCAAGCGCCCAACCGCCAATCTCCACATTTCTTTGCTAAACTAGCTTTGCGCGGGAAACCGTGCATAGTTCGGGAGCATGTCCCCCAACTGGATCTAGGTTCGGATGCCGTTGCCCGGACTATTGGTGAAGGTTGGGGGACTTCCTACTTTCCATAGCGCAAGAAGTCGTAGATGCGGACGCACTTCCGATAATGCGAATCTTTCAACAGAGCCCTCTTCTTGGCAGGGTCGTTTCCCACGTCAGCCAGTGCCCGCTTCAGCAACGCTTCCAAGTCGTCGACGTCCATCTCTTCCTCTGAAAGGCACGGGATGAACGCGAATGGGCTCTTTGGCGCGCATGCATTCGCAAGGCCCTTTATGCTCAGCGACCCTTCGAATCTGCGACGAGTCGCAGGCATCGATTTGCGGAACGTTTCGCTTCGATAGCTATCAATCGAGGTGAGCGTTGGGAGATAAGTCGCTATGTCCTTACCGACCTCTCCACCGAGTCCGCGCGTGTACTTGAAGACAGGCATGTTGTTGGGCCGTTGGCGCACGTACATGTTGAGGTAGTTCTCGACGATGAACTTTGGGTCATAGCGAAGGTTATCGAGCACGATGTCCTCGAAGATATCTTCAGGTGAAATCGGCTTTCCGATGCTACTTGGTGACACCGACAGGCCGATGACGATCTTCTGGTCCGGGTCAAGGTCGTTGAGGACATTGTCTATCCCTGAGACGATGATGTCGGAACTCGGGTCGATATGCTCCGCAAGCCTGAACACGCTGCCCCTCAACTCGCGGATAAATCGCGTGCTATACATTTTCCGGAAGCTGCGCATCGCATCGTAGATCGACTCGAAGTCATCCGTGGTGATCTTCGTCATCGAAAGCGTACGGCCACCGAAACTCATGGCAATCTCGCCAACAGAGGTGTCGGTTGCGTGCTGAACGAAGATGAGCCGCTTGCCCAGCCGTTTGAGCTTGTCATCTGGTAGGCATTCGCAGATGTCACCCAGTATCGACCTGATGTTCTCGTCTTGAATCGAATAACCGAGGAAGATGACGGGATACTCGACGAAGAGGGTGAGCAGCTTCGCCGAGAGATACTTCCTCTTCTGCGCGAACTCCGCATAGTCAGCGCTGGTCAGGACGATGCTTCCCGCCCTCGAGACTGAGCCATGGATCTTGTATATCTCCTGAGAGAAAGCCTGGTCAGAGAACAGGAGGTCGCTTTCTCCGACGTAGGTCGTGAAACCAGGGAATAGGGTCTCACACATACAGTCATAATTCGTGGTGATGATGCCGGCAACTTTTTCCCTGCCCGCCTTCGCCAGCTTCTCAGTTTCGGCGCTCTCGACGAGACGAGCTCTCGCGATCTTATCTGCGACGTAGATCTTCATGGGCGAAGCGTCCCCGGTAAGCTCGTCACTGTGATCTTCGCGGAAGGCAGCGAATTCATCCGATGCAAAGAGCTCGTGGTTTACTTCGCTTTCCATGAGCGTGGCAACGTACGGCAGTTCGGACTCGACCTCGCCGTTCTGGACAGCAATCTTCGCCTGGCTCTTGAAGCGCGCGAAGGCATATGGGTCGTCAAGCACCTCGGCGCAGATATCCGAAAGCAGCCCCTCCCATCCCGGCGTGCCGCAGTAACGACGGGAGAGGCCAGAGCCGATGAAGAGAAACGGATAACGCCCGGCATCATCAACAGCTTTGTGGATTATCGATTTGATTCTCTCGTCCATAATCTTTCCTCCTGTACCAATCGACATGCTCGTGAAATGTTATCCCACCAACTTCGGCGAGTGCGGGCTGAAAGCATCGTTGCCGTTCTGCCCGTCGACCAATCCGCACGCGAGACTCAGCGGCACAACTGCAGCGTTCTCGACCTCCACGCTAAGCACGTAGTGGAAGTCCGCCCCCTGGCTCCCACGATTCCGCTCGTAACCAATGGCGGCCAGCCGGTCGGCTAGTTCGTCTCTCGAAACCAGCTCGTTAGCCTTCACCTTGCAAAGCATGGGTTCAAGTTCGTAAGTGTTTGTCTCGCTGATTGCGTTCCTGTAGAAGCGGAAATGGGTCGTACGAAAGAGATCTTTATGATGGGAGTACACGTGCCCGTCCTTAATGGCGTAGAAGTAGAAAAGGAACTCACCGCCCTCGTTTAGCCTGCCGCTACTTTCAAGGAAGCGGTAAATTTGTGGCGCTACAACGGAGAGCCGATTACGCTTCCGAAGCGATTTGCCCCACGAGCTGAGTTTATTGAATACCACAACGATATGATATTTAAAGGGTAATTGGACTATCTCCCGACCAAACGAGGATTCGGATTGGCTTGCTGAAATGTGGCAGTGCCCTGTTCTAAGCAACGTATTTGCGATAGAGTCGCGCGGGAACGGTGCTCGGGGCCGTTGCACCAGTAGCAAATTACTTATATCGAGCGATGTGATGCTGCGATTTCGGAAATGCTTGCCTGGTTGTGGCGCCGACTTCGAAAAGCTGGTTTTTATTTCCATTACAGCTGAAACAGGCCGTCAAAATTCATGGAAGATCTTTTCGATAGTAATGGATGAACTGAGGAGGTTTGTCTGGAGGGTGGATCGAGGTTCAAGATTGTTGCGCTCTGAAACGTTTCAGCTGAGGTCGGAGAGCGATCGCATGAGTCGATTTATATTTCGGCAGCGTTGCATCCATAGAAGAGAGAGGGATGCGTATTCGTTTGGCAGCGAGGGCGTGAGTGGGCGGGAACTTCGTGGCGTACAGCAATAAGGCTATACCTAAAAGCCTTTGTGTTGAACGGGTTTTCGCGGGAGCGGAGGGTGCGTGCCGCGAGGGACGGTCCGCGGCACGACCGACCCGGCGCGGCATCCGGAGCGGACGCGGATGCGGCGCGGACGGCCTCTGACGGGCGAGCATGCGACAGTGGTTGCCCTGCTGGGCGGCAATAAGCTCGAATCGAGCACGAGCGATTCTTGTCCGGGCGAAGCGTTACAACTGGATTTGTTCTGTTGCCGACTGATCTTGAAGCATGTTGGAAGAAACGAAATTATAATTATTTATTTGTCTGTATCTATCGAAATGGAGACCGAGCGCGTGGAAAACGAGAGGAACATAACGGCAGTTGACCTTTTCGCCGGCTGCGGCGGAATGTCCCTCGGCTTCGAAAAGGCTGGCGTCAATGTTGTGGCTGCCTACGACAATTGGGACGCTGCCATTGATGTCTATCGCGCTAACTTCCAGCATCCTGTTTTCAAAAGGGATCTCTCCGACGTTTCCGTATCCGAGGAAGTTGCCGGCTTCGCTCCGGATATCATCATCGGCGGGCCTCCTTGTCAGGATTTCTCGCAGGCCGGCAAGAGATCCGAGGATGGTGGGCGCGCAATCCTCTCTGTTAGATATGCCGAGATCATCGCGAGGTGCAAGCCTCGCTTCATCGTTATGGAGAACGTCCCACGCGTTCGAACGAGCAAATCCATGGAAGCGATTCGGGCCACCCTCAAAGCGCAGGGTTATGGCTTGAGTGGGCGAGTGATGGATGCAAGCCTGTGCGGGGTCCCCCAAGCTCGCAAGAGATACTTCTTGATCGGATGCCTTGGGGCGCCCGACGGGTTCCTCGACCCATATCTTGAGAAGGGCCTTTCTGACCATCAGATGACAATTCGTGAGTATCTCGGTAACGAGCTTGGAATTGATTACTACTTCAGAATTCCGCGAAGCTACACGAGGCGGGCCATCTTCAGCATCGACGAGCCCTCGGTCACTATTCGTGGTGTGGACAGGCCGATACCGCCGAACTACAAGCTTCACCCCAACGACGCGGCGGACCTCAGTCAAGCCCGGTGCTTGACTCCAAAGGAACGCAGTAGGATCCAGACTTTCCCGGAGTCTTTCAAGTTCTTTGGGAGTAAGACGGATATCAACCAGATGGTGGGCAACGCCGTACCGGTAAACCTTGCCACCTACGTTGCACGAGCGCTACTAGAGTACAGGAGGGATGTGAGCGATGGACTGCGTTGATCTTTTCTCGGGATGCGGCGGTATGTCGCTCGGATTCCAGAATGCGGGCTTCAACATAAAGGCGGCGTTTGATAACTGGCAGGCGGCTGTCGACATCTATTCGGCAAACTTCGACCACCCGGCATTCAAATACGATCTTTACGATGCGGAAGCGGTCCCGAAAATTGAAGAGTATTCGCCGTCGATGATAATCGGTGGCCCCCCTTGCCAGGACTTCTCCATTGCGGGCGCCAGACAGCGCGGCAAAAGGGCCAATCTCACCATCCGATATGCTGAGATAGTTCGGGACGTCAGACCCGAGTGGTTCGTCATGGAGAATGTTTACAATATCGAGCGGATGGACGTCCTGCCCGAGGCGCTGGAAATATTCCGCAATGCTGGATACGGTCTCACGAGGCGCGTCCTCAACGCCAGTCTATGTGGTGTGCCTCAGATTCGCAGGCGCTTTATCCTTGTCGGTCATCTTGGTGATAAAGATGACTTTCTCGGCGAACTCTTGGATTCAAGGCTGAGCGACAAGCAGATGACCGTCAGGGATTACCTTGGCGATTCGCTCGGCACGCAATACTTCTACATGCATCCACGCAACTTCCAGCGTAGGGGCGTCTTCACGATTGACGAGCCAGCGGTAACGGTACGAGGCACCAACCGTCCGATACCGCCAGCATATAAGAGGCATCATGCCGACAAGGCTGATATTTCTGAAGGTGTGAGAGCCTTAACATACAAGGAGCGCAGCTATCTGCAAACCTTCCCCGAAGAGTTTGAGTTTGTCGGGTCCAAGACAGACATTGAGCAGGCGATTGGCAATGCCGTGCCAGTTAAGCTTGCTGAGTACGTTGCTAGATGCATAGCTGACTATGCAGCAGATTAATTGTGGTGGTTGCCATGTCCTTTGTCGATGAATGGAATTTGAGCTATCCCATTCCGAATTCTATATATAGCGAGAATACGCTATCCGTTCGCGGGAGAACAGTTGGACAAGGTGGTGCTGGACAGTACGAACTCAAAGGTTCAGGCTCTCTTGCAAACGGGGATACGCTGACTGCAGTTGACATTATCGGACACGCAATCATCTTGGAAGTAGTCGTACCCTCTACTGGGCAAGTTGTCTCCCTTGGCACGCGTTATCCCGTTGCAAAAAAAGGCGGAAAAGTACGTGTGCAAATACAAGGAGACGGGGCAAAGCGTCCAAATGTCGGCAACTTGTTTGCCGCACTGCTGTTGTTGCCAGTGACGGGCAAAGTAAACGATTCATCGCCGTTGCAAGAGGACGGTTTTGCGGAAAGGACATTCTGGATGGATGCAGCCGAAGTAAAGCCTGTGGGCGTCTCCGAAGATGCATATATCTTGGAGCTAACGAAACTCTTCTTCGCCACTGGAAGCAGATACAAAGACGGGCAGTTTTCGGGTGCGATAGATTACGACTACAAGTCGAGAATTGACGATCTTATTGCCCTTTGCAATCGCGGATGCAAGATGAGGGCTGGTAGCCTGACCACGGCATTCAAGTATTTCGCTGACGTTTACGCAGGGAAACTTGAGTTTGATTACAGCGTGGCTGAGTTCATGCGAAACCTCATAGCGAGCCAATTGATTGCCGAAGAGGGCATCGACTACGAACAAGGCGATGACGTGCTGCCCGCAATGCATCAACTAATCGACCTTGCTGCAAAGAATTCATCGAAAGCATCAAGCAGAGAGAAGAGGACTTTTCAGCTAAACAACCTTCCAGCTGAATTTAAAACCGACTTCTCCAGGCGCTACATCACGTCACTACTGGCAAAGCCCTTTGTCATCCTTGCTGGCAACAGCGGAACAGGCAAGACGCGGATTTCCAAGCGTTTTGCAAAGTACCTTGAGGTCTTGGATGAAGACGGGGAGCCAAACTGGTTGCTCGTCCCGGTCGGTGCCGACTGGACCGACAACACCAAGGTGCTGGGCTTCTTCAACCCGATTGCAGACGGCGGCAAAGGCGCGTACGAAGAGACCGGCATACTGAGACTCATCGAACGGGCCAACGCTAACCCCGAGGTTCCGTATTTCCTCATCCTCGACGAGATGAACCTGAGCCATGTCGAGCGGTATTTCTCAGACTTCCTCAGCCACATGGAGACCATCGGCGAGGATAACCTCATCGTGCTTGATGGGTACGGCGATGGCGGTGCTGACAGGCTGCCCTATCCGCAGAACCTGTTCGTTGTCGGCACCGTGAACATCGATGAGACCACTTACATGTTTAGCCCCAAGGTGCTCGACAGGGCAAACGTCATAGAGTTCAAGCCGTCGAAGGCCGAAGTCCTCGCAGGGTTCAAAGCCATCGAGGATGCGCCGGACGTTGCCGTCGCAGCTTCCGGCGTCCCCCAGGCTTTTCTGCGTCTCGCCAAGGACATATGGGAGGGAGCCAATTACATCAGCGAAGATGATGCTAACGCCATCTTCGAGAAGTTCGGCAAGCTGTATGAAGAGCTGGAGAAATACGGCTATGAGTTTGCCTTCCGCACCGTGCGCGAAGTGCGAATGTACGTTAATGCCGCGCACGAGCTTGACGGCGAGAACTACGAACTCGAGCGTTCTGTCGATGAGCAGATTGTCCAGAAGGTGCTGCCGAAGCTCCATGGTAACAAGCGTGAGATCGGCAATCTGCTTAAAAGCCTGAAAGACATATGCGATGGCGAGCTGAGCTCCGTTAAGATAAGCCAGATGGCAGCGAAACTCGATAACGTGCAGTATGCGAGCTTCATCTAGCCTATGGACGGCAGCATCGGCGCAATCCGCTTTGCAGCGGATGGAAGAACAATAGCCAGGCTCTACCAGAGCGGTGCGCATGACCGAGTCGATTGGGACGAGGAACAGCAGACCGGGCTAACCGGGCTGACGTGTTTCGGTCTCAAGCCGGAAGCATCCCAGAATGGCGCTGGTTCAACACCAGCCTTCGCCGTCAAGGACGGTCTTGACGGGAGTCCCACGCTTCGAATCAACGAAACCACATGTTATGTGCTCGAATACGAGCGGACCCCTGATGGTGGCCTGCATCCTCGCGCCTCGTTCCAAAACGAAGGCAAGAATATCAGGTGCGACAGAAACGGCAATAGTGTCACCTTCCAGTTCGTGAACTATCTCGGGCGTTCGAGGATTCGATTCGGCGAGGAAGCTGATGCGCCGATGCTACAGTTCGAAGTCGTCCCGCTCAAGATTGGCTATGAAGACGATTACATCGAGCTCACCGAGGAGCTTGCCGCAAGGTGCGCTGCGCTGCTCCTTGACTACTCGGGCTCCACGTCGAACGTTTACAAGCAAGCCGACGAGAATCGCGAGACGCTGCTTGAGCAGTTCGTCTTCCTGCGGCAGTTCTGCTACGAACCGAACCTCCAAGCCCTCTTCGAGGCGATAAAGAGGAACCCTGATAGGACGCTGGATCACGAGGACGAGCTGCGGTCGGTTGGGGCTGGCATGCCGTCCCGGAGGTTTTATACGAACCCCTTCTCGAACAGCCGGATGTGGACGCGCTTGAACTGCGGCGGCGATGCGGGAGGCGTCTACCTCCCCCAGATGGTCAGCGTCACGCGCAAGTACGACCTGCTCGACACGCCCGCCAATCGGTTTGTGAAATTTGCCCTGCATGAGATTGACCGGATCTGCACCTCTCTGATGACTGTCCTGGATGCCGAGAAGGGCGATACTCGGCAGACGGAGTGTTATCGCGAAGCCGCCGCGCTGCACGCCATGCTGGATACGATACTCAGCGACGCCTTCTTCGACGATGTCGGCACCCTGCAGATGATGCCTCAGAACAACCAGGTGTTGCAGAAGCGCGAGGGATACTCGCAGATCTTCTTCGCATATTCCATGCTCGATATGGCGCTGCAGCTCGACTGGAAGGGCAAGGATGACATCTACGAGGGCGAATCGAAGAATGTGGCCCTCCTCTACGAGTACTGGATCTTCTTTGAGCTGTACGACATCGTAAGGGGGATCGAGGGGTGCGAGCCGATAAGCACCGATGACCACCCATTTATCGGGACGAATCCCGACGGTGGGCTGTCAATATCCCTCAAGCAGGGCGTACGCTCCTGCCAGTCATTCCAGATTGCGCAGTGCGGCGCGAAGGTAAACCTCTACTACAACCGCACCTTCTCGCCCCGTGACTTTCATGCCACTCGTTACGAGGGTTCGTACTCGAGACCGTTCAGACCCGACTACACGCTCGCGATATTCCCGGATGCTTATACAAACGAGCGAGCCGCAGTGCAAGATGGAGCTGTTGCATTCGTCCACTTCGACGCCAAGTACCGCATCACCGACTTGACGGGGCTTGTCGGCAAGGATGTGGGCACCGAGGAGGCAGAGCGCGAGGAACTTAACGAGGAGAAGGCGGCCTCCACCACGAACACCTACAAGCGCGGTGACCTGCTGAAGATGCACACGTACAACGACGCGATACGGCGCACGGTTGGCAGCTACGTGCTTTATCCGGGGTCGGGCGAAACGGGCGAGAAGGGCCAATTCCGGCTCTTCGAGGAGATTTTGCCGGGTGTCGGCGCTTTCGCCATGAAGCCGAGCATCAGCAGGACGGCAGAGAATGCGTTGCGCGATTTCATAGAGAAGGTCATCGGCGAGAACACGGCAAGCAATACGCGGCTGAACCGGCTGAGCTACTTCACCGAAATGGTTGTGGCTGAGCCTCCAAGCGCGGGCAAGACGGATAGCGACTCCTACGGGCATGGTGGCGAATCGTTCGTGATTGGCTACATTCGAGGGGACTCTCCCGATGACTACTATCACTTTCTCGAAAGCAGCGGCAGGCTCCGCAAGGGCGGGCGCTTTCTCTTCTACTTCTATGCCATTAAGGACGGGCATGTCTACTCGCACCATAAGGATCTCTTCCGCACGTCGTGGTTCCGCTTCTATCGGAACGCCATAAGCCAGACGAACACCTACGAGATCGAGCCTGTGGCGTGTCGCATAACCTCGAATGAGCTGGTTTCGAGGGACGAGCTGGCCGACCGCCTGGCCGACCTTGGCTACGTGCGGGATCGTGGGAATCAGGGTGCCGACTTCTACTATGTCCTGTCCGTGCGGGTGGAAGATGACGCGGCAGAACCCTTAAGCCTGGGGCGCAGGGCGGTGGATGAACAGAACGGCAACGATGCGTTCAGCCCCCACTCGCCAAAGATTGTTGGGTGATCATCTGGTCATTTTCAGAGTAGCGGTAACACCTACGGGCGCGCGAGGGGCAACGCATGAGGCCAATCGTCTACAACGGGGTTGACCTGTCGGGCGTGTGCTCTGCCGAGGTCATCGAGAAAGTTGCCCTGCCCGTGGAGGCGGAGACCCTGGCGGTGCCGAGGCGTGCCGGCGCACTGCTGGTGGCGGGGCGGCTGTCCCCCAGGCTAGTGCGGGCGCGGCTGTTCATGGACACCCGCCCGCGCCTTCAGGACGATGTTCGGCGACAGGGACGACGCAGCGGCGCTGCCACGTCGCGCAGGTAGCGGAGGAGGGTTGCTCCCAATGGCCCGCGGCGTCCGCGCCCCGGTGCCACCCCGTGACCGGCGGCTTCGCTCGAAGCCGCTACATCAGGCTCGTTCCCGCTTTTCCGGGTCATATCCCTTCGTATACACGGTAAAGCTAAGGCTATCTATCGTGCCGGTGCTGTAGACGCATGCGTCGGGCGCGCTCCGTGTGCCTTGGGCGGTCGGGTCGGTCGAGACACAATCGTCCCTATCTATTCCAAGCAATGGAATGGGCTTTGCCACCTGGTCGGCGCTATTAATTTGCGCAATGATCTCCAACAACTCGTATAACTTGATAAGCCATGAGCTGTATGGGTGCTCGCCGGGTCCCTTGTGCTTCAGCGTGCACTTTGATTGCGGGCTTTCGGCGAGCTGGCTCAAGCGTTCAAAAAGCGCCGGGTACTCGGCTTCGGGAAACTCGACTTGTACATACTGTATGCCATTGAGGATGAATCCGTACCACAGTACGGGGTATGGAAAACCGTTCCTATCTGGTCGCCTGATTTTTGTCCTGCAATTGGGCTGGTTGACGATAGACAGCCATGCCGCATAGAGCTCGTCGGAAATTAGGTCGCTCGCTTGGTATGTTGGGCCAAGACCATCGAGAACAAAATTGCCAAGGCTGTCAAAATAGTGGGCACAATCCGTTAAACCCTTTTCGTATGCCGTGTCGGCTTTTCTCCGTATATTGAGTGCGACGTCGCGGGGTGATTTGCGACCAAGATGTTTTTTGGCGTTGTGCCGCGGGTTGCAATAGAGCTTGGTCGCCGCGTTATATCGATCGCAGTACTTGCTGTTAGGGCCGGTCGGAAAAAAGAGCGAACCACAGGTTTGGCATGTTATCGGCATAATGCCGCACAGCAGCAGCTCGTGGAGGATGCGGGCATAAAGGCTTGCAAAGGAACATTCCTCTTCGGTGAAGTAAAGCTCTCCTGCCTTTGCAATAACAGCTTGAAGCCTTACGAGCCTATTGAGGTTTTCCTGGTCGTTAAGCTCTGCATACGTATGGAAGTCTCCATTTGCGTAGATTTGGTTCTCGCGCATAGCCTCGAGATAGTTCTTGCGAAACGCCTGCATAAAGGGGGCGCTATTCATGCGTTTTATATCGCTCAAATGTTCTTCGAGCTTTTGAGCCGTTTCGTTTCCGGGCAAGTGCTTTTTGGCTGCGTATGCAAAAGCGTCGCCAAAGCGGATGATTGCCGGCAGCTGATTATCGAATAATCGAAATTGTCGCGGGTCGCTTGTTTTGATGGCGGCTGGGAAAACTCTTCGTTTTGCGCGAGCAGGCTAGGTGCCTCGGTGTTTTTAAGCAGCGGGGCAAGCTCCAGACATTCCTGATAAAAAACAATGAGAAGCGCTCGAAAGAGATCGGTATTGGTGCAAACGCAAGCTGTTTCTATCTGCGAGTTGACCTTTGGATAGTTGTCTCTTGGATTGTCGCGTTTATACGGCACCGGTTCTGTTAGCCCGGTCTTGCCGTTGGTAGTTGTAATGTCCATGTCGTTCGACACGAGCTTGAGATAGGAGCTGAAGAGGGACGCCATTTCTTGCTTATTGAGTTGGGCCGATGTCGTGATCACCGCGCGGTACAGGCGGTTGATTTCGTTGCACTCAATAGCGTTGTTGTTCATCCAGCAGCTGTAATAGCGATAGTCGGGAATCGCTGTGATGTTCATGACACACTGCCTGCAGACATTTTCAAGGAGATACCTGGCCATGCCAGATATCTCTCCGTGTGCATGGCGCGTAATGGCTTTATCGAATATCGGAGCAAAGAAATCGAGGTCGCGTTCCTTTTGTTTTTGAAGGTTGACTTCGATTTCGGCTTCGTTCAATTCTGCTTGCGCGGACTCTTGGTCGGAATCGTCTGGATCGAGCCAGTCGTCATGGTCTGGTTCGGCTGCGTAGTCCATCGAAGCGTGTTGCGCATCGTGGGGAGCAGGGGGCTGACGAATGGCGTTCTGCAAATCGATGTAAAAGCGCAATTTTGCTCGCTCACGAAAGTGGCCCCCAATCTCGTTGAAAAGCGAGCTTAAGTCGACGCGTAATAGGTCGTTGGCTACGGAGACGAGATTCCATGCGCTTGCATTGCCGGTTGCGTTTCCGTCATCGGCGCAATCAATCTCTGGCGTTCTGTTAAGAAGAAGCATGCGGGGATTGACGGGAGAGCGAAGAAAGCCAGCCTCGAAACCCCAGCTAAACGGCTCTTGTTCGGAATCAAGCATTAATGCTCCAAACAGCCAAAATTTAAAACCCGATAAAAGTCATATTACGCGGCTGTTTGCGGCTGTTCAATGGAATCAAGCGAAAAGGCTTAAAACCAGGGAGGCCGTTATGTCCGATTGCATCAAGCTCAACAAAGGAAACATCGATGTATGCGAGCGCGAGGTTATCGTTCTTCGCGAGATCATCGCTGCCGCCATGGGTCGTTTGCACCAGATGCGCAAGCAGTGCGAGCGCGGCTATGTGTCTTCGGAGGATTTCGAGAATGCGTTGGATGCGTACGGAGTAATCAGTGAGCGAGTCGATGAGCTTGACCAGCTTGGTTTCGAGTTCAGATGGTCGTCAGTCCCCGATGCCGGAATCGATGAGAACGACGGGCTCGAATGGATCGAGGACGACAACCCTCCGCGTGAGCGCGGTTTTGATATTGCTTGTTAATGTGACCGAACGGTTGATTGGAGACAAAATGTATCCGTACTACGAATGTGACAACTATCCCATGAGCATTACAGATGATGACGGCCCGTTTCTGATCATGGAGGCGAGGCTGTCTGGCGACGACGAGCTCAATGATGATTTTAGGAAAGGCGCCAGTTATAGATGCTCGTGTGCGACTGTTTCTGCGGCGATTGATCTTTGCAGGTCGATGACGGACGGCGATGCCGATCCTTGGTATGAAAGTTGGGAGAAGGCGGTTGAGCGTTATCCGCTCGAGAAATGCGAGGATGCGACAACGCTGTATTGGATCGAGCCGACCGATCCGCACAAGGCGCTGTGCGCCCTCCAACCCCATTGCGATCTTGAGCCATACGTGGCTGAGGCAATTGGCGCAGTTGACACGTATCTACTGGAGTGCGCGGACTATCCCTTTACGGTCGATCATTTAGATCTAAAGGACGTTGACGTCCTGCTCAGCGCTGCTTGGGGATTGGCTCGAGTCCTCGAAGAAACTTGGGGCACTTGCGACCCTGATGATGTTTTGGAAAAGATCGAGGATGCTACGTACAGTGCGTATATAACGGTTAAGGACCTGATCGCGGGCGAAGAGGCGGCCAAAGCCAGCGCAAAGTCCGATGACAATCTTTAGCCACCGCACTGAACGGCGCGACCGATCGGAAGGCTGCCGGGAAAAGCTTTAGCAAGCGCCCCGACCAGGTTCAGGAGTCTGCCGCCGATGCATCCCTGATGCGTGTCGCCCTTGCAGTGATCGATGCCAAAGAGCGCGAGGCGTTGGAGTGCGATCTTAAGAAACTGCTCGCTTCGTGCGAGTAGTCGCTGACTGCTCCTCTTTCCTTTCTTTCTTCTCTCAAGCGGCATGGCCGCCGCCTTGACCGCCCAGCGCGAGTTTTGTCCGCACGGGATGGTATCAAACACGTGTAACAACTAAATCGGAGGTTTGACCATGGCTATGTGGGATCTCAACTGCCAATCGAATCCGTCGTCTGCGGACGACAAGGAGCTCGCTCCCTATCTTGCACGTCAAAAGGCGATGCGCGAGTTTTTTGAGCGTGCGCTGTTTGCCCCCAAGGATCAGGGCAACAATGGCCTGTACTTTTTGGGCGCCACGACGGGCTCGGGTAAAAACTATACGTCCGAGCAGGTCACAGCCGACCTCATCGCCGGTGGCTGGGACGATTCGGGCTGTTTTAACAAGTGCCCGGGCCGTCGTTACCTGGTGTTTGTGGTGCCGGGTAAGGACAACCGCGACAACTACGTTGCGAGCGTGCGCAAATTGCTGGTTGAACAGGGCATGGATGGCGATGCCGCGCAGCGCATGGTGTTCGATCTTCCGCGTGCGGGCGATAACATCCTGCATTGGATTGAGACTACGCGCGGTAAGGGCGCCGTGGGCGTGCGCGACATTCCGTGTCCCATCGAGGCGGACGACGAGAGCTCTCATCGCATCATTAAGCGAGCGTGGGGCAACGCGATGGAGATCGCCGATGACCTTTTGGGCATCCTTGACACTCGAAATCGTCTGGGAGGTGTTGCAGACCGTTTGACCCCCGCCCTTCGCGACAAGCTATCGTCGGCGGATGCGAGCTTGCGTTGGGCTGTGAGCCACGAGCTCAAAAACATCACGCGCGGCATGGAGGTGATCCCCCAGATTTGGCCGTCTGCCCTGCTCAATGACGAGAGCATACCGCATGTGATTGCCCTGACGCCGCAAAAGCTCATCAATAGGATCGATACAGTGACCGGTGCAGGCGTTGTGCTCTTTAACGCAATGGCTGCCGAGAAGGGCCTGTTTATCTTTGATGAAATCGACCACATGAAGGCCGACATACTGTCGACGCTGACAGACGATCCCGTGACGTTTCAACCGGACGAAGTATTGCGTATCCTCGATCGTCATTTTAACGGCGGTGTGGTGGACCCCTTGCTACTGGGGAATCGAGATCAATGGATGGCGGTCTATACGCACGCTTCCACGTCGGGCGATCACAAAGGGTCAAACGCCGAGAGGAACAGGGTTTCGCGGGCGAGCGTAGAGGAAGATGCCGAAGAAATCGCCAAGGATGCCAAGAAAATTCAAAAGGCACTCGCCTCTTGTATTAAGGACATGAAACTGCGTCCGCCTTTTGCGCTGTCTGACGAGGCGAAAGAAGAGCAGCTCTCCGGTCGACATCTGTTTGGCAGCGACGATATTTCGGTGGGCGACAACTCGGCGAATCCGTTGCGCTTCAAACTCAATGAGGGCGGTACTCGCAATATGATTATCACTCGCGGAGGGAGTGGGCAGCAAACCGTCAGCAAGGCGGTGCGTCGTGCACGCGGTCTGGTCAGGATGGTGGTGGGTCATCTCGCCCGTTGCGCCACGCTTATGGACAAGCTGTACTACGGCAGCATTTCGTACAAGGACGACCTTTCGCGCAAGAACATCATCGATGCCCTGGGCATTAGGAACAACCAGACCAGCGAGAAGTATTTTTGGGATTCGTTGATGCTGGCGCTGTTCTTTAAAGATCGTAAGAATGACGAGATCGATGCCGCCGACGACTCGATGTATGCGCGTGGTGTCGATTATCTAGTGATGGAAACCACCATCGAGCACATGTTTACCACGTACCTAACCAGCCGCGGCATTGAGCGCATGCCCGAGGCCTACCTTGCCTCCATTGCCGCCAAAGCGCCTTGCGTGTGCATGAGCGCAACATGGAGTGCGCCGACCGTCAAAAACTTCAACCTCGATTACCTTGACGAGGTTCATGGCGTGGTTCGCAAGGACGCTTGGATTGGCGAGCTCAACCAGGAAATCGTGCGACAGACTAAGCTGTTTAACAAACAGGCTGCGAAGGAGTACGACGTCGATATTGCCTGGGTGGATGAGTCCAAGGAAATTGCCGGCATGGTCGCGCTGGCAGGCGGCGCCTTTGGCGGCATCATTGTGTCGCCCGACGAGGTGTACGAGCGCGCGATGCGGTTCTTTGACGGGATTGGCGTGAGTGAGGGACTTGCGGTGCGCTTGCGCTTAAAGATTGCTGACAGGGTGGGCGTGAGCGACGCCAAGAGCATCGAGTTTGAGCTGAAGCGCCTGAGCAAGACGCTTGTTGCCGTGAGTACTTGGGCCCGTGGTGTGGCGCGTAACGAGCAACGGGCGGGAGCCGTTTTTACCACGCGCCACATGGGAAACCATGGCGAATTCAATAGTCTGGCGCTGGATCTTGCGCGCGAGATTGTCGCGGAGCTGGTGATTAGAAACATCAAGTGCCCCGAGATGTCGTACGAGAAATCGCTTGAGGCCGCCAAGGACATGGTGCCGTGCTTTAACGCTGCGGAATGGGATGCAGGTTGGCGTGGCGCTCAAAAACGTCTCGAGCTGGGCCAGCCGACCCTGATGTTTATCAATCTTTCGGCCGGTGGCTTTTCCAAGAATCTCAAATACAAGGTGCCGGAGAATCTGTGCGACATGGTTCATCAGGTCGATTGCGGCTTTGAAAATGCCGACCGTCGCCCCAAGATGGATCTTGATTTCTTATATATCGAGTCGCCCACAAGTCGTTTGACCTGGGGAGTGGAGATCAACTCAAATAAGTTTGTCCAGCAGGCGCTACTTGGCGTGGTGGAGCAGGAGGAACTGGTAGCGCGCGGCGAGGTTCCGTTTACTCAAAAGCGCCGGAACGTACGGATGCTTCTATCTGGCGTTAATAAGAGCCTGCCGGTGCGCGACACCCTCTCTTATCAGGTCGAAGGCGCTCGCATTGTGGCACAGGCTGTGGGTCGCCTGATGCGCACGAGTGTAAAGATGCCTTGCGTGCAGGTGCTGCTCGACCGCGAGATTGCGAACGATTGCAACTTTTCGTTCTTGCATGATTTGCCGATGGGCTACGAGCTTGAGCAGGTGGTTGGTGCCTGCGCCGCTGCCAACAACCATATGACGGACAACAAGGAACACGCTGCCGTTAAGCAGCAGAACCTTGCCGCCTTTAGGAACAACCTTGCCAAGCAAAAGCACGAAAAGCTGGCGTGGAAAGTTACCTCGCTAAACGCCGGGGACGAAGATCTCACTGCTTTTGATGGCGAGCGCGACTTTTACCTGCATCATTTTTGCCTGCCGTGGGAAGATCTCGCGCAATACCCAGAGCGCCGGAGTACCGCGCTGCGCATGTCGCATGCTGCAAATGGCTATGCCTATGCAGAAGGCGGGGCATGCAAGGTGCCGCACTTTGAATTCCCTAGCTACGATGGTGAGCCCGTCGAGCAGATTGCTGCTCGTCTGGAGGATCGTTGCCACTGCAAGGAGGGCTTAAAGGGCGCGACGGTTCGCCAGGTGAGCCAGGCGGCGGCGCGCGTACCCGAGCTGCTGTCAATTCGCGAAGTGCGTGAGCGTTGGTCGAGCGACGGGGTGCCCACAACGCTGCAGCCGGCGGCGACGGCGCACATGACGCCCTATATGTTCCAGGCGGTCTACCTGGGTGAGCTGGGAGAATCTGCCGGAAGGGCAATCTTTGAGGCATATTACGACGGCCGCTATTCGCTTACGCGTGGCGATGCGGCACACGCCGAGACAGGTGGCGACTTTGAGGTGCTCGATGCTGCTGGCAACACGACCGGGGTATGGATCGATTTTAAGCACTATCGCATCGGTGCCTATATCGCTTATGTTCGCGACGGTCGCGAGGCGTCGGATGCCGAGCGCTTTAGGGCGAAGGCTCAAAAGGTTGGGGCGAAACGCCTGCTAATCGTCAACGTTTTGGCTGATGAGGCAGCGCTTGAGTGCGTGCCCAAGGCACTCGATGCTGAGGGGACTGTGTTCTCCGTTCCTTATATGGCCGCCGACGGTGCAATCAATTTGGAGATGATGGAGGCGATCGGCCGTGCAATCGAAGCATAACCAGCCGTGCGGTTTGGGAGACATCGCCGTATCAGAGCTCGTGTTGCAGCTCGATGCCGCTGCTGCCGAGGAGCGCTACTCGGTCTTTTGGTGCAACGTCGGCGATGCGGGCAAGCATGCCGTGGCGAACTTTATGGCCGATGTGTGCCAGACGGGCAAGGTCGTCGCGCTCACGCAGCTTGCAGACAACCGCGTCTTTCTGATGGTCAAAGCGGGCGTGCAGACGGGCGACCTTAATGCCTCGCTTTATCAGGAGCAGATAGTTCCGATTAAAACTAATTGGAACGAGTTGGACGATTACGTTGCGCTCCGCTTGCTGTTCAACTCCTGCTCTCAGTTTGAGGGGATTGAGGACGAAGTTCCCAATGACACCGGGCACCTGTATGTCATTAGCGCCAAGGGTGCCCGCCGCGATGCTGTCGAAAGCGACGGAAGGGGACCTGCCAAGATCGAAACGGTTGAAATCGTTATCGATGAGGATTGCACCTTTGATCTTAAGATTCGGACGTTTACCAAGCGCCGTGTGCTTATTGGCAGGGCACAAGGTGACGAGAAAGAGCTCGAAAAGATTAAGAGCCAAGTGGGCTACAGGCTATCGCCCGTGGCGACGATGGTGCTTGCCCACGAACAAAAAGACGAGTACATCCTGCGCCGAGCCAAGGGCGACAAGCCGTCCAAGCGCCGTGATCTGACGTTCTCGGCCCAGGCGGACAAGGTCGCCTATACCAAGAAGGGCATTTTGTATCGAGAGCTGCAGATTCTCGAACGCCGTTACAGCGACTTCGCCCGGGTGACGCTCATGGAATACCCGCGTAAGAGTTTCTACGAGGTGCTCAAGGGTGATGAGTACGCGCGCGTGGTTGCGGAGCGCATGGCGGGGCAGCGAATCGTGGTGTCGTTTGCGCGCAATGGGCTTGCCGAAGTGGCGCGCCAGCTGGCCGATCGACTTAACGATTCCTCGTGGGGCGTTCGCGCAACGTATGGCGGAAGGGCCGTGGATTCGCGGGCGCTGAACCTTGTCGTTGTGCCCAATGAGGTTGCTGAGGACGACGGCTATGCCTTACATGCTGGCGTGGTGGAACAGCACGTGACACCGGATGTGTGCGAGCCACTGTTTAAGGTGGCGCCAAAGCAAAAGGATCGCAATGCGCAAGAGGCGATCCTGGGCGCCATGCTCAAAGAACTGCTGGTAAAGCAGGATGTTGTCGACGAGCGGGTGACGGCGTTTGATCTTGATGCTTTGGATATTGAGTCGGTGACGGTGTGTGGCTTGGTCGATGTGCCGCATAAAACAAAGGACAAGATTGAGCTGGATTCGCGTATCGCTACGTTGGCGATTGGCGCGGATGGGGGCATGCGCTATGCCTCACATTCGGCAGAGGATGGTCCCGAGGACGAGATGGAGCTCGATCTGCTGACCGCGGACGGCAAACTCGATAAGGGCGCCTATGTCTTTGACGTGCATGCGGACGGGCAGTCTATGCTTGCGCGCGTGCGGGATACGGGACTGACGACGTTTTCCAATAACTTTATGGCCCTGGTGGGTGAGCATCAGCTCACAGGCAAAGCAGGGCGTAAGAAAGAGATTTTCGAGAGCTACAACTCGCCTTATTACGGCATTGGAACGTTCGAGCGTGCGGGCAAGACTTGCTATTTTGTGGGCGTCAACAACGGCACCCAGGAGGATATGGCGACTGCGATTCACGTGCGTTCGATTGAGGTACTCGACGGCGATGATTTGTCTGAGTTGTTGGTTCAGCTGGCCAACATAGGCCTTTCGCGCTATAAGGCTCCGTCCGTGTGGCCGATTCCGGTCAAGTATCTCAACGAGTGCGCTGCGCGTGAGGGCGCGGTAGAGGATGGCGGTGGCGACAAGTGATGGTGTTGCGCAATTATCGCTCCTAGAACTTTTTGAAATTACGCTTGCATTGTAAAAGGGGAGAACATATACTGCAGCCATAGCACATCAGATGGGGTCTCAAAAAGAGACCAAGCAAACGAGTTTTCAGTTTATGTTGAGAGGTACTTGAGCATGACCAGCAGAATTTTCCCCCTTTACAACGACAATACCGACCATATCGATCTCAATACCATCTACGGTTGCAGTATTGGTTCTAAGGCCGAGAACTACATGTTCGCTCAAGATGATCTAGAGCTTAGCTCCGAAGATTATGAGTACCTGAATGATATTGAGCGCGAGCGGGAGTATGAGCTCGGCATCCGCTGATGGATGTGGGCTTGTCTCCAACTCCTCCGATTTAATTACCCCGTTATCACCTCTTTTTAGCGGGGCATATTGGATCGATTATGTGTCAAACATCAGCTCATCGTGGGAAGGAATCGGCAATGAGCAAGAACGTGAACAAGAACATCAATGGCGGCGCTGCGGGTAAGGCGAAGGCCGCCGGGCGTATGGCGACAGTTGCTGCGGCAACGATCGCCATGACGGGCGGGTCGCTGCTGTCTCCGCTGACTGCGGTGGCGCAGGGTGCGAACGGTGCCGACGCTACTGCGAAGCCGGCTGCGGTGCTGTCTCCGTTGACGAGCGCGGCTGCTGCTAGCGCTGGCGCGGGCACGGTGTCAGCGGTGCAGAAGGTCGCCAACCTGCAGGCTGCGGTCGATGCGGCTCGCGCTAAGGCCGCTGCTGCCAAGGCCGATTTGGATGCGGCCGCCGCTCCTTACGACGCCGCCGCTGCCAACCAGCAGCAGGCTCAGAGCGCCTACGATGCGGCCCGTGGCACAAGCGACGCTGCCGCTTCTGCAGCTTCGGCCGAGCTGGAGCAGCAGATGGGTGCCGCGCAGGACAAGGCCGATGCGGACGTGAAGGCGCTCGAGGACGCTCAAGCTGCACTCGATGCCGCAAAGAGGGATCTGACGGACAAGGGTGAAGCCCTGACCGCTGCCCAGAAGACCGCCGACGATGCCCAGGCTGCGCTCAAGTCCGCGCAGGCCGCTGCTGCCGATGCCACGCCCGAGGCTGTTGCCGCGGCTCAGGCCGCTGCCGAGCAGGCCGCGAGCGAGCTGGAGCAGGCAAAGCAGCAGGCCGCCGACGCGCAGGTCAGGCTTTCGAATGCCCAGGCTGGCGTTGATGCCGCCGCGGCCAAACAGCAGGACGCGCAAGGCAAGCTTTCGGCAGCTCAGCAGGCAAAGGATGCGGCCGATAAGGATGTGAATGCCGCTCAGGCGAGCTATGACGCCGCCAAGGCCGATCTCGACCGTGCCGAGCAGGGTGCCGCGGGCCCGGAGTACGAGGCTGCCAAGGCCAAGGTGGACGCCGCCGCTGCCGCGCTGGACGCCGCCAAGTCGGTCCAGGCGCAGCGCGAGGGCGAACTCGCTGTTGCCTCGCAGGAAGTGACCACTGCCGAGGGTGAGGTGCAGGCTGCTCAGCAGGCGCTCGCCGTCCAGCAGCAGGCTGCGGCTGACGCGCAGTCCAAGTTGGACGCTGCCACGGCTGCTGCGACCGCGGCAGACGCCGCCGTCGATCAGGCTAAGGCCGAGCATGCCAATGCGCTTGCGGCGCTGGCCGACGCTCAGGCCAAGCTCTCGGCCGCTAAGGACGAGAAGAACGCTGCCGACAAGGCGCTCGACCAGGCAAAGGCTCAAAAGCAGCAGGCCGATCAGGCTGTAGCTCAAGCGCAGGCCAAGCTCGACGCCGCTCAGGCTACGGCGAACGCCTCGGCGGAAAACTACCGCCAGGGCGCCATTGCGTTCTTTAAGAGCGTGGGTGCCGACGATGCGGCGGACCTGATTCTCAACTGCAAATATGCCAGCCTCACCAAGGTGGGCGAGGAGGTTGACGCGACGAGTCTGACCAACATGAAGCAAGCGATTGTGTGGCTCAAGGCGTGCAACAAGTATCGTGCGAGCGTTGGCCTGGGTGAGCTCAAGGTGACGTATGCCATGATGGCGACCGCGATTGCCGATGCGAATTTCTCCGATACCAAGACTGCGCACGCCATGCAGTTCAACGTGGGCGAAAACGTGGCGTGGAACTACGGAAGCGACCCGTTCATCCAGTGGGTCGATCAGGAGAAGGCCGTCTTTGACCGCGCTGCGGCTACGCTGGGAGCGACGGGCCTTACGGGAAAGGCTGCTTTTGATTTCTACGAGCAGCATGGCGACGAAATCGATCGCTACGTGGCTGCGCATGGCGGGAGCGTGCATACAGTCGGTCACTACATGAATGTGATCGATCCCGATTACACCGTAACGGGTATGGGGGTTTGCACGCGCGGGACGATGAACCGTTGGCTTACGCAGGCGCAGACGTTCTCTATGTCTGGAGGATGGTACACGAATGCCGCCAATCCGATGACGGTTGCCGAATACGAGGCTGCGCTTAATGCGTGGTGTGACTCGTTGGCAAATCCTGGGCAGGGCGTGGACGCGGCTCGTCAGGAGCTTTCTGCCGCTCAGGGCGCGGCTGCGCAGGCTGGCGGCAAGGTGAGCGCCGCGTCGCAGGCCGCCGCTGCAAGGCAGGCTCAAGTCGATGCTGCTGCCGCCGATGTTGACGCTGCTGCCGCTGGGGCCTCGGATGCCCAGGCTGCCGTGGGGGAGAAGCAGGCCGCGGCTGAGGCCGCTGCGCGTGCCGTGGCTGATGCCCGCGCCGACGTGGACGCTGCCAGCGCTGCGGTTACCGCGGCGCAGAGTGTCGTGACTGCCAAGTCTGATGAACTCGATGTCGCCAAGGGCAAGGCTGCCGCTGCCCGGCGTGCGCTGGATGCCGCTCGCGCCGGCGTTGGCGACAAGGAGAGCGCGCTTGCTGCCGCCCAGGACGAGCTGGCTGCGTACTCTGCCGACGTTGCCGCTGCTCAGCGTGCATTTGATGCGGCCTCGGCGGTGCTCGAGGGGGCGCGTGCCGTTCAGGCTGACGCGCAGGCTGCAGTGAATGCCGCGCAGGGTGCGGCAGGCCAGGCAGATGCCGACGTCGCTGCTGCCCAGGCCGAGCTTGTTGCCGCCCAGGCTGCTGCGAGCGGTGCCGGCACGGCTGTGACCGCGGCTCAGGCCGCATCCGTCGCGGCTGCTGCTCGTGCGGCTCAGCTACATGATGCCGCCGCGGCGCTTGCTCAGGCGACGGAGGACAAGGCCGCTGCCGATGCTGCTGTTGAGGCAGCGGCTTCGGCGAAGACCGATGCCGAGTCTGGCGTGACTGCGGCGGACGACGCCGTAACGGATGCGACCGCTGATCGCGATGCTTCTGCCGCCGCGGTTGCCCGCCTGCGCAGGATCAACCTTGCCGACGCCATCGCTAGCGGCCGTGCCAACGATGCGGATGAGGCGCTCAACGCTAAGATCGCTGCAGCCCACGATGCCGTCGAGCGCGCCGCAGCTGCCAAGATTGAGCTCGACGCTGCCGTTGCTGCGACGGATGCTGTGGCACCTGCCTACTTGGAGGCGCTTGCCAACTATACCGCCGCCAAGGCCGAGCTCGACCAGGCTATTGTCGAGCTCAACGCCGAGATCGCTCGCCAAGAGGCCGCCGAGCGCGGGAATGGCGAGCAGACTCAGCCTGCGACGCAGGTGGCGTACCAGGCCAAGCACATGACCTCGGCGTCCGAGGCCACCACGCAGCAGACGACGATGCCCGCCACGGGCGACGTGTCCAACCTGCTGGGCGAGACGTTCGTAATTGGAGGCACGGTCCTGGTTGCCGCCGGCGTCTTCCTGTCCGACAAGCGCCGCCAGCTGATCCGTTAGGGACGGAGGAAAGCGGATCATTTTCGGCGCGCGCCGCAAGGGCATGGGTCCTGCGGCGCGCGCCGCTTTTATCTTCAAGATTAATTAAGGAGGGACATATGCAAATTAGAGGAGAGGCCGCGATTGCCTGTGGGTTCATGGCGGGCTTGGCAACGGGGCTGCTGTTCGATGGATGTTTCGACAGCTACATCAATCGATTCTGCGATTCTGATTTTCCGAGAGGCTGGCCTCGGAAAACGGCACCGGCTCGTCAAAAGGCGGATGCGCCCATCAAGTCCCGCAGCGTGGCTGCTTCAAAAACCAAGGTGATCGTCATCAAGAACGGCAAGATTTATCACCGTTCTGGGGGATGCAAAAACCTTCCTCAAAATGCCATTAGAACAAGCGTGCCACTGGCGACCGCGCTCAAACGAGGAAAGACCCCCTGTTCAGTATGTTGCCCGCCAGCGGCTTAGACGATTCTTCGGGGGTGTTCTGCAAGGACATGGGTCCCTGCGGATACATGGGTTTAAAAACGTGTCCGCACGGCATGGGACACTTACCCTGCCGCCCTGCTCTGCCGCGGCGGCATGTACCCAAACAACGATCCTCTAAGGAGTTCGATACCAATGAGCGATAACACCAAGCATCTCGCAAAGAAGTGCGTCAAGGACGCGGGGCCGTGCCTCGCGTTGTGCCTTGCCGGCGCAGCGGTCGCGCTGCTGGCTGTTCTGGGGCCATTCGACGTGCTCCGAAGTGCCAGTTCTCTGCACGTTTGCATGGCCCTTGCCGGCGCCATGATGACCGGCGGCGTACTCGATCTGATTTTTTGGGTGCTCGACCCGTTTGGATGGAAGAACGAGGGGTAAGCCCTAAGGGATGGATACCCCGCAGCAACCGGAGGTCCCCGTGATCTGGTTTACCGGCGATACTCACTTTGGACACGAGAACATGCTACGGCTTAGCGATAGGCCTTGGTCGACTGTTGCGCAGATGAACGATGCCATGGTCGCCAACATTAACAGCAAGGTTGCTGCGGATGACGAGCTCTACATCTTGGGTGACTTTAGCTTTAAGATGACGGTCCAAGACGCCTACGAGCTGCGCAAAAGCATTGCCTGCAAGCGCGTCCATCTGCTGCCCGGCAACCACGACAAAGACTGGACGCAGCCTGCGGTAGCGGATGCTTTTATCGTCGAGCCGCCCATTTGCGCGCTCAAGATCAACTGCCAAAAAATCGTGCTGAGCCACTATCCCATGGTCGACTGGCAGGGCATGTCGCACGGCAGCTGGCATTTGCACGGGCATATCCACAGTTGCGGCGGCGCATACAACGAGTTCAACCGCAGGCAGGGACTGCTGCGCTATGACGTGGGCGTGGACGCCAACAGCTACGCCCCGGTGAGCTTGGAGGAGCTCAAAGCTTGGTTTGCGCAGGTAGACGAGCCGATGTGTTGCGTTAAATGGCCGTGGTGGGTCAATGCCACGGGCGACGAGCAGGTCGAGCACGATCTCGAAAGTTATAAGAGGGAAGTGGTGATCCGATGACGGTCTATGTGACGGGCGATATTCACGGCGGCCTCGACATGCAAAAGCTGCGCGATTGGGACCTTGGGGATAGCCTGACGAGCGACGACTATCTCATCGTCGCGGGCGACTTTGGCTTTCCGTGGGATTTCTCTGCCGAGGAGTGCGCCGACATCGCCTGGCTGGAATCGCGTCCCTATACCGCGCTGTTCGTCGACGGCAACCACGAGCGTTTCGATCATTGGGCGGAGCGCCCCATGGAGTTGTGGCACGGTGGGCTGACGCAGCGCCTATCGGATACCTCTCCCATCCGACGCCTGACGCGCGGCGAGGTTTTTGAGCTCGATGACTCAACGATCTTTACTATGGGCGGTGCCACGAGCGTGGACAAGGAATACCGCATACCGTATTCCAGCTGGTGGCCACAGGAGCTGCCGGACGAGCGCAACTTTGAGGAGGCGCGGGCAAAGCTCGACAGCGTGGGCTGGAAGGTCGACTACGTGATCACCCACACCTGCTCTACGCGCATGCTTTCGCCCACGCTTTATCCGGCACCCGGCTGGAATTACCCCGCCGTTGATCGGCTTACGGCATTTTTCGATGAGCTGGAAGACCACTTGGATTACAAACGCTGGTACTACGGGCATTTCCATCGGGATGCCAACCCGGCCGAGCGCCACACCGTGCTCTACGACTGCATCGTTCGCCTGGGCGACGAACTCCAGCCCTGGGATGTTGCGTAGGGGCGAGGCGTTTGGCTACTCGGCAGTTACAGTGATGTTCTCGCGATGCGCACGGATGACGTCCCAGCTAAAGTATTCGACCAGCTGCTTGGCAGAGCGCGGTGTGGTGTCCGGTGCGATGCCCGTTTGCCCGGCGAGCCAGCCCAGCAATGCCTCGGGTGTGCCAAAGCGGGCGCGGAGCTCGCCCAGGTCCAGATCGCGGTCGCGCTTGGAAAGGCGGCGGCCGTCCGGCGACATGAGCAGCGGAATGTGCGCGTAGTGCGGCGTGGGAAGTCCCAGCAGATGCTGCAGATAGATTTGGCGGGGCGTGGAGCCCAGCAGATCGCATCCGCGCACGACCTCGGAGACGCCCATGGCAGCGTCATCGACCACCACGGCTAACTGGTAGGCAAACACGCCGTCGCTGCGACGCACCAAAAAGTCGCCGCATTCGGTGGCGAGCGCCTCGCATTGGGCACCATACGTGCGGTCCACAAATTCGACCACATCGTCTGCGAGGTCGTCGACGGCGGGCACGCGCAGGCGCGTGGCCGGAGCGCGCAGGATGCTGCGGCGGGCAACCTCCTCGGCAGAAAGGCCTCGGCAGGCGCCGCGATAGATGGGCGTGCCGTCGCTGGCGTGCGGTGCGCTCGCGGCGTGGAGCTCGGCGCGCGTGCAAAAGCAGGGGTAGGTGAGGCCGGCGTCTTGCAGCTGGTGCAGGGCGTCCTCGTACAAGTCCAGGCGATCGTGCTGGTAGTAGGGGCCTTCGTCCCACTCAAGCCCCAGCCAGGCCAGGTCGTCAATCAGTTGAGCGGCAAGTTCCGGACGCTTGCAGCGATCGTCCAGGTCCTCGATGCGCAGTACGATGCGGCCGCCCTGGCTGCGGGCCGAAAGCCACGCGCACAGGCAACTGAACACGTTGCCCAGGTGCATGCGGCCCGAGGGCGACGGGGCAAAACGGCCCACGACGGGCGCGGGCGCGGGAGAGGGGGTCGTCGTTGGCGCGTTCGCGGCGGGCGTTGCTATGTTGCGTGCGTTGATATCCATGCGGACGAGTATAGCGCGGGGCGCGATGGGAAGGCGTTGCCGTGGCTCGCAAGTTGTCGAGGCCCCGCATTGCGTATGGCGGGCCGCAGACTCGGTGCCGTGATTCCTGTCCATTAACTCGGCACCTTAGACGACAGAAACCCCGGCAGCTCTTCGCAACTGCCGGGGTTTCCGCGGAAAAGGGGGACATGATCCTCGAGCGAACGGGAAAGGGGCAACCGTTTTCGCTCAACTCCTTTATGCCCCTTGCTCGCGGACTCAATCAGCGCGCGTCACGGCAACACAAAGCCGCTACACCTGTGACGGAGCTGTGAAGTGGTATCTATCGTTGGTGCAGGCCGTTTCAAAGAGTGTCCCTAACGGCTAGTCATTTAAGAACGTCCCCAATGACTAGCTGCTGGCGGCGGGCGTGACTTTCATCCCGTTTGGCGCTCCGGTCGCCTAGATATTCGTCATGTGTGTCCGTAAACGTGGGACAATGGCGCTGTTGGTATCACAGACAAAGGATGTGCCTATGAACGCCCCCGTTGCCAAGACCTGTCGGCAGCGCCGCCTATTCGCGCGATTCGCTTCCGTCTGCGCACTCGTCGCGCTTGCGTTGTTGCTGCTGCCTGCCGCCGCACACGCCGACGGCTACTCCATGAGCCAAACCTACATCGGCGCCACGGTTGAGGCCGATGGATCGCTGACCGTTGTCGAGGGACGCCAGTTCGATTTCGACGACGACATCAACGGCGTGTTTTGGGAGATCAATACGGGCACCAACCAGCAGGGCGGCGCGGCGGGCGTCGACGTGCTGAGTGTCGAGGAAGAGGACACCGCGTTTAACAAAGTCGATAGCGCGAACAAGGGTGACTCTGGCGTCTACACGGTCGAGCAGACCGGTGACGGCGTAAAGATCAAGGTATTCAGCCCCCACGAGAGCGGCGACAGCGCAATCTATTACGTGAGCTACACCATGACCGGTGCGGTCATGAACTGGGCCGATACCGCCGAGCTCTACTGGAAGTTCGTGGGTGACGGCTGGTCCGCGGATTCCGATGACGTCGAGATGGAAGTGTACTTCGCAAATGCTGCTGCCGGGACGGCGGCCGTCAAGGGCGATAACTTTCGCGCATGGGGCCACGGTCCGCTGACGGGCGATGTGTCACTCGATGAGGACGAGCCCATGGTCACCTATACCATTCCCTGCGTGCATCAGGGCGAATTCGCCGAGGCGCGCATCGCCTTCCCCAGCGACTGGGTGCCATGGCTTTCCGCTTCAAGTGAGGAGCGCATGTCAACGATCCTGAGCGAAGAGAAAGAATGGGCCGACGAGGCTAACGCCCGCCGCGCTCACGCTCGCATGATTGCCAATGCACTTGCCGTGCTAAGTGTTGTCGCGGCGGTGGCCTTTACCGGCACAATCGTTGTGCTCAAGCTGCGTCGCCGCAAGCCCAAGCCGCTTTTCCAGGACGAATATTTCCGCGATGTGCCTTCGGCCGACCATCCCGCCGTGCTTTCGGCCCTCATGAGCTGGAACGAGGTGCCCGATCAGGCATATATCGCCACGCTCATGAAGCTCACTGACGACCGTGTGATCAAGCTGGAGCAGGCGACCGTGACTAAGGCTAAGAAGGGCCTGCTGGGGCGCGAGAAAGAGGAGCAGACCTACCGCGTGACGGTGAGTGATGCGGGCTGGAAGTCGGCCAAGGGCATTGACCGCATGGTGCTCAAGGTCTTCTTTGCCGGTGCTAAGCCCGACGAGAACGGTGACCGTTCGCGCACGTTCGACGAGCTGCAGCACTACGTCAAGCAGCACGCTACACCCGTGGGCGACAAGCTCGAGGACTATCAGAACACCGTTAAGGGCAAGCTAGCCGATAGCGAGTACGTTGCCTCGGACGGCATTGTCGCAATGGTGTTTTGCCTGGTTCTCGGTATTCTGATCGCCTGTGTTCCCGCGGGATCCATCTTCTTTACCGACGGCGCGCAGGCGAACATTGTCGCCGCGGTTATCTCGGTGCCGATTGTGCTGGTGGGTATTGGCGTGGGCCTTACGTTCCGCCGCTTTACGCCGGAGGGTGCCGAGGTGGCGGCCCGCTGCAAGGCGCTCAAGCATTGGCTCGAGGACTTCACGCGCCTAAAGGAAGCCGTTCCCGGCGATCTGGTCCTGTGGAATAAACTTCTGGTGATGGGTGCGGCGCTGGGCGTTTCGAAGGAAGTCCTGCGTCAGCTTGCCGAGGCTGTTCCTCCCGAGGTGCGCGAGGCCGACGGTTTCTACGACAATTACCCCTGCTACTGGTGGTACTACCATCATTACGGTACCGAGTCGCCGCTCGATTCGTTTAACGATGTGTATCACGAGAGCATCCGTGAGCTGGCTTCGAGTTCCGATAGCTCGAGCGGCGGTGGTGGTGGCGGCTTCTCGGGCGGCGGAGGCGGCGGCGTCGGCGGAGGCGGCGGCGGAACGTTCTAACGGTCGTAAGCTATGGGATGGGCTTTTCTCGACAGCCGTCGGGGGAAGCCCATTCCCTTTTTTATGCGCTACCTACGAAGACTGTCCCCAACGACTAGTCACCGGGGACGTTCCTAAATGACTAGGTATGGCTGCTGGGCCTAGGCTGTTAGGTCGAGTTCGTAGAGGAAGCTTTCGCGCGGCATGTCGTGGCGGCGCTCTTCGCGGTTGGCGCGGTGCGTGGCCGTGCGCTTAAAGCCGTGCAACTCGTAGAACTTCCAAGAGCAGTCGGAGTCGGTGTACAGGTGCGCTCTCGTCGCCCCGCGCGAGGACAGGTACGAGACCGCGGCATCGAGCAAAACCGAGCCAACGCCCAGTCCGTGGACATCGCGATCAACGGCAAGCAGCGTAATCTCGTTGTCGTGTGGCAACGGGCTGCTTTCGAGCAGGCGGTTGTTGGTTCGGATGGTTGCGCGCACAAACGAGAGATACTCGGCGCAGGCATCGGGCTCCAGCTCACGCATCTGCGATAGCAGCGCGCGTTCGGTATCCATCCAATGGTCCTTGACGGTGGCGCCGGAGCTCTGTCCTGCACGTGCGAGCGAAATGCCACGCGCCTGACCGTCGATTACGGCAACCTGCGAAAACGTCGATGACGAAAGGCAATAGGCGAGGTCGCACGCGGCCTCAAGGCGGTTGTACTCATCGTTATCCGAATTGTTATGCCAAAGCTGCTGCAGAATCAGCGCGATGGCGTCGAAGTCTTCGGTATCAAACGGTCGGTAGAGAACCCGCGAGACCATGGTGCCTCTTTCTTTTGCGGATGCATATCGAGCACAGTTCTACCACGCTATTGGCATCTAATTATGGTGCCCCTGTGTTCCATGAACTCACCGTGCCCGGTGCCGTGCCCATCCCCTCCGCTCGCAAACTTTTTCTGCATATGCGCCCGTTGCGGGGTGCATCGATGCGCTCGATGCGCTACATTGAATCAGTATTTTCAATGCCGCTGCGCGAGCGCTGCAGATCGACGTATCACCGGCTCACAGAGCACGGCGGCGTACCAGACAGGAGGACTGCATGGGATCTGATGTGAAGATCGCACGCGCGTTGATCTCGGTTACCGATAAGACGGGCGTCGTCGATTTCGCACGGACGCTGGTCGATGACTTTGGCGTCGAGATCATCTCTACGGGCGGCACGGCTCGTGCCATCGAGGACGCGGGCGTCCCCGTAACCCCCATCGAGGAGTTCACGGGCTATCCCGAGATGATGGACGGCCGCGTTAAGACCCTGCACCCCAAGGTTCACGGAGCGCTGCTGGCCCGCCGCGATTCCGAGCAGCACATGCAGGAGGCCGCTCAGCACGGCATTAAACTGATCGACCTGGTCGTCGTCAACCTGTACGAGTTCGAGAAGACCGTCGCCAACCCCGAGGTCACCTTCGCGGATGCCATCGAGCACATCGATATCGGTGGCCCCTCCATGCTGCGCTCTGCCGCTAAGAACGCCGCGAGCGTTACCGTCATCTCCGACCCGGCCGACTATGATGCCGTCCTGGCCGAGATGCACGAGACCGGTGGCTGCACCACGCTTTCCACCCGTCGTCGCCTGCAGGTGAAGGTCTACCAGACCACCGCCGCCTACGACACGGCTATCTCCCGTTGGCTTGCCGCCCAGGCAAGCGATGTGGCGGACACCTCTGCCAAGCTCGAGATCTCGCTGGAGAAGGTCGACGACCTGCGCTATGGCGAGAACCCGCAGCAGAAGGCTACGGTCTATCGCTTTGCCGAGGGCTGCGAGAATACCGCGAGCTCGCAGTTCCCGCTCGTGGGCTCCGAGCAGATCCAGGGCAAGCCGCTCAGCTACAACAACTATCTGGATGCCGACGCCGCTTGGAACCTGGTCCGCGAGTTCGACGAGCCGGCCTGCGTGATCCTCAAGCATCAGAACCCCTGCGGCTCCGCCGTGGCCGAGGACATCACGGCCGCCTACGACCGCGCCTTCGCCTGCGATCCCAAGAGCGCCTTCGGCGGCATCATCGCCTGCAACCGCGAGGTTCCCTATGAGCTGGTTGAGCACTTTGCCGATCAGAACAAGCAGTTCGTCGAGGTTATCATCGCCCCGAGCTACACTGCCGAGGCGCTCGAGCGCATGTCTAAGCGCCCCAACCTGCGTGTGCTGGCTACTGGCGGCGTGGACCACGGCGCCCAGGTGGAGCTGCGCTCCGTCGACGGCGGCATGCTGGTGCAGGAAGTCGACCACGTGACCGAGGATCCCGCGACCTTTACGTTCCCCACCGACCGCAAGCCCACCGACGCCGAGATGGCCGAGCTCGAGTTTGCCTGGAAGGTCTGCAAGGGCGTTAAGTCCAACGCCATTCTGGTCTCCAAGGGCAAGGCCGGCATTGGCATGGGCCCCGGTCAGCCCAACCGCGTGGATTCTGCGCTGCTGGCCTGCGAGCGTGCCGAGGACTTCTGCGAGCGCGAGGGCGTGGAGAAGGGCGGCTTTGCCTGCGCAAGCGACGCATTCTTCCCGTTCCGCGACAACGTCGACGTGCTTGCTGCACATGGCGTGACCTGCATCATCCAGCCCGGCGGCTCCAAGCGCGACGACGAGAGCATCCAGGCCTGCAATGAGCATGGTATTGCGATGGTCTTCACGGGGGCCCGCCACTTCCGCCACTAAGTAGGGAGGTGGCGCTGCGGCTTGCCCAGCCACCGCACCTTGCCGCTCATTCGTCGCTCGCGTACCCAAGTACGCGTCGCTCCTCTTTCACGGCAATCTGCGGCACCTGGGCAACCCTCGCCGACCTGTTAGGTTGACTGGGGAGGATGGGATGTTATCTCGTCCCTTGGACTAGCCTCGCTTCTAAAATAATCTCCGCAAAAGACGGTCGCTCCGTTTGGAGGGCCGTCTTTTTGGTATAAGAGGACGGAATGACTAACACGAAAGGTACAACCATGCCCCAGATTGATGATGCCGAGCTGTTTGGCAATGCCGAGGATCAGCGTGCGTACGAGGAATTTTGCGCCAATCAGGAGGCGGTCGAGAAGTTCACGCTCGACAAGCCCGCGCTCATCTGCCGTTGGCGCATGTCCAACAAAAAGGTGCCCATGCTCAACCGTCACATCCGCGCGCTGTCCGAGCGCCTGGTGCAGGGCGAGCCGCTTACCCATAACATGCTCAGCTGGGCCAAACAGCACGTTGAGTGGTCGCTTGCCGAGGGCGACTACACCGCCCGCGACGGTGTGCTCATGCTGGTGATCGACGTTAACGGCAACGCCGCCATGACGGTGGGGGAGTACGAGCCGCTCGCCGATACGTCGGCCAAGGCGCTGCGTGCCCGCTCCGCTGAGGCTCGCTCCGAGGCCGACGAAACCGGCGTGGCGCCCGAGTTGCTCGCTGCTGTCGATAACGGCGAGCTGACCTTTGTGGCGCCGGCGGACGAGTGCCTGTGCGGCACGGCGACGCTCATCGAACAGCTGGCCCAGACCAAGGGCATCCCGGTCACGCGCGTAGACATCCCCGCTCAGCTCAAGGGCGCGCTGTTCCTGGTGAGCGACGAACACGGCGTGGTTCCCGCAACCGAGGCGGATGCCGCCGAGGCCGATGCCGCCACGGTCGCCTTCTTCGCCGACGGCTACGAAAAGCTTCGCGCCCGCCGCTAAATGATTATTCTGGGACGGGGATTTAATAATCATTTTGGTCCCCGTCACCGCTGCGAGTGCGAGGCGAGCCAAACGCCCCCCGTTCGCGAACAGTTCTGTCACCTTGGCACCGCGCGCGGTGCACACCTGCAGTTTCGCAGCCATAATGGTGGCAAGACAACCGAGAGGGGAGCGGAATCCATGGCGCTGATCTATATCGTTGAGGACGACGAGCCCATTCGTCGTGAGCTTGTCGACATCCTTGCCCGCGCCGGTTTTGAGGTTGAGACATGCGAATCGTTTGAGCATGTCTCGCGCGATATTCTCGCCGCCGCGCCCGACCTAGTGCTGCTCGACCTCACGCTTCCCGTCAAGGACGGCCAGCATATCTGCCACGAGGTTCGCCGCGAATCCGAGGTTCCCATCATCGTCCTCACGTCGCGCACGACCGAGATCGACGAGGTCATGGCCATGACGCTCGGCGCGGACGACTTTGTTCCCAAGCCCTACAGCGCCCGTGTGCTCGTGGCGCGCATCAATGCCTTGCTGCGTCGCACCGCGGCGTCAGGTGAGCGCAGTACGCTCGTCCACAAGGGGCTGGAGCTCGACCTCGCCCGCTCCATGGTCACCAATACGGCAACCGGCGACAGTACCGAGCTCACCAAAAACGAGCTGCGTATCCTCTCGCTGCTTCTGAGCCGCGCGGGCAAGATCGTTTCGCGTCCGGCCATCATGCAGGACCTGTGGGACTCCGACGCCTTCGTGGACGACAACACGCTTACCGTTAACATCAACCGCCTGCGCACCACGCTCGAAAAAATCGGCATCAAGGGGTATTTGACGACGCACCGCGGCCAAGGTTATTCGGTCTAGGGGCCGGCTATGTCGTTTGCCAAGTTCTTTAAAGACGCGCTGCTTCCCGTCGCCGTGTGGACGTGCGGCGTGCTGCTGAGCTGCTTTGTGCTGACGGTCGCCGGCGCACCCGTTTCTATCGTGGTCGTGGCGGTCGGCGTGTCCTTTATCTTCGGTATGCTCGGCATCGTGATCGAGTACGCTCGCCGTCGCCGTTTTCTGCGCCAGCTGGAGCGCGCGGCTGAGGAGCTCGAGAGTCCCGCATGGGTGCAGGAGATGGTGCAATGCCCGACCTATGCCGAGGGCGAGCTCGAGTACGAGGTCTTGCGCCGGGTGGGCAAAGCTGCCTGCGACGAGGTTGCCGAAGGCCGGCGCCAGACCGATGACTATCGCGACTATATCGAGAGCTGGGTTCACGAGGCCAAGCTGCCCTTGGCGGCGGCCCATCTAATTTTGGAAAATCTGGATGGCAGCGAAGACGACCTGTCACGTGTGGATGACCTGGGCCGTGAGCTGGCTCGCGTGGAACGCTATATCGACCAGGCGCTGTACTACGCGCGCTCGGAAGTCGTGGAGCGTGACTACCTGATTCGCCGCTGGAATCTCAAGACCTTGGTGACGGGCGCGATTAAGGCCAACGCGCGCGAGCTCATCGCGGCGCACGTGGCCCCAGTGTGCGAGAACCTCGACTTCGAGGTCTTTACCGACGAGAAGTGGCTTGAGTTTATTCTGGGCCAGCTCATCCAGAACAGCATTAAATACGCGCGCGAGGACGGCGCGAAGATCGTGTTTTCGGGCGCGTTGCTGGACGAGGGCCTGGCAAGTGAGCGCATTGAGCTCACTGTTGCCGATAACGGCTGCGGCGTGAGCGCGGCCGACCTGCCGCGCGTGTTCGAGAAGGGCTTTACCGGCGACAACGGCCGCACCACCAAGCGCGCAACGGGCATCGGCCTCTACCTGGTGGCGCGCCTGTGCTCCAAGATGGGCATTGACGTCACCGCGGCATCCGAGCCCGGCGAAGGCTTCGTCGTCACGTTTGCCTTCTCAACCAACAAGTTCCAATACTTTGAGTAGTCAGCCCGTATGGCGTAGCCGTTCAGGATCTTCCCATGTAAGAAGAAATCAGGCTTTTCAGCAGCTATATTCCTGAACGGGAACATTGCTAATGTAGTCAACACTATATTCCCGTACATGAACATAGTGCTACAGTTTTATACTAAGTTCACGGACAGGAATATAGCTGGAGGCGTCATGAGAACGGTGACAACGATTAAAAAGCTGGATGGGCGCATCAAGCTCAAACCGTCGGAAGTCGCTTTCTCGGAGCGCACGGTTTTCGATCCCGCCGAGATGGGGAAGGCCCTTAGGCTCAGAAGGCGTGAACTCGGCTTGACTCAACGTGACGTCGCGACTATGACGGGTCGCAGCCTTCGTGTGATTGGTGATATCGAACGGGGGCGGACAACGGTCGAAATTGGTGTCATTTTCGATTACGCCTCCATCGTGGATGTTGATTTTATTCTGAAGGTGAGGGGGAAGTAATGGATGGCACGCTGTTCGTTCACCGTGAGTTTAATGGGTCTTACCAGCCGGTTGGCATATTGGAGGAAAATGCGGGGTTTCCGATATTCACCTATAGCCCCAAATATCTCGAGAGCGGTGATGCGGCGCCGATTTCGATCTCGCTGCCGTTGTCGGCCGAGACATTTAGTCCGGACGCAACGGGTTCCTTTTTCTCCGGCATCATTCCGGAGGGGCAGCTCAACAGGGACCTTGAGAAAAGGGCGCGAGCGGAACGCGGAGATTACTTTAAGGTGCTCGATTTGGTCCGCGACGAACCTGTCGGCGCTCTGGTTTTGACGCGAGAGCCTTCGGCCGACGGTCTCGAAATGGGCTATGAAGAGATAGATACGGAACAGCTAAGCGGACTGGCATACGCACCGGCGGAGATTGCTTTTGATTTAACGCTAGAGAGTCGAATCTCCCTTGCAGGTGCTCAGGCGAAGGTCGGTCTCTACCATACGGGTGATGACCCATGTGGTGGATGGTACCTGCCTCATGGAGCGGCCCCATCCACACACATTCTCAAGGCGGGGTCGAAAACGTTCCCGGGCGAGACAGTGTGCGAAGCGATGTGCGTGAGAGCCGCCTCTCTGATGGACCTATCGGCCGAAGAGTGCTTTCTTATCCGAGTTGAGGATGCCGAGCCAATTATCGCCGTGAAACGATTTGACCGAGTAACGCCTGATACCGGACGCTCGGTTGACGGATTGCCAATTCCATACCGTTTGCACCAGGAAGATGTTTGTCAGGCCAAGGGCATCTCGCGTGAGCTTAAATATGAGCCGACGGGCGTCAATTACCTGGGGCTTATCGTCGATGCGGTGCGAAGGGCGTCGACGAATCAAATGGAGGACAGGTTCCTTGTCGGCTATAACCAGCTGTTCGACTATGCCGTAGGTAACTGTGATAACCATCTAAAGAACTGGTCGCTCGTATGGGACGAAAGTTGGAAGCAGGTGAGGTTGGCGCCGCTCTATGACGTGCTGTCCACAACGGTTTACCCCAGTCTCGTTCGTGAGATGGGCGTCTCGTTTGGTGGGAGCCGCAAGATTGACGACGTAACGCGTGGGTCGGTGATGAGCCAAATGATTGAGGCGGGTTTGCCCGGGGGAATTGTCGCCGGAATGATTGCTGATACCTGCAATGAGGTTCCAGACGCGCTAAGAGACGCGGCGCGCGGTCTCAAAGAAGAGGGTTTTCCCGAGGCGGAGGTAATGTTCGAGAAGATCATTCCAGAAGTGCAAGCTCGTTTAAGCAGGATCGCCTTATAACAAAAACGTGCCGCCCAAACAAAACGTGCCGCCCCAAACGGGGCGGCACGCCATTTTTCTATCAGATAACTCGCTGAAGTACGGTGACGAAGGCGCAAGGCCGGGAGGGGTTATCTAAGCCGACATCCCGCAGCCGCGAAGCGGCGAGGACGTCGGCGTGATAACCCCGCAGGCCTTGCGCCGGCGGGAAGGAACCTATTTCACGACCAAGATGTCGCAGTCGGTGTTGCGCAGCAGGAACGTCGAAATTGAACCCAGGAGTGCATACTTGATCGAGGACAGGCCACGAGCGCCGCAGAGCACCAGGTCGGGCTTGACCACGTCGAGCATCTCGTCTTTGAGCGTCTCGCGAATGCGGCCGGCGCGAATCATGACCTCGACCTCGGGAATGTCGGGATTGGCCTTGGCCTCTTCGAGCTGCTTGGCGATGGAGTTCTTAAATGCCTCCTCTAGGCCGTTGACCAGATCGACCGGATAGGAACCGGCGCTCTCGAGTGCCGTGGAATCGATAACGTGGCCGATAATCAGCTTGGCGCCGTTGTTCGCGGCGACCTTGATGGCGCGTGCGAGCACAAAATCCTGCTGCTCAGTACCGTCGAGTGAAACAAATACCTTGGTGTAGCCCTCGTTCATGGTTTCCTCCTTGGTCTATCGCACGGGCGTGGGGCTCGTGCATCGGGCGGGCGCGGATGCGTGGCCGCTGGACACTTTATCTTGTTGCAGTTATACCCAAGGATTTGGGTTTGACCGCTCGCAATTCTGTGAACGGGCGAGTTTTTTGGTAAGGGTGGGCGCGGTCGCGGCCGAACGGTTGATAATGGGACATCGCCCGCAACCGTCCGCAGAACAATATCGGCGGGTGTCTAACGAGGGGGTCCCTTTGGATATCATTGAGCTTCTAAAATCTGCCTTCATGGGCCTGGTCGAGGGCATCACCGAATGGCTGCCTGTTTCGTCGACCGGTCACATGATCTTGGTGGACGAGTTCGTCAAGATGAACGTGAGCGAGACGTTCTGGAATATGTTCCTGGTCGTGATTCAGCTTGGCGCCATTTTGGCCGTCTGCGTCCTGTTCTTTTACGACCTCAACCCGTTTTCTCCCAGCAAAGGCAAGGAGGGTCGTCGCGACACCTGGGTGCTGTGGGGCAAGATTGTGCTCGGCTGCATTCCCGCCGCGGCGATCGGTCTGCCGCTTAACGACTGGATGGAGGAGCATTTCTACAATGCTCCCGTCGTGGCGCTGGCGCTCATTGTGTACGGCGTGCTGTTTATCGTGATCGAGAACTGGCGCGCGAACAAGCGCGACCAGGCCGCTCTTGCCGGTTCGTTTGGTTCGCGTGCCGTGGTGGCGGGCGGACGCCCCGCTGGTGCGCATTTTGCCACTCCCGCTGCGGCTGCCGCTTCAGACGATGACGATAACCTGGACTTTGGCTCCATCACTACGCTCGAGGATCTGAGCTGGAAGACCGCGCTGGGTATCGGTTGCTTCCAGGTGCTTTCGCTGATTCCGGGCACATCGCGCTCCGGCTCCACGATCATCGGCGGCCTGCTGCTGGGCTGCACGCGCTCGGTGGCGTCTAAGTTCACGTTCTTCCTGGCTATTCCCGTTATGTTTGGCGCGAGCGCGCTCAAGCTGGTCAAGTACTTTATTAAGGGCGGCACGTTCGGCACCAACGAAATCGCCATCCTGGGCGTGGGCTGCGTCGTCGCCTTTGTGGTGTCGCTCATTGCCATCAAGTGGCTTATGGGCTTCGTGCGCCGTCACGACTTTAAGTGCTTCGGCGTCTACCGCATCATCCTGGGCATCGTGGTGCTCGCGTACTTCTTTGTCCTGGAGCCTATGCTCGGCCTGTAACTTGGTCGACGCTGCGCGGCGGCCGGGGCGACAACTTGTCATTCAAAGGGGGCGGCATGACCAGAAGGTCTATGCCGCCCCTTTTCATGCCAATTTGTTCGCCCTGGCCACCGCTCGCTGCTGCTGCCATGACATCGGCGGTTTCGTGATTGTCAATTGATTGGTGCAGACCAACCTGACCCCATTGCGCCAAATTCGCTGGGGCGGCCTGACGGTGACGCACGGAGTCGTGGTGTGATTTGCGTCGGTGTCCGCGCGGCTCGGTATACTGGTACGGCTCAAACTATGGCGCCGCCCGCAGGCGCGCCGTCCGTCAGATGAGGAGTCGCCCATGACCCAGCCCTTGCCCTGGGAAAAGAACGCCGCGGTATCCGTGCCGCCCGCGCCGGAACCCGTGCCGCTCGATGCATACACCGCTCCTGCTGCGCCGGAGCCCGAGCTCGTCCCGCTCGACATTTACGACGCTCCCGCGCCGGCGCCCAAGCCCGCCAAGCCGCTCGTCGACATTGACAGCCTTAATCCCGCCCAGCGCGAGGCTGTCCTGTCCACCGAGGGCCCGTTGCTGGTGCTCGCCGGCGCCGGCTCGGGCAAGACCCGCGTCTTGACCTTCCGCATCGCACATATGCTCGGCGACCTGGGTGTTAAACCTTGGCAGGTTCTTGCCATCACGTTTACCAACAAGGCCGCGGCAGAGATGCGCGAGCGTCTGGCGGCACTCATTCCCAGCGGCACCCGTGGCATGTGGGTGTGCACCTTCCATGCCATGTGCGTGCGCATGCTGCGCGAGGACGCCGACCTGTTGGGCTACACCGGTCAGTTCACCATCTACGATGACGATGACTCAAAGCGCATGGTGCGCGACATTATGCAGGCGCTCGGCATCGAGCAAAAGCAGTTCCCCATCAACATGATCCGCAGCAAGATTAGCTCGGCCAAAAACGCCATGATCGGCCCCGAGGACATGCTCAAATCCGCCGACAGCCCCAATGACAAAAAGGCCGCGCAAGTCTACCTGGAGCTGGAGCGCCGCCTGCGCGCCGCCAACGCGATGGACTTCGACGACCTGCTCGTGCGCACGCTCGAGCTGCTGCGCACCCGCCCCGAGGTGCTCGACAAGTATCAGGAGCGCTTCCGCTACATTAGCGTCGACGAGTATCAGGACACCAACCACGTCCAGTACGAGATCGCCAACCTGCTGGCCGCCAAGTACCAAAACCTCATGGTCGTGGGCGACGACGATCAGTCCATTTATAGCTGGCGTGGCGCCGACATCACCAATATCCTGGACTTTGAGAAGGACTTTAAAGACTGCAAGACCGTCAAGCTGGAGCAGAACTACCGCTCTACGGGTCATATCCTGAACGCCGCCAACGCCGTGGTACGTCACAACTCGCAGCGCAAGGACAAGCGCCTGTTTACGGCCGAGGGCGACGGCGAGAAGATCCAGGCCTTCCAGGCAAGCGATGAGCGCGACGAGGGTCGCTGGATTGCCGGCGAGGTCGAAAAGCTGCATGCCAAGGGCACGAGTTACGACGACATCGCCGTGTTCTACCGCACCAACGCCCAGTCGCGTATTCTCGAAGATATGTTTCTGCGCGCGGGCGTGCCCTACAAGATCGTGGGCGGCACGCGATTCTTCGACCGTGCCGAGATCCGCGACGTCATGGCCTACCTTAAGATGATCGTGAACCCGGCCGACGAGATGAGCGTCAAGCGCGTCATCAACACGCCGCGCCGCGGCATCGGCTCCACCTCGATCCAAAAGATCGAGCAGCTGGCGCGCGACAACCGTTGCTCGTTCTTCCAGGCTTGCGAGATCGCGTGCGCCGAGACGGGCATGTTTAGTGCCAAGGTGCGCAACGGCCTGTCGAGCTTTGTGTCGCTGGTGCGCGAGGGCCGCCGCATGGACGGCGAGCTCAAGGACGTTGTCGAGATGATCGTCGATAAGACGGGCTTGCTGCAGGCGTTTCGCGCCGAGGGCACCATGGAGTCCGAGAGCCGCGCCGAGAACATTCAGGAATTCCTGGGCGTCGCCGCCGAATTTGAGGAGACGCACGAGGATATCGAGGGTACGCTCGAGAGCTTGGAAGAGCTGCGCGCAGCCGGCGTTGCCGACGTGCCTGCCGAGCCTGAGTCCGAGCCCGTTGTGGTGAGCGCGCCTGCGCCCGAACCGGGGCCATCTGCCCCGGCATCCTCGTTTGAGGCGCTCGTCGGCGCGCGCGATGCCGCAGGTTCCAATCCGCTCGATAGCCTAGCCGCCCCGGCGCTCTCGCCGCAGGACGCCCTGGCCGCCGCCATCGCGGGCAACGCGTATGCCGCGCCGACGGAGATGCCGGCGGGTGCCGTGCATGCCGACGAGATTGAGCGCACCTACGGTCCGCTCACCTGTAAGGCGCTGCCGGCACTCATGGAGTGGCTGGCCCTGCGCTCCGACTTGGATTCCCTGGCCGGCGAGACGCATGCCATTACCATGATGACCATCCACTCCGCCAAGGGCCTGGAGTTCCCGGCGGTGTTCGTAGCCGGCATGGAGGAGGGCATCTTCCCGCACGTGCACGACTCTGGCGGCAGCGATGACCCGGGCAAGCTCGAGGAAGAGCGTCGCCTGGCCTACGTCGCCATCACGCGTGCCCGTAAGCGCCTATTCCTGACCTATGCGGCCACGCGTCGCACCTACGGCTCGACCTCTGCCAACCCGCGCTCGCGCTTCCTCAATGAGATTCCGTTTGAGGATATCGAGTTTAGCGGTATCGGTTCTGCCGGTTTTGAGGGCACGGGCTGGGAGAAGCGCGGCGACCGTCACGGCACCTTTGGCTCGGGCATGGGTTCGGATATGTATGGCGGCAAGGTGTTCGGTTCGCATACGCGCTCGACCGGCGGTTCCGGTTCGCGCGGCGGATCGAGCTTTGACGATTTCTTTGGCGGCAGCAGCTACGGGACCGAGCGCCATCGTGGGGTCTCGCCCGACGCCGGCCGTGTTGCCTCGACCTTTGGTTCGGGTGCGCCGCGAGCCAAAAAGCCGTCGTCCAAGGTGTCTCCGACGGTGGAGCGCAAGGTCGATCGCGCCAGCGCATCGCAGGACTTTGCCGCGGGCGATACCGTGAGCCACAAGACCTTTGGCACGGGTACCGTGATCTCGGTCGCCGGAGACATGATCGAGGTCCAGTTCGAAAAGACCGGCCAGACCAAAAAGCTGATGAAGGGCTTTGCGCCGATCGTCAAGCTGTCGTGATCCTGGCGGACCTGGGCGGGCGTATAGGGCAACATCGCCTGCTCGGGCAGTCCTGCGCAAGACGGAGAGCACATTAAGTGCTCTCCTTTGCGTGCGGAACTCGCGATCGATGTTGCCCTATACGCCCGCCCAGGTCCTAGGGTAACGGTGCTTGCGAACGTCGCTCTGCTCGTTCGCTTTTTGATCTGGAGAGCCGGGTGGGCTGATAAATAGATATGGCAAGGGGCTCTCCCGCACATGGACGGGAGAGCCCCTTGTTGCGTTTGGGTTGTTGGTGCGACCTACAGGTGGCTGATGATCAGTTCCATCTTGCCTTCGAGGTCGATGGAGCTGACGGTGCTCGGGGCCAACAGGTGGCTTCCCTTGTGGACGGGGTCGCCGCAGACGGTGCCTTCGCCGTCGATGACCGACAGGCACATGAAGGGCCAGCGCTGGTCGATGGTTTTGCTGCCGTCGACGCGCACGCGGTCGACGGTGTAGCAGGGGTTGGACTCGAGCTCGGTTACGCCGTCCACCTCGGGCGCGGTCACCGTGCCGTCGGTCGGAGCCTGAGCATCAAAGTCGATGCAGTCGAGGCTCTGCTCAATGTGCAGCGGGCGCAGGTTGCCGTCGGTGCCGGGACGGTCGTAGTCGTACAGACGATACGTCACGTCGCTCGACTGCTGCGTCTCCAAAATGAGCGTGCCGGTCTTGATGGCGTGCACGGTACCGGAATCAATCTGGAAAAAGTCGCCCTTGTGAATCGGCAACACGTTGAGCATGTCGTCCCAACGTCCTTCCTCGATCATTTGTGCGGCCTCGGCGCGGTCCTTGGCACGCTGGCCGACGATGATCGTGGCGTCGGGCTCGCAGTCCAGCACATACCAACACTCGGTTTTGCCCAGGCTACCGTTCTCGTGCTCGGCAGCGTACTCGTCGTTGGGATGAATCTGGATCGAAAGGTCGTCCTTGGCGTCCAGAATCTTAATGAGCAGCGGGAACTCCTTGCCCTCGCAGTTGCCAAAGAGCTCGCGATGCTCGGCCCACAGCCACGACAGCGTGTGGCCGGCATACGGGCCCTCCGCAATCTGGCAGTCGCCGTTGGGGTGGGCCGAGATGGCCCAGCACTCACCGATGGGGCCATCGGGAATGTCGTAGCCAAATACGGTTTCGAGGTGGCGACCGCCCCAGATCTTCTCGTGGAAGATCGGCGTCAGCTTAATCAAATCGGACATGTTCATACCCCCATTGTGTTGCGCGGGCGCTGCACAAAACAGCTCAAAGCGAGCGCCCGGATGACTACAAAAACCTATGCCAACGTTACGTTGTGCAACTCAAAGCGGTCGCCAACGTTGCGCGAGACCGAATACTCAAAGGCGGCGCCGCTGTCCAAAAAGCCAATCTGGGTGAGTTCGAGCAGGGGAGAGCCAGGCTTGGTGTCCAAGCGCTCGGCTTCTTCCTCGGTTGCTGCCACGGCGCGAATGGTACGGTGGAAGCTCGAAATCTTCAGCCCACATTGCTCGCGGATGAAGTGGTAGACCGATCCGTACAGGTCCTTCTTTTTAAGGCCTGGAATCAGCTCGAGGGGCATGTAGGTGTACTCGATAACGATGGGCTTCTCATCGGCCTGACGCACGCGCACGATGTGATAGGCAAAGTCATCCTCGGCAATTCCCAGCTGGGCTGCGATGTCCGCTGGTGGATTAACAATCGAGAAATCGTAGACCACCGAGGTCACCTTCTCCCCGCGGTGCTCATACGAAAAGCCCTGGGCACGGTCGTTTTTGCCCTGGAAAAACGCCTGACCGGGAAGTCCCGCCGTGTCCTTAACGTAGGTACCCGATCCGCGTCGGCTGGTAATAAGACCTTCCTCGGTGATTTGCTCGATAGCTCGTTTGACGGTGATTTTGGAAACGCTATAGAGCTCGCAGAACTCAACGACGGTGGGAAGCTTGTCGCCCGGTTTAAGAGTGCCATCCTCGATGCTTCGACGAATATCTGCAGCTATCGCCTCGTATTTGGGAATCATTGAACCTCCTTTCCGACATATATCAATACGCAAGTAAGTATAACCCTTAACAAGGCACCCATATAACCTTTATCTAAGAAGCTCGAGAAAGAAAAAAGAAAAAGACGCTTTACTTTTAGAATTAGAGCACTATAGTTTAAGCAACGAACGGAATCTTTCCGCAGAACAGGATCGACCGTTTGGGGACGGTTTTGTTTTGGCGGGTTGGATATCGGTATGACCGGTGCGCGCCCGCGCCGGATAACCTGCCAAAGCAAACCCGTCTCCAACCGGAAGCTCTAGAACACGAAAGCGAGGACTTTGATGGCACAGTATCAGCTGCCCAACGACTTCTTCTTTGGCGCTGCTATGTCCGGCCCGCAGACTGAGGGTCAGTGGAACCAGGGCGGCAAGCTCGAGAACCTGTGGGACACCTGGTCCATCCAGGATCTGGGCTCGTTCTACAACTGCGTTGGCTCTTACGCCGGCAATGACTTTATGGCCAAGTACCAGGAAGACCTTCGCATTTTGAAGGACTTGGGCCTGGATACCTATCGCACTTCCATCCAGTGGAGCCGTCTGCTCGATGCCGACGGCAACCTCAACGAGGAAGGCGCCGCGTGGTATCACGAGTTGTTCCGCGCCTCTCGCGAAGCCGGCCTGGAGCCGTTTGTCAACTTGTACCACTTTGACATGCCCACCTACCTTTTTAACCGTGGCGGCTGGGAGAGCCGTGAGGTTGTCGAGGCTTACGCACATTACGCCGACGTCGCCTTCCACGAGTTTGGCCAGGAGATCAAGTACTGGTTCACCTTTAACGAGCCCATCGTCGAGCCCGAGCAGCGCTATCAGGAGGGCGTGTGGTTCCCGCAGCTCCACGACTTTAGCCGCGCTCGCACCGTGCAGTATCACATCTCGCTGGCACATGCGCTGGCCGTGGCCAACTACCGTCGCGCCTATGACGAGGGCGCCGTTCGCAGCGATGCCAAGATCGGCATGATCAACTGCTTTACCCCGGTCTACACCAAGGAGAACCCCAGCGAGGCGGACCTCGAGGCCGTGCGTATGACCAGCGGCATCAACAACCGCTGGTGGCTCGACCTCATTACCAAGGGCGAGCTTCCCGCCGACGTGCTCGACAGCCTGGCCGAGGGCGGCGTTAAGCTTCCGTTCCGTGCCGGCGACCAAGAGATTCTTAAGCAGGGTGTTGTCGACTGGCTCGGTTGCAACTACTACCACCCCACGCGCGTTCAGGCGCCGGCGAGCAAGATCGACCAGTACGGTCTGCCGCACTTTGCCGACGAGTACGTGTGGCCCGACGCCGTTATGAACGAGAGCCGCGGCTGGGAGATCTACCCGCAGGGCCTCTACGACTTTGGCATGGACTGCGCTAAGAACTACCCCGATCTTGAGTGGTTCGTTTCCGAGAACGGCATCGGCATCATGGACGAATACAAGAACCGAGACGCCGAAGGAACCATCCAGGATGACTACCGCGTCGACTTTGTACGCCAGCACCTGGAGTGGGTTGCCAAGGCAATTGCCGAGGGCGCCAAGTGCCGTGGATACCATTATTGGGCCGTCATCGATAACTGGTCTTGGGCGAATGCCTTTAAGAACCGTTACGGTTTTGTCGAGGTCGACCTTATGGACGGCTACAAGCGCCGCCTTAAGAAGTCGGCAGCTTGGCTCAAGCAGGTCGCCACGACTCACGTGGTTGATTAGCGAACGGGCGAACGCCCAGAGCGCGCGCCGCTGCGCGCAACACATGGCACATCTGGTGGCAGAGGGCGACAGACCACCGTGCGCATAGGAAAAGGCCGGATTTGAAAGTTAGGAGCAATCATGGCCAGTGACAACGGAAAGAGCTTCCTCGACAAGTTTGCCGAGGTCTCTGCGAAGGTGGGAAACCAGGTTCACCTGCGTTCCCTGCGTGACGCCTTCGCGACCATCACGCCGCTCTATATCCTTGCGGGTATCGCGGTTCTTATTAACAACGTCGTGTTCCCTCTGTTCCCGCTCGATGCGGCGGGCCTTGCCAACCTTCAGACGTGGGGTTCGGCAATTACGCTGGGCACCCTCAACGTCTCTGCCATTATCTTGGCCGGATTGATTGGCTACAGCCTCGCTAAGAACAAGCGTTTCGATAACCCGCTCGCTTGCGTGGTCGTCGCTATCTCTGCTTTCGTCATCATGATGCCGCAGCAGATCACCGCCTCGCTTGCCGCCACGAGCCCGCTGCTCACCGACAAGATCACCTCCGCCGAGGTCACGGGCGCCCTTTCGACTGCCAACACCGGCACCAACGGTCTGTTCTCGGCTATTATCATCGCCCTGCTTTCCGTCTCGCTCTTCATCAAGATTTCTGGCGTCGAGAAGCTCAAGGTTAAGCTGGGCGAGGGCGTGCCTCCCGCGGTCTCCAACTCCTTCAACGTCATGATCCCGATGCTGCTCAACCTCGCGATCTTCGCTCTTGCCGCAGCCCTGCTCGCCGTGTGCGCCGGCACCGATCTGTGCACCATCATCTCCACGTGCATCTCCAACCCGCTCAAGAGCATCATGAACGCCGGTCCGTGGGCTGTTATCCTCATCTACACCCTTGCTAACCTGCTGTTCTGCGTCGGTATTCACCAGTCCACCATCTCTGGCGCTACCGTCGAGCCGATCCTGACCATGCTCATCGTCGACAACATGGCTACCTTTGCCGCCGGTGGCACCATCCAGCCCGATCACTACATGAACATGCAGATCGTTAACAGCTTCGCCCTCATCGGCGGCTCGGGCTGCACCCTCATGCTTCTGCTCGACACGCTCCTGTTCTCCAAGAACAAGGCTTCCGAGACCGTTTCCAAGATGGCTATCCTGCCTGGTCTGTTCAACATCAACGAGCCGGTTATCTACGGTTACCCCATCGTGTACAACCTGCCGCTCATGATCCCGTTCGTCCTTCTTCCCGATCTGTTCATCGGCATCACCTATGGCCTTACCTGCGCAGGCATCATCAGCCCCTGCATCGCCCAGGTGCCCTGGACCATGCCTCCCGTCATCAATGCCCTGCTCGCTACGGGCTTTGACTGGCGCGCCGGCGTGTGGCAGGCTCTCGAGATTGTCATTGGCATGGCCGTCTACCTGCCCTTTATGAAGATTTCCGAGAAGGCAATCGCCAAGCAGGAGGCTCTCGCCGAGTAGAACGCCTAACGTTCGTCCCTTTCACCTTTGCGGGCGCCGGTACGCGGTGCCGGTGCCCGCGGCTCTCTCCCTTGCGTAAAGATACAGGGGAGCGGGCACAATAGCCGCAAGGAATACAACCAGTTGTCGTCTGCGCGCCGCGCAGTTATAAGGAGGAAACCATGAAGAAGATCATGCTCTGCTGCAATGCCGGCATGTCCACGAGCCTGCTGGTCCAGAAGATGCAGGCCGAGGTTGCAAACCGTGGTCTGGATATTGAGGTCGAGGCTCGTCCCATGAACGAGGCCCACGATCACCTGGACGAGTGCGACATGTTGCTGCTTGGTCCGCAGATCGGCTACACCAAGGGCGATTTTGAGAAGGAGGCCGCCGGTCGTTTTCCGGTCGAGGTCATCAACATGGTCGACTACGGCCGCATGAACGCTGCCGGCATCATCGACCACTGCGTCAGCGTGATGGGCTAGGTGCTCCGCATGGAGGATATGAACGAACTGCAGATGACCTGCTTCGAGATCATCAGCTACGTCGGTACCGCCAAGAGCATGTACATCAATGCCGTGCAAAAGGCCAAGGAGGGCGATTTTGACGCCGCCGAGGAGCTTATCAAGCAGGGCGACGAGGCCTATAACGGTGGCCACGATGTTCACATGGGGCTTCTGAAGAAGGAGGCCAACGGCGAGCGTAACGGCGAGGCCCCGTTGATTCTGCTGCATGCCGAGGACCAGATGGCCGGTACCGAGACCATGCGCGTCATGGCGACGGAGCTCATCGAGATTCACAAGCAGCTGCAGGTACTTCAGGCCTAGTCGGCGTTATCGCCGCGATGGGCCGTGCGGTCCAACAGACAACACAGTCCCTTTGACGGGCGCCGGGAGTCTCCGCCTCCCGGCGCCTTTATATTTGGGGAAGGTCTTGCGCGACCTATTAAGCGACCATTCGCGTTTCCCCAGATAAAGCCTGCCAAAACAAACCTGTCCCTTTTTGGTAGGTTTTTGCCTTGGGAGCGGTACCATACAGGCAATGTTTAAACGAGAAAGGTGGGCTCCCATGGAACCTAAGCAGTACTACATCGGCATCGACGTCGGCGGCACCTCGGTTAAGGAGGGCCTGTTCGACGAGGACGGCAACCTGCTTGCCAAGGCCAGCGTGCCCACGCCTCCCATCGTTGACGCTGCGGGCTTTGCCGCGGTGACCGAGGCTATCGACCAGGTGGTCGCCAAGGCGCAGATTCCGCGTGCCTTTGTGGCGGGCATTGGCCTGGCCGTTCCGTGCCCCATCCCGGCATCGGGCGATGCCAAGGTCAAGGCCAACATTGCCATTAACCTGCCCGAGCTGAGGATCGCCATTCAAAAGCACTGCCCCGACGCGGTCGTTAAGTACGAGAACGATGCCAACGCCGCTGCCATGGGCGAGGCCTGGCTCGGTTCTGCCAAGGGCGTGCAGAACGTCGTGATGGTCACCATCGGTACCGGCGTGGGCGGCGGCGTAATCGTCAACGGCAACGTGGTATCGGGCGTTGTGGGTGCTGGCGGTGAGATTGGCCACATGTGCCTGAACCCGGCTGAGGAGCGCACCTGCGGCTGTGGCGGCCATGGCCATCTGGAGCAGTATTCCAGCGCCACTGGCGTGGTGAGCAACTACCTTGCTGAGTGCAAGAAGGCGGGCGTCGAGCCCATCGAGCTCACCGGGCCTTCTGATTCCAAGGACGTGTTCCAGGCCTGCCGCGAGGGTGACAAGCTCGCGCTGGCAGCTGCCGATACCATGGCCGACTATCTCGGCCGTGCCCTGGCGCTTATTGCTAACGTGGTTGACCCCGAGATGTTCCTGATCGGTGGCGGCGCGTCCGCTTCGGCCGATGTCTACCTCGACAAGGTCCGCGAGCACTTCCAGCGCTACGCGCTTTCCGCCTCGCGCGAGACGCCCATCAAGGTCGCTTCGCTCGGCAACGACGCCGGCATCATCGGCGCCGCCTACGTAGCCCTGCGCGCCGCCGGTAAATAGCTGGTGCAAGGGGGTCAGGTTACTTTGCACCAACACGGTGCAAAAGGGACAGTCTTGGCCCCCATGCCTGCCCCAAAATATGCCGTGACCCTTCCGTCTGCGAAGGCTCGGCATCGGCGTGCTACCATAGCTACGTCCAAGTACACATATCAAGTGGAGGATATCCATGGCAAACGTTCTTGTCTTTGGTCACCAGAACCCCGATAACGACGCCATCATGAGCGCCGTCGTCCTGTCCCAGCTGCTCAACCAGGTTGAGTATGCCGGCAACACCTACGAGGCCTGCGCCCTTGGTCAGCTTCCGGCCGAGTCCGCCAAGCTGCTCGCCGACGCCGGCATCGCCGAGCCCCGCGTGATCGAGTCCGTCGAGGCCGGTCAGCTCGTCGTCCTCACCGACCACAACGAGTCTGCCCAGTCCGTCACCGGCCTTAAGGACGCCACGGTCTTTGGCGTTGTCGATCATCACCGCATCGGCGACTTCGAGACCGCCGGCCCGCTGCACTACATCTGCCTGCCCTGGGGCTCCAGCTGCACCATCGTCACCAAGCTCGCCGGCGTGCTCGGCGTTGAGCTTTCCGACGTCCAGGCCAAGCTGCTGCTCTCGGCCATGATGACCGACACGCTCATGCTCAAGAGCCCCACCACCACCGATGTCGACCGCGCCGTCGCCGCCAAGCTCGGCGAGCAGGTGGGCGTCGACCCGGTCAAGTTTGGCATGGAGGTCTTCCTCACCCGTCCGTCCGGCTCCTTCACCGCAGCCGAGATGGTCGGCAACGACATCAAGATGTTCGAGCCTGCCGGCAAGAAGCTGCTCATCGGCCAGTACGAGACTGTCGACAAGACCCGCGCACTCGGCATGATCGACGAGATTCGCGAGGCCATGCGCGCCTACGCCGCCGAGAAGGGTGCCGACGGCATCGTCCTGTGCATCACCGACATCATGGAGGAGGGCTCGCAGGTTCTGCTCGAGGGCGAGACCGAGGCCGCTCAGAAGGGCCTGGGCATTGCCGACGAGCACGACGGCGTCTGGATGCCGGGCGTCCTCTCCCGTAAGAAGCAGGTCGCAGCCCCTATCATGGCCGCCTGCTAGGTTTAGTTGACCAAACGCCACGACCGGATCGCGGACGCCCCGCGCTCCGGTCGTTTTTTGTGCACGTCGCCGCGTCGTCTCCTGGACAGGCGTGCCCGTGCCGTTGAGCAAATAATGTTCAACCTGTGGTTCCGCTTTTCGGTCACGCCTGCGTGCTTGTCGTGCAGGGTAGGCTAGATGCAAGCGTAATACGTTAGAGCGCGGCGCCGCCACTTGGGCGGGCCGTGCTTTTTTAAGACGGGAGCTTTCCCGTGAAAGGAGCCGCCCATGGCAGCAACCGAGCAGCTGTTCAACGTCCGTGAGCGCAAGCGCTTTGAACGCCACGACATTTGGGAGCGCATCGCCGAGAACGGCACGATTTCCGCCGCGGTTATGGTCATCGCCGCCATCGCCGCCGTCATTTGCGCCAATACCGATGCCTACGAGGCCATCCATCACTTTTTGGAGACCCCGCTGTATGTGGGTCTGGGCAACCTTACGGCCGGTCTTACCGTTGAACTTTTCGTCAACGACTTCCTCATGGCGATTTTCTTTTTGTTGGTGGGCATTGAGCTTAAGTACGAGATGACGGTCGGCGAGCTCAAGAATCCGCGTCAGGCCATGCTTCCCATGCTGGCGGCCGTGGGCGGCGTCGTCGTTCCCGCCTGCATCTACCTGATCTTTAACCATGCCGGCGCCCGCAACGGTTGGGCCATCCCCATGGCAACCGATATTGCCTTTGCGCTGGGCGTGCTGTCGCTTTTGGGCAACCGCGTGCCCAACGGCGTGCGCGTGTTCTTCTCGACGCTCGCCATCGCCGACGACCTTATCTCCATCGCCGCCATCGCCATCTTCTACGGTCAGAGCCCCAATCCGTTTTGGTTGGGCGCCGCTGCGCTTGTGACCTGCGCGCTCGTGTGGCTCAACAAGACGCAGCATTACCGCCTTGCCCCGTATTCGGTACTGGGTCTGCTGTTGTGGTTCTGCATGTTCAAGAGCGGCGTACATGCCACGCTCGCCGGCGTCATCTTGGCCTTTACCATCCCGGCCAAGTGCGGCGTCAAGCTCGATAGCCTCACCGATTGGTTGGGCGAGTGCCTGCCGCTGCTTGATGACCGCTACGACGACGAGGCACACATCCTGGGCCAGCATGACTTTACCGTCTCGACCACCAGGGTCGAGCGCGTCATGCACCGCGTGACCCCGCCGCTCATCCGCATGGAGCGTCTGATCTCCACGCCGGTCAACTTTGTGATTCTGCCGATCTTTGCGTTCGTGAACGCACAGGTTCGCCTAGTGGGCGTGGACATGAGCACGCTGCTCACCGATCCGGTGACGCTCGGCGTGTACTTTGGCATGCTGCTGGGCAAGCCGATTGGTATCTTTGGCATGACGTTTGCCCTGGTTAAGTTTAGGGTCTGCGAGCTGCCGCATAACGTTAACTGGCACATGATTGCCGGTGTGGGCATTCTGGGCGGCATCGGCTTCACCATGTCGATCCTCATCAGCGGCCTTGCCTTCCCGACGGCCCAGTTTGAGGTCCTGGCCGCCAAGGCCGCCATCCTTGCCGGTTCGGTCACCGCTGCCGTGCTCGGTATGATCTACATGAGTGTGGTCTGCAAACACCTCGCGCCCAAAGACAAGTAAAAGCATATACAAGTTTGAAAACGCCGCCTGTGGACACCATCACAAGCGGCGTTTTAGTCAATGGGGACGTTCTTAAATGACTAGGTTTATTCCACGGTGCCGTAGACGGCGCCCCAGCCGTGGGCGGCCAAGGCGGAGTTGAGCTGGTCGCAAAGTGATTGGCGGTCGTAGTAGCCGGGCGGTAGCAGGTTGACGATTTCCATGAGGTCGGGCGCCAGGTCCAAGATCTCGGCCTGTACGATGAGATCCAGGCGGTCGATGGCGCGGCGGTCGTAAAACAGCCCGTCGACCAGGCGCTGCAGGTCGCCGAATTCCTCGGCCTGGAACGATCCGTATTCCATAGTGCCTCCTTGGGCGCCCCACGCCGGCATGCGCGGCGATTCATAATTCATTGCGATGAACTTAATCTATCACGGCTTCATGCCGTTGCGGCGGTGGCGGTCTATACTTAGACGAACTGCAACGTCCCGCTTCGCGAAAGGTCGCACCCATGCAGACGATCTACCAGAAGATGGAAACCACCGAACTCGATGCCGCCATCGAGGCGCTCAAAGCCGAGGTCGCCGAGGTCAAGGCCAAGGGCCTGGCGCTCGACATGGCCCGCGGCAAGCCGTCGCCCTCCCAGGTGGACATCTCTCGACCCATGCTCGATATCCTCAATGCCGATGCCGATCTGCACGACGGCAACGTCGACTGCTCAAACTACGGTTGCTTTGAGGGCATTCCCTCGGCACGCAAGCTGGCGGGGGAGTTCCTGGGTTGCCCTGCCGAGCAGACGCTCGTACTGGGTTCGTCGAGCCTTCTGATCGAGCACGATATCGCCGGCATGTTTTGGCGCTGCGGTTCGTGCGGCAGCGAGCCTTGGGAGGCTTACGAGGCCGCGCACGACGGCAAGAAAGTCAAGTTCCTGTGCCCTGTTCCCGGCTACGACCGTCACTTTGGCATCACCGCCGACCTGGGTATCGAGAATGTCCCCGTCGCGATGACCGACAACGGCCCCGACATGGACGAGGTCGAGCGTCTGGTTGCCGCCGACGACTCCATCAAGGGCATCTGGTGCGTGCCCAAGTATTCCAACCCCACGGGCATCACCTTTAGCGAGGACACCGTGCGTCGCCTGGTCGAGATGCCCACGGCCGCGCCCGATTTCCGCATCTTCTGGGACAACGCCTACTGCGTGCACGACCTGTACGACGAGACCGACGAGCTCGCCAATATCTTCGACCTCGCTCGCGCGGCGGGCACCGAGGACCGCGTGGTGGCTTTTGCCTCGACGTCCAAGATTACCTTCCCGGGCGCCGGCATCGGCTTCATCGGTGCGAGCCCCGCGGTCATCGCCGAGTTCTCCAAGCGCCTGAAGGCCGGCCTCATCAGCGCCGACAAGCTCAACCAGCTGCGCCACGTGCGCTTCCTTCCCACCATCGAGGCGGTCAAGGAGCACATGAAAAAGCATGCCGAGTTCCTGCGTCCGCGCTTTGAGGCCGTTGAGCGCAAGCTCACCGAGGGCCTGGGCGATACGGGCTGTGCCACCTGGACGCACCCCCGCGGCGGCTACTTTGTAAGCTTCGATGGTCCCGAGGGCTCGGCCCAGAAGGTCGCCGCGCTTTGCGCCGACCTGGGCGTCAAGCTCACGCCGGCCGGTGCCACCTGGCCCTATGGCAAGGATCCGCGCGATACCAACATCCGTATTGCGCCGAGCTATCCCACGGTCGATGACCTGGAGGCCGCGCTCGACGTGCTGGTGCTGGCCGTTAAGCTTGTCGCTGCCGAGCTTGCTCGTGCCGAGCGCGCCTAACGCCTAGGGCCCCGCAAGTCCGCGCCCAGTACTATCCGCACTTTCGATACGTAAAGGAGCGTATACATGGATTTGGGTATTTCCACCAACCCCACGCCGGAGATCTACACCATTAAGGTAACCGGCGAGATCGATATCTCTAACGCTGATAGCCTGCGCAATGCTATCGACCTGGCGCTCGAGCAGCCCACTGAGGCCGTTGAGCTCGATTTTGCCCAGGTGAGCTACATCGATTCGACGGGCATTGGCGTGCTCGTGGGCGCCGCGCACCACGCGGTCGACCACGGTAAGCGCTTTAGCTGCACTAATGTGCAGCCCCAGGTGATGCGCGTGGTTCAGCTGCTGGGCGTCGACCAGGAGATTTCGATCACGGCGGCATAATCTTTGCCCCCAAAAGGGCGTGCCGTTTGGCATATGTTTGTGATGCGCTCGGACGTTTTGGCGTCCGGGCGCTATACTTGACCGAATGAATAGACGAGTTCCGGCCGAATGGCGCGGTGCGGGCTCGACTCACATCGAGCCTTGGAGGTATGTGTGTTTGGTATTGGAGAGGGTGAGCTCGCGATCATCGTGGTCTTCGGCTTTTTGCTGTTTGGCCCGGATAAGCTCCCGCAGATGGGCCGCACGATCGGCCGTGCCATCCGTCAGTTCCGCGAGACGCAGGAAAAGATGACGGCCGTTGTTCAGTCCGAGATCATCGATCCGGTAAGCGAAGCCGCGTCGGCCCCGGTCAAGCCCAAGAAGGCTGCCGTCGATGACGATTCCGATGCGGACGAGGATGCCGCCGGGACGGCTGCACCCGCAAAGAAGGAGACCTTTGCCGAGCGCCGTGCCCGCCTTGCCGCCGAGAAGGCTGCGAGCGAGGGTGCCACCGAGGGCGAAGGCGCTGCTGATGAGGCCGAGAGCGCCGAGCCCGCCAAGGCCGAGCCTGCTGCTGCCGCCGTCGAACCCGAGCCAGCTGCAGAGCCGGAGCCCGAGCCCGAGCCGGCAGAGCCCACGACGGCTGACCTCTACGCCCGTCGTCCCCGTAAGCGCAAGGCCGTCGTCGACCAGCTCGCTCGCGAGCTCGAGGCCGAGGACGACGCTGCTGACGCCGACGCCCCGAAGGGAGGCGATGAGTAATGCCTATCGGACCTGCGCGAATGCCGCTCTTCGATCACCTGGGAGAGCTCCGTCGCCGCCTGACCATCGTGGTCGTGTCGGTGTTTGCCGCCGCTATCGTGCTGTATTTCGCCACGCCTGTGGTGCTCGACATCCTGGAAGACCCCATCCGCTCTTTTGTGCCGGACGGTAAGTTCTACATCACCACCACGCTCGGCGGCTTTGGTTTGCGCTTTTCGCTGGCCATCAAGATGGCCGTTGTCATGTGCACGCCCATGATCATCTGGCAGATTCTGGCGTTTTTCCTGCCGGCGCTTCGCCCCAACGAGCGCAAGTGGGTCGTGCCCACGGTGCTCGCCTCGACGGTGCTGTTCTTCCTGGGTGCCATCTTCTGCTACTTCATCATCATTCCTGCGGGCTTTGAGTGGCTCATCGGCGAGACCTCGGCCGTCGCTACGGCACTGCCCGATCTGGAGAACTACGTCAACATGGAGCTGCTCTTTATGATCGGCTTTGGCGTGGCGTTTGAGCTGCCGCTCATCATCTTCTATCTGTCCGTCTTCCACATCGTGTCCTACGCTGCTTTCCGCGGTGCCTGGCGTTATGTATACGTTGGCCTGCTCGTGGGTTCGGCTGTGATCACGCCCGACGGCTCGCCCGTTACGCTGGGTCTCATGTATGGCGCCCTGCTCTCGCTCTACGAGATTTCGCTCGCCATCGCCCGTGTGGTCATTACCGCGCGCGAGGGCAAGGAGGGCTTGTTTGTGAGCCGTCTGGACCTGTTCTCGGACGACGAGGACGACGAGGAGTAAAACGGTATGCACGAAGTTGGCATTGTCAACGGCATACTCGATACAGTGATTCGCGCGGCGCGTGGGGCGGGGGCCTCGCGCGCCGTTTTGGTGACGCTGCGTATCGGGGATATGACCGAGGTCGTGCGCGAGGCGCTCGACTTTGCCTGGGAGACGTTTCGCGACGAGGACCCGCTCACGCGCGGCTGCGAGCTTGCTGTGGAGGAAGTCCATCCACAAAGCGAGTGCCTGGACTGCGGCGAGGTCTTTGAGCACGACCGCTTCCATTGCCGCTGTCCCCAGTGTGGCGGCGCCAACGTGCGTCTGCTGCACGGCCGCGAGCTCGACATCGCCAGTATCGAAATCGAAACCCCCGACGATTAACCCGCCAGCCACCTGGGGACAGGGTACAAAGGGGCTAAAGTAAGGAGCGCTAAGTATGGCCGAGAAAACGATTGATATCGCGTCGCCGATCCTGTCGCGCAACGAGCGCCTGGCAGATCAGCTGCGTCAGCGATTTAATGAGACAGGCACCTATGTGATCAATGTGCTGTCGAGCCCTGGCTCGGGCAAGACCACTACGATTCTGGGCACCAACGAGCGCCTGCGCGACAAGGCCGGCTTGCGCTGCGCCGTCATCGAGGGCGATATCGCCTCGGACGTCGACGCCATCACCATGAAGGAAGCCGGCATGCCCGCCATCCAAATCAACACGGGCGGCCTGTGCCACCTCGAGGGCAACATGATCATGGAGGCCGTTGACGCCTTCGACCAGGCTGTGGGCCTGGAAAACATCGACGTCATCTTTATCGAAAACGTGGGCAACCTGGTCTGCCCAGTCGACTTTGACCTGGGCGAGAACCTGTCTATCATGATCCTCTCGGTGCCCGAGGGCGACGACAAGCCCGTCAAGTACCCGGGCATCTTCCAACACGCCGGCGCACAGCTGCTCAACAAGGTCGACGTGGCCCCGGCTTTCGATTTTGACATGGATAGGTATACTAAGACACTCGATGACCTCAATCCGCAGGCGCCGCGGTTTGCCGTGAGCGCGCGCAAGGGCGAGGGCATGGATGCCTGGTGCGATTGGCTCATCGGGCAGATTGAGCAAGCAAGGGCGTAAGTCGGCCGCCATACGGGCGGGCGTAGCCGCAGAGATACGAGATAGGAGCCTCTTTTGAAGCTCATCATCGCCGAGAAAAACGACGCCGCGCGTCAGATCGCCGAGCGTCTGTCCACGGGCAAGCCCAAAAAGGACAAGGTGTACAACACCGCCATCTACCGTTTTGAGTGGAAGGGCGAGGAGTGCGTGACCATCGGCCTTGCCGGTCACATCCTAGCGCCCGATTTTTGCGACAGCGTGCTGTTCGATAAAAAGCTGGGCTGGTATTCGGTCACCGAGGACGGCGAGATGCTGCCGGCCGACATACCCGATGGCCTGGCGCGTCCGCCCTACGACACCAAGCGCAAGCCGTTTCTTGCCGATGGCATCTCAATCAAGGGCTGGAAACTCGAGAGCCTGCCTTACCTCACCTGGGCGCCCGTCATTAAGCTACCGGCCGAGAAGGAACTCATTCGTTCGCTCAAGAACCTCGCTAAAAAGTCTGATAGCGTCATTATCGCCACGGATTTCGATCGCGAGGGCGAGCTGATCGGTTCGGACGCCCTTAACAAGGTGCGCGAGGTTGCGCCCGACTTGCCGGTCGCCCGCGCCCAGTATTCTTCGTTTACCAAGGCCGAGATCACGCAGGCCTTCGATAATCTCGTCTCGCTCGACCAGAACTTGGCCGACGCCGGCGAGAGCCGTCAGCACATCGACCTCATTTGGGGCGCGGTGCTCACGCGCTACCTGACGCTCGCCAAGTTTGGCGGCTTTGGCAACGTGCGTTCCGCCGGCCGCGTGCAGACGCCGACGCTCGCCCTGGTGGTTGAGCGCGAGCGCGAGCGCATGGCGTTTGTGCCCGAGGATTATTGGCAGATCCGCGGCATGGGCGCCGCGCAGGGTGCTGCCGAGGACGACCGCTTTAAGATTGCGCACAAGACGGCGCGCTTTACCGACAAGGATGCTGCCGAGACGGCGTACGGCCATGTTGACGGCGTTGCGACGGCAACCGTCGCCGCGGTGACCAAGCGTTCGCGCAAGCAGCAGCCGCCCACGCCGTTTGCGACCACTTCGCTGCAGGCTGCCGCCGCAGCCGAGGGCATCTCGCCTGCGCGTACCATGCGCATCGCCGAGTCCCTCTACATGGCGGGCCTCATCAGCTACCCGCGTGTCGACAACACCGTGTACCCCGCGACGCTCGACCTGGGCGCCGTGGTGAGCGACCTGGCAAAGATCAATCCGGCGCTGGCACCTGTATGCAAAAAGGTGCTCGCCGGCCCCATGAAGCCCACGCGGGGCAAAGTCGAGACCACCGACCACCCGCCTATCTATCCCACGGGCGAGGGCGATCCGTCCACGCTCGATGGCGGCCAGCGCAAGCTCTACGACCTCATCGCCCGTCGCTTCCTGGCAACGCTCATGGGTCCCGCGACCATCGAGAACACCAAGCTCGAGCTCGACGTGAACGGCGAGCCGTTCGTGGCCTCGGGCGACGTGCTCGTGACCCCCGGCTTCCGTGAGGCGTACCCGTATGGACTCAAGCGCGACGAGCAGATGCCGCCGCTTGAGCAGGGCGATACGGTCGACGTGTTCGACATTAAGCTCGAGGCCAAGCAGACCGAGCCGCCCGCGCGCTACAGCCAGGGCAAGCTCGTGCAGGAGATGGAAAAGCGCGGCCTGGGTACCAAGTCAACGCGCGCGAGCATCATCGAGCGCCTGTATGCCGTGCGCTATCTCAAAAATGATCCCGTGGAGCCGAGTCAGCTGGGCATCGCCATCATCGATGCGCTGTCGCAGTTTGCCCCGCGCATCACGAGCCCCGATATGACCAGCGAGCTCGATGGCGATATGACCCGTGTGGAGCGCGGCGAGGACACCGAAGAGCATGTCGTGACGCACTCGCGCGCGCTGCTGGCCGGCGTGCTCGACGAGCTGCTCAAGCATACGCAGGAGCTGGGCGACGCCATCAGCGACGCCGTCACGGCCGATGCGCGCGTGGGCGCCTGCCCCAAGTGCGGCAAGGACTTGGTTATGAAGACGAGTGCCAAGACCCGCGGCAGCTTTATCGGCTGCATGGGATGGCCCGACTGCGACGTGACCTATCCGGTGCCGAGTGGCGTCAAGGTGAGCCCGCTAGAGGGCGAGGCCGCCGTGTGCCCCGAGTGCGGTGCGCCGCGCATTAAGTGTCAGCCGTTCCGCCAAAAGGCTTTCGAGATTTGCGTGAACCCCACATGCCCCACCAACTACGAGCCCGACCTTAAGGTGGGCGAGTGCAAGGTGTGTGCCGAGGCCGGACGCCATGGCGATCTGATTGCGCACAAGAGCGAGAAGAGCGGCAAGCGCTTTATCCGCTGCACCAACTACGATGACTGCGGCGTGAGCTATCCGCTGCCGGCGCGCGGCAAGCTCGAGGCGACGGGCGAGACCTGTCCCGAGTGCGGCGCCCCCATCGTGGTGGTCAACACGGCGCGCGGCCCGTGGCGTATCTGCGTCAACATGGACTGCCCGACCAAGGAGAAGAAGCCCGCCCGCGGCCGCAAGACCACGACTAAGGCGAGCACGGCCAAGAAGACGACGGCGGCAAAGAAGACTGCTGCCAAGAAGACGACCGCCAAAAAGACGACGGCCAAAAAGACGACGGCCAAGAAGTCGACTACCAAAAAGACCGCTGCCGACAAGTAGCCGCACGGTCGAGACATCACCTAAAACAAAAACGAGCGAGGACCTCAAAATCCTCGCTCGTTTTTTTATCTGGCAGTTAGGGACGTTCCTTTTCTGCCGGCAGTTTAGGAACGTCCCTAACTGCCGGCTCGGGAACGACAAAGCGCTAGTTCACTTCGACGGGTTTGGCGCCGGGGTAGCGCTCCTCAAAGTCTAGGCGGTACTTATTGTCATTGGTGCCCGCCACGTTGTCGCGCGACAGCGGCGCCACGATCTCATTCTTGTGATCCGCAGGCTTGGTGTATTTCAGGCTGATCTCCCAGGCATCACAGATTGCGTCAATGCGGTGATCCAGGTCGTCATACAGGGCAACGATGTCTTTCCAGGAACTGTAGTTCTTAGAGCTCGTCGGGACGTCCAGGTCCTCGACGATGTCGTAATACTGCTCGATGGTGTCCTCTGTGCGCTCGGCGACGTCGGCGAGATTTTGACGGGTGGTGCGATCTTCTTCCAGATAGCTGCCGTTGAAGTTCTGCGCGCAGCCACGGACGTAGTTGTCGAGGTCTTCGAGCAAGTCGTAGTATTCGCTCAGTCGGCGGTAGAGGTTCTGCTCGGAGAGCGTTGCTTCGCCGCCATCCTCGTCGTCATCGTCATCATCGTCGTACAGGCTGTTGGGATCGCCGAGAGGCTTTAGGTCATCGTCGTCGACGTCATGGTGCAGCTTAGCTACCTCGGTAGTCGTCTGCGTGGCGGCGTTGTCGAAAGGCTTGATCACAAAGAAAACGACCAGGGCGATGATGATTGCCACCAGCACAACGATAACGGCGATAAGCGGCCCGGTGCCGCTCTTTTTGGGGGCGGGGGTCTGTGGCGAAGCGGGCGCGTATGCGGGAGCCGGCTCCTGTTGGGACGAGCCGCTCGCGACGGGTATGCGCTGCGTGGTCTCGACGGCCGCGGGGCCTGCGGCGGGGTCGGGGCGATAGGCGAGGGGGTCGTCCGCCTTGGCTTGCGGCGTATCGAGGGAACCGGTCTGCTCGAAAGCGGGCTGGCTATCGCTCGCGGCTGTTTGCTCAACGGGTGCACCGCACGAGGTGCAGAACTTGGCATTATCTGCAAGAAGCTTGCCGCACGAGGCGCAATACCGAGACATTGCCACTCCTTTCGCCACATTTCAATGCAATACGACGATTATACCCAGCGTCCAAAATTCTCCATCATAAGTTGCGGTGAAATAGGGACTGTTTGGCGGTCTCAGAGCTTCAATCAGTCCCTATTTCACCGCGACTTTGGAAAGACACCTTTAGCCATTGGGGGCGCGCCTGCCCCTGGGGTATCATGGCTTGGTTGATATATCTGCATTTACGCGCCTTATAGGAAGGGGCTGCGCCCATGGCTTTTGAGCCCGCTCAACATAGCTTTATCACGCTCGAGGGCGTCGATGGTGCCGGCAAGTCCACGCAGGCGCGTCTGCTTGCCCGCGCGCTCGAACTCGCTGGCTACCAGGTTGTGAGCCTGCGCGAGCCGGGCGGCACCGCCATCAGCGAAAAGATCCGTGCTCTGCTGCTCGACCCCGCCAATACGGCGATGGGAGACACCTGCGAGTTGCTGCTCTACGAGGCGGCGCGTGCCCAGTTGGTGCACGAGGTCATAGCTCCCGCCCTCGCGGCCGGCAAGGTAGTCCTGTGCGATCGCTTCTACGACTCCACGACCTGCTACCAGGCGTTTGCCGATGGCCTCGACCGTCAGATGGTACGCGATGCCAACAACCTGGCTGTCGCCGGTACGCATCCGGCGCTCACGCTCGTCTACCACATCACGCCCGAGCAGGCGGCGCTACGCATGGCAGCCCGTGGCGCGGCAGATCGCATGGAGGCAAAAGGCATGGCATTCCAGGAGCGTGTCTACCAGGGATTCTGCGCTATTGCTGCCGAGGAGCCAAACCGCGTAAAGCTCATCGACGCCACTGCGACCGTCGAGGAAGTCTTCGAGAAGACGGTCGAGCAGATTCGCGCGTACGGTCTCGACATTTCGCAAGATGCTGTCGCCGCCGCGCTTGCCAAGGAGGCCGAGTAACATGGCCCCCGCTCAGGCAAGCCTGCTGGCCAAGCTCGACACCCAAGAGCGCGTTCGCGATTTTTTGACCAACGCCGTCGCCAGCGGCCGCGCATCGCACGCCTACCTGTTTTTGGGCGCTCCCGGTGCCGGCAAGCTCGATGCCGCATGGGCGCTCGCCCAGGCCTTCCTGTGCGAGCAGGACGGCTGCGGAGCATGCGACAGCTGCGTACGCGTTGCTCGGCATACGCATCCTGACGTGCACTATTACACGCCCGAGAGCGCCACAGGCTACCTCATTGCCCAGACCCGCGAGCTGCTCGATGACGTGCCGCTGGCGCCCATCCGTGCCAAGGCCAAGGTCTACATCATCGATCGTGCCGAGCAACTGCGCGCTAACACCGCCAACGCGCTGCTCAAGACACTCGAGGAGCCGCCCGAGGGCGTTATGTTCATCTTGTTGGGCACCTCGGCAGACGTGATGTTGCCCACCATCGTGAGCCGCTGTCAGTGCGTGCCGTTTCGGTTGGTGTCGCCCACCGTGGCCGCGCAGGCCGTGAGTCGCGCGACGGGTCAGGACCTCGCGCGTTGCCGCATGGCGGTCGCCGTGGCGGGAAGCCCCACACGCGGCATCGAGTTCCTTAAGAGTGCCGAGCGCCAGGATGCTCGCCGCCAAATGGTCCGCGCCATCGATTCGCTCATCGCTGCCGACGAGGCTGATGTGCTCAGCCGCGCCAAGTCGCTCATCGTCGCCGTTAAGGCACCGCTCGCCGAGGTCAAGTCCACACAGGAAAAGGTGCTCGAGCAAAACGCCGACTATCTGTCGCGTGGAGCATTGAAGCAGCTTGAGGACCGCAACAAGCGCGAACTCAACGCGCGCGAGCGTTCGGGTATCATGGAAGCGCTGGCGAGCGCGCGGACGCTCATGCGCGACGTGCTGCTGACGCTTCAGGACGAGGCGGCCGACGTCGTGAACGAAGACGTGCGCGACACGATCGGGCGGCTTGCCGCCGCGACGAATGCTGCGGGTGCCACCCGGGCGCTCGAGGCGGTCGCGACCGCCGAGCGCAACATCGCCAGAAACGTTACTCCCCAGCTGGCCATCGAGGTCATGCTGTTCGATATCAGGAAGGCACTGAAATGCCGTTAGTCGTACCCGTTAAGTTTACCTACGCCTCGCGCGACCTGTGGTTTGACCCGCAGGATCTGGATATCCTCGAGGCCGATTATGCCATTTGCTCCACCGAGCGCGGGACCGAGATCGGCCTGGTCACGGCCGATCCCTTCGAGGTGCCGCAAGATGAGATCGGCCAGCCGCTCAAGCCCGTGCTGCGCGTGGCGAGCGACATCGACCTGCAGCTTGCCGACGACCTGGCCATCCAGGGCGACGAGGCGATGGTCGATTTCCGCCGTCTCGTCAAAGAGCTCGACCTCGAGATGAAGCCGGTCGGCGTCGAGTACCTGTTTGGCGGCGAGAAGGCCGTGTTCTACTTTGCGGCCGAGGAGCGCGTCGATTTTCGTCAGCTCGTCAAGGACCTGTCCTCGACGCTGCACATTCGCGTCGACATGCGTCAGATCGGCGTGCGCGATGAGACCCGCCTTGTGGGCGGCTATGCCCAATGCGGACAGGAGCTCTGCTGCACGCGCTTTGGCGGACAGTTTGAGCCCGTCTCGATTCGCATGGCAAAAGAGCAGGACCTGCCGCTCAACTCGTCCAAGATCAGTGGCGTTTGCGGCCGCCTGATGTGCTGCCTGCGCTATGAGTTCGAGGCGTACAAGGACTTTAAGAGCCGTGCGCCCAAAAAGAAGACGCTCATCGATACGCCGCTTGGCAAGGCGCGTATCCAGGAATATGACACGCCGCGTGAGCAGCTGGTGCTGCGCCTGGAGAACGGCAAGGTCTTTAAGGTCAACCTGGCCGATATGACGTGCTCGGAGGGCTGCAAAAAGAAGGCCGCCGAACAGGGCTGCAACTGCCGCCCCGACTGTGTGACGCGCGATGTGCTCGAGCGCATCGAGTCGCCCGAGATGCGCCTGGCGCTCATGGAACTCGATCGCGAGAACGGCGTTGACGTGGGCGATGGCCTGTCGAGTGCCGATCGTCTGGCCGGCACATCGATGCCCAAGCGCCGTCGTCGCGATGCCGAATCCGATGCTCGCACCGCTCAGGGCCAGGGCGAGGGCCGTGGCCGTGGAAAGGGCCGCGGCAAGGCCGAGGCACCCGAGGCCGAGGAGGCAGCTGGTGGCCGTCGCCGCCGCAAGCGCGCGGCGTCCGTCGACAATGGCGAGGCCGCGGGTAAGAACGCTTCCCGCGAGCGCGAGGCTCAGCAGCCCCAGCAGCAAAACCGCGGCGGTGGCATGAACCCCACGCGTCGTCGCCGCCGTCACCTGTCGAGCGAGGAGCGCGAGGACGCCTTCCGCGCCGCAGCCGCTCGCGAGGCCGGTGCCGCTCCCAAGGGTGGCTCGGGTTCCGACGCGCCTGCCGACAAGGGCGGCAAGCCGCGTGGTGAGGAGGAGCGCATGCCACGTCCGCGTCGTCGCCATTCCTCGGGCACGCAGCAGAAGCCCTCGGTTCCTTCTGTGGCCGATCAGGTTTCGGATGGCGAAGTCAAGGTCACGCGCCGTCGTCCCGGGGATGGCGGGGGAGCGGCTGCCAAGGCTTCGCGTGGCGCCGCTCGCGACGAGCGCGAGCCGCGCGAGGATCGCGGTGGCGAGGGCTCGGCCGACCAGGGTCAAAAGCGCCGTCGCCGCCGTCGCTCCCGCAAGCCGCGCCAGGACGGCGGCGAAGGCTCGACCCACACCTCGTCCGCACCGCAACCGCCTACCGGCGAATAACGCCCGCGAGCGGATTTAGCCCGCCTTGCCCCGAGCGCATCGGGGTATCATAACGCTGAATCAACAACCCTCCCTGCGACCGAACGTAGGGAGGGTTGTGTCTTGAAAAGCCATCTGAACATATTGAGCCGTCTGCAGGGTGCCGACGCCCTACCGTTTGCGGACGAATTGCTACCGCTTGCCGAGCGCGCGACGTATGAGGCGCTCGAGGCGTTGTCGCCCACGCGATGCGCTGGCTGCGAGCGTTCCGGTGCGCTGATCTGCCAGGATTGTCTGGCATCGCTCGCGCTCATCGATCCGTGTCATAGTTGCATCCGATGCGGCGCCCCGTTTGGGGATTTGCTGTGTACCGAGTGCTCGGTCGAGGGCACGTCTTCGGCAATGGCCGAGGCGCTCGATCGCTGCCTGGCGTGTGCCGTCTATGCACATCCGCTGCCGCGCATCATCAAGGCGTACAAGGATGCGGGCGAGCGCCGTCTGGCACCGTATCTGGCGGAGTTGCTCTACGACACTGCCTTGCATGCCCAGGTGGCAGCATCCGATCGCTACGGCGGTGTGTTGTCCGGTGTGGACGCGGTGGTGTTTGTGCCCGCGACTGCGGCGGCGTTTCGGCGGCGTGGATTCGACCATATGGAAGCAATCGCGCGCTCGTTTTGCGATCTTTCGGGTGTCCCGTTGCTGGACGCCCTGGTCAAATACGGTCATGGTGACCAGCGAGAGCTCGGCCGCGATGAGCGCCGGGAGCATGCCCGGGGCATGTACGAGACGGTCGAGGATGTGCGCGGCCGCCGTCTGCTGCTCATCGATGATGTCATTACCACGGGCGCGACCATGGCAGCAGCCTCGGCGGAGCTCAAGCGTGCCGGCGCCGCAGCAGTCGATGGCCTCGCTATCGCACGCGTTTGGTAGGGGGTGGTTTTGTGGCAGTGAAGATAGCGCGGCGCATCGAGCCGACAAGCGAGCAACTGGCGGCCTCCGTAGTCCTGACCGGTGCCTCGGCGCTGCGCATGATGCGCGCCGAGCGCCGACAAATGGGTTACATCAGCTGGAGAGACCTCGATCCCGATGAAGAGCGCCGTGTGCTGCATACATCGTCTCCCTCGGCCGAGGACATTTATCTTCCCGATTTGGTGCGGATCGGGGCCGTGAGTGGCGAGGTCCAAGAAGACTTGTGCCTGCTGGTGGGGTCGGCGAAGCAGCGTCGCCGCATGCCTGGTGCAAGCTGGTCCGTTTGTTCTACAGACCTGCCGGACGCCTCGATTTTGGAGGTGGAGCCGGGAGTGTACAGCTTGTCTCCCGAGGCCCTCTGTGCCGCCGTTGCGCGCGAAGTCGGCTGTATCCAGGCATTTGCCCTGGCCCAGGAGCTGTGCTCCAAGATTTCGCTGAGCGATCGCGGGCAGTATCTGCCCCCTTACAGCTCGCCTACCGTGAACAGGCTTGCAAAGGATAAGGACCAGCCGTCAGATGTGGGCTACTTTGAGGTCGAGCCAGTGCTGACGCCCGATCGCCTGGCAGATTACCTTGCGGCATGCAAAGGGAGCGCGGCCAAGCAGCTGCGGCGGCTGTGCCCCTTTCTGTCGGAAAACCTGCGCTCACCCATGGAATGCATCATGCTTGCCATGTTTTCGCTTCCGTTTTCTTATGGCGGATTTGCCTGCGGTCCCTTTAAGACCGACCACAAGATCGAGTTCAACGACCGTGCGCAGGCGATCTCGGGGATGCCGTATGCGGTTTGCGATGCCTATCAGGAAGCAGCCCGGTTTGACCTGGAATACAACGGTGAGCAGGGCCATTCGTCTCGCGGCGGGCGCATTCACGATGAAAAACGCAATACGGGTTTGGCGTCCATGGGAATCGAGGTCGCGACGGTCAACAACGAGATGCTCTGCGACATGGAAGCGATGGAAGCGCTCGCATGGCGCATCCACCAGCGTATGGGTAAACGATATCAGAATCGTGTAGAGGCTCGTCGAAAGAGGCAAGATGCTCTGCTGAATACGCTCCGAGCGTGCTTTGGGCTCAAGCCGGCGTAAAACTATGGCTTTATAGGGGGTCTGTTTATATGCCATGTGCAAAAAACGGCAAATATGAGTACTGTTACTAGATTAGTGACAGCAAAAATAAAGAAACTTGGGCCGAAAAACTGGATTCAGCGAAGAGATAATAAACGAATGTGGAATATCTTGGCGCCAAGCGGGCTGTGCGGAACTCAAAAAGGGCTCGTGGGGCGGAAATACGCTGCTACTAAATTGGTAGCAGTACTCATATTTGCCGTTTTTTGCACACGGCACCCTGAGACGGGTGCCCCGGGGCTCCCCGTGGGGGAGCTCCGGGCTTCATGGGGGCACGAATGGTCCGCCCCGACCTGCGAAATCTGTGCTCGCGATGCGAATAACGTCCCTAACCTTAAACTATAGCTTGAACTTAGCTATAATGCGCTACGTTCCTGCCAGGCTGTGGTTGCGGACGGACGAAATGCCCATCCTAATCCAAGACAGACGCGGTCAAAGGGATCCACGTAAGCGACCGCGTGCGCGCGGCGCGATCATGGCGCGTCCTAGATGTAAGCCGCACCGTCCGTTCTACTTTCTTTGGGGCAATACCGCCTCGCGGGCGAGCGGGCCAGTCGTGAAGGTGGCTGCGGCCTCCCGAGCAAACGCCCCGGTGCGCAAGTGTGGGGTCAAATACCAGGTCAGCTGGTGGGAACAACCCGATATTCCGTGCAGGGCACGGATCGTATGCGACACAGAAGGCAGGGTAGTGGACATGGTGAGGGGCAGCTTGATGCATGCGGCTCGGTTAGGTGCTGGGACCGCGGCGGTCATTGCCGTTTTGGGCCTGAGTGGATGTGCGTTCAATCCACTGTCCACGTTCACGACGCCCACGATCGACCAGATTGAGCGCGAGACCGTTACCCCCACGGTATCGGACGATGCCCTGGTCACGCCGGGAACCCTGACGGTCGCCCTCGATACTTCCGATGCCCCGCAAGCCATGCAGGATGCCGACGGAAACCTCACGGGCTATGCGGTCGATGCCGCTCGTGCCCTTGCATGCCGCATGGGTCTCAAAGTCGCCTTTGTCGATGCGTCCTCGGCCGATTCCGCGCTCAGCGATAAAAAGGCGGACATCTTCATTGGCGATATCAAGTCTGCGGGCGGCGACATCAGCTCGCTTGGCACCTGTCTGTACGATGCCGCCGCCGTATTCGGCAAGAGCAGCGACGGCGAGTCGCTGAGCGTTTCCACCGAAACGCTTAACACCGCTACCCTGGGCGTTCAGACCTCCTCGGCCTCGCAGGAGGCGCTCGCCAAGCAAAGCATCACCGCCAACCAAAAGACCTTCTCCAACATCAATGAGTGCTTTGAGGCGCTCGAGTCGGGCGAGGTCGATTACGTGATCTGTGATTCCACGGCTGGTGGCTACCTCGCGCGTCTGATGAGCCAGATCTCCTATGTCGGTACGCTCGAGGCGCCCTCCACGCTTGGCGTCGCAGGCCTAAGCTCTAACGATGAGCTGTGCCGTGCCGCGAGCGATGCCCTCGATGGCATCACGGTCGATGGCACGCTCGAGGCAGTCCACTGCGTCTGGTACGGACAGATGCCCTATGACCTTACCGCCAAGACCGTTTCGGGGGCCAATGTGCAGGCATCCGACTCCACGTCCAACGAGACCGAGTCCTCCGATGACGACGCCTCTGATAACAACGGCGACAGCCCGTCGTCTAGCCAGGAGGGCACCATCACCGACGATGACATCAACAAGCTCAATAGCTAGTTATTGGTAGGGGTGGCGCCTGCCATACATTGAACGAGGCACTTCTTCACGGTTTCAACACGCATAGCCGGGTCTCCCTAATAGGGGAGCCCGGCTTTTCTATTTTGGTAAAAACGGCAGGTAAAAGCTGATTTCCAGGAGAAAAACTAGCTTTGCCGACGCCTTCCTATAGCGCACTTTGCTACGGAAAAGTGCGAGACTTCGGTATGCGGTATCAAGCAGTCGTTATTCGGGTCTTTGGGAAATCGCGTGATTAAATGCACGGCAATGGGTACATAGCCAGTACAGTAAGTCCCCGAGGCAGATTGGAGCCACGTATGGATATCAAGGTTTCTGGACGCAAGACGACGGTAACCGATGCTCTGCGTGCGCATGTGGATGAGAAAATCGGCGAGGCGCTCAAGGTTTTCGACATCGAGCCCATGACAGTCGACGTCGTGCTTCGTTATGAGAAGAACCCCTCGAACCCCAACCCGGCAATCGTCGAGGTCACGGCTCGTGCCCGCGGTTCGGTGATTCGCGTTGCCGAGCACGGCGCAGATATGTATGCTGCCATCGACCTCTCCGCCGATAAGGTCACCCGCCAGCTGCGCAAGTTCAAGACCAAGGTCGTGGACAACCGCCAGGGCGGTGCCAGCGCCGCGGATGTCGCACCGGTCGAGCGTGTCGAGGATCTGGCCGACCTGCTGCTGCCCGAGGAGGAGGACGACCTGCTCGTCCGCGAGAAGGTCATCGATGTCACCCCGATGACCGAGGAGCAGGCGCTGGTGCAGACCGATCTGCTGGGTCACGACTTCTACGTGTTTGAGAACGCGACGACCGGCCTCATCAATGTGGTGTATCACCGTAAGAATGGTGGATATGGCATCATCAAGCCCCGCATCGAAACACTTGACGAGTAAAATACGTTAACTTGCATGAGTTAACGGTTGGCGGTCATCCCATGCGGGTGGCCGCCTTTTTTACGTAAGGAGTCGCTTTGATGGACAAGGCTGCATCTACCGGCCATTCGGACCGTTGCCGCATCGTCGTCGATACCTGCTGCGACTTTAGTCCCGAGGTCGCCGCGAACCTTGATGTCGATATCCTGGGTTTCCCCTTCATTATCGATGGCGAAGAGCGCACGGATGACATCTGGTCGAGCATGAGCCCTAAGGAGTTCTACGACCGCATGCGCGCCGGTGCTCGCGTGTCCACCTCGGCTGTGTCGCTCGGTCGCTATATCGAGTTTTTTACCGAGTGCGCCAAAGAGGGCACGCCCACGGTCTACCTGTGCTTTACCTCGGCGCTGTCGTCGAGCTATAACTCCGCGTGCCAGGCGGCAGATGCCGTGCGCGCCGAGTATCCCAACTTTGAGCTCTACGTGGTCGACAACGCTCTGCCCTGCGCGACCGGCGCGCTCTTGGCGCTCGAGGCCGTGCGCCAGCGTTCGGCGGGACTGACCGCCAAGCAGCTGGTCGATTGGGCAAACGAGGCAAAAACCTACGTGCACGGCTACTTTACGCTCGAGAGCTTTGACGCACTGGCTGCCGGCGGCCGCATTCCTCCCGCGGCGGCGCAGCTCACGGCAAAGCTCGACGTCAAGCCCGAGCTCTCCTACGATCTGGCCGGCTCGCTGTCGCTGATTGGCGTCAACCGCGGCCGCAAGAAGGCGCTCAAGTCCATTCTCAAGTCGTTCCGCGAGAACTACGTGCCCGATCGCACCATGCCCATCGCCATCATGACGGCCGATGCCGAGAAGGACGGCGACTGGCTCGAAGCTGCCATCCGCAAGGAGGAGGGTTGCGCCGACGTCACGATCATTCGCGGCTCCGTGGGTCCCACCATCGGCTCGCACGTGGGCCCCGGCATGGTGGGCTGCGCGTTTTGGGGTAAGAACCGCGCCGACAAGGCGTCGCTTTCCGACCGTATCGCCCGCCGCGTGCGCGGTCAGTAGGCAAGCGCTGCGTCCGTTATCGCCCTCGACTCACAGCCCAAACGCTGGCACCGAGTATTCAACCTGGTAACAACACCCAACCCAAAAGGAAAGGTTTCATGGCAAACAAGCTCTCCGTCGCATTTATCGGCACCGGAATTATGGGTGCCCCCATCGCCGGCCACATTCTGGACGCTGGCTATCCCGTCACGGTCAACAACCGCACCAAGTCCAAGGCTGCAGCGCTCGTTGAGCGCGGTGCCGTCTGGGCCGATACGCCGGCAGATGCCGCGGCGAACGCCGACGTCGTCTTTACCATGGTGGGTTATCCCTCCGAGGTCGAGGAGCTCTACCTGGCGGGTGACGGTCTGCTCGCGTGCACTAAGCCCGGTGCGGTCCTGATCGACCTTACCACGAGCTCGCCCGAGCTGGCGCGCGATATTGCCGAGGCCGCTCAGGTCTCCGGTCGCATGGCGTTTGACTGCCCCGTCACCGGCGGCGAGTCGGGTGCCATCGCCGGCACGCTCACGGCTATCGTGGGCGCCACCGAGAACGACATCGCGCCGGTCCGCGACATCCTTTCCACCTTTGCGGCAACCATCTGCTGCTTCGATGGCGCCGGCAAGGGCCAGGCTGCCAAGCTCGCCAACCAGGTGTCGCTGGGCGCCTGCATGGTCGGCATGGCAGACGCGCTGGCGTTTGCCGAGCTGAGCGGCCTTGATCTTGAGAAGACCCGTCAGATGATCCTGGGTGGCACCGGCAAGTCCGGCGCCATGGAGAGCCTGGCGCCCAAGGCGCTCGACGGCGACTACAAGCCCGGCTTTATGGTCGAGCACTTCATTAAGGATCTGCGCTTGGCGCTCGCCTATGCCGACGACCGTGAGCTTGCGCTGCCCGGCGCCGACGTGGCCTTTACGCTTTACGACATGCTCGATGCCATCGGTGGCGCCAAGCTGGGCACCCAGGCCGTCACGGTCCTCTATAAGGAGGAGGCCGATGCCATCGCCGCCGGTCTGGACTGGTCGCAGTATCGTCCCGAGGAGCACGGTGCTCACGAGGAAGGCTGCGGTTGCGGCGAGCGTGGCGACGATCACGAGTGCGGTTGTGGCCACCACCACGACGAGGGCCACGAGTGCTGCGGCGGCCACGGCCATGACGACGGCCACGAGTGCTGCTGCGGCCACCATCACGAGGAGTAACGCCCATGAGCTGGACGTTCGTGGTGCTTGCGCTGGCGCTCTTTCTCTTTGCGATCTACATCGGCTTTTTGTGCGGCCAGTGGGCGTGCGAAAAGCGCGTGATCACCAAGCGCGACTACTGGATTGCCAACTTTGCGGGTGCGGCGGCAGTCGTCCTGCTGACCTGGGTGTTCTCGCTGTTCCCGCTGGTGCAGTTTGCGCCGATCGGCTGGCTCGGCGGCTTTATCGCCGGCCTTAAGATGAGCTTTGGCGAGTCCGTCGGTCCGTGGCGCAAGCACGACGAGGTCTTTAACGTTAACAAGGCTCACCGCGCCGCCGCCGACGCGGGCGATGCCGAGGAGCGCCGCCGTGCGCGTCGCAATGGCGCGGCCGACCGACAGCTCATCTCGGTCACCGATGACAGCAAGGGTGCTGACAAGCACGCTAAGAAATAGTAAAAAGAGGTAACTATGGCAGAAAACAAAGACGAACAGCTCACCGACGAGGAGCTGGCACAGCTCCAGCTGGCAGAGGAGAACGAGAACGCCGTCGACCGCCTGGTCCAGGAGCTCGGCTGCCCCACGCGCCGCATCCGTCAGTTTGCCGCCCGCGTGCTGCACCTGCTTGCCGAGCGCGATCCGCAGCGCGTCGTGCCCTGCGTGCCCGCGCTGATCGAGGCGCTCGACCGCCCCGAGGCTCAGACCCGCTGGGAGGCTCTCGATGCCCTGGCGGCGCTCGCCACCACCTGCCCCGAGCAGCTGGGCGATGCCTTTGAGGGCGCCGAGACCGCGCTGTTCGATGAGATTTCGTCCACGCTGCGCTATGCCGCCTTCCGCCTGCTGTGCGTGTGGGGCGCCACGAGCGTCGAGCGTTCGCGCGAGGCTTGGCCCATCCTGGACGAGGCCATCCAGTGCTACCACGGCGACCTCGAGTATCGCGACATGCTCGGTTGCCTGTACGAGTTTGGCCGGGGCGAGATTGACGCCGAGGTCGCCGAGAAGCTCGCGCTGCGCCTTAAGTTCGATGCCGAGAACGGCAAGGGTAGCTATCTCAAGGCCCGTTCGAGCGAGATTTGCGAAATGCTTGTTAAACGTTTTGGCCTGGATCTCTCCAAAAAGAAGAAGCGTGCTAGCGTAAAAAAATCTGACGACGCCGAAGACGAGGAGTAACAGATTATGGCGCACGATGTAGTCCTGATTCCTGGTGACGGTATCGGTCCCGAGATTACGCAGGCTATGCGCCGCGTGGTCGAGGCCACTGGTGTCCAGATCAACTGGAACGTCCAGGAGGCCGGTGCCGGCGTCATGGACGAGTTTGGCACGCCGCTGCCCCAACATGTGCTCGATGCGGTCGCCGAGACCAAGGTTGCTATCAAGGGCCCCATCACCACGCCGGTCGGCACGGGTTTCCGCAGCGTTAACGTCGCCCTGCGCAAGCATTTTGACCTGTACGCCTGCGTGCGCCCCTGCCTGTCGCAGCCGGGCGACGGCTCGCGCTTCCGCGACGTCGACCTGGTTATCGTGCGCGAGAACACCGAGGACCTCTATGCCGGCATCGAGTTCGATGAGGGCGCTGCCGAGGTCGAGGAGCTCTCGCAGCTCGTCGAGCGCTCGGGCCAGAAGACCTTCGCCGCGGATTCCGCCATCTCAATCAAGCCGATTTCCATCGCCAAGAGCCGCCGCATTGTGGAGTACGCTTTTGAGTACGCCCGCCGCTGCGGCCGCAAAAAGGTGACGGCCGTGCATAAGGCCAACATCATGAAGGCGACCGATGGCCTGTTCCTGCGCGTTGCGCGCGAGGTGGCCGCCAACTATCCCGATATCGAGTTCAACGACAAAATTGTCGACGCCACCTGCATGGGCCTGGTCCAGAACCCCAACGACTTCGATGTCCTGGTGCTGCCCAACCTGTACGGTGACATTGTGAGCGACCTGTGCGCCGGTCTGGTAGGTGGACTGGGTATGGCTCCGGGTTCCAACATCGGTGCCGACTGCGCCATCTTCGAGGCGACGCACGGCTCCGCGCCCGATATCGCTGGCCAGGATATCGCTAACCCCACGGCCGAGATTCTGTCCGCGGCTATGATGCTCGATCACCTGGGCGAGAACGACGCGGCCAATCGCATTCGCGCCGCCGTTTCTGCCACGCTCGACGAGGGTGAGCAGGTTACCGGCGACGTTCGTCGTGCCCAGACCGGCTCCGTTGAGGGCGCTGTGGGCACGCAGGCCTTTGCCGATGCCGTTATCGCGCACCTGGCCTAAGGCATGCAGACTGCAAACGCCTAAATAGTACTTAAGTGTTTGCGTATAACCTGAGAATCAATACGCCCGGCGCTTTGTCGGGCGTATTCTATTGCGGACTATGTTTCCTAACAAGGAGTAACTGATATGGGTCTGATTCAAAAGAAGGACGAGAAGGACGAGATCGACGGCATCCAGATCATCGAGCGCGGCGAAGGCCCCGATGGTGATGAGGAGGAGAAGATCGATCTGGTCGCCGGTACGTCTGCCGAACATATTGCCGCCGGTACGACGGCCGAGGAGGAGGACGCTCGCCTGGAGGCAAAGATCGCCGCGGACGCCGCCGACGAGAACCTCATGCCCGAGGAGCAGGACGAGGACGACGATATCCTGGGTTCCGACGAAGACGACCGCGCATCCAAGCACAAGAAGACGATGATTGCCGCCTTTGTGGTTGCAGTCGTGATTGCTGCCGTGATTGGCTTCTTTATTGGCAATGGTGGTTTTGGCGGCAAGGGTGTCGGCTCGGCGACCCTCACCGAGGACCAGCTCGATTCGACCGTGGCAAGCTACAGCTACAACGGCAAGAAGAGCGACATCACCGCGCGCGAGGCCATTGAGAGCCAGTACAGCCTCGACACCGTCAAGGATGGCGATGGCAACTACACCGCTCCCTCTGCCGACGTCATCCTGTCCTACGTGCGCAACAAGATCCTGCTCGACGCTGCCGAGGACGAGGGCATCACCGTCTCTTCTAAGGAGATGAAGAAGTACGCCGAGGATTCCATCGGCACTTCGGACTACAAGACCATGGCCACGCAGTATGGCGTGTCCAAGGACCAGGCCAAGCAGATCGTCCGTCAGTCCGCGACGCTGCAGAAGCTCTACAAGAAGAAGGTGGGCGATAGCTCCGCAAGCATGCCGACCGCCCCGACCGAGCCTGCTGACGGCAACGAGGAGACCGCGAGCAAGGACTACGCCGATTACATCATCAAACTTGCCGGCGACGAGTGGGATAGCGAAAAGGGCACCTGGAAGGACGCCGATAGCACCTACGCTAAGGCCTTCGCTGACGATGCCTTTACGGCTGATAGCGCTACCTACAAGCAGGCCATGACCGCCTATTACACCGCCTACCAGCAGTACTCTTCGCAGGCTTCGAGCGCCAGCTCCAAGTGGACCGAGTATGCTAACGGCCTGTATGCCAAGGCCAACATCAGCATCTATGGTCTGTTTGCATAAAGATCTGTCTGAGCCGCCGAGCGCGTAACCGAAATATCTGAATAAGCCCGCTAGAACGGATGTTGTTCTAGCGGGCTATTTGCGTTTAGGCGCTGGTGGCTAAATTATGCCTATCAATCTTTAAGTCCAAAAAGGTTATCGGCTTCATCGTCAGGCATATATTCCAGTACATCGCCCGGTTGGCAGTCGAGTGCCCGGCATATCGCGTCAAGAGTTGAAAAACGTATGGCAGAAACCTTGCCCGTCTTAATGCGTGACATATTGACCTGGGAGATGCCCACGCGTCCCGCAAGCTCTTTGGATGAGATCTTGCGTTCGGCGAGCATGCGGTCAAGCCGCAGAATAATCATGGATTCCCCCTAGAGCAACTCGTCATCTTGTTTTTGCAGGATATACCCGTAGCGGAAGATGCTGGCAATCAGGCAAATAATCAGGCCCGCAAAGAGCATGGAGGGCTCGAATAACTGGCCGGCGAACGCATCCGTAAAGCTGCCGCCAAATCCTGAGAGTATCATTCCCGTGATTACGGCACCAAGAAGCCTCACGGCAACGCCGCCGATAAGGAATAAATGTCCTACTCGACGAAGTGTCTGGTTACATTCAAGGTCAAAGGGCCTGCCTTCCTTTTCAATGTTTAAGAAAAGCCTGCGCACGCTTAGCGCGATGGTAAGCGCGAGGCATGTCATCAAGAGGCTCCCTATGGCAGTGTGACCATCGTGTGCGACGAGCATAAGTGGGGTCTGCGCATCGGTACCGACGATAGCCAGGCACGGCCCTTCGCCGCCTTGAAGTTCTACGGATTGGAGACACGACCCTTGGGAGAGGCTAGGCAATACGAGTAGAAGGTCAATCGCAATGACTGCGAGAAGTCCCAGAGCGAGCGCCACGGTGGTGCAGATTGTGGCCCATTTGCAGATGCGAGTGAGCTTCCTCAGATCGGCTATTGCCTGTTCACGGTCGATGGCTTCATTCGATTTGGATACGTTCCAGCGGATCATAGCTCCTCCAACCAATGTCTTGGATGATACTTGTATCTTATATCATATTTAATGATAAACGATAAATAATCACGAATACAGAGTAAATAATGATTGAAAACGATTAGCGTGAGCTATTAGCTCATTTTGAGTGCCGGAGTTTGGCGCGCGGGGGATGAGGACAAATGTCAAAACTTCCCGTGATCGCACAAGTGCTTCATCGGGTTTCCCCGATTCATATGGGAAAACAACTGCAAACGATTGCAAGTAACCGGTGAACGGTCGAAAACTACCGTTCACCGATAATCTCAAAACTGGTTCTAACTGGTATTAAGTCAAAAAGACCAATTCACATATCTTCACAATGACCTGCAATTTTTCTACACGCTATTTTTAGCCGCCCTGCGTTGTTTAGGGACAGGAAAAGTTCCGATCTTTTGCCAAAGCATTTCGAAACGGTTTCAAAACCGCAGGTAGAAGTGTTAACGACCGGTAAACGGTCGAAATATCACCGTGAGCGGTGCAAAAACGTTTTACCGTATGAATCAACGAAAGCGACCTCTTCTGGGGTGATATAGTGACAACAACACGTCACGTGGTTACTACCAGTTTAGAAACCACTGGTCTTCAAAGAACGCTTTCTAAGAAGCTTTAAGGGCGAGCGCCCGCTGGCTTCCGAAAATCATCGGACTCAGATTGTACACACCTTCGGAAGGGAAATTTGAATGGTTGGCTTTATTCTTACCGGTCATGGACAGTTCGCACCCGGCCTAGCTAGCGCTATCGCTATGGTTGCCGGCGACCAGCCCGCTTTTACCGTCGTTCCTTTTGAGGGCGACCAGGCTGCTTCCTACGGTGAGGATCTCCGCGCCGCTATTACCGCCATGCGCGAGGAGTGCGATGGCGTGCTCGTCTTTACCGACCTGCTTGGCGGCACCCCGTTCAACCAGTCGATGATGATTGCCCAGGATGTCGACAACGTCGAGGTTCTGACTGGCACCAACCTTCCCATGGTTATTGAGCTTCTGTTCCTCCGCGGCAATGCCACGCTCGCCGAGCTTGGCGAGCAGGCCGTGACCGTTGGCCAGACGGGCGTCACCGCCCAGACGGTCGCATCCGTTGCCGGCTCCGAGGAAGAGGATATCTTCGGCGACGAGGACGGCATCTAATGGCCGATTTCGGAGCCAACGTCCTGAGCTCCTCGGTCGCCCTTTTAGGCCTGCTTGTCATCATGGGCTTGATTTACACCATCTGGTCGCAAATCAACATGAAGAAGAAGCAGAAGTACTTCAAGGAGCTGCACACCGAGCTCAAGCCGGGTCAAGAGGTTCTTTTCGCCGGCGGTATCTACGGAACCGTCAAAGGCATCGAAGGCGAGAAGGTCCAGATCAAAGTCCGATCCGGAGCCGTCGTAGATGTTTCGCGTTACGCGATTCAGGAGATCAAGTAACTGTCGTCAGCAAATAACGAAAGGAAGCTGATCAACATGGCAGAACCCAACATTCTTCTTACCCGCATCGATAACCGACTGGTTCATGGTCAGGTTGCCACCCAGTGGAACTCCACCCTGGGCTCCAACCTCATCCTCGTCGCCAACGACGACGTGGCGTCCAACACCATGCGCCAGAACCTCATGAAGATGGCCGCTCCCGCCGGCGTCGCTACGCGTTTCTTCTCTCTGCAGAAGACCATCGACGTCATTGGCAAGGCGAGCCCGCGCCAGAAGATCTTCATCGTGGCCGAAACACCGGAAGACGTGCTTACGCTCGTCAAGGGCGGTGTGCCTATAAAGAAGGTAAACATCGGCAACATGCACATGTCGGAAGGAAAGCGCCAAGTCGCCACCTCCGTCGCAGTTAACGACGAGGATGTCGCTGCGTTTAAAGAGCTGCAGGAATTGGGGGTGGAGTTGGAGATCAGGCGCGTTCCGAGCACGCCTGTTGAGGACACGAGCAAGCTCTTCTCGTAATCCTCGTGATCCACGTTGTCAGGAGTGAAACCCTGACGTTCTGTACGTGAAATCCAAAGTGCGTACATACATTTTGAAAGGAGGAGCAAGATGGAATACTCGATCATCCAGATCGCTCTGGTCTTCGTCGTCACGTTCATCGCGGCAATCGACCAGTTTGACTTCCTCGAGTCTCTCTATCAGCCCATCGTCACCGGCGCCGTCATCGGTCTTATCCTTGGCGACCTCAACACCGGTCTTCTCGTGGGTGGTACCTATCAGCTCATGACGATCGGCAACATGCCGATCGGAGGCGCTCAGCCGCCTAACGCCGTCATCGGCGGCATCATGGCAGCCATTCTCGCTATCGCCACGGGCCTCGAGCCCAACGCGGCAGTCGGCCTCGCCATTCCGTTCGCTCTGCTTGGCCAGCTTGGCGTTACCCTGGTCTTCACGCTTATGTCCCCGCTTATGTCCACGGCCGATAACATGGCTCACAACGCGGACACCAAGGGCATCGAGCGCCTGAACTACTTCGCCATGGCTCTGCTCGGCCTGATCTTCGCTGTCGTCGTCACCCTGTTCTTCATCGCTGGCGCTACCATCGGTCAGACCATCGCTTCTGCCATCCCGACTTGGCTGCAGACCGGTCTCTCCGCTGCAGGCGGCATGATGCGCTTCGTCGGCTTCGCCGTCCTGCTCAAGGTTATGATGAACCGCGATATGTGGGGCTTCTTCCTCATGGGCTTTGGCCTCGCGCTCATCACCGTTGCCAACGATTCGCTGGCAACCCCTGCTCTGCTCATCCTCGCTCTCATCGGCTTCGGCATCGCTTTCTGGGACTTCCAGCAGCAGACCGAGCTGAAGGGTGCAGCTGTTTCTGACGGAGGTGACTTCGAAGATGGCATCTAATGAGTATGTGATCCCGGAGCACTACGAGGATCTCACTCCTGCTCCGCAGCTCGATCAGAAGACCCTCAACAAGATGGCTTGGCGCTCCTGCTTCCTGCAGGCATCGTTCAACTACGAGCGCATGCAGGCCGCTGGCTGGCTCTACTCCATCATCCCCGGTCTGGAGAAGATCCACACCAACAAGAACGACCTCGCGGCTTCCATGAGCCACAACCTGGAGTTCTTCAACACCCACCCGTTCCTTGTCACCTTTGTTATGGGCATCGTGCTTTCGCTCGAGCAGAACAAGGTTGACATCCCCACGATCCGCGCCGTCCGCGTCGCCGCAATGGGCCCGCTCGGTGGTATCGGTGACGCCCTGTTCTGGCTGACGCTTGTGCCTATCACGGCCGGCATCACCTCTAACATGGCCATCAACGGCAACGCCGCTGCACCGATCATCTTCCTGGTGATCTTCAACGTCGTCCAGTTCGCTCTGCGCTTCTGGCTCATGAACTGGTCCTACAAGCTTGGCACCAGCGCTATTGACGCTCTGACCGCCAACATGCAGGCCTTCACGCGTGCCGCTTCCATCATGGGCGTCTTCGTCGTCGGTTGCCTGGTCGTCACCATGGGTGGCACCCAGATCAACCTCCAGATCCCCAACGGCACCACCCGTGGTCTCTCCGCTACTACCGTGATCGTCTCCGAGAAGGAGGCCGAGAACTTCACCGGTATGGAGGGCATCGATACCGAGACCGCTGAGGCCGGTACCATCGCCATGACCGATAAGGACGGCAACGCCCTTACCGCTTCCGATGCCGACGGCAACGCTGTCGAGTGCGGCGTCACCGATCTGGGTAACGGCATGGAGTCCGTGACCTACGGCACCGTTACCGAGGATCCGGTCAACTTCTCTGTTGCCGACACCCTCAACACCATCGTCCCGAAGCTCGTCCCGCTTATGCTTACGCTGCTGCTTTACTACATGTTCGCTAAGCACAGCTGGACCCCGACCAAGGGCATTCTCCTGCTCTTCGTCCTTGGCATCCTGGGCGCTGGCCCGCTTGGTCTCTGGCCGAGCATCTGGTAAGGCTCTAGCTTGAGGGGTGTGTCCCTACGCGGCTCACACCCCGACCCCTTAAGCCATGTGTATGTTAAAAGCCGCGTGCTCGAAAGAGCGCGCGGCTTTTGTTTTCTTAATGATTCGGGTGTGGCAGACAGATAATGCATAACACCCTAGGTAGTTAGCCGAATTCGAGCAAAAGGGAGGATAGGATGGCGATCGGAGCGCGTAAGCAACCGCTGTACGATCAGCTGGTCGATATTCTGACCGAAAAGATTGACCATGAATATCGCGCCGGTGACATGATTCCTTCCGAGCGCGAACTTTCGGAGCGCTATGGTCTCTCGCGCACTACGGTACGCCTGGCTCTGCAGGAACTGGAGCGTTTAGGACTGGTGGTTCGGCAGCACGGTCGCGGTACCTTTGTGACCGACCGTTCGGCAAAAGCAACCAATCTTATGCAGTCCTACAGCTTTACCGAGCAGATGCGCGCGATGGGTCGAGAACCCGAGACCACGATTCTCGAGTTTTGCGAGATGGAGGCCGATAAGAATCTGGCCGAGCATATGGGATTGCGCATCGGTGATCGCATTTTTAAGCTCAAGCGCCTTCGTTCTGCCGACAACATGCCCATGATGGTCGAACGCAGCTATCTACCGGTTCGTCAATTTCTGTCCCTAGAGCGACCGCTGCTGGAGCGTAAGCCGCTTTACGATGTGATTGAGCAGGACTTTCAGCAAAAGATTCGCGTGGCCGAAGAGGAGTTCTATGCGAGCATAGCCCGTCCCACCGATGCCCACCTTTTGGGAATTGTCGAGGGCTCGCCTGTGCTCGATTTGGTCAGGACTACGTATAACGAGTCAAACGAGGTAGTGGAGTACACACTCTCGGTTGCTCGTGCCGATCAGTTTAAATACAAGGTTTACCACCAGCGCAGTAACTAGTGCTCGCATCGTTTCCATATGGTGATTCTTTGCATTTAACTGGTTACTACCAGATAACCAACCGAAGTGTATAATTGCACGTCAGAGGATTACTTCTAGAGAGAGGTATTAAAAATGTTCGAGAAGAGTGTCGAGGAGCTCACCGAGCTCGGCGCCCAGATCACCAC
>CANNOC010000003.1 GCA_947507155.1 uncultured Collinsella sp. | reverse complement strand
GGCCCGTGGGTTATACCCTAAGAGCAAACCACCCTTTTTAAGGGTGGTTCTGATTTGATCGATATGAGCTAAACGCCTCTATGGCTTAATAGCCTTTTCTATTTGAAGAAAACAAAATGAATGACCAGCGCGATTGCCACGATGGCAATGATCAAGAGCGCAATTTGAAGACGGTGCTGTCTGCGCCGTCTGTTTGACGATGTAAATATCGATTTCCCCTGCTTAGGCGTCTCGAGATAGCGGGCGGAATGCGTTAGAGTTTGCTTGGGACGGGGTCCTCTACGATGTTGCTTTGTGGGTGTTTGTGTCTGCTCCTGGCTGCTTGCGCTGTTTTTGGATAAGGGGGCATCTTTTAGATACACCGGATCGCTCGAGGCGACACCCATGTGTCTGCGCGCTGATTGAGATTCTTCTAGGGTTTGATATCGATTGCGAGTTACATACTCAGGCTCTGCATCGTTAATGGGCTCTTGGGAAATATGGGGACGATGGTAGCATATGGGCTGTGAATAGGCAGAACTATCGTTCTGCAGCGACTCAAACGAATTGTCGGAGGTCTGATCGTCCATGATGCCCTTAGGTTGTCATTAACAACGTGTATGCGCTCATTGTAAGCCCTCCGCTTCGTTTTGACAGGCCGCGTATATGGTATTTAAGGCACGGTTCAAAGAACCTTAGCTTCGTTAAGACCTTAGTCGACCAGACTAAGATATGCTTATAGAAAGAGACTTAAAAAACTTTATATCAAAATGTATATATAAGAAATGGATGGGCATATATTAGAGCGTCAAAAGAAGTCCCTGCCACCTAGAAGATGGCTCGGCAGTCCCTTAAAGGAGTGGTAGTCATGGCAAGCATGGTTCCTTATCGTTCGGTTTTTGGTGTTCGTCCCTCTGCTAGCTCGTTGTTTGATCTCTTTGATGATATGAGCGACCTAGCGAACAGCTCGATTGCTTCTAAGGCGTTCCCCGTTGACGTTGAGGATAAGGGCGATGGCTATGAGGTCAAGGCTTATCTGACCGGCGTCGCCAAGGACGATATCGATGTCGAGCTCAATGAGGGTCGTCTTTCCATTAGCGTGAATGTCGAGGAAGACGAGGAGAACGAGGGTAAGAACTTCCTACAGAAGGAGTTCAGCTCGTACAGCGCGACGCGCGGTGTGTACCTGAAGGATGCTTCGAGCGAGGGCCTTTCTGCAAAGTACGCTGACGGCATCCTTACCGTTACGGTTCCTAAGATTGTCGAGAAGAAGAACGTTACGAAGATTTCCATCGATTAAGGCTATCGGCTTTTAAAATCGGTGCCTACGTTAAGGGGGCTGGGAAGTGATTCCCAGCCCCCTTTGCTGTTTACTGTATGGTCATGGGCCGATATTGCCCGGCGGGACGTATCGTGAGTTTATGCAGCCCCTCAACGCGGGTGGCGGTGCTGCCAAGCTCGTTGTCGAGTGTTGCGTCGAGGGAGCTTGCGTAGCTTTTGACGGTCAGGCTTGGGCGATTGTTGTCTTGGCTAATGTGCATCGCGATAAGTTGCTCGGTGCGATCGGTTACCAACGCGCGTGCGGCATCGGCGGCCTGATCGTTGGAGAGATGCCCTTTTACAGACAGGATACGTTCCTGAAGAAAGCGAGGATAGTCGCCTTGACGCAGCATGGTTACATCGTGGTTGCTTTCGAGTGCGAGAATGCGACAGTCCTTGAGCGTATCGATGGCATGCTTCGACAACTCGCCGGTGTCGGTGGCAAAGCCAATTGAATCACCCTGAGCGTCAAACCGGTAGCCGACGGGATTAACGACGTCGTGGGATGTCGAATATGTTTGAATGTGGACTCCGGCAATAGAGAGGGCGTCACCTGGGTCGAATTCCTCGACAGGTAGATGTGCGAGGCTTTCTTTGGACGTGAGCGTTCCTCTGCTGGAAAAGACCGGGCCATTCCAATGCTTGCACCAGACATCGAGGCCCTTGATGTGATCGCTATGCTCATGAGTAATGAGAAGAGCCGAGACGTTGTCTGCCGAGAGCCCCAGTTCTGCCATGCGCTTTAATGTCTCGCGGCGAGACAGTCCGTCATCGACCATAATGAGCCCCTGCGGGCCCTCGATGAGTGCGCAGTTGCCTTTAGAGCCACTGCCGAGGATATGAAGGTGCAGACGAGACATAAGATTCCAAAGGATACAATGGGTGCGGACGAATAGAGGAGGAAGCAAATGCCTACGGTATCTCAGCATTATGGACACCATGCCGTGCCTGGGGCAGTCGATGAGACCCGGACGAGGCAGCAGGCTGCTCCTGTGGTGCTCATGGTATCAGGCGGTGCGGACTCGACGGCACTGCTTCTTATGGCGTGTACATCAAAGTTGGATATCCAAGATGGACGCGGCGTTGCCCCCATTGCTCGCGAGCGCCTGCATGTGCTTCATGTAAATCACCATCTGCGAGGCGAGGCGTCCGACGGCGATGAGGCCTTTGTGCGCGGGCTTTGCGCGCAATATGGTTTACCGCTGTGTGTGGAGCACGCTTATTTTGATGGGGAGTCGGGAAATATCGAGGCAGCGGCGCGCGAGGTGCGCTATGCCGCGGCGCGAAGGTATGTACGCGAGCTTTGCGCCAAGACGGGGGCGCCGAGAACGGCGGCGCGCATCTGCACTGCCCATACCTCTTCGGACCGCGCGGAAACATTTTTGATGAACGCCATTAAGGGGTCGGGTCCAGCTGGGCTTTCGAGCATTCCCCGCCGAAGGAATATCGTGGTGCGTCCCTTGCTCGACTTAACTCATGGCGAGCTCGTGGGCTATCTACAGGTACATGGACAGCCGTGGCGCGAAGATGAGAGCAACGAGGATGTCTCGTATCTGCGAAACTACGTGCGCCATCGGGTGATGCCGGTGGTGGCGCAGCGTAATGCGAGCGTGTGCAAGACGATTGGCGCCGCCTGTGAGATCCTTGGTGACGAAGATGCGTTTCTATCCCAGCTGTCGGCACAGGCGTTTCGAAGCTGTTTGCGCAAAGAGGCGGCGGGCGCGCTGGTGCTCGATGCCAGGCGCCTTGCTGCGGCCGAGGTGGTAATCGCGCGGCGCATCGTGCGGCTGGCGATTAAGCGCATCGATCCGGACGCTCGTCCAGAGATGCGACATGTGGAGCGAGTTCTTTCCTGCGTTGCCGAGGGCGCCGGCTCGGTCACGCTTCCGGCGGGGATTGACGCACGCGTAGAGTTTGGCATGCTGGCGTTTAAGGCACCGGCGGCTCGTGAGGGCCTGGTCGCGGATTGGATCACCATACCCGGGCGTTTGCCGTTGGGCGGGGGACGTGTGCTGGTCGCAGAGCCGATGGCCGTTGAGCCGGGATGCGACATCGTGCGCCGCGCCCGTGAGCTTGCGGCTGCCGGAGAAGTGACGGCTTTGGTGGACGCGGCTGCCCTGGGTTTTGCCGACAGCGATAGCGAGCGAATCTTGGCGGGCTCGCGTGGCGAGATCCCTGCCGAGGCGCGATTGGCGCGCCTGTGGGTAGACGGTCCCGCACCGGGAGACGTGATGTGCCCGTTGGGGATGAGTGGCCGAAGCAAGAAGGTATCCGACTTGCTAGGTGAGGCTCGCATTCCCGTTTCTGAGCGCGCCGGCGTGCCCATGGTGAGGACGGCGCCGGGAGGTGCCGTGGTGTGGGTCGTCGGAGTTCGCACGGACGAACGCTTTAAGTGCACGGCGGCGACGCGTGTGGCCTATCTGCTTCGCGTGGTTGATGCGGATTAGCTTCTCGCACCAGCTTTTCTGTGCGGCGTTGACGGTATTCCCGCGCTGATGGTGCGCGGGCTGGAAAATATACCCCGTGCGCTGCTAGAATGTGTAGTTCGCGTCCATACGGCGGTGTGTGGGCGATTAAGCACAAGAAAGGGTTGTCATGGCTTCTCAACATCCGGATATCGAGAAGGTTCTGTTTACGCAGGAGGATATCGACGGTATCGTTTCTCGCCTGGGCGAGGAGATTACGCGCGACTACGCGGGTAAGGATCTGGTGCTGATCGCGGTCCTGCGCGGCGCTGTTGTCTTTATGGGCGACCTGATGCGCAAGATCGAGCTGCCGACCAACATCGATTTCATGGCTGTTTCGAGCTATGGCGACGGTGTGAAGTCTTCGGGCATCGTGCGTATCATTAAGGACCTGGATATCGACATCCGTGGTCGCGACGTGCTGATCGTCGAGGACATTCTGGACTCGGGCCTGACTCTCAAGTACCTGATGAAGAACCTCGAGAGCCGCAAGCCCGCCTCGCTGGAGGTCGCTGCCTTCCTGTGGAAGGACGTTGAGAACCGTACCTCGGCCATCACGCCCAAGTATGTTGGAACCCATTGCCCCGATGCCTTTGTGGTGGGCTACGGCCTCGACTATGCCGAGCGCTATCGCAACCTTCCGTATCTGGGCATTTTGAAACCGGAGGTTTATTCGTAAGATGCCCGACGACCGTAACGACAACAATCCCCAGACTCCCCGGGACCCAAAGATTCCGGGGATGCCCGGAGGCAAGAAGCCCACGCGTACGGGCTGGCTGTATTTTCTTTTGGCTTGCGCGCTTCTGGGCTATGCCTTCTTTAATATGGGTTCCGGCTTTGCCAACTCCAGCAATACCGTTAAGCTCGCGACGAGCGAGATGGTCAGTGCCATTAAGCAGGATCGCGTCGAAGATTTGACCTATACGGTTCAAGACGGAAGCGTGGCGGGGCATTACTGGAAGACGAAAAAGGACAAGGGCGATACGAGCGAGCTCAAGAGCTTCTCCTCGACCTATGTCGGCTCCGATTCGCTTGCCGAGCTTATGGCGGAGCACCCCGATACCAAGTACATCGTCAACACTAACGACCCCGATTTTTGGGGCGACCTGGCGATGAGCGTGCTGCCGACGATCGCCCTGATCGCCATCATGTTCTACTTTATGCGCCAGATGATGGGCGCCAATAACAGGAACATGCAGTTTGGCAAGACCAATGCCAAGACCAACGAGGCTACGCGTCCCAAGGTCAAGTTCGAGGACGTGGCCGGCGTGGACGAGGCCGTCGAGGAGCTCGAGGAGATCCGCGACTTCCTAAGCGATCCGGACCGCTATCGCAAACTGGGTGCCAAGATCCCGCGCGGCGTTTTGCTGGTGGGCCCTCCGGGTACCGGTAAGACGCTGCTGGCCAAGGCCGTTGCCGGCGAGGCGGGCGTGCCGTTCTTTAGCATCTCTGGTTCTGACTTTGTCGAGATGTTCGTGGGTGTCGGTGCCGGCCGCGTGCGCGACCTCTTTAAGGAGGCCAAGTCTCAGGCTCCGTCGATCATCTTTATTGACGAGATCGATGCCGTGGGACGTCAGCGCGGAGCCGGTCTGGGCGGCGGCCACGACGAGCGCGAGCAGACGCTCAACCAGCTGCTGGTCGAGATGGATGGTTTTGAGGAAAGCGAGTCGGTCATCCTGATCGCAGCAACCAATCGTCCCGATATTCTGGACCCGGCATTGCTGCGCCCCGGTCGTTTTGACCGCCAGGTCACGGTCGACCGTCCGGACGTAAAGGGCCGCGAGCAGATCTTGCGCGTGCATGCCGAGAACAAGCCGATGGACGAGGACGTTAAGTTTGAGAAGCTCGCCCAGATGACCGTTGGCTTTACCGGTGCCGATTTGGCGAACCTGCTCAATGAGTCTGCGCTGCTGGCCGCTCGCCGTCATCGTTCCGTGATCTCGATGGACGAGGTCGAGGAGTCGATGGAGCGCGTGATTGCCGGACCGCAACGCAAGGGTCGCGTGATGACCGAAGCCGAGCGCACCACGATTGCCTACCACGAGAGCGGTCACGCCCTGGTGGGTCACATCTTGGAGCACTCCGACCCGGTTCATAAGATTTCGATTGTCAGCCGCGGCCAGGCTCTGGGCTACACGTTGCAGCTTCCACAGGAGGATCACTTCCTCAAGACCAAGAACGAGATGCTCGACGAGCTCGCCGTGTTCTTGGGCGGCCGCGTTGCCGAGGAGCTCATGTGCGATGACATCACGTCGGGCGCGAGCAACGACCTGGAGCGCGCGACCAAGATGGCACGCGAGATGGTTACGCGTTTGGGCATGAGCGAGGAGCTGGGCACGCAGGTGTTTGGCGAGGCACAGCATCAGGTGTTCCTTGGTCGCGATTACGCCGATCACCAGGATTACTCCGAGGAGACGGCACGCCGCATCGATATCGAGGTTCAGCGCATCATGCGCGAAGCCCATCGCCGTGCGGTCGAGATTCTGGATGCCCGTCGCGATCAGCTTGATCTGATGGCGAAGGTGCTGCTTGAGCGCGAGACCGTCGAAGGCGACGCCGTGAATGCCCTGCTCGATAACGAGTGGGATGCCTACCTTGAGCGCGAGGGCGATATCCTGGCGGCCAAGGAGGAGCGCAATGCCAAGGCGGCCGGCATGCCGACCAAAAAGCGCATGCCTCGTATGAGCGAGGAGGAGCTGGCGGCTGATGCCGCAGCTTTTGCGCAGGCGGCCATGCAGGAGGATGCCGAAGCCGCATCCGATGTTGATGGCGATAGCCATGTCGTCAACGCCGATGCCGACACCGACAAATAGTCCTTCTAACGAAAGCCTCCGCGGGGAAACCTGCGGAGGCTTTTTCTTTTGAGCGATATGGGGCCATCTGTTGATTGGGGACAGACTTAAATGAGCGTTTTCACGCATTTAAGTCTGTCCCCAATGAACATTACTGCGGCGCTTTGCCCGACTAAAGCGTACAATAGCGCCTATGCGAAAGGGGAACAGATGATCAACGAAACTATGTATGCTCGCGGTGCGGAAAGTTCCATCATCCGCGAGATCTTTAGCTATGGTCTTGAGCGCAAGGCGCAGATCGGTGCGGAGAACGTATTCGATTTTTCGCTGGGCAACCCGAGTGTTCCGGCGCCCGCCGCTGTGGCTGAGTCCATTAAGAAGGCCTTGGAGCTGCCGAGCGACCAGCTGCATGGTTATACGCCCGCACCGGGCCTGCCGCAATGTCGAGCAGCTGTCGCCGAATCGCTCAACCGCCGCTTTGGCACGAGCTATGAGGGCAAGGACGTCTTTATGACGGTGGGCGCCGCGGCTTCGCTCACCTGTACGCTCAACGCCATTACGAACCCGGGCGACGAGGTTATTGTTATCGCCCCGTACTTTCCGGAGTATCGCGTTTGGATTGAGAAGGCTGGCTGTACGTGTGTCGAGGCGCTCGCCGATGAAGACACGTTCCAGCTGAGCGTGGACAACGTGCTCAAGGCGATTACCGATAAGACGACTGCCGTCATCATCGACTCGCCCAACAACCCGACCGGTGCCGTGTATACGCGCGACACGCTGACGCGACTGGCCAATGTTTTGCGCGAGGTCAACGCCAAACGCGATCCCGAGAACCCGATTATGCTCATCTCGGATGAACCGTACCGCGAGATCGTGTACGGTGCCGAGGTGCCTTGGGTGCCCTCGATCTACGAGAACACCGTGGTGTGCTACTCGTATTCTAAGTCGTTGTCGCTGCCGGGTGAGCGCGTGGGTTGGATCTTGGTTCCCAACACCAATCCGCAGGCTGCGCGTCTGATGCCGGCTGTTGCGGGTGCTGCCCGTACGCTGGGTTTTGTATGCGCACCGGCGCTCTTCCAGCGCGTGATTATCGATTGCATCGATGAGCCGAGTGATGTCGAGGCCTATGCTCGCAACCGCGCGGCGCTCACCGACGCCTTGGCGGACTACGGCTATACCTATGTTGAGCCGGATGGTGCTTTCTACCTGTGGGTGAAAGCACTCGAGCCCGACGCGAATGCGTTTTGCGAGCTCGCAAAGAAGTATGAGCTGCTTGCGGTTCCCTCGGACAGCTTTGGTATGCCGGGTTGGTTCCGCCTGGGCTATTGCGTGAGTTACGAAACGATTATCAATTCGCTACACGCTTGGAAACAGTTGGCGGACGAGTATCGCTAAAAGTAAAGCGCTCTGCCTACAATGTTTTACGTGAAACGGGGTTTGGTGTTAAGCCGGACCCCGTTGTCATGAACGTTGTGTCGTTGGGATGGAGTGGTTTTACGACTATCGAAGGCTATGCGTACAATGAATATACGCGACGGCCATACCGGATAAGGAGACCCGATGCCCTACCTGCTTTCTTGTGACATTCATACCCATACGATGTTCTCTGCGCATGCATATTCGACCATTGAGGAGAATGTGTACTGGGCGGCAGAGCGTGGTCTGCAGGTACTTGGATCTGCCGACCATCTGAGTTCTATGGTTACGCCTTGCCCCAATGACCTGCGCAGTTTCCAGTTCTTTATCAACCAGGATATCTGGCCGCACATTTGGAGCGGCGTGCTGGTGCTGCGTGGTGCCGAGGCCGATATCGTTTCGCTGGACGGAAGCTTGTTTGGCGAGGACATTCCCGTTTCGCTCAATATTGTCGGCGATTCGTTCAATCACCAGCATTCGCTGTTCGATTTGGTGACGCGCAATTTGGATTATTTGGTGGCAAGCGTGCATAATGCGCAGTTTGCCGAAGGCGCGACGCTCGCCCAGACGACCGAGATGTATGTCAATGCCCTGGAGCATCCCAAGGTGTTCATGCTTGGGCATACGGGTCGTTCGGGCGTGCCGTTCGATATCGACGAGGTGCTGCTGGCGGCCAAGGCCAAGCACAAGATTATCGAGATCAATAACCATAGTCTTGAACACGGTGTCGACACTGAGCATTGGGCCGTATGTCGCAAGATCGCCGAGCGCTGCGCCGAGCTGGGCGTGGGCATTGGCGTGTCGACCGATGCCCACATTGGCATGGCCATTGGCAAGCTCGATCACGCGCGCAAGATGCTCGACGAGATTCACTTCCCACTGGATTTGATCGTGACGCGCGACCGCGAGACGCTGCTGCGCGAGATGGCGGCAGCCGGCGTGTGCGACCTGCGCAAGGGGATGTAGCGGAATTTATAAACCAAGCGAAAGGGGCGGTCCAGACGGGTCGCCCCCTTTCTTGTGCCGGTGGATTAGCGGCGTTCGAGGACCGCTACGGTTTCGGTGTGGTCGGTATGGGGGAACATGTCGACGGGCGTGATCTTGAGCAGGCGATAGCCTCCGTCGAGGAGGTGGTGCAGGTCGCGCTCTTGGGTCACGGGGTTGCAGCTGATATAGGTGATGCGGCGTGGCTTAAGTGCGCAGGCGGCCTCAAGAAACTCGGGGGTGGAGCCGGCGCGCGGCGGGTCGATGGAAAGGACGTCGACGCGCTCGTTGTTGTCGGCGGCATCTAGGATGTAATCGGTGGCATCGTCGGCCATAAACCAGGCGCTGCGGGTAAGACCGTTGAGCTCGGCATTGCGGCGCGCGTCGGCAATGCCCGCCGGGTTGCGCTCCACGCCGAGCAGCATGATGCCGATGCCCTTGCTCTGGGCATCTTTAGCTGCGCAAAGACCGATGGTGCCGCTGCCGCAGTAGGCATCCATAAGCACATCGCCCTGGCGCAGGTCCATGCCGTCGATAGCGAGCTGATAGAGCAATTCGGTCTGCTGCGGGTTGGTCTGGTAGAACGCGGTAGGGGAGATGTCGAACTCGCAGCCGAGTAGCTGGTCGCGCATGCATTCGGCGCCATAAACGATACGGGTTTCCTCACCGAGGATGGCGTTGCCAGGGCGCCCGTTGATGTTTTGGGCGACGGTGACGATGCGCGGATCGAGTGCAGCGACGGCCTCAAAGAATTCCTGTGCATGCGGTAGGTCGCGCTGGGCGGTCACGAGGGTGACCATGATTTGGTCGGTGCGCCAGCCGCAGCGAACGACGGCATAGCGAAGCAGTCCGAGATGCTTGTCCTCGTTAAAGGCGGGAATGTGCAGGCGCTCGGCCTCACGCGCGATGCCGTTGAGGATCTGTCGGGCGCCCGGTGCCTCGACGGGGCATTCAGGAACAGCAACGATTCTGTGCGTGCCACGTTCAAAAAAGCCGCAGCGGACAGCGCCCTCTTTACCGGGGGCAAAGGGAGTGGCGGCCTTATGGCGAAAACCGCGCGGAGCAGGATATTTGCCCGGGTCGCCCAGGGTGACGCCCATACCGCGAATGGGGTCGACGCTAATACCCTCGCGCTCGCATAGAGCAGCAAAAAGCTCCTCCATAACAGCCTGCTTAGCTGCCAACTGCTTCTTATAAGGACGATTGAGCGCCGTGCACCCACCGCAAGCTTTCATGATCGGACAGGGAGACTTGGGATCCACAGCCTTACGCGCAGACGAAACCTGATCTTTATGCGAGCGCTTGGAGCGAGTCTGAGATGCCTTGTCCTCGCTCCGACGAGAGCCGGGACGCTTGGCCTTAGCCTTGCCCTTGGCCGATTTGCTTTTTGCAGCTTTAGAAGACTTGGATTTCGTAGGAGATTTCTCCTCCTTTGACCCCTCAGCCGCTTCCACCAAAGCACGACGAGCCCTACGCTCCGCACGAGATTCTGCCATGAATTAACCCCACTAATTTACAAATTGAAATCTGAAAGCATTGTACCGTGCCAAGTTAGCAGACGATATGCAAGCGCCCATTTCATGTCAGTGATAAGTCCAACGATGTTTGCCCGGCGTGGGCGGGGAGCGACGCGTAATTAAGTTTATCGCGAGTTCCGCACGCAAAGGAAAGCACTTAATGTGCTTTCCGTCTTGCGCAGGACTGTAGAGCAGGAAACTTAATTACGCGCCGCTCCCCGCCCACGCCGGGCAAACCCTCCCTTGTACTTTATCAAGGTAGAGTGTATGATTCTGAACGTTACATGACTCACTTTACTTAACTAAAGTGCCACCAAGGGGGAATACCATGAATACCGATATGTCTCGTCGTCAGTTTGTTGGTCTAGCCGGCTCGTTTGCCACGGTGCTTGGCCTTGGTCTTGTCGGCTGCGGCGGTGGTGCCGGCAAGGGCTCCGCTGCTGGCTCTGCCGCGGCCAAGGATGTGAAGGGCGCTGCAGAGTCCAAGAAGCTTGTGGTGGGCTTTGATAAGTCCTATCCTCCGTATGGTTTTGTGGGCGACGATGGCGAGTACACCGGCTTTGATCTCGATTTGGCCAAGGCTGTTGCCGATAAGCAGGGCTGGGAGGTCAAATACGAGGCCATCGACTGGGACGCCAAGGATACGCTGCTCAACTCGGGCGCCATCAACTGCATCTGGAACGGCTTTACCATGGAGGGCCGCGAGGACGACTACACGTTCTCCGAGCCGTACATGCTCAACGAGCAGGTGCTGGTGGTCAAGAAGGATGCGGGCATCAAGAGCTGGGACGATCTTGCCGGCAAGACCGTGATTACCCAGACTGATTCCGCTGCACAGGATGTGCTCGAGGGCGACCAGAAGGATTTGGCCGCGACGTTTGCCACGCTCGATACCATCGGTGAGTACAACACGGCGTTTATGCAGCTCGAGAGTGGTGCAGTCGATGCCGTCGCCTGTGACCTCTCGATTGCCCAGTATCAGCTTGCCGCCAAGCCCGATGCCTATACACAGCTTGATGAGCCGCTGTCCAGCGAGCACTACGCCGTCGGCTTTAAGAAGGGCGACACCAAGTCAGCCGATGCCGTGACCGAGTCGCTCAAGGCGCTCTATGAGGATGGTACGGTCAAGGACCTCTGCGACAAGTATTCAAGCTATGGTCTATCTTTCGATAATTGGGTGCTCAAGTAATGTCTATTCAAGTCATGATGCAGATGCTTGGCCAGGGATTCTTGGTCAGCTTGCAGCTGTTTGTGCTGACGCTGCTCGGGTCGATTCCCTTGGGAATCCCCGTGGCGTTCATGCGCATGAGCAAGGTCGCGCCGCTTCGCTGGACTGCGCGCATCTACATTTCGGTCATGCGCGGTACGCCGCTCATGCTGCAGATGTTTGCCATCTACTTTGCTCCGTACTACGTGTTTGGCATTTCGCTCACGCCCGATTCCAAGTGGACGGCGTGCGTTGTGGCATTCATCATCAACTACGCCGGTTACTTTGCCGAGATCTATCGCTCGGGCCTTCAGTCCATTCCGCGCGGTCAATACGAGGCAGCCGAGGTGCTGGGCTATTCGCGCATGCAGACGTTTCTGTATATCGTGATGCCGCAGGTCGCCAAGCGTATTCTGCCGGCGATGGGCAACGAGATCATCACGCTGGTCAAGGACACGTCGCTGGCGTTTGCCATTGGCGTGGGTGAGATGTTCTCGACGGCCAAGGCGCTGGTCGCCTCGCAGGTGAGCATGGTGCCGTTTGCGATCGCGGCGCTGATCTACTGGGTCTTTAACTTTGTGGTCGAGATGCTGCTGGGCGCCGCCGAAAAGAAGCTGGACTATTATCATGACTAACTCAGTGATGAAAATCGAAAACGCGCGCAAGGCGTTTGGCGGCAATGAGGTGCTCAAGGATATCTCGCTCGAGGTAAAGCGCGGCGAGGTCGTGGCGATTATCGGGCCTTCGGGTGGCGGTAAGTCCACGCTGTTGCGTTGCGCCACGCTGCTCGAGACGCTCGACGGAGGCTCGCTCTCGTTTGGCGACCTTGCCGTTGCGACGGATGCGGGTTCGGGCGCGGTCTATGCGAAGGGCGATGTGCCCAAGCAGGCGCGCTCGCGATTCGGCCTAGTGTTCCAAAATTACAACCTGTTCCCGCACTATACCGTGATGAAAAACATCATCGACGCCCCGATTCGCGTGCTCAAGCGCCCGCGCGAGCAGGCGGAGGCACGCGCACGCGAGTTGATCGCGCAGATGGGGCTTGCGGGCAACGAGAACAAGGTTCCGTGTGAGCTTTCGGGGGGTCAGCAACAGCGTGTGAGTATCGCCCGCGCCTTGGCGCTCGACCCTGAGATCTTGTTCTTTGACGAGCCGACCTCGGCGCTCGATCCCGAGCTGACGGCCGAGGTATTGCGTGTCATTAAAGACCTTGCCGCGCAGAATATGACGATGGTGATCGTGACCCACGCAATGCAATTTGCGCGCGATGTTGCCGACCGCGTGGTCTTTATGGACGGCGGTCGCATTGTCGAGGAGGGTCCGGCCGAGCAGGTTATCGATCACCCGCGTGAGCAACGTACCCGTGAGTTCTTGAGCCGTATCGAGGGCTAGGCTCAGCTATATATTGAGAAAAAGCCGCCGCAGGTCTTATGGTCTGCGGCGGCTTTTATTTGTATCGATGGGGTTTAATAATCGCCTCGCATGCGTCCTTCTTCCTCTCGCCGCCTGTATTCATACGTGTGCCGAAAGGTGTGCATGGACGGTCGCCCGTGAGGGTAGGGTGGTGGCATAGGACATTTGGAGGGTGAGTCGGCTCGGCTGCCGACCATGCTGCTCCCGGGACGGCACCGACCGCGAACTCTCCCCGTTGGCGTCGCGCATTGCGCGCGGCCCTGCAAGGAGGTCATCATGGGTGCTCCCAAGACCGGTAATGTAAGGAACGTGGTGCTCGTAGGCCAAGGCGGGGTGGGCAAGACTTCACTCGCCGAAGCCATGCTCCACCTTTCCGGCAAGACCGCCCGCCTGGGCGGCCACGACGGCACCAAGCCCACGCTCGACTATGACCCCGAAGAGGTCAAGCGTGCGTTTTCCATCTCGACGACCATTGCGCCGATCGACTGGAAGGGCGCGCGCATCAATGTGCTCGATGCCCCGTGCTATCCCGATTTTATCGGCGACGCCTTTGCCGCGATGAGCGTCTGCGAGACGGCTCTGTTTGTGGTCGATGCCGAGGCCGGCCCGCAGCCTACGACGGTTAAGCTTTGGTATGCGGCGGAGGATCTGCGCCTGGCGCGTGCGGTGTTCGTGAACCGTCTGTCGCGCTCCGAGGCTAGCTTTACGACCACAATGAACCTGCTGCAGGAGCGCTTTGGCACGCGCCTGGGCGCCGTGACCCTTCCCTGGGGCGAGGGCGAGGACTTCGACGGCATCATCGACCTGGTGCGCATGAAGGCACGCCATTGCAACGGCACTGAAGCCGTTGAGTCGGAGATTCCCGAGGAGTATCGTGTCCAGGCCGAGGAAGCCCATGACCATCTGTGCGAGCTGGTGGCCGAGGCTGATGACGAACTGATGATGAAGTACTTGGAAGGCGAGGAGACGCTGACGCAGGAGGAACTTGAGGGCCTGCTGTCGAAGGCGATCGCCGAGCGCATCTTTGTGCCGGTCTTTGCGGGCGATTGCATTAAGGAGCAGGGCGTCAACTCGCTGATGGACGACATCGCCACATACTTCCCGGCGCCGACGGACTACGGCGAGATGCCGCTCATCGACGGCGATTCGCTTAAGATCTCGAGTGACGATGACCGCCCGGTGGCGTTTGTGTTTAAGACCCTGGCCGATCCGCAGCAGGGCCGCATCAGCTTTATCAAGGTGCTGACGGGCACGCTTGAGCCGGGCCTTGAGCTGATCAACGCGCGTACCCGCAAGAGCGATCGTCTGGCTCACCTGTATGTGATGTGCGGCCGCGACATGACTGAGGTTGGCCACGCTTATGCCGGCGATATCATCGTGGCGCCCAAGCTGGCGGCCGAGACGGGCGATACGCTCTCGATTACCGGCAAGGTTGAGGCTGCGGCGTTTAAGTTCCCCAACTCGCAGTACCGCATCGCCATTGAGGCCGAGAATCGCGGCGACGAAGAGAAGCTCTACACGTTTATCGAGAAGGCCTGCAAGGCCGATCCGACCATGAGCATCGACCGCGATGGGGAGGCCGGCCAGACTATCATCTCCGCTGTGGGTGAGGCGCAGGTTTCGGTCCTGCTCAATCGCCTTGAGGACCGCACCAAGGTCGTGGCCAAAAGCGTGCCGATCCGCATTCCGTATCGCGAGACCATCCGCCGCACGGCGAGTGCCCAGGGCCGCCACAAGAAGCAGACTGGCGGTGCCGGTCAGTATGGCGACTGCTGGCTGCGCGTGGAGCCGCTCATTGGTCCCGACGGCACGAGCGATGGCTATGAGTTTGTGGACGAGGTCGTAGGTGGCCGTATTCCGCGCTCGCTGATCCCCGCCGTGGACAAGGGTGTCCAGGAGACCATGAAGGACGGCATCATTGCCGGCTACCCTCTCACGGGCATTCGCGTGGCTGTGTACGACGGCTCGTATCACAGCGTCGACTCCAACGAGATGGCGTTCCGCGCGGCGGCTCGCATCGGCCTGCGCAAGGCGTGTGCCGATGCCGACCCGGTGGTGCTGGAGCCCATCGAGGAAATCACGGTGACTATCCCAGAGAGCTACGCCGGCGCCGTGATGGGCGACATCTCAGCTTCGCGTGGTCGCGTGACGGGCATGGAGACCGATGAGCGCGGAGACACCGTGGTCATCGCCCAGGCGCCGCTGGCCGAGCTGACGGATTATTCGACGCGTCTGCGCTCCATCACGCGCGGCACGGGCGACTTTACCATGAAGCCCGCAGGCTATGAGCAGGTGCCTTATGACGTTCAGGCCAAGCTGGTCGAGCGCTATGAGGAGGGCCGCGCCAAGTAGCGTGTGGCTTTGCCTGCAATGTAGGTGCTGACGAAAAGGCCGCCCTGGGTAACCGGGGCGGCCTTATTTGATCCCTTGGGGACGGAGGAAAACGGATCATTTTTTGGTTACGGGCGGCGCGGTCGGCACTAGTCTCCGGATGCCTGGTTGCGGCCGGTGGCGTAGTCGATCTGCACATGCGGCTGCAGGTTGTAGCAATATACGTGGAAGCAGAGGGTCTTGCCGTGGTCCTCGACCGATTGCGCCTCAAGGCGCACGCCACGGCAGACAAGTTCCTCTTCGTTATACATGGGCGTGACGCGGTAGAGCACATGGTTACCCGTATCGCGAATATAGTTGAGAATCTGCTCCTCAAACGGCAGCATGCCCGTCTCGTTGAGATAGCGCGTGCCGGTGAGGAGATTCTTGCGGTTGGCGTTTTCGCCGCAGAGCGACCAGGCGATAAGGTGGCAGCGGTTGTAGAGGCTCTGGCCTGGAATAAAGTCGTAGCGCTGCTGGTGCCAGCCGGCGGGGTGGATGCGCGAGATATCGCCGCGCTCGCCTTGACCAAGCGATTCGGGGCCCACGCAGGCGAGCGCTTTGCGGGTGCGGCCCAAGCTGTCGAGCTTGGAGAACTTCTTAAAGCAGCCCTCTTCGGTGGCGCGCTCGTATTCATCGAGCGTGAACGACGGCGTGCCCAACGGGTGCGTGCTGTCGGCGCGAAGGGCGACATAGGGGTTGCCGGCGTAGTCGGGAATGCTGCTGAGATAAACACCGCGGGCGCGGTTAAGGTCGGGGTTTTCCACCTCGTCGATGGGGGTGGCGGCACTGTCCGCGGAGGCGTCGTCGCCGGTGTCGGTTGCGGCGGAATCGGAGCCATCGCCAGAGTCTCGGCTATTTTGAGAGTCCGAGGAGCTCGCTGTTCCCGATTCGAGCCGGGCAACCAGGTCCGCCTCGTCATCGGTGCGGCTGGGACTCTCGTTTTGTTTTTCGGCCAGAGCCGTCGCCTGCTCATCGCTTTGTGGCGACAACAACTTGGGCGCTCCGTCGAGCGACCCTGTGAACAACGCAAACCCCAGCACCACGGCGGTGCCGATGGAAAGTACTTGCTTGTAGGCGGACTTGCACGACATTGCGGCTCCTGGATGGACGGTTGGGAATCTACCAGTCTAGCAGGAGCCGGCAGGGGCCGTTCTATCGAACAAATACTCAAGATTTGGGATAGACGTTACTGATTCATTTGCCGCATATGGAGCTGCGGCGGTTGTATACATGGAATCAGTCGGCGTTTCCCCAGATAAAACCTACCAAAATAAACCTGTCCCTTTTTGGCAGACTAATCGTGAGTTATTTCACCGCAACATAGGGTACGGTTAGGAAGTGTGCACCTTAAAGAGTGGAGCCCTTGATTAGAGAGATTGCGCTCGTCTCTCTAAATATCTCTTTAAAGAGAAGGTCAGTTAAAGAGATAACATTAGGAAATCTAGCAGTGAATTTGATGCATCTCTCTAAATTTCTCTCTAAAATAAGATGCCTATCTCTCTAAAGTTAGAGAGATATACTATACTTTAGAGAGATAAATCTATCGTTTTAGAGAGACGAAATTCCGATGCTGCTGGATGAACCTCTTGGCCTTATCGTTGAGTGCCTTCGCAGGCGGGGGACTGATGACGCATCGGTAGAAGTTAAAGCCTGCACGAATAAATTGAGCGCAGACGTATGGGAGACAGTGAGCGCTTTTGCGAACACTGCGGGTGGGCTCATTATTTTGGGCCTGAACGAAGCCGAAGGATTTGTTCCTTCGGCTAACTTTGCTATCGATAGGGTGCGCGATCAGTTTGTTTCGGGTATCGGAGACGGAGGCTCAGCGGCAGTGGTGACCCATGCGCCGCGGTACGAGCTTGATCGAGGCGAGGTCGACGGGCTCCAGGTGCTTCTGGTGCGCATCTTTGAACTTGAGCTTAAAGCGAAGCCTTGCTATATCGGCGCGCGCGGCGTGCAGAACGGTAGCTACAAGCGCGTGGATGATAAAGATATCAAGATGTCACCCGCTGAGCTATATGAGCTGCAGAGTGCGTTGCTTCCGAGCGATGCAGACGGCACGGTGGTTTCGGAGGCAACGGTCGAGGATTTGGATCCAGATGTCGTGCGGTCTATTATCGCAAATCGCCGGCTGCAGACCCCGCGCGTTTTGCGCGGGGCCGATACGCTGGAAAAGCAGCTGGTCAGACTCAATATCACTACAAAGGATGGTGCCGTGAAGCTCGCGGGGCTTCTGTCGGCGGGAATTTACCCCCAGCAGTTCTATCCCAAACTGATGATCGATGTCGCCGTTCATTCCGATGTGGAAAAATCTGCACCCGGGCAACCCCGGTTTATTGACCGCCAGTTGTGCGATGGCCCGATTCCGGCTTGCATCGAAGATGCCCTTGCCGCGATTGGACGAAACTTGCGCAAAGCGACGATAGTGCAAGGCGCTGGCAGAAGGGAGGATTGGGAAGTTCCCCAGGAGGTTTTGCGCGAGGCCTTGGCAAATGCCTGCATCCATCGAGAATATTCGCCCATGTTTGTGGGGCAGGCCGTGAGTGTCGATATCTATCCAGACAGAATAGAGATCAAAAACCCTGGCGGGCTTTGGGGCGGAAAGACGGTGGACAATCTTGCAGACGGGGAATCGCGCTGCCGAAACCCAAAGCTCATGAGCCTAATGGGGGCGACGCCGTTAGAGCATGCCGAGGGGGCCGTTGCGGAAAGCCAGGGATCTGGTATCCCGGCTATGATTCGCGAGATGGAGTCTCGTTCGCTTGGCAGGCCGAAATTTATCGTTAAGGCCGATTCGTTTACGGTGCTGCTTTCCCGGCACGGGGCGGAGCTTGCTGAAAACCGCACGTGGATTCAGAGCCATGTGGGCGCCGAGCTGACGGATCGCGAAGAAACATTGCTCATGTTTATGCGGGAGCATGGGTGCGTATGCGATGTTCAAAAAATACGAGAGGCCCTGAAGTGGGATTCGGATGACATTCGTCTGATCTGCGGGGACCTTGTAGATAAACATGCCCTGTCAAAATGTGGCAAAGACACGTTTGAGATTATCGATATGAGCAGAGAATCGTCAGCTTCGACAGCGGATAGGATTCTGGAGGCTCTCAGCGCCGAAGTGGATATGACGGCGCGAGAAATAGCGGTTGCATCGGGGGTCAAAATTTCGTCCGTCCGCTACCATCTGCCAAAAATGGCGGATAAAGGACTCATCGAAGTAATGGGTTCGTCGACGAGCCGCAACCGCCGCTATCGGAAGAAGTAGATGCAGCCGGGTCGCCTCTCTAGTGTCTCTCGAGGCCAGATGGGTGCTGGAGGGGCGAGTGTCTCGCGATATTTCCCCAGATAAAACCTGCCAAAATAAACCTGTCCCTTTTTGGTAGGTCAGTTAACGCAGTCCAGGTTGAGCATATGCGAGCGAGCAGGCTCCGGGTGCGGTAAGGTGACGTGAAACAAGCGGGCGCTGACCTTTTGGTCGCGCCCGTGAAGTTGAACGTCAGATTGCCGTGCCCGGGGCCTGCGCAGCGCCGAGCAGTTACGCCGTTTGTAAAACGGCGTAACCTAAAGGTTCATGTTGCCGTGGATGTAGGGGGTGACCTCGGGGGAGATGCGGCCGCAGCCCAGCTCGCGCAGCGCGGACTCGATGGCGGCGGGCAACGGGGTTTTGCCCTTGTCGTCGACGGCGGTTCCGCCGAGGGCAGCAATCTTGGCGACATCTGCGGGAGCGGCTTCGATATGCATGCAGCCGCCGACCAGGCGTGCGCGGACCTGAGCCAGGTCAAGATCATGTAGGTAATCCTCGCAGGCGCGAATCAGGTCGACCTTCTCGTGCGTAAGCTCCTCGCCCGTGGGGACGCGCGTGGCAAGACAGGCTCCCGCCGGCAGGTTCCAGACGGGATAGCCCCATGCGCGCAGCAGCTCGCGCTCTTCGTCCTTGGTAAAGCCGACCTCCATAAGAGGGGAGCGTACACCGAGCTCTTCTGCCGCGCGCATGCCGGGGCGGTAGTCACCGCGATCGTTTGCATTGCTGCCATCGATGACGGTGGGAAAGCCGAGTGACTTGGCGTGGTTCACGATGGCAGTAAAGCCGGCGTGCTTGCAGTGGTAGCAGCGATTGGCGTCGTTGCAAGCTACTTGGGGGAGCTGCAGCTGATCGACCGAAAGATTGAGTACGGGGAGCTTAAAATGCGGTTCTTCACTGGCTTGTCCGTCAACGGATCGCTCAAATGAAGCCTGCTCGGGTGTGCCGATGAGCGGCGTGGTGAGGTGAACGAGAAGCGTGCTAGCGGGCATGATACGGGCGCAGACTGCGGCCAAAAAGCTGCTGTCGACGCCACCGGAAAAGCCGATGGCGACGCGTCCGTATGCCAAAAGCAACTGCTCGAGCGTCGCGAGTTTGTCCTGAAGCTCCTCTGCAGGTGCGGTAGTGTCTGAAAGCATGAAACGATCCTTACCATTGAGTACTCGGTCGAAAACTATAATCCTACCGAGCTGCCTGTCATAAGACTTCCGCTTATGTAACGATAGTGCAATATGCTATATACGTTATATACAAGTTTGTAAAGTGCGGTAGAGTGGCGGTAATGCAATCCGGTGAGGGGGCCGATATGATCAAGGCTGTTATTTTTGACATGGACGGAACGCTGGTCGATACCGAGCGTTTGGGCATCAAGGCATGGAAGGCGGGCGCTGCCGAGCTGGGGGTCGCGATTGATGAAGCGCTGATCCATCAGTTTATCGGTCGCACGCTGCCCGATGTCATGGACATCCTTGATAACCATTACGGTAGCCACGAAACCACCGAGGCGATCTATGTCCGCCACAAGGAGATTCGCGACGAGATGGTCAAGACCGATTTGGAGCTTAAGGCCGGTGCCGCCGAGTGCATAGACGAGCTGCTGGCTGCGGGCTATCACGTGGGTCTAGCGACGTCGTCGCGCCTCGCTACGGCCGAGCGCAACCTTAAGATGGTCGGTCTTTTTGACAAGTTTGAGACGGTGACCTGCGGCGAGGACGTCGTGCACGGCAAGCCCGATCCCGAGATGTATCTGCTTGCCTGCGAGTGCGCGGGCTTTGCTCCTGAGGAATGTGCTGTGGTCGAGGATTCGCGCAACGGCTGCGTCTCGGGTATCACGGCCGGCTGCCACGTCTTTGCCGTTCCCGATATCGTGCCGCTGCCGCAGGACGTGGTGGACGGCTGTGAGGTCGTGCTCGACACGTTGTTCGATCTGACGACGGCGGTCAAGGCCGTGCGCTAGACAATTGCGGAGTTGAAACGAGCAATCGGCTGACCTTGCGCTTAAGCAAAAGAGGTCCGGCAATGGTCGGGCCTCTTTTGCTTAAGCGGCGTTTTGGCATACTGGCCGACGTGCTATAGATACGCGCCGAGGTTGATGGCGGTGGCTTCGGCTTGGCTGCTCGCCCGGGTACTGGCGCGCTCCAAGAGGAACGGCCGCACGAGTTCCTGACGGTTGATGTCCTCGGCGGCTGTGACCGCAGTAACGGTTCGAGCTGCGGAACCAATGCGGGTGTGCTTGGTTTTTGCCGGCGCCTTGTTCTCGATTTGCTCCATGAGCAGCTGGACACCCTTGCGGCCAATCTCGTAGCCCGGGGGTGCTACGGTGGTGAGCGGTACCGCGCCGCTCCATGCAAGCGGGTTGCCGTCGCAGCCGGCCACGCGGACCTGCTCGGGGACAGGGATGCTCTTGTCGGTTAACGCCGAGATAACGCCCGAGGCCAATACATCGGTAAGGCCGATGACAAAATCGGGGCGCTCGTCGGTAGAGCGTTCGGCAATCTGAGCGCCGATGCTGTAACCGTCGGCGGCGGTATTCCATTCTCCGGCGTCAATGACCTCAATTTTGATATCGGGATGCAGGGCGAGGGCCTTGTGAATGCCAAGTACGCGCAGGGTGAGCTGCATAAATGCCGCTCTGCCCACAACGGTGATATGGCGCGCACCGCGGGCGATGGCGAGCTCGGCGATAATGCGCCCTTGCGCCTCGTTGTCGGCGGCCACGTAGTAACCGGGTTCGGAACAGTGGGTGTCCAGATGGACGATCGGCACGGGCATCTTGGCCATAGTGGGGCGCCAGTCGGGGGACGCCATGGGTTGGACCATGACGCCGGACATCTGCGTGCCCATAAAATAGCGCAGGTAATGGTCCTCGAGAATGTCGTCGTTATCGGCGTTGGCGATGAGCAGGTCGTAACCGTGCTTGCGGGCCTCGTTATGGGCGCCGCTGGCAATTTGGAGCGAGAAGCCGTGATCGAGACGGGGGAGGACCAGGCCAAAGGACTTGGTAGTGCCGCCCGCGAGCTGACGGGCACTTTGGTTGGGCAGGTAGCCAAGGCGATTGATGGTCTCGTTGATGAGTTTGAGGGTCTCGGGGCGCAGCTTTTCGGGGTGGTTGAGCGCGTTGGATACCGTGCCCAGCGAGACTCCTGCCTCGCGCGCGACGTCGCTGATTTTTACCTTTGCCATAGCGGCCCCTTTGATGCGTTTCAAGTACGAGTCAGATTGTAGCATCGCCCGTTCCCAGGGTGTCAAAACCCACCAATTAGGGGCAGGTTTATTTTGGCAGGTTTTATCTGGGCAAACACCGGAGTCCAGACCACACAAAGGTGCCTGTCCCCCTTTGTGGTGGTTTTGGCGCGGCTGGGCTGCGCGTTAAACAGTGGAGTGTCTACAATAGAAGCCGTTTTGATCGTAGATTGAAAGGCTTTGGTATGACTCGCGCTGTTTCTCGTCGTGATTTCCTGGGTTTGATCGCCGGTGCTGCAATGGTTGCGGCGAGCGGTTGCGCTGGCAGTGGCGCTGACAAGGGCTCTGCCGCCGGTTCTGCCGCGGTTGCGGGCGACGATATCAAGGGCGCCAAGCTCACCTTTGTGGGCGACGATGCCTTTGCGCCCTATCGCTATCTGGAGACGCAGTCGGACGGCAAGCAGAAGGTTGTCGGCCTGGATATCGCCATTGCCGACGAGATGGCCTCGCGCTTGGGCTTTTCTTACGACTTTGAGCCGCAGGACTTTGCCGCCACGCTTGCATCGGTGCAGAGCGATGACAAGGCCTTTACCATGGCGATGAGCTCCAACGAAGAGCGCGAGCAGACCTATGACTTCACGCGCGGCTACTATCAGCCGCTTGTGGGCGTTCTCACGCTCGGCGGCGATCCCGTCAAGCGCGTTGAGGACCTCGCCGGCAAGTCTATCGCCTGCACCACCGGTACCGTGCAGAACAAGTTCATCGCCAAGGTCATGCCCGATGCCGATATTCACACGTACGACGGTGGCGATCAATGTCTGCAAGAGGTGCTTGCCGGGCGCATCGACGCCTATCTGTGCGACGGCGCCGAGGGCCAGTCCATGCGCGATGCGAACGAGGGCCTGGTGTTGGGCCTGCTCGATCGCTCCGAGACGAGCGACCACGTGGGCGTGTACCGTCTGATGGCCAAGAAGGGCGCCGGCTTTGTCGCGGCGCTTGACGAGTGCGTCGGCGAGATGCTCGAGGACGGCACCATCGATGGCTGCATCAAGCAGTATGTGGGCGCCGACTTTATGTGGAACGGCGACTATTCCGCTTCCGGCACGTCGACGGTTGCCGGAAAATAGCGAGTCGATACGGCGCGCGCCAAGGGCATGCTGATGAAGTTTGAACTGCTAGAACCATATATACCGATGTTTATGAGCGGCCTGGTCGTGACTTGTCAGGTGACGGCCGCCGCGCTGGTCATAGCACTTGTCCTGGGCTTTCTCATTGCCGTGCTCAAGGTTTTGCCCTGTCGCCCATTGCGTGCGGTGCTCAACTTCTACACCTCTATCTTTCGCGGCGTGCCGCTCATCGTGTTGCTTTTTTTGGCGTACTTTGCGGCGCCGCAGCTCACGGGCTTCAAAATTTCGATGTTTGCCGCCGGTGCCATTACGCTGGGGCTCAACGGCTCAGCGACGGTGTCCGAGACGGTGCGCGGTGGTATCGAGGGCGTTGACCGGGGGCAGTACGATGCCGCTCGGGCCATCGGGCTTCGCTATGTTCCCATGATGCGCAAGATCATCGTTCCGCAGGCGATGCGCTCGATTGCCCCTGCTCTGGTCAACGAAGTGATCACGGTCCTCAAGAGCTCCTCGCTGGTGGCAACCATCGGCCTGATGGATATGATGCGCGCCGCCCAGAGCGTGCAGGCGCTCACCTATCGAGCCTTTGAACCGTTTTTAGTGGTGGCCGTGGTCTACTACGTCATTGTTATGGCACTCACGGCCCTGGGCAATCGGCTCGAACGCCGCCTGCGTCCCTAGGGGAGTGCCAACCACAGCAAAGGTGCCTGTTACCGTTGTGGTGGTAGGGTGTGTGCATCGAGTGGTATCCAGTTTAAGATACCACTTCTGGTATATCAGCTTGCGTTTGTGTGAGTACAATACTCGGACGTTATACGTCTCAGCGCCCGTCGTGCGTGGGCGTTTTGCAGTCACGCGAGCGAAGGGATTTATCCTATGTGCGGAATTGTCGGCTACACCGGCTCTGATATTGCAAAGAACATTCTGGTCACGGGCCTTAAGCGTATGGAATATCGCGGTTATGACTCCTCGGGCGTCGCGCTCGAGGTGGGCGAGGGCGCCGCGGCTCACCTCGACGTCATCCGCCGCGTGGGTAAGGTTGCGGGCCTGGAGAGCGAGCTTTCCAATATCGACAGCGACGCTACCTGCGGTATCGGCCATACCCGCTGGGCCACTCACGGCAAGCCTTCCGTTGTCAACGCCCATCCCCACACCAGCTGCGATGGTCGCATCGCCATCGTCCACAACGGCATCATCGAGAACTTCGCCGAGCTGCGCGAAGAGCTGGAGGGCCGCGGCCATCACTTTAAGAGCGAGACCGATACCGAAGTTTTCGCGCACTTGATTGAAGAGGCCTATGCCGAGACGCGCGACCTGATGGCTTCCGTGCGCGAAGCCTGCACCCACGTGGTGGGCGCCTATGGCCTGGCCGCCGTGTGCGCCGACGAACCTGGCGTGATCGCCGTTGCCCGCAAGGACTCTCCGATTGTGGTCGGCGTGGGCGAGACCGGCTCCTACGTTGCCTCCGATGTGATCGCGCTTATCGATGCCACCCGCGATGTAGTGGTGCTCGAAGATGGTCAGTTTGCCAAGCTCACGCCCGCGGGCGTCGAGTATACCGACGAGGCCGGCAACGTTATCGAGCCCAAAATCACCCATATCGACTGGGACCTGGACATGGCCGAAAAGGGCGGTTATCCCGACTTTATGCTCAAGGAGATTCACGAGCAGCCGCGCGTGGTGCGCGACACGCTGGTGGGCCGCATGACCCCTGCCGGTGAGCTCGATATCGACGAGCTGGGCCTTTCGCTCGAGGAACTCAACGATATCGACCGCGTATATGTGATCGCCTGCGGCACCAGCTATCACGCCGGCCTCATCGCAAAGAACCTTATTGAGGGCTGGGCTCGCATTCCCACCGAGGTTGAGGCTGCCAGCGAGTTCCGCTATCGCAACCCCATCATCACGCCGACGACGCTCGTCGTTGCCGTGTCCCAGTCGGGCGAGACGGCCGATACCCTCGCCGCCATTCGCGACGCGCGTATCAAGGGCGCCAAGGTCTTTGGCATCACCAACGTGGTGGGCAGCCCCGTGGCGCGCGAGAGCGACGGCGTCATTTATACCAAGGCCAACAAGGAGATCGCGGTCGCCTCGACCAAGAGCTTCATCGGCCAGGTTGTGAGCCTCACGCTTTTGGCCTTGCTGCTGGCGCAGGTCAAGTACCGCTTGACCACCAAGCAGACGCGCATGCTGTTCCGCGAGCTTTCCGATACGGCCGAGCAGATCCAGTGGATCCTGGATACGCAGACCGAGGCCGTGCACGAGGCCGCGCTTGTGTGCAAGGACGCGCAGTCCGCGCTGTTTGTGGGTCGCGGCATGGGCGCCGCCATTTCTTATGAGGGCGCGCTTAAGCTCAAGGAGGTCAGCTACCTGCATGCCGAGGCATATGCCGCCGGCGAGATGAAGCACGGCCCCATCGCGCTGATCGATCCGGGTTTCCCTGTCATCGCGGTGGCAACCAAGAGCGCAACATACGATAAGACGGTGTCGAACCTCATGGAGTGCAAGGCTCGCGGCGCCAAGGTCATCGTCGTTGCTACCGAGGGCGACGAGGAAATCAACAAGATTGCCGACTGCATCATTCGCGTGCCGTCCGTCCGTGACGTGTTCAGCCCCATCACGGCGAGCGTTCCGCTGCAGCTGCTCGCCCGCGAGGTGGCCATCCTGCGCGGTTGCGACGTTGACCAGCCTCGCAACCTGGCTAAGAGCGTGACCGTGGAGTAGTTGTTGTTCCGCCGTTCTGGCGACCAAGGCCCGGCTCCGTTGTGGCGGAGCCGGGCCTTGTTGCATTTGCCCAGATAAAACCTGCCAAAATAAACCTGTCCTCTTTTGGCAGGTTAGCGGAGCTTGCTGGTCTCGAAATACTTGGGATATTGGTCCAGGACCTCGGTCTGGTTGCGGAACATCATGTGCAGGTGCTTGCTGACCAAAAAGCTCGCTTCGATGGGGTCGCGACCGGCGATAGCGCGGCGAATCTGCTTGTGCTCGTTCACGATGTCCTGATTGTCGAGAACCTGCGTGGCAGCGCGCAGCCAGCGAAAGCGCTCAAGGTCGGCATTGGTCTCTTCGAGCCACGACCACACGGTGCTGCGACATGCGATGCTAAAAATCATGTGATGCATGAGGTTGTCGCTCAAAAAGAAGCCGATGCGATCCTCTTCGGCCATGGCCTTTTCCTGCAGCACGATGGCGCGGTCGAGCTGCTCGATGCCAGCCGACGTGGCGCGCGCGCAGCACTCCACGATCACCTGCTTTTCCAGATGCTCGCGGATGTAACAGGCACTCTCGGCAAGGGTGAGGTTGATGGGCGAGACGTAGGTACCGCTCTGGGGCACGGTGCGCACCAGGCCTTCCTGCGCCAAACGAACCAAAGCCTCGCGCACAGGGGTGCGCCCCATATCTAGGTCGTCGCAAAGTTGCTTGACGCCCAGCTTTTCGCCCGGCTTGTAGTCCAGGTAGACGATTTTGCGTCGAATGGTGTGGTAGGACTGGTCCTGTAGGCTCGTTTCCTGCTCGCCGACGTGCATCGATTCTTCCATAGCGCCTCGCAACTGTTCTATCAAACTCATATGTCAGTTGTTAATTATGCCGCGAATCAGCTCTCCGCGGTGGGTAATTCGGCTGTTGCCTGAGAACTATCGCGGCATCTTAGTCTGTGTTTGCGCAAGGCTGTGCTCAATGTTGCCGTATCATAAGCCGTCGCAAACGTGAAATAGAAAGAAGGAATCCCATATGCAACTGGCAAATATCGTACGCGAGCGCTGGAAAGGCGTCTTGTTCTGCCTGATCATCGCCATTCCCGCGACGTTGCTCGGCAAACAGGTTGAGGTGGTCGGCGGTCCGGTATTCGCCATCCTCTTTGGCATGGTCCTGGCGCTCGTCTTTCCCAAGAATCGTCGCGAACAGCTCGCCGCCGGCGTCACCTATACGTCCAAAAAAGTCTTGCAGTACGCGGTTATCCTGCTTGGCTTTGGCATGAACCTCTCCCAGATTCTGTCCAAGGGCGCCCAGTCGCTGCCGATTATCGTGGCGACAATCTCGACCTCGCTTGTCATCGCCTTTGTGCTCTGCCGCGTTATGAACGTGCCGGGTAAGATCGCGACGCTTGTGGGCGTGGGTTCGTCGATTTGCGGCGGTTCTGCCATCGCCGCGACCGCACCTGTCATCGATGCCGACGATCGCGAGATTGCCCAGGCTATTTCGGTTATCTTCCTGTTTAACGTTATCGCGGCGCTCGTGTTTCCAACGCTCGGCGGCATGCTCGGGCTGACCAACGAGGGCTTTGGCCTGTTTGCCGGCACCGCCATCAACGACACCTCGTCCGTAACGGCTGCGGCGAGCGCTTGGGACAGCATGCATCCCGGCGCCAATGTGCTCGAGAGCGCCACAGTGGTCAAGCTCACCAGGACGCTTGCCGTTATTCCCATCACGTTGGTCCTCGCATGCTGGCAGATGCATCTGGCACGCAAGTCCGGCGGCGACGCTAAGAGCACGTTCTCGCTTAAACGCGCGTTTCCCATGTTTGTGCTGTTCTTTGTGCTGGCGAGCGTGATCACCACGGTGCTTCAGCTTCCCGCGTCCATCACGGCGCTCATCAAGGAGCTGTCGAAGTTCTTTATTGTGATGGCCATGGCGGCAATTGGCTTTAATACCGATATCGTCGAGCTGGTCAAAAAGGGCGGCAAGCCCATCGCGCTGGGCTTTTGCTGCTGGATTGGCATTGCGTGCATGAGTTTGGGAATGCAACACGTGCTGGGAATCTGGTAGAGAAGTAGCTTGTTTGCGTGCTGCGTGCTGGTTGCTGGTGAGCGCAAGCCTGCGGTGGAGCGATAGGAGCTCTTGCGGGTATGGCTTGTCCGCAGGTTTATAAGTCCCGAAGAGCTCTTATCGCCCCGCCAGGATGGCGATGCGGGGCAACACCTATACTCGCAGGATGACGCTTTCTGCCCTATAGTGTTTGGTGAGCAATATCGTTCAATTTTGAAACACTCGGTCGTGCGACCGTCGGCGGTTGCACGTCGCTGCGGACAGGGGCAAATCATGGATAGCGATGCCAAGCTGAACATCTTGACCGATGCCCTAGCTGCTGCCGGGGCCTCGGCATTGGCAATCGATGCGCGTGGGGACGTCGCGATCTCTACCATGAATGGCGCGGCGCTTGAGCGGGATGTGGCGGCTTTTGTCGCTGAGCGTCTCGACCGTATAGGAGACGGCGCGCGTCTGGTTATGGGGCGTGAGGGTACGCGCCTGAGCCTGACCGTTCGCCCCACCGACAAAGAGGGCGGGGGGCTTTGGGTCGTCGTGGTCCGCGAGGTGCGCGGCGCCGCGGCGCATGCGGGCATCGAGTGGCTCAACGCCGACGAGGTTGAGGCCCGCTACGAATCGAGCGCGTACGGCATCGTTGAGGGTGCCGCTGCGGTAGCTGCACCGGTTGCCGAGAGCTACGCGCGCGGTGTGCCCCTTATGCTCGAGGGTGAGCTGGGAGCGGGTCAGGTTGAGATCGCCAAGCGCCTCTATCTGGACGGTCCTTTTGCCGATCAGCCCTTTGTTTCCGTCGCGCTCGATGAACTCACCGATCGCGGTTGGCGCCATGTGCTCAAAAGCGCCGAATCGCCGTTGTTCCAAACGGGGCTGACCCTTTGCATTGAGGGCTGGAACGCGGTTGGCCCCCAGCGCCTCCGCGAGCTGGTCTCCACGATGGCCGACACCGCGTTGGCGACGCGCTGCCATGTGGTGCTGACAGCGAATGACATGCCGGGCGGCGGCGAAAGTGATCAAGCCGCGTTTGTGACCGAGCGCTTCGCCTGCGCGGTGAGCGTGGCGCCGGCAATCGCCGAGCAGGGAGCCGCGTCGACGAAGGTTGCGCGCTATTTGGAATATCTCGCTGATGCATTTGAGACGGCAGCACCCACGCTGTCTGCCGCGGCGACGAAGACGCTCGATGCTTACCGCTGGCCGCGCAATTATCTGCAGCTCCGCGAGGTCTCGGAACGACTGTATATATTGGCGGGGACGGGCACGGTGGACCGCGCTGTGGCGGAGGAAGTGCTCGCCCAAGAGGACGTGATTAAGACCGCAACCTTTGGCGCCCCGACGCTCGAAAGTGACCTGTATATCCTGCGACCGCTGGCCGATACCGAGCGAGATATCGCGCATCTGGTTGTAGACCATCTCCACGGCAACCGAACCCGTGCGGCGGAGGTGCTGGGCATAAGCCGTACAACGCTGTGGCGCTTGCTGAAGGACGATGACCGTTGAGCGAGGCGCCCGTGACCGCGCGCGACGCGTGTGCTACAGTCCAAAGCGTTATTGTTTCGATTTGGTTACGGCGTGCGAGGGCATATGGCTGAGACTTCAAAACCGAGCCGCAGAAGGCGGAGTGCCGCGCCGGTCAACCGACGCACAACATCGGTGACGTGGGGCAAACACGCCTCGGGGTTTGATGGCTCGTTCAAGCGCACTAAATACGGCTATCCTTCGGCAAGCGCCCGCTTGGCAATGCAGGCAGAGTCCTCGCTGTTGGGCCGCAAACGCGTGGTGGGATCAAAGCTCAAGCACGACGGAACGCTCGGCTACATCAGCCGCGGGGCGGCTCGCCGCAGCGGGCTCAATCCCGCCGGCTGGCATCGCTACGTGCCGATCGTGGCCGCCGTTGCAGTGGTCGTCATCGCGCTCGCTGCGCTCGGATATGCCGGCGGTGGCGCCAACTTGGACGCAATGTTTAAATCGCCCGAGCTCGCGCATGCAGGCACAGAAGTTGTCGAGGGCGCACAGACCCAGACGGGCGTTGCGCCCCAGCGCGGTATCGTCGCGGCGGCCTCCACCATCGCCGATGCGCAAAAGGACGAAGACAAGCAAGGCGACGACGTCGAAACGGCCCAGACGAACGAAACGACGACAACGGCGACGTCAATATAAGTTGCGAGTGGGGTAGCTAAAATAGCCCCGTCCCAAATTAGCTACCCCTGCTGACGTTCCTGTACTATTTCACGTACACCACGTTGTTGCGGCGCGGCTTTGCCTCGGGTAGCGTGTCCTCGGCGTAGCCAAGAATGCAGTTACCGACGCCGCGCAGGCTGCCGTCGGCGGGCAGGCCCCAGCTGGCCAGCAGCTCCAGGCCCTCGGGCGAGTCAAAGACCTCATGCGCGCGGTGAATCCAGCACGAATCGACACCCAGTGCATAGGCGGCGTTGAGCAAGTTGCCCATGGCGAGCGAACCGTCTTCCAGATGTGTGGGCACGCTGCGGTCAACCAGCACCACCACAACGGTCTTGGCGCCATAGAAGGGGTCGCTGTTGCTGTCCATGACCTGGGCGTTGAGCTGTGAGAGATGCTCGACGGTCGCGGGGTCGGTGACGGCGACAAACGTCACCGGCTGGCGGCCCATGCCGCTCGGTGCATATTGGCCGGCTTCGATAATACGTGCAAGCTTTTCAGCCTCGACGGGACGATCGCTGTAGTTGCGGCAGCTGCGGCGGTGAATGAGTGCTTCGATAGTCTCCATGGTGTCTCCTTGCGGTGGCGTTGCAGATGCCCCGTTCATACCCGTCGGGCTTAAACGATAGACGGTCAATTGCCCGGCCAAAAGGATAGATTCCAATTGGGAAAGTAGGTTTGCATAAAAGTACCTTCAGAATGTGACAAACAAATGGGATGGTTAAACGTTTTATCCCGTCTACCCTGCGGTTTTTTACCACTTGCCTAAATGACGAACGCATAACCTTTGATAAAGGTTTTACTAAAGGAGTACCAACGTTTATCAATGCGCCGTGGTGGCGCCGGGCCAGGAGGTAACATCATGTTCCAGGCTGGAGATGTCGTCGAGACCGATTTCGAAGGATTTCTGAAGCTGCTGCGTTCCAAGACGCGCGCTTTCGTGTCGATCAATGATCACGAGTACTACATCACGCACACCGATGGCTATTGGCGTGTTCAGGATTGCGAGGCCCTCAACGATAAGGGCCACTTTACTGACTGCTCCGAGCTGGTCAACACGGTCTGCGAGGTCGTCGAGCTGCCGTGGATCTGCGGCAAGAGCCTGCACGATAGCTTCTCGGGCGCCACGGTCTACGAGGCCGTTGCTGCCTAACGGCCAACAACTGATATTCTCTCGCAACCGCCGGCGCCGCCCCCGCGCCGGCGGTCTTTTTTGTCGATATGCTTATGTAGAGCCGACCATAAACAACGAGCGTATTGACGATAGTCAAAACTCGGACTAATGTAGAGATATAAATTGGTCAAAACTCGGACTATCGAATGGTGGGAGAGATGAATAGTGCAGTTAGCCTGGTCGATTTCGACCGGATGCTTAACGGGCTTGACCGTATCTATTCGGAGTTCGCGCGTACCTGCGGTCTTTCGGACTGCGCCTACTGGATGCTCGTCGACACGAGTGCAGCGGGCGGAAGCGTTGCCGTGAGTCGGCTGACGAGTGAATGGTTCTACAGCAAACAGACCATCAATTCGGCGATCAAGACGCTTAGGGCGCGAGGGCTTGCGACGTTGGAGTTTGCCGAGGGCAGTCGTAAGAACAAGGTTGTGCGATTGACCGAAGAAGGCGTGCGGTTTGCCAAGCGCTACGCGTTACCGGCGCAAAAAGCCGAGCAACAGGCATTCGAAGCGCTCGAGCCGTGGGAACAGCGCGAGATCATGCGCCTGGTCGGTAAATTCTCCCATGTTCTGAACGAAGAGTGCGAGGCATTTAAACGGCAAGTGGCCGCCGAGAACGAGGCTGACGATAAGGGCGAGGGGGACACATGCGACTCTTAATGAGGTTTATGAGGCCGTACCGCGGTCTGATTGCGGTGACGCTGTTTGCGGTGCTGATAGATAACGTCGGTACGCTGTTGGTTCCCACGATGCTGGCGAACATGGTCAACACCGGTATTACCACGGGCGATGTCGACTATATTTTACGTAACGGCCTGTACATGCTTATCGCGACCGGCATGGCCAGCGGCGGCACGGTGCTGGGCTGCTATCTTTCGGCGCGCCTGGCCGCCAACGTGGCCTGCGATATCCGCAATGCTGTGTACGACAAGTCGCTCGAGCTGTCCGCCAGCGACTTTGAGCGCTTTGGCACGGGTTCGATGATCACACGCTCGCTCAACGACATCAACGTGATTCAGCAAGCTGTCCTTCAGACGATTCAGCTGGTGTTGCCGGTGCCATTCTTGGCCGTGGCAGGCATCATTTTTGCTTGGTTCATCGATCCCGCCATGGGCACGCTGCTGGGCGTGGTGGTTGCGATCGTGCTGGTGGCGGCGGTCTTTACGGTGGCTAACGCCGCGCCGATTTTTATGCGCCTGCAGAGCTTTATCGACCGCATGAACGTGGTGCTGCGCGAGAACATCGTGGGCGTGCGCGTCATCCGCGCATTTAACAAGGAGCGCCACGAGGAGCAGCGCCTGGACGAGGTGTTTAGCGATTACGCGGCCAACGCCATCAAGGTCAACCACCTGTTTGTGGGCCTCGACAGCTCCAGCTTCTTTTTGATGAACATCGCCGAGGTGGCGGTGCTGTGGGTGGGCGGCAACCGCGTGGGCGTCCACGCCATGCAAATCGGCAGCATTTCGGCCGTGTTGGAATACGCGATCCTGATTCTTTTCTTTGTGATGACGGCGCAGATGGTGATTCTGACGCTTCCGCGCGCCGCGGCGTGCCTCAACCGTGCGCAGCAGGTGCTCGAAATCGAGCCGAGCATCATCGATGGCGAGCGCACGCTGGATGACGGGGCGCGCGAGCCCCAAGACGAAGCCGATGCGGTGGCCGTGTTCGACCACATGTCGTTTCGCTTTGACGATGCCGACGAGGACACCCTGTGCGACCTGAGCTTTGCCTGCCGTCGCGGTCAGACGACTGCGATCGTTGGCTCGACAGGCTCGGGCAAATCGACGGTGGCAAAGCTTCTGCTGCGCTTCCACGATGCCACCAAGGGCTCCATTCGCCTGAATGGTGTGGACCTGCGCGAGCTTACGCAAGACGAAATCCGCGGGCGCATTGCCTATGTGCCGCAGAAGGCGTGGCTGTTCTCGGGCACGGTGGCGAGCAACCTTCGCTTTGGTAACGAAGGCGCGACCGAGGGTGACATGCTTCACGCGCTTGAGGTTGCCCAGAGCACCTTTGTACTCGACCAACCGCAGGGGCTCGATACCCCGGTGGCGCAGGGCGGTACGAACTTTTCGGGCGGCCAGCGCCAGCGTTTGGCAATCGCCCGTGCGCTCATGAAGCATGCCAATCTATATATCTTCGATGACAGTTTTTCGGCCCTGGACTTTAAGACTGATGCCGCCCTGCGTCATGCGTTGCAAGACGAGACGCGTGACGCTGCGGTGCTCATCATCGCGCAGCGCATCTCGACGATCTTGCACGCCGACCAGATCGTCGTGCTCAAGGATGGCGAGGTTGTGGGTCTGGGCACGCATGGCGAGCTTATGGAAACCTGCGAGGTGTACCGTGCCATCGCGGAATCGCAGATGAAGGGAGGTGAGTAGCATGACCGAGGAGCTCAAGAAGCAGGGCGGCGTTGATGACGCCGCTGCCGCGGGACTGGTCGAGGAAACGGCTGCCGCGTCGACCGAGCTGGATGACGCCGCCAAGGCTGCGGCCGAGCGCGAGGCTCGCCGCCAAGCGCTCTACGAGGAAAACGAACGTGCCGAGGACGAGCGCGCCCGCGCCGAGGCAGAGCGTATGCGCGACGTGGACGACGAAGACGAGGACGAGACGCCTCGAGATACCTGGGCGACGGTGCGCCGCCTGTGGAGCGAGGCTGCCGGCGACCATTGGCGCTTCTATATCGTGTTCGCGAGCATTGTGTTCTATGCCATCTTTAACACTGCTGCGCCGGCATATAGCGCCCGCGTGATCGATGAGCTGTGGAGCCACATTCAGGTGGCGTTTGCCAACGACACCACCTTCAACATCACCTGGGAGAACTGCGGCAGGACCATCTTCATCTACTTTATGATCTGGACGGCCGCTGCCTCGTTCTACGCGCTCCAGAGCTTTTTGATGTCGAGCGTTGCCGAACGCCTCAACCTGTGCCTACGCAACCGCATCGCACAAAAGCTCAACCGTCTGCCGCTTGCCTTTTTTGACGCGCATCGTCCCGGTGAGGTCGTCAGCCGTGCGACCAACGACTTGGACAAGATGTCCGAGAGCATGCAGCGCGGCTTGCTGCAGCTTCTGGTGTCGATCGGTACCGTGGTGGGCGCCGTGAGCGTGATGTTCGTGTTTAGCGTGCCGCTCACGCTCGTCTTTTTGTTCTTTACGGCGTTGTCGCTGCTGGTGACCAAGGTGGTCTCGCGCCGCACGCATGACGTAACCGGTGAGCGCCAAGAGTGGGTGTCCAAGATTACGAGTGCGGTCGAGGAAGGCTACTCGGGCCGTCTGGTGATTCGCGCGTTTAACCGCGAGCGCCAAAGTTCTGCCGAGGTGCACCAGGCCTCGGGCGAGCTGGCACGCGTGAGTGCCAAGGCCGACTTTATGATTAACGCCGTCGGCCCCGCGGTGCGCTTTATCGGCCGCCTGGCACAGATCGTGATTGCGATTGTGGGCTGCAGTATGCTGGTTGCCGGCCACATGACCGTCGGCGTGTTCCAGGCGTTCTTCCAGTTTATCTACGAGGCATCTGAGCCCATGACGCAGCTGTCGTTTACCTTCAACTCGCTGCAGAGCGCGTTGGCGAGTGCGGAGCGCGTGTTCGACCTGCTCGATGAGCCCGAGATGGAGGCCGATCCGCTGCCGGACGAGGCCGCCAAGCTGCCGGGTCGCGTTGAGGGTCGCGTCTCCTTTGAGCACGTGCGCTTTGGTTATTCGCCCGACAAGCCGCTTATGCACGACGTGTCGTTTACCGCCGAGCCGGGCCAGAAGATTGCCGTGGTGGGAACCACGGGCGCGGGCAAGACGACGCTCATCAACCTGCTCATGCGCTTCTACGAGATTGACGGCGGGCGTATTACGCTCGACGGCGTGGATACGAGCCGCATGGACCGCGGCGAGCTACGGCAGCAGTTTGGCATGGTGCTGCAGGACGCCTGGCTGTTCGATGGCACGATTGCCGAAAACATCGCCTACGGCTGTCCCGAGGCGACGCGTGAGGAGATCGTGGCGGCTGCGCGCGCCGCGCAGGTCGACTTCTTTGTGCGCACCATGCCGCAGGGCTACGACACGCGCGTGGCCAACGATGCCGAAAGCATCAGCCAGGGCCAGCGTCAGCTGCTGACCATCGCACGCGTGCTGCTCAATAACCCGGCGATTCTCATCCTGGACGAGGCGACCTCAAGCGTGGATACGCGTACCGAGCTTGCCATCGGTCGTGCCATGGACGCGCTCATGCGCGGGCGCACGAGCTTTGTGATCGCGCACCGCCTGTCGACGATCGTGGACGCCGACCTGATCTTGGTCATGGATCACGGCAACATTATCGAGCAGGGCACGCATAAGGAGCTGCTGGCTGCCGAGGGTGCCTACGCCGACCTCTATCTGAGCCAGTTCGCATAATGTGACAAAGGGACAGTCTCTTTGCCACATCACAAATAAGGCGCGCCGGGGATGAATTCCCTGGCGCGCCTTTGCGTTGATGCCGATGTCGTTTTGTGCCGCTTGCGTTCCTAGCGTTCGTCCACGAGCTTGGCGACGAGGGCCTTGAGCTCGGCCACCTCTCGCTCGAGTTCCTTGACGCGGCGGGCATTCTCGGTGATGCCCTGGCGGTTGAGGGCGGACTGCTCGGCGGCGTCATCGGGCATGTACTCGCGATGCTGCTTGGCGTCGAAACTCTCCTCGAACACACGGCAGCCGTTGCGCTTGATGATGCGTCCCGGCACGCCCACGACGGTGCAGTTGTCGGGGACATCCTTAACGACGACCGAGTTGCCGCCGATCTTGACGTTGTTGCCGATGCGGATGTTGCCGAGCACCTTGGCGCCCGTGCCCACCGTGACATTGTTGCCCAGGGTGGGGTGACGCTTGCCGGTCTCGTTGCCGGTGCCGCCGAGCGTGACGCCCTGGTAGAGCACACAGTTGTCGCCCACAATGGTGGTCTCGCCGATGACGACGCCCATGGCGTGGTCGATAAAGAAGTGCTTGCCAATCTGCGCGGCAGGGTGAATCTCGACGCCGGTGATGTGGCGGGTGATTTGCGAGAGCACGCGGGCGAGCGAGCGATGACCGTGCTCCCACAGCCAGTGCTCGGGCACGTGGTTCCACTTGGCGTGCAGGCCAGGATAGGAAAGAAAGATGACCAGACCGTTTTGCGCGGCGGGGTCCTGCGCCTGGACGGTCTTGATGTCCTCGCGAATGGTATTGATAAAGCTCACCGGCCGCCCTCCCTTAGCGCCATGGCAATGCGATTCAATAAAGTATAGCGATTCGCTAGGGATTAAAAAGGACAATCTTGGCGGCTTTGCGCTACAAGTGTCAGTTATGCAAACTTGCTGGTAATGGAGTCATGCTTTTGTGGGGTTGCGCACGAGGGGGCACCGCAACCGTATACTGGTCAACTTGGACGTATCCGCGCCCACAACTGAGAGGTTTTACTTCATGGGTTTCATCAATTTTATTGCCGAGCTGCTTAAGGACCCGCGCACCGCGATCGCCAGCTGGATCGCCGCCGGCCCGCTTATGGCCTACGGCTGCGTGTTCCTGATCATCTTTATCGAGACGGGCGTGGTGTTCTTCCCGTTCCTTCCCGGTGATTCGCTGCTGTTCGCCTCGGGTTTCTTTGCCCACAACGGCGGCTTTAACATCGTGGCGCTTCTGGCCACCGCATGGGCCGCTGCCATTTTGGGCGATCAGTGCAACTTTATGATCGGTCACTTCTTTGGCCGCAAGATCATCGCCTCGGGCAAGGTAAAGGCCATGACGCCCGAGCGCATCGAGAAGTCCGAGGCGTTTCTCGATAAGTGGGGCCATCTGGCCATCTTCCTCGGTCGCTTCTTCCCGTTCATCCGCACCTTTGTGCCTTTTATCGCCGGCATGGGCGGCATGCACTGGCGCAACTTTGTCATCTTTAACGTGCTGGGTGGCATTACCTGGTCAACGGTCTTTACGCTGCTGGGTTACTTCTTTGGTGGCATTCCGTTCGTGCAGGAGCACTTTGAGCTGCTGATCGTCGGCATTGTCGCCGTGTCGATTATCCCGACCGTGGTCGGTCTGGTTAAGGCTAAGCTCGGTAAAAAGAACGCCTAGTCCGAGCTTGTTTTCGGACGTTAATTCCAAGGCCCGTCATCGGATTCGATGGCGGGCCTTTTGTGTTGAAGGCAAGTGAAAATACTTTACTTAGTTAAAGAAAAACGTTTTATCCAAGGCGTGCGGGGAGTACAATCACCTGCATGCGAATCGACGTGCCATCGGCTTTGATGCTGCCCGCGTGTCCTGCCCGGTTCTACGCTTCCGGGTATGCGACGTTGCGACGCGGCCGGCTTCGGTCCTTGCGTGCGGGTTCGCGAGTATGCAACCGTGTATGTAAGGAGCGACATATGACTGTCGAGAAGAAGGATATCGATTGGGGTAGCCTCGGCTTTGGCTACATGAAGACCGATTACAGCTACGAGGCTCATTGGAAGGATGGCGAGTGGGACGAGGGCGGCCTGACCACCGACCACACCCTGCATGTCTCCGAGTGCGGCGGCATCTTCCATTACTGCCAGGAGGTCTTTGAGGGCCTGAAGGCCTACACCGCCGAGGACGGCAGCATCGTCTGCTTCCGTCCCGACATGAACGCCGAGCGTATGTACAACTCCGCTCAGCGCCTCGAGATGCCCCCGTTCCCCAAGGACAAGTTTGTCGAGGCCGTCAAGCAGGTCGTTTCTGCCAACGCCGCATGGGTTCCGCCCTTCGGCTCTGGCGCAACCCTGTATGTGCGTCCGTTTATGATCGGCTCCGGTGACGTAATCGGCGTGGCTCCCGCTCCTGAGTACACGTTCCGCATTCTCGTGACCCCGGTCGGTCCGTACTTTAAGGGTGGCCTCAAGCCCGTCAAGCTGCGCGTTTCCGAGTACGACCGCGCCGCACCGCACGGCACCGGCAACATCAAGGCCGGCCTCAACTACGCCATGTCCCTTAAGCCCACGATGGAGGCTCACCGCGAGGGCTATGCCGAGAACCTGTATCTCGACTCCGAGTCCCGCACCTATGTCGAGGAGACCGGTGGCGCCAACGTCCTGTTCGTGAAGGAGGACGGCACGCTTGTCGTCCCGCAGTCGCACACCGACTCCATCCTGCCCTCCATCACCCGCCGTTCGCTCGTTCAGGTTGCTCAGGACCTGGGCATGACCGTCGACCAGCGTCCCGTCGAGTGGGCCGAGGTCAAGGCCGGCACCTTTGTGGAGTGCGGCCTGTGCGGTACCGCTGCCGTTATCTCCCCGGTCGGCGAGATCGACAACAAGGTCTACGGTGCCGATGAGACCGTGACCTTCCCGGCTGGCTACACCGAGATCGGTCCTGTGATGAAGAAGCTTCGCGAGACCCTGACGGGCATCCAGTCTGGTGCTGTTGAGGATAAGCACAACTGGGTTTACACCGTCGCGTAACCTGCCTTACAGCTCTTGGCGAGCACGTCCGGGCGGAGAGCAAGTTCCCTCCCGGCGCGTCCTCGGACATGCAAGAAGCCCTCGCTGCGCACTTCGTGCGGCGAGGGCTTCTTGCGTCCTGCGGAGTGCGCCGGGAGGGAACTTGCTCTCCGCCCTGCGGGCTCGGCGATGTTACAACGGGCAATAATTAATCTGAATAAAGATGGTGCGCGGCCTATTGGCCGCGCGTTGTGCGTGGGCGCGTTGTGCGTGGGCGCGTTGTGCGTGGATAAGAAAAGGGCCCAAGGTTTGTGCCTTGGACCCCAAAGGGTTGATGAACTGGCTTAAGACTCGGCCATGATTGTTAGAACTTGACGGTCGGTGCCTGGCGGGCGGCCTCGGCGGCCTCGAAGCCCTGGCGCTCCTTAAACTGGAAGATGCCGGCAAAGATAACAGCCGGGAACGTCTGGATGTCGTTGTTGTAGCTGAGCACGCAATCGTTGTAGCTCTGGCGCGCGTAGCTCACCTTGTTCTCGGTGTCCTCGAGCGTAGCCTGGAGCTGCGTAAAGTTGGTGTTCGCCTTAAGGTCGGGGTAGGCCTCGGCGACGGCAAAGAGCTGGCGCAGCGCACCGGTCAGCACGTTGTCCGCTTCCATCTTGGCCTCGGGGGTGGTGGCGCTCACGGCGGCGTTGCGCGCGTTGACCACGGCGGCGAGCGTGTCCTGCTCGTGCTTGGCGTAGCCCTTGACGGTCTCGACCAGGTTAGGGATCAGGTCGTTGCGGCGCTGCAGCTGCGTGTCGATGTTCTGCCAGGCGTTATCGATGCGATTGCGCTTGGTGACCATGTTGTTGTAGATGCCGGCGATGGCACAGGCAATCACAACGAGAACAACGATACCGATGATGACGGGAAGCATGATGTCTCCGTTTCGAATGGCAGCGGCGTCTTGCGCCGGCCGTTGTTGGTATAACACATCTAGTATACCCGCAACCTTTGGCGGTGCCGAACTTTCCGGTAAGCGTTATGTTTCAACCGGGAAGGAGGCACCAATATGGAACGGGTGGTACAGGTGTAAGATATGCGACAAATTAAGGAATGCTGTCTACACCTTGAGGATGGCGATACGGATGGACCTTCGCATCAAGAAAACCTATCGTGCCCTGTTCGATGCCTTTACCGAGCTTTTGGAAGAGCATCGGTTTGAGGATTTGACGGTTGCCATGCTTTGCGACCGGGCCTTGATTCGCCGCACAACGTTCTATAAGCATTTTCGTGATAAAAACGATTACTTTGCCTTCTATATCGATGAGCTTATGACGGGCTTGCCGCAAAACCGGACCGATGCAGCGGACGCGGAGCCGTTTGATGACGTACAGGCGCTTCGTCATGAGGTCTTTGAAGATGCCATGAATATGATTCTGGCACATGAGCAACTCATGGATAACATTTTGGCAAGTAGCATGTCGGGCATGCTGACCGGCATGATTTGCGACCGCATTGCGCGTTCCATCCGTGAGCGTGTGATGAGCTCGCTTGCCGAAGACGCCCTGGCGCCCGTTTCGCTCGAGACGACATCGGAGTTTATCGCCGGTGGCATTATTCGATTGTTCACAAACTGGTGGGAATCGGGCCACGATCTTGAGCGTCGACCCGAGATAGCCGACGTGGTCGATGCGCTGTTTGAGCGCACCATGACGCCGGTGCATCACTAGAAGTGGCGGAGAGAGGGGGATTCGAACCCCCGGAACGCTCTCGCGCTCAACGGTTTTCAAGACCGCCGCATTCAACCGCTCTGCCATCTCTCCGTGAGTCGTAATGATAGCATCGTTTTGAATTTGCAACAGGGAAGGCGAACGATGACGAGCACCGAAATCGACGAGAAGTTCATGCGCGAGGCGCTGGCCGAGGCGCGCGCCGCCGCTGCGGTGGGCGAGGTACCGATTGGCGCCGTGGTAGTGCGCGCGGGCGAGATTGTCGCGAGGGCGCATAATCGCCGAGAACTCGACCAGGACCCTTCGGCGCATGCCGAGTTTTCGGCCCTGTGCGCTGCCGCTCGGTTGCTCGGTCGTTGGCGCCTTTCCGATTGCACGGTCTATGTAACGCTCGAGCCTTGCTGCATGTGTGCGGGGCTTATGGTCAACGCGCGCGTGGGGCGCTGCGTGTATGGCGCGACCGATGCCAAGGCGGGCGCGCTGGGTTCGCTGTATGACCTGAATGCCGATTCGCGCCTGAACCATCGGTTTAACGTACATGCCGGCGTGCTGGCAGACGAGTGTCGTGAGGTGTTGGGCAGCTATTTTAGTGGGCTGCGTGGCACCGATGGTGCTGGCTGCGGTTGCGGGGCCGATCTTGAGGCGCATGCCGCTCATGCCGAGGCGCTCGCGTGTGCCGAAGATATTGACGTTGAGGCGGTCGATTTTGGTCCCGCGTGCCGCCGGCCCCGCCGTGTGCTGTTGGCGATTGATTCCTTTAAGGGCAGCGTTTCGAGCGCGCAGGCGGAGGAGGCCGTTGCCGAAGGCATACGCCGTGTGTGGCCCGATGCCGAGCTGAATGCTTTGCCGCTGGCAGATGGTGGCGAGGGAACGCTCGACGCCATCGCCGCGCGTGCCGGCGTGCTCTCGACCTGTGAGGTTGCAGGCCCCTTGGGCGATCGCGTGTCTGCCCGGATGCTGGTGGACGACGGGCACGAGTCGGCTGTTATTGAGATGGCCGAGGCGGCGGGTATTGGGTATTCGTCCTGCACGGAATCGGCGGCGCTTGCAGCTTCGACCTATGGCGTGGGCGAGCTCATACTTCGCGCGGTCCGTGCGGGGGCAAAGACTATCTATATTGGTCTGGGCGGCAGTGCCACCAACGACGGTGGCGCCGGCATGCTGCAGGCGCTGGGTGCCCACCTTGTTGATGAGTGTGGCTGCAATATCGCCCCCGGTCTCGCGGGCCTTGAACACGTGGCGAGTATCGATTTGACACCAGCGCTTCGGGTACTGAATGGCGCGCGTCTTGTGGTGCTTTCCGATGTCGAGAATCCGCTCGTGGGGCGCCGCGGTGCACTGGCAGTGTTCGGTGGACAGAAGGGTCTGCCGACGGGGGATGCCGAGGCCCTGGGCAAGTACGACAGCTGGATGGTCGGTTACGGCCGCCTGCTCGATGCGGCGATTACCGGGGTGCGGGCTCAGGGGTTGTTGCGCGTGCCCGAGGGTGCACGGACATTTGGTTCGGTGCTCGGCGTGCCCGGTGCCGGTGCTGCCGGCGGCCTGGGTGCCGCGCTGCTGGCGCTCGGTGCCGAGTTACGTTCGGGCGTGGAGACGGTGCTCGATCTGATTGGGTTTGACGAGCGCGTACGCGATGTCGACCTGGTCATTACAGGCGAGGGTAATATGGACGAGCAATCCGCCGCCGGTAAGGCACCGGTGGGCGTGGCCCGTCGTGCGAAGCGATATGGCAAGCCGGTGGTCGCCGTCGTGGGCGGTCGTGCTGACAACCTGGATGCGGTGTATGGGCAGGGCATCGACCTGGTTTTGCCAGTCTGTCGCAGACCCATGGGCCTTGAGCTGGCGCTCGATTCCCAGGAAGCCATAACCAACCTCATCTGCGCCGGTGAATCCGCCGCCCGATCCTACGACCTCGGCCGACTCTAGTAAAATGATCGTTCGGTTTAGCTTGGATAGCCAAAAAGTAGTCAAAAAAGCCCTGTCCCAAACTAGCTATCTTGCCGTGGCGAGCGAGAGCGGGTAAGATATACCGAGCGCCTAGCGCGTTCGATGGGTTCGGATGACGACATGTTCCGAATCTGGTCAGGTCCGGAAGGAAGCAGCCATAAGGAGCCTCTGTCGGGCATCCGAATCCATCGAGCGCACGGGCGTTTTTTGGTGCCGCGACATGGCCCGGCCGGCGGCGAGGTATTTGGTGTCTCGCTGGTCCTCGGCTTTGCCTGCGGGATCGCTCGACTACCAAACACCTCGCCGCCGGCCGGGCCCCGTCGTCCAAAAATCACCCGTAAAGGCGCGTTAATCTGAACAATTCAATCCCTTGTCTAGTGCTGCTCATTGGCTTTGCCAAAACATGTTCGGGCGCTTTGTCTCTGTGCCTAGTTTCCTGATTGTTTCGGGGGCTTGTTCTGTAACGAGTTGCTTACGCATCTCCGGGACTCGCCGTACTATCATGAATCAGATTGAAGAGAGATGATGATAGGGAGCGCCTTCTATGATTGAGTTGCTTAGGCGTTTTGGTGGCAAGTTTCGCCGGTATATGGTGATTGGTCCTGCATGCAAGCTGATCGAAGTGATCTTTGACCTGCTGACGCCGCTGGTGATTGCCCAGATGATCGATAAGGGCATTGGCTCGCACGACGTGAGCGCCGTTATCCACTACGGCATGGTACTTGCCGCTATGGCCGTGATCGGCATCTCGTTTACGCTCGTCTGCCAAAAGATGGCGGCGCTCACCTCGCAGGGCATGGGCACCGACATTCGCGGCGCGCTCTACGAGCACATCAACAAACTGAGCTATGCCGAGCTCGACCGCTTTGGCACGCCATCGCTCATCACCCGCATCACCAACGACGTCAACCAGGTGCAGCTTGCCGTGGCGCTGGGCGTGCGCATGCTCATTCGCTGGCCCTTCCTGGCAGTGGGTTCTATGTGCGCGGCTCTCGCCATCGACCTTAAGCTCGGCATCATCTTTTTGATTTGCACGCCCGCCATCGGCTTGGTGTTTTGGTTTGTCATGGCGCGCTGCATTCCGTATTACAAGCAGCTGCAGGCAAAGCTCGACCGTATTGCGCTCATTTGCCGCGAGGGGCTTTCGGGCGCCCGCGTGGTTCGCGCCTTTGTGCGCGAGGACCACGAGCGCGAGCGCTTTGCCCAAGCCGCCGATGATCAGGCCCATACCGCCATCGCGGTGGGCAAGCTCTCGTCGGTCCTCAACCCCGTAACGTTTTTGGTGATGAACCTGGGCGTGTGCGCCATCCTGTGGGTGGGCGGCATCCAGGTCAACGTGGGCGAACTCACACAGGGCCAGGTCATGGCGTTCGTCAACTACATGACGCAAACCCTGACCTCCATCGTGTACGTCGCCAACCTGGTCGTGGTCTTTACCAAGGCGAGCGCCAGCGCGTCGCGTATCAACGAGGTGCTCAATTGCGTGCCGAGCATTACCGACGAGGGCAACCAGCCGGTCGCGCTGCCCGAGCCGAGCGAACTGGCGGGTGGTGCTGCTCCAGTCCCCGCACTGAGCTTTGACCATGCGAGCTTTTCGTTTGGCGCGGGCGCGGCAAATGCCGTGAGCGATGTGACCCTGGAGCTGCCGCTGGGCAAAACCCTCGGCATTATCGGCGGCACGGGCAGCGGTAAGTCGACGCTCGTCTCGCTCATCCCGCGCCTGTACGACACAGGCGTCGGCAGCGTGAGCGTAATGGGCGCCGACGTGCGCGCCTGGCCGCTCGATCAGCTGCGCCATGTGGTCGCGACCGTACCGCAGCGCGCGTCGCTCGTGAGTGGCACGATCCGCAGCAACCTAACCTGGCGCGACGAGTCGGCAACCGATGAGGAACTGTGGGCGGCGCTCGAAATGGCGCAGGCCAGCGAGTTCGTGCGCAACAAGCCGCAGGGGCTCGACGCCCCGGTCGAGGCGGGCGGCAAGAACTTTAGCGGTGGCCAGCGCCAGCGCCTGACCATTGCGCGTGCCCTGGTGGGCTCGCCGCAGATTCTGATCATGGATGACTCCGCCTCGGCGCTCGACTTTAAGACCGACGCGGCGCTTCGCCACGCCATCCGCGAGCGCAGCGTGCGCGGTGCCGCCGCGGGCGGGCTCCCGCTGACCACGGTGATCGTGAGCCAGCGCGTCTCGACCGTGCGCGATGCCGACATGATCTGCGTGCTCGACCACGGCTCTGTCGCAGGCCTGGGCACGCACGATGAGCTGTACACGACCTGCCAGCTCTATCGCGAGATTTGCCAGTCGCAGCTTCGTCGCGAGGAGCTCGAGGGTCAGCAGGGGAGCGCGACGCCCGCGTCCGTCCCAAGTCCCGCGTCTGCCCCGGCTGCCCCGGCATCCGTCTGCGCAAAGGAGGGCTGCTAAATGAATCCGTATACTTCTTCCGGTTCGGTCGCCACGATGACGGTCAACGTGTCCGGCAACGATAACCTCAACGACTTGGGTGACGGCCCGCGTCAGCCCGGCGACCCCGAGCGCTACCCCGTGGGCGCGGTAACTCGCCGCCTGCTGGGCTACGTCCGTCCGCATCGCATTTCGTTTACGGCATCGTTTGTGAGCGCCGCCATCTCGGTGATCTTGCAGCTCTATACGCCCATCCTCATCGGCGAGGGCATCGACCTCATCGTTGCCGCCGGGCAGGTGGACTTTGACGCGCTGCTGCCGCTCGTTACCAAGCTCGCGATTGTCGTTGTGGGCGCGGCGGCCTTCCAGTGGCTGCAGGGCTACTGCGTCAACCGTCTGTCCTACGAGACGGTGCGCGACATGCGCGTTGAGGCGAGCGACAAGCTCAGCCGCATGCCGCTCAGCTTTATCGACGGCCATGCCCACGGCGACCTCATGAGCCGCGTGGTCAATGACGTCGATCAGGTGGGTGACGGCCTGCTGCAGGGCTTTACGCAGCTCTTTACCGGCGTCATCACCATCGTGGGCACGCTCGCGTTTATGCTCTCCATCAACCTGACCATGACGCTCGTGGTGGTGCTCGTCACGCCGCTTTCCATTTTTGCAGCCGGTGCTATTGCCAAGCTCTCCAACAAGAGCTTTACGGCGCAGCAGCGTATTCAGGGTCAGCTTGGCGGCCATATCGAGGAGTACGTGGGCGAGCAAAAGCTTGTCGACGCCTTCGCCTACGGCCCGAACGCCCAAGCGTGCTTCGACGCGCTCAACGCCGAGCTCTATACGGCAGGTGAGCGTGCACAGTTTATGGGCTCGCTCTCTAACCCCGGCACGCGCTTTATCAATAACATCATCTATGCCGTGGTCGCTGTGATCGGCTGCGTGGGCGTGATCACGGGCGTGCCCGCGGCGCTCACGGTGGGCGGCGTGCAGATCTTCCTGTCCTACGCCAACCAGTACACCAAGCCGTTCAACGAGGTCACCAACGTCATTACGCAGATCCAGACCGCGTACGCCTCGGCGCGCCGCATGTTTACGCTGCTCGATGCGCGCGAGCAGGAGCCCGACGCGTCGGACGCTGTAGAGCTTGCCGCCCCGCAGGGCGAGGTGACTTTTGAACACGTGGACTTTAGCTATGTGACCGACCGCAAGTTGCTGCAGGACATCTGCATCGAGGCCAAGCCCGGCATGCGCTTTGCCCTGGTCGGCCCCACGGGCTGCGGCAAGACAACGCTCATCAACTTGCTGCTGCGGTTTTACGATATCGATGCCGGTCGCATTGCGGTCGATGGCCGGTCTTCGCGTGACTACACGCGCGCAAGCCTGCGCCGTGCCTTTGGTATGGTGCTGCAAGATACCTGGCTGTTCGAGGGCACGGTGGCGGAAAATATCGCTTACGGTTGCCCGGATGCCACGCGCGAACAGGTTGTCGAGGCGGCCAAGCGCGCGCACGCGCATAAGTTTATCGTGCAGCTGCCAGGCGGCTACGATACGGTGATCGGCGAGGACGGCGGCACGTTTAGCCAGGGTCAAAAACAGCTGCTGTGCATCGCGCGCGTCATGCTCACCGATCCGGCGATTCTGCTGCTGGATGAGGCGACCTCGAGTATCGATACACGCACCGAGCTGCAGGTGCAGGCGGCATTCGACGAGCTCATGGCTGGCCGCACAAGCTTTGTCGTGGCGCATCGCCTGTCGACGATCCGCAACGCCGACTGCATTCTGGTCATGCGCGACGGCCAGATTATCGAGCGCGGTACACACGACGAGCTGCTAGCGACAGGCGGCTTCTACGCCGAACTCTACCGCAGCCAGTTTGCCCAGTGAGCAAGCCAGTGGGGCAAATTAATCAATCGACAGACGGTGGTTTACATCTGTCACGTTAGTACTAAGATATTCATCTAATAAATTGCATTAGTGGCTTTAGTTTTGGGGGAAACGAGGCAACGTGACTATGACGTGCTCTTTGGTGGTTAACAGCAAGAGCGGTAATACCAGGATGGTTTCGGGCGCGATCAAGCGCGCTCTGCAGGCTGCGGGTGTTGAGTTTGTCCATGCCGCGGCGTTGAGCGACGATGCGGATGCAGATCAGGTTGCGCTCGAGGCGCAGGGCGCCTGCGCGGCCGACACGGTGCTCGTCGGTTTTTGGTGTGACAAGGGCGCGTGCACGCCTTCGGTCGCGACGTTGCTTTCCGCCTTGCACGGCAAGCGCGTCTTCCTGTTTGGCACCTGCGGTTTTGGCGCCGACCAGAGCTATTACCAGCAGATTATTGATCGCGTAACTTCCAATTTGGCTGGGGATGCCGAGCTTGCGGGCTGGGCGATGTGCCAGGGCAAGATGGGCCCTGCGGTCAAGCAGCGCTACGAGGCCATGCTCGAGCAAGATCCCGACAACGCTCGCTATAAGATGCTGCTCGACAACTGGGTTGCCGCGAAGGACCATCCCACCAAGGAAGATCTGGATAACATGGCTGCAGCCGCCAAAAAGGCCGTGCTGGGGGAGTAGCTCCCATCGCTGACGGCGGTCGGTCCATCTTTCTAAATGAAACGTCCTCCCGGGCGTCGGGGCACGAAGTTCCCTGCTCTACAGTCCCGCGCAAGACGAAGGCCACATTAAGTGGCCTTCTTTGCGTGCGGAACTCGCGATGAACTTCGTGCCCCGCCGTCCGGGAGGACGCCTCTTTATTGATGGGAGGCCTGATAGGTCGATGGTTCCGTGCCCGGATGCGTCCAAAGTGGGACGGGCTTTCCGGATGGGCAGGCTTTCGAAAAATGCGTCCCGGAATTTGCCTTTGGAATGGGATGCAGTTTCCCGATGAGGTGCTTTGCGGAAAGTGCATCCCACTCTGGGCGGTCGAAGTGGGACACACTTTCCCAAAGGCGCTCCAACGGGAAATTGCGTCCCATTATTCGGTCAAGAAACGGGATGCATTTTCCCAATGAGAGCAAAACCGGAAAATGCATCCCACAATCAGCCCTCAAAGTGGGACGCCGTTTCCCAATGAGGCTCAAGCGGAAAATGCATCCCGGAATTTGCGCTCAAAGTGGGATGCGGTTTCCGGTTGAGGGTCTAAGGGGAAAGTGCGTCCCAGAATCGACGCTTGAATGGGATGCAGTTTCCCGATGAGGCACTCGACGGAAAATACATCCCAGAAATGGCCTTTGAGCTGGGATAAGATTTCCGCGGCATCTCGGATTCTCAAAAATGAGACACGCCGTTGGCGAAAATGAGACACGTGATATCGGGCATCGGATGTATCATTTGCAAAAATGAGTCCACTCCACTCGAATAAAGCGAGGTCCCTCATGTACGTTCCACACCCCCGTATCCGTAGGCTGTCGAAAATCCCGCTTGTTGGGACGGCGGCGCTTGCTGCGTTGATCGCCACGAGCGTCGCCTGCTTCACGGCCACGCCCCAGGTTGCCCAGGCGGCAGACGCGCCCGCAATCACCGATATGACCGAGCAGGATTATCAAGCCCTGGGTCTGGGCACGAGCGAGGACATTCCGGCCGATACCGTTGGCCCCTATTCCACTGATACCCCCACGACGTTTGCCACGCGCAGCGAGGTCTATATGGCAGCTAACGGTAGCCATGGCAATCGCTACACTCTGCGCGACAAGCTCGAGAACGTCGAGCGCGGTGACATTGGCGGCAGCAGCAAACTCACCGATGGCTATGGAAGTGTGTGGGGCGCCGCAAAGTTCTGGCAAAACGTCAACAACTTCGATACGAACAGCGATCTCTACAAGCATAGCGACTACGGTGGCGGCACCTGGTCGTACCTAAGCAACAATGAGTCCTCAACAGTACTCGCCAACGACAACAACGGTTTCTCGGGCATTCACGCCACGAGTGTTGAGTTCTGCAGCGACGCCAGCACGGGCAAAAAGAGCCGCGTTGCCGAGCTCCGTGCCTACGGCGACAGTTCCTCCACGACGATTGACGGCAAGTCATACGCCGGAAAGGTTGAGCTGGTCCTCTACTCGTTTAGCAACGGGCGTACGCGCACTCTCGACACACACCTGCCGGTGACGGTCAACACTAATATGATGTACGAAGGCCGTTTTAAGTACCTGGATGCCGGTTACCTGCAAGAGCACGACGCCGTCTTTGATGTCGAGGCGGGCGATGTCGATGGCGACGGCGTCGACGAGCTTTTTGTCTACGCGGGCTGCTATGTCGACGAGAACGGCGTGCGCAAGGCTGTAGTCGACATGTATGACTTGGAGGGCGGCAACTGGAAGCAAAGCGTCGTCAAGATCGATGCCGGTAACGCCGCGGACTACACCACGCACAACAAGGGCGGGAACGACTCCTGGACGCAGCTTCAGTCAGCTCCTGTCGTTTCGCTAGCGGCCGGCGACCTCGATCGCGATTTTTGCGATGACCTCGCCATCGTGGTCTCGGCACCCTACGGCAAGAAGAATATTGATAAGTCGACGCATTGCGAGCTGTTTTCGTGGGATGCATCCAAGGGTGCGCTCGTCCATGTCGATGCTCTGGGCGACGCGGGCGCAATCTCCCTCTCCGCGAACGGCAAGACCATGGTCGCTGCGAATGCGACGTTCGGCACGTTTGCCGCCTACGATGAAGAAGGAAAGAAGACGGGTGAAACCGTCACGGGGGCCTTATTCTTGCGGGCTATGACTGGCAACGCAGCGCTTTTGATTACGGCGCTTCTGACGGCAGCAAGGGGCTGTACGGCGCGCTGTACCGCTACGCGTATTTTGACTCGGAGTCTGGCGAGTTCAAGCTTTCCGATTGTAAGGAATACAGAGACGGGCTCCTCGCCTCCTATGGGCTGATGCATGTGCCCAACAGCGCATGGAAGGATAGCGCTCAGGATAAGCGCTATCCGTGCACCTTGGCGCCTATTGCCCTTGCCACTGCCAACCTTGACGGCCTGTCCGAGCGGCTGGCGGTTGACGAGGTGCTCGTGGGCGGCGATGTGTTCCGCGACTTTGCCTGCAACACGGCACAGAGCGGGGCTCAGGGCTTGGGGTCCATGGTCGGAACCATGAGCATGAGCGGTCAGCAATACAACAGCAGCAACAAGCATGACCACAAGGGTATAGAGCAGGTGTGGATCAGCGACGTCAAGGCGGGCAGCGTCTCGGGTTCGGACCGCTATAACGAGAGCTTTATCGCCGTGGTGGGCAAGCACCGCGACGAGGACCTGCGCAAGAACGATGACTACTATTGGATGACCGCCTCGCATTTTTCGCTCGACGAGAACGGAAAGGTGCGCCGCGGCGAGGAGCAGGTGATTAGCGAGAGCAACCGTCGCGGCACTACCTACGGCACATTTATCTCGCTCGCGCTGCCCGATGCCGACAACGACAGCGTCAAGATCACGTACAAGGACCGCTACAAGGTCTATACCAACCCGCGCGTGCTTGCCGTGCTGCAGGATGCGCCCTATGTTGAGGATCTGGAGCAGGCATACGGCTATCTGGTGTTGGGCGGCACGTCATACGGAGAGGAAAAGGGCACGGGGACATCCCAGGGCTATACCATTGGCGCCGAGTTGGGCGTTGCCGTCGAGGTGCAGACCGGTCCGCCCCTGGTCGCGATGAATGCTTCAGTCGATTTTGCCGCCGAGGGATGCTATGACTACCGGAGCGAGCGCACGGTCAGCGCAAGCGTAAGCTATGAGTCGCATGCCGGCGAGGGTGACAAGGCCGTGCTCTACACGATTCCGATGGTCTATTACGAGTATGAGATCGAAAATGAGGAAACTGGTGGCAAGGGCGTGATGGCGACGCCCGTGTCGCTCGGCGCGCAGACCTCGGTCGTTAATGTCGAGGCCTATGACCGCATTGCCAAACAGCACAATATGACGCCGCTCAGCTACTTTTTGACCAACCGGTCGGGAGAACCCGGAACCTATCAAACGACGCTCAACGGCGAGACTCCCGTTGGGGATTCCTTTGGCCTGGGCAAGCCTGGCGTAACGCGCGCCTACACGCACGATGGGTTTAACGGCGCCGCCGCGCAGTCGGGGGCGAGCATTGAGCAGACCATCGAAGTCGAGGAGGGCAAGGAGCAGGAGCTCGAGCTCGGCTTGACGCTGAACGGCAGCGTTGTCATGGGCGCGAAGCTCGCAAAGCACGAGTTGTTTGGCGGCCTGTGCTTTGGTGCCAACGCCGGCTTTACTACGGGTAACTCCTCGAGTGAATCGACCGAATACGGCGGCACCGTCGACAACCTGCCCGAGGCCGCGCAGGGCAAGTACGGTTTTGTGTGGCGTCTGGGCGTCAACGCGGTGGATGTCGACAAGTTCGAGGCAGGCTCGGGCGACAAGCTCGGCACCAAGGACACCGACCAGTTCTGGATCGTGGGCTATGACGTTAAGGACGTCGAGATGCCCGACGCGCCGGCCGTGACGGGCTTTACGGCAAACGCCGTCGATTCGACCAGCGTTACGTTTAGCTGGGACGATGTACTCGCAAACAAGAGTGGCTTTAGCTACGGCGTGGGCATGCTGCAGAGCAATGCGGCGGATGCGGTCGTCAATAGCTGGAAGATTGCCGACAACACGCAGACCTCGCTCAAGTGGGATGGGCTGCAGCCCAATACGGAGTATCGATTCGCCATCGCCGCCGTTAAGAATGGATCCACGACCGAAACAGGTATTCGCTCGGCAATCATCACGGTCAAGACCATGCCCGATGGCATGACGATGACCGTGAGCGGACCTGCGGCGGATGCTGCGGAGGGGTCGGATCTTGGATACGACTCTTCGGTTGAGCGCGCGGCGGGAAGCCACCTGACGCTCTCGGCGATTGGCCATGTGAAGCAACTCGGTGCCGACGATAGCGAAACAGGGCTGGCACCGACCTATATGTGGTACCGCAAGGGCCGCGGCGAGACAGAGTTTAAGCTCGTGGGTGCCGATGGCAACCTCGCGGCTGGAACGGCCTCAAAGCTCGAGATTGACCTGACCGCAGACGATGACGGTGCGCAGTATTACTGCCACGTGGGATACAACGACGTGGGCCTCGACACCGGCACGACGCTCGTGAATATCGAGGCCGAGGAGACGGCGCCCACAACGGTGAACGCCACCCCGATCCGCACGCGCCGCCTGTTCTCACAGGCAAGTGCGGGCGCCAAGAAGTTCCTGGACCATACGCTGGTAAACACCGCCGGCCCAACCGATTCCGAAGGCTCAAAGGACCCCGAGACTCCTGAGACCCCGACGAACCCGGACAAGCCCAAGCCCGACAACGGAGCTAAGACCGACACCAAGGTCAAGACTACGACCACAGCGAAGAACCTCGCAAACACCGGCGACCAAACATTCGCCCTAGTCGCCACCGCAGCAGCAGCGGGAGCAACGCTCGTAGTGATAGCCCTCATCATGCTGATCAAGCGCCGCAAGACCCACTAGTAGCCAGTCGAACATATCGACAACCCAAAAACCCGGGTAGCCAAAAAACAGGCCACCCGGGTTTTCTGTTGAGTGGAGACTCCGCAAGCGGAAACTGCATCCCACAATTAGCGCCCGGAACGGGACACATTTTCCGTCAAGCCCTCATCCGGAAAATCCATCCCAGTTTGAGCGCCCAGACCGGGACGCACTTTCCCAAAGGGTCCTCAACGGGAAACTGCGTCCCATAATTAGGCCGAGAAATGGGATGAACTTTCCCAATGAGAGCCAACCGGAAACCACGTCCCAGAATCAGCCCCCAAAGTGGGACGCACTTTCCCAACGAGCCTCAACCGGAAAATACATCCCGGAATCCAGCTGAATAGTGGGACACACTTTCCCAATCGGGTCCCAAGCGGAAACTGCATCCCACTCCGGACGTGAATTCTGGGACACACTTTCCGCAAACAAAGAAGGCCACATAACGTGGCCTTCAACTTATATATGTTCGGCGATACACCCAAGACAAGCCACGCCCCAACATCAGGGCGTCTGTCCAGGCGGAGGCATATAAGGTTCATCGCGAGTTCCGCACGCAAAGGAGGCCACTTAATGTGGCCTCCGTCTTGCGCAGGACTGTTCGAGCAGGGAACCTTACATACCTCCGCCCGGACAGGCGTTTCAGTTATGAACTCGCAGCTAGTCGTTATTTGATCTTGGTCGTACCCGGTGCCAGGTTGGGGTCGGTCTCGTTGGCCTCGGTCTGGAAGTGCTCGGTGTACACGTTCTTGCCGTCGCGGAACATCTCGTAGTACTGCATCTTGGCGTAATCCTCGCGCGCCTTGGTGGCGGCTGCGGCATCGGCGTCGTCACCGGTGACGTTGGAGGAAAGCGCCCAGCGCAGGCTGGCGTCCTCGTAGCCCACGGAGTTGATGGCGGGCAGCGACTCGCGCAGCGTCATGTGCGCTTTCTGGTAGTCAGTCAGCGGTGCGCCGATCAGCTGCATGAGCTGGGTAGACAGGTAGTTGGTGGACAGGTCGTCGACCTCGCTCGTCTGGTCGCAGCCGGCAACGTCGTAGTTGGCCCAGATGATGTAGTCGGTCTGCCACAGACGCTCCTGGTGCGTGGCGTCGTCTTCGCCGGTAAACCACTTGTCGTTGAACTTGGACGGGAAGAACGGCTGGTGGTCGCCCCAGAACACCACGACCACCTTGCGGTCGAGCTTGCTCAGGGCGTTTAGGAAGTAGCGCAGCGCCTGGTCGGACTGCTCGATGCACGAGACGTACTCATCGACATCGGATAGCGTGCCGTCCTCGACGGTCTTGGCGTCCAGGTCGGTCGTGTCGATGTTCAGGTGCATCTGCTTGTCGACCGGCAGCAGGCCCGTATCGTAGCCCGAGTGGTTCTGCATGGTCACGTCGAAGATAAACTGCGGATCGGCGTTCTGGTCGAGCAGCTCAAGAATCTTGTCGTAGGTAGCCTGGTCGGTCACCATGCCGCGCAGGGTATCGGCGCCCTGGAAATCGTTGATGGACAGGAACTGGTCAAAGCCAAAGTCCTTGTAGACGTTCTCGCGGTTCCAGTTGGTTGCGTGATTGGGGTGCATAGCCGTGGTGGAATAGCCGAGCGACTTGAACTGCTCTGCCAGGTTCCCGGTCGTTTCCATGTTGTAGATGGTGTAGGGGTACACGCCCGAGCCCAGGTTGGCCATGGAGTTGCCGGTCATAAACTCAAACTCGGTATTGGCGGTGCCGCCGCCGTAGGCGCTCACGTAGAGCTTGCCGCGGCTGAGGCAGTTGGACAGGTTCTTAAAGTACTGCGGGCCTTCGTAGCCGGCGCGCATGTTCTGGTAGATCGAAAGATCCGAGAAGGTCTCGTTCATGATGGCGATGACCGTGGGCTTCTCGCTATCGAACTGCTCCTTTGCGGCGGTGCGCTCGTCGCTCTTGGCCGCGTCGGACTTGTCGTAGGCCTTGGCGTACTTTTTGAGCGTGGCCTTGGCATCGTCGACGGAGTAGTCGGCGGGTTTGGGCGGCTTGATGGACTGCGCCGCGCTAATGAAAGCGGGCAGGTAGCCCTCGCGCCAGTAGCTCTCGAGCGGGCGCCAGGTGTAGACGGTGATGCCGAGGGTGTTGTAGTAGTCGATGAGCGTGACGTGTGCGGTCACGCCGCCCAGGCACAGCACGGCGACGAGCAGGTTGGTGAGCAGCATGCGCTTGGCGTTGGCGGCGCCCTTCTGACGGTGCGGTGCGACCAGGCCGGCGTACTCGCACAGCAGCATGGCGATGGCGGTAAAGCCCATGGACAGCACGCAGAACAGCGAGATCGAGAAGGTGTAGCCGGTGCCGGCGACCGCAGCGGCGGTGGAGATGGCCGAAAGGTCGCCCGGCTGGATGGGCATGGATTTAAACGTGATGACGAAGAACTCGGCAATGCCCAGGACAAAGAGGGCAAAGGCCAAGACCGCGGGGGCTGCGCCGTGGCGCTGGAACAGGAAGAACAGGCCGACCATGAGCGTGGTGATGATGGCCCACTCGAGCAGGATGCACAGGGGGTAGACCCAGGTAAAGTCGTGGTTGGACGAGACCTCCATGCCCAGCAGCGCAAAGACGCCGGCGAGCAGCAGGCACAGGACGGCGGCGACGAGCGGTTTACCCACAAAGGCGCCGCGCAGGCGGGCGAGCTTGCCGGTGGGGGCGGGGGCGTCGGGCTCGGCGAATGCAAAGACGCGCGGAGCGATGCGGTCGCGGGCGATGCTGGCCCAGGCGCAACCGGTGAGAATGGCATTGGTCAGGATGAGCATCACAAAGGCGAGCGGCTCGTTTTGGGCGACGAGGCCCACGGCGCCCCAAATGGTCAAAAAGACCTGGAACAGACCGAAGGCGACGCTCCAGGCGAAGGCGCCCTTGGCAACGGTGCCCGACTGCGCCTTGACGGTTTTGGTCTCACGTAACACAAAGTGGACGGTCGCCGCAAGACCGACGAGCGAGATAGCGGCTGCGAACATGCTCAGACTCCTCACAAACTTAAAACCTACGAAAGCGGGGGTTTACCCGATTGTTACCAAGATATGCGCTGCAATTGGTGACTGCGCACAACAACCAGCCATATTAACGCGCACGTGTGGCGGTGTGGCGCAATGTAGTGGCGACCTGCGCGATAATGGACGGGAATTACACGGAAACGTAAAGGCTTCTTAAAGAAATGGCGAGGGTAGGGCGATGAACGAGCGGGTTTGTATGACGAGTGCGGGCGACGTGGGCGCTGGCATGGACGCGGGCGGCTATCCGGTCGAGACTACGGGCAATGCAGTGCTGGACATCTTGGAGCATCGCTCGTCTACGCGTGCCTTCGCGCGCGATGACGTCGGTCGCCCCGTGGCGGTGACCGACGAGCAGCGTGCGGCGATTCTGCACGCGGCGAGCCGTGCGCCGTCGGCAGGCGCCATGATGATGTATTCCATCGTGAGCATCCGCGAACAGGCTACGCTGGACCGTCTGGCCGACCTGTGCGACCACCAGCCCATGATCGCCAAGGCGCCCTGGGCACTCATATTTGTGGTCGATTATGCCAAGTGGATCGATCTGTTTGAGCATGTGGGCTGCTTTGAGCCCGAGTTTATAGAGCGTACGGGCAAGGCGCCCCGTCGTGCGCCGGGTCTGGGCGACTTTGCCATTGCGGCGCAGGATGCCGTGATCGCCGCGCAAAACGCCGTGGTTGCCGCCGAGGCCCTGGGCCTGGGGAGCTGCTATATCGGTGATATCGTCGAGAATGCCGAGGAAGTTGCCGAGCTGCTCGATCTGCCGCCCTATACCATGCCGCTGTCGATGCTCATCATCGGCACGCCCCGTAAGGAGCGCCCGGCGATCGCGCACCCCGTGGTGAACCTGGTGCACGAGGAGCGCTACTGCCGTGCGGATGCCGCGACCATGGATGCGCAGGTGGCCGAGATGGATGCGATGTTTCGCCCGCATGCCCGCGAGGTGGGCGAGCGCGTGGTGGATATCTACGCCCGCAAACACACCAGTCCCTTTATGGCCGAGATGAGCCGCTCCATGGAGTGGTGGTTCAAAAACTGGCTCGGAAAATGACGAATGTGACAAAGGGACAGTCCCTTTGTCACATTCCATATCGCCGAGATGGCTTAAAGGCCGTATAAATGTTTATCTAGCTGGGAAAACAGTGCCATTCAAACATGGGCCGATTACCTATAATTCCTTCGAACATTAAAGTTGGGAGGAAACCGGCTTATGGAACAAAAGGCCAAGGAGGCAGCCTCGCACGCTGCGATTCCTGTGAGCATCTCGGCGATGCTCGTCACGCTGGGCGTGGTGTACGGCGATATCGGCACCAGTCCTATGTATGTAACCAAGGCGCTCGTTGCCGGCAACGGCGGCATCGGAAGCGTCACGGAGGAGTTCGTGCTCGGCGCGCTCTCCCTTGTCGTGTGGACGGTCACGCTGCTGACCACCATCAAGTATGTGCTCATCTCGCTGCGCGCCGATAACCATGGTGAGGGCGGCATCTTTGCCCTGTACAGCCTGGTCAAGCGCTGCGGAAAGTGGCTTATTATCCCTGCCATGCTGGGTGGCGCCGCGCTGCTCGCCGACGGCATCCTCACGCCTGCCGTTACCGTGACTACGGCCATCGAGGGCCTGCGCACCATCCCGGCGGTCCATGCCGTGCTGGGCGATGACCAGGGCCGCGTCGTCGCCATTACGCTCGCCATCATCATCGTGCTCTTCTTGGTACAGCGCATCGGTACGGCCAAGATCGGTCACGCCTTTGGCCCCATCATGACGCTGTGGTTCCTGTTCCTGGGCGGCACGGGTCTGTTCTTTGTCTTCCAGCATCCCGCCGTGCTGCTGTGCCTCAACCCGGTGCGCGGCATCGCCTTTTTGCTGAGCCCCAACAACCACGCGGGCATCATGATTCTGGGCAGCTGCTTCCTTGCCACCACCGGTGCCGAGGCGCTCTACTCCGACATGGGCCACGTTGGCCGCGGTAACATTTATGCCACCTGGCCGTTCGTTAAGTGCTGCCTGCTGCTTTCCTATATGGGCCAGGGCGCTTGGCTTATGAACAACGCTGCCAACCCCGAGCTCATGGGCATTGCCGACCTCAACCCGTTCTACCAGATGCTCGCCCCGGGCCTGCGCCCGTTTGCCGTCGGCCTTTCCACCGTCGCGGCCATCATTGCCTCGCAGGCGCTCATTACCGGCGCATTCTCGCTGGTGTCCGAGGCCAGCCGCCTGGACCTCATGCCGCACATGCAGGTTTTCTATCCTGCCGAGACCAAGGGCCAGCTCTATATTCCCATGGTCAATAACGTCATGCTTGTGGGCTGCGTCATCGTGGTGCTGCTGTTCCAGAACTCGGCGCATATGGAAGCCGCGTATGGCCTTGCCATTACGCTGACTATGATGTGCACCACGCTGCTGCTCTTCTTCTACCTGCACGAGGAGCGCAAGCTCAAGGTTGCTCCGTGGATTTTCGCGGCCTTCTTCCTTTTGCTCGAGGGCTTCTTCTTCGTGAGTTCGCTCACCAAGTTCTTCCACGGTGGCTATTTCACCATTCTGATGGCCATGCTCATCATGGGCATCATGGTGTGCTGGTACAATGGCACGGCGGTCGAGCAGCGCCAGTTTACGCTGCTGCCGCTGCGCAGCTACCTGCCGCAGCTCAAGCGCCTGCGCGACGACGATCGCTACGAGCGCCTGAGCGACAACATCGTGTACCTGACCAAGGACACCCATACCGACTATATCGACCGCGATATCGTCTACTCGATTCTGGACAAGCATCCCAAGCGCGCTCGCGCCTGGTGGTTCGTGAATGTCGAGACCATGGATGAGCCGCACACCTTTGCCTATTCGGTCGAGACATTCGGCACCGACTACGTGTTCCGCGTGCATCTGTACCTGGGCTACAAGGTTAACCAGCGCGTGAACGCCTACCTGCGCCAGGTTGTTCAGGATCTTGCCGCCACTGGCGAGCTGCCGCCGCAGATGCATGACTACTCGGTCTACAAGGATCCGGGCAACATCGGTACGTTCAAGTTCGTCATGATCCGCAAGCTCCTGGCGCCCGAGAGTGACGTGGAGCCGAGCGAGCGTACGGCCATCACGCTCAAGTACATTATCCGCCGCTTTGCCGGTACGCCTGCGCGCTGGTACGGCCTGGAGAACTCCAACGTGAGCTTTGAGTATGTGCCGCTGTTTACCAAGTTCAAGGCTGTGAACAAGATGCAGCGCCTGGCCCCCAACGAGCGTCCGTAGGCGCCGCTTAAGGTTTGGCTGCGAACGGGCAGGCTTGCAATGACAGGGATTGAGTCCTGGGAGGAAACCATGGATGCAAAGGTACTTGATGGTCGCGATCTTGCGGCCGAGATGGTGCGTGAGGCGCGCGTCGACGCCGCCGAAGATCGGTTCTTTACGAATCGCGCCAACATGGACATGGCCGATCGCGTGATTTCGATCGTGGCACTGGTATTTGGAGCGGTGTGCGTGTGCGCACTGCTCGCGCACGTGCTGTTTGTCTAGCGGCTGCCGGTCGTAGAAGGCTTTACACTTAGAACCACCACGAGGGAAAGCCACCACAAAGGTGTCTGTCCCTTTGTGGTGGTTTTTGTTTTTGAGAGAGGGGCGGGGCGCTGATGGACGTCCGTGCGGACGGCGATATTGCCGATAGCTTTTGGTGGCGGCGCACAACGCTGACGCGCCGCACTCCTCTGTATGACGCCTGCGTATCGGCGGGGCTGCTGGTCGCAGCGACGATTGTAGGCGCGCTGCTCGACCATCCGGGTCTCGCGCCGAGCATCATGATTGTCTATGTGTTCGCCGTTCAGCTGTGCGCATTCTTTACCTGGAGTCGCCTGTATTGCTTGCTGAGCTCGGCTGCCGCCGTGGCGCTCTACAACTTCTTGTTTGTCGACCCGCGCTACTCGCTGTCGCTTATCGACCGCGGCTATCCCGGCATGTTCTTCATCATGTTCGTGGTCTCGCTTGTGTCGAGCTCGATTGCGTTGGCCCTGCGCCGCGCCTTGGCACAGGCTGCCGCCAGCGACCGCCGCACGCATATGGTGCTCGAGACTAACCGCATGCTACAGCGGTGTGCCGACCAGCAGCAAATTATCCATGCCATGGCAACGCAGCTGGCTCGTCTTTCGGGCTGTCCGGTCGTGTGGTACAGCGCCGACGCCGACGATGATGACCTGCTGCCGCGTGCGACGTACACGGCTGTGGGCGATGCCGCGCCGGTGCACCAGCTGACGCCCCAGATGCCACCGCGACTCTCGGCGTCGGCTTACGTGGGAACCCCGCTCGACGCCACGTTTGGCGGCTCGGCGTTTTATGGCATCTACCTGACGGTCCGCACAGGTGACGGCTTCGTGCGCTCGGGCGACCCCGCCTCGGTGGTGGGCGTGCTGGCTATCGTTGCCGAGCCCGACGTGCTGACGCACGAGGAGCGGACACTTGCCGATGCCATCGTGAGCGAAGGCGAGCTGGCACTCGATCGCGCCCGCGCCATGGAGGCCCGCGAGGAGGCGGCGGTGCTCGCCAAAAACGAGCAGCTGCGCGCCAACCTGCTGCGCTCCATCTCGCACGACCTGCGCACGCCACTCACCAGTATTTCGGGCAATGCCGACGTGCTGCTCGACCAGGGCTCGACCGGCACGGCCGTGCTCGATAGCCAGACGCGCCGCGGCCTGCTCCTGTCCATTCGCTCGGATGCGCAATGGCTCAACGCTACCGTCGAGAACCTGCTCGCCATCACCAAGCTCGAGGGCGGGGGCATGCATCTGTCGACTACACTCGAGCTCATGGATGATATCGTCGAGGAGGCACTGCGCCACGTAAATCCGGCCGTGCGCGAGCACGACCTTAAGGTGGTGGCGTGCGATGAGCCGGCGCTCGTCAACGTCGATGCGCGCCTGATGGTGCAGCTGGTGGTCAATCTGGTGAACAACGCCATCACCTATACGCCCGCAGGCTCGCATATCGTGATTTCGATTAGCGTCGACGATGGACGCGTGGCGTGCTCGGTGGCCGATGATGGTCCGGGCATCGCACCCGAGGACCGCGAGCGGATCTTTGAGTCGTTCTATACCGCCAACCATGGTCTGGCCGACAGCCACCGCAGCGTGGGCCTGGGTCTTTCACTCTGCCGTTCCATTGCGTTGGCGCATGGCGGTAGCATAGAGGTTGCCGCGGCGGACCCGCACGGTTCGGTCTTTACGATTGAACTTCCCGCCGCCGACGTTTCGTTTGATAAGGAGTAGCACTGTGTCGAACTCTGCCGTAAAACCGCTCATCTTGGTCGTTGAGGACGACCCAGCTGTTCGCAACCTTATCGTTGCCGCGCTCGAGGCGCACGGCTTGCGCCATATGGCCGTGGAGACCGCCCACGCCGCCATCGCCGCCGCCTCATCGCAGGCGCCGAGCATTGTGCTGCTCGATCTGGGCCTGCCCGATATGGACGGCGTCAAGGTAGTGGAGTCGGTGCGCGCATGGTCGGGCATGCCGATCATTGTGGTCTCGGCGCGCAGCGAGGATGCGGACAAGATTCGCGCACTCGATGCCGGTGCTGACGACTACCTGACCAAGCCGTTTTCGGTCGAGGAGCTGCTCGCGCGCATTCGCACGACGCTCAGGCGTCTTTCGTATGCACAGACAGGCGGCGTTGTCTCCGAGGGTTCGTTCGATACCGGCGAGCTGCATATCGATTTTGATGCTGGCATCGCCACGATGGATGGCGAGGAGCTGCATTTGACGCCGATCGAGTACAAGCTCCTGTGTCTGCTAGCGCATAACGCCGACAAGGTGCTGACGCATCAGTTTATCCTGCACGAGATTTGGGGCACGGCAACCAAGAGCGACCTGGCGAGCCTGCGTGTCTTTATGGGCACGCTACGCAAGAAGATCGAGTCTGATCCCGCGCATCCGCGCTATATCCAAACGCACGTGGGTATCGGTTACCGATTGGTCACCCAAGGCTAGATCGCCAACCACCATTCCACTATGAGTTGCGGTGAAATAGTTCCTGTTTGGGCCTTTACCAGGCTTTTTTAGGAACTATTCCACCGCAACTTTGTTATTTGCCCTTGGGCTTGCTGGCGTAGAACTTCTTCTTTTTGGGCTTGCCTGCGCAGGCGGGCTTGCCGTCGCCGCGCGGTCCTCGGTCGCCGGCCTGCGCGTGCGCGGGCGCTGCTGCACGAGGCTTGCGCGCCTCGGGGTTGCGCAGCTCCTCGGTTCGCTCGGCAATCTCCTCGGCGCTAAAACCGACCTCGGCCATGGCGTCCTCGATGGGCAGTCGGCGCACGATATAGCAATGATGCACCTTCTGGTTGCGTGCGAAATCCTCGGGGATGGTCTGCGCCGAAATGTTCTCCAGCACGACGCCCGCGCGTGCGAGCTTGCGCGTTTCGGGGCGAAAGCCGCGCAGGTTGCAGCTAAAGATGGCATGTCCGCCCTGTGCGAGCAGGCGAGATACGCCGGCCAAAAGCTCAACATGGTCGCGCTGGACATCCCAGGTGCGGCGGCCCATCTTGGACGAGTTCGAAAACGTGGGCGGGTCGACAAAAATCAGGTCCCAGCGGTTGCGCGTCTGGCGCTGGTCGCGAATCCAGGCGAGCACGTCATCGCGCACAAAGTGATGCTGCGGGCCAACAAAGCCGTTCTGGCGCATGTTGCGCTCGGCCCAGTCCAGGTAGGTGTTGGAAAGGTCGACCGTCACGGTCTCCTCGACGCCGCCGTCTGCCGCATAGCAGGTGGCGGTGCCGGTGTAGGCAAACAGGTTGAGGAAGCGGCGCGCCTGTTTGGCGTGCTCGCGCACCAGGTTGCGGGTGACGCGGTGGTCCAGGAAGATGCCCACATCCAAATAGTCGTCAAAGTTGACGGCAAAGGTGAGTCCACCCTCTTCGATGAGCGGCAGGCGACGGCGCGCGATGTTGGCGCGCTCGCCCGATCCGCCCTTGCCGGCGCCCTGCTTGCCGTACTGCGAGCCGCCGCGCGAACGCATGCGGGCCTTGGCGTGCACATGCTCGGCGGGAACATCTAGGATGCGCGGCGCGATGGTCAAGATGTCGAGCATGCGGGCCTGGGCCAGCGTGGGATCGATGGTCTTGGGCGCGGCGTATTCGGCGATGACGAGCCAGCGGCCCGGCGTCTGCGGGCAACCCTCGTACAGGTCGATGGCGGCGGAGTAATCGGGCAGGTCGGCATCGTAGACGCGGTAGCAGCTCACGCCCTCGCGCTTGGCCCACTTGCGGCGCAGACGGGCATTCTTGCGCAGGCGGTTGGCGAACTGCTCGGACTCCGGGATGAGCACGGGCAGCGGCTTGCCGTCGCCCAGGTCGAGCATGGCGGCAGGCTCGGGCATGGGGGTGCCGGCGTTGTCGTTGTCGTTGACTTCGTCGGCATCCGTGACCTCGGCCTCGGCATCCGCACTAGTCGCAGCCTCAAACGCTGCGGCGGCGTGGTCGAGCGAAGGCCAGACTTCGACGGTCGCCTCCTCGTTGTTGGGCATGACGGCGATCGAGCGCTCGGGCTCGGCGTGGAGCGCGCGGGCCAACAATCCATCGCGGGTGAGCGCGGCGACCGGCGCCGCGGCAAGCTCGGGCGCGCGGCGCAGCTCGCCGATGAGCGTCATGGCGTCGTGCATGAGCGAAAGCGGGGTCTCGGTCGTATCCGCGACCACGGCGGCACCGGCGACAGCGCCCACATGGTCCAGCACGGTGACGGACTTGGCGGCGCAAAAATCGACAAAGCGCTTGTAGCCGGCACACTTGACCATGCGCTCAGCGGTCTTGCGGGCGGCGGGGTCGATGTCTACGGCCACGATGCGTGCCTGGCGCTCACGTGCTGCCGCCTCGCGCTCGCGTGCCTCGGCAAGCAACTGCTCCCACAGAGCGGCGTCGTGCAGCTGCCAGCCCTCAAAACCCCAGCGCTCGCGTGCAGCGCCCGGGGCGCGGTCGGTCAGAATGTTCACGGCCTCCAACAGCAGACCGCCACCGGCGCACGAGGCGTCGACCAGCGTGGGCAGGGCTTCGTTCTCGTAATCGTCGGCCGTCAGCTCGCGCTCGCACAGTGCGGTCCAGCCGACCTGCGCCAGCACTAGGGCAGCGTAGTCGGGGCGCAGCACGTGTGTGCCCTCGCCGGCGCGGGTCGCGGCAGGCGGCAGGCGTTTGAACAGCGGGTCGCCCGAAAGGTCCAGGCTTATGCTCGCGCGGCGCTGGCGCAACGAAAGCAGCAGGTGAACGTCGGGGTCGGCGGCATCGACATCGGCGCGACGGCCCGTGGTCTCGGCCAGGCGGTCGCACAGCGCGTCTTTGGCGCGCAGGGCAGAGAAGTGCGTGTTGCGCAGCTGCTCGGTCACGCCGCGGGCGGTAATGGCGATGGTGGCGCCGGGGCGGATGATGGTCTCCCAAGCGATGTCGTAAACGCCGTCGTACAGCTCGTCGGCATCCTGCGCCTCAAAGCGCCCAAGCACCACAAACACGCGGCTCGCCAAGCGTGACCACAGACAGGCGCGGTAGCCTTCTTCAAGCTCGCCCTCAAACGTGGCGCGGCCCTTCAGGCGGCGGACATGCGAAAGCCCGAGGCGTTTAAGCTCATCGGCGAGTGCGGACTCAAAGCCCTCGGGGCAGCTTGCGTAAAATTCCATGGGTGACCTCTCTGGTTGCGTCGCTCCATTATATGATGGATGCTCCGTTTGCCCTTATCCTCGAAAGGAACCCATATGATTGATGCGTGCCCCGATTCCGCTGTGCTCTTTTTTGACGTGGACGGCACGCTGACGTCGTTCGATCCCGACGATATGACCGATAAGGACTTTTCGGCGGTTCGCCCCTCGCAGACGGTGGTTGAGGCGTTTCATGCACTGCGTGATGCGGGGCACAAGGCATTTATCTGCACGGGCCGCCCCCTGTGGCTTATCGCCGATAGCCTGCGTGCGCTTGACCCCGCGGGCATCGTTGCCATGGCGGGTGCCACGCTCGAGGTCGAGGGCCGTGTGGTACACGAGGACTGCTTTGACGAAGACGTTATCGCGGAGCTCGCGCGTCGCGTTGTGGATGCCGGCATCGAGGTTTTTTTCGAGTCCAATGCTGCGACCTTTGCGCTGGAGCCTGTGGGCGTTGAGCAGTCGTCTCTGATCGGCACTTCTGTGGTGCACAGCGCCGAGGAGATGCGCGTCGACGGCAGTCTGCGCGTGGGCAAGGTATGCCTCAGTGTGCCCAGTTTGGCTCGTGTAGCCAACGATGACGGCTTTATCAATCGCAACTTTGAGCTGTGCAACACCGGTGGTCAGAACCGCGAGCTGAGTCCCAAGGGTATTGACAAGGGCGTGGGCGTGGCGCGAGCGCTGGCGTATCTGGGCCGCGAGGGAAATGCGCGCACTTTTGGCTTTGGCGATTCGGGCAACGACCTGGGCATGCTCGCTGCGGTCGAGACGGCTGTCGCCATGGGCAACGCCATGCCCGAGGTCAAGGCGGTCGCCGACTACGTGACCGACGATGTCGAACACGACGGCACCGTCACGGCGATGCAGCATTTCGGCCTCATCTAATGAATCCCGCGTTCTGACGTTTGCTCAAACTGCGACTCTTTGCTTTTGCATGCTCAATCGATTTATCAATCCAAACACTGAGGTGTTTATACCGTTCGCCGAGAAGATAAAAACCCGCAGCTCACGCCTTGATAAACGTAGGTAAAGTGTTTAGCAGTGCAACGCCCATGTGCAAGCGAAAGGAATCAGGCAGATGGCAATCAAGGTGTTCGCTGACGGTGCAAACCTCGAGGGCATGCTCGACATGTACGAGAACGGCAACGTTCAGGGTTTCACGACCAACCCGTCCCTTATGAAGAAGGGCGGCGTGACGGATTACCGCGCGTTTGCCAAGGAGGTCCTGGCCCACATCACCGACGTTTCCGTCTCGTTTGAGGTCTTTGCCGACGACGTCGAGACCATGGAGGTTGAGGCTCGCGAGATCGCTACCTGGGCCGAGAACGTCTACGTCAAGATCCCGTGCGTGACCACCAAGGGCGAGTCCACCGCCGAGCTGGTCCGCAAGCTTTCGGCCGACGGCATCAAGGTCAACGTCACTACCATCTTTACGCCTAAGCAGGTCGACGAGATGGTCGAGGCCGTTGACGCTGAGACGCCGTCCATCATCTCGCTCTTTGCCGGCCGCATTGCCGACACCGGCGTCGACCCCATTCCATTTATGACGGAGTCGGTCAAGAAGGCCGCCGCCAAGCCCAATTGCGAGGTCCTATGGGCGTCCACGCGCGAGCTCATCAACATTTACCAGGCCGAGGCCTGCGGTTGCCAGATCATCACGGTGCCCAACAGCATCCTGGCCAAGCGCAAGAACATCGGCCGCGACCCGTACGAGGTCTCGCTCGATACCGTGCGCGGTTTTGCCAAAGATATCGCCTCGCTCGGCTTCCATATTCTGCCGTAATGCGAACACTGGCTGCGCCGCGGGTTGTTCGCCCCGGCCTTTCCTATCCCTATCGCTCACGCGCTTCGCGAGGGTCGCGCTAGGCAAAGGAAAGGCCGGGGCTGCCGACACGAGCTTGCCGGTAGGTTGGTGATTGGCTTCCATATTATGCCGTGGACAAAGGCACCCCCGCCTGCGCCGTGCAAAATCGAGAGTATTCAGCAAGGTAAAGGCTTTTACCAGTTAATCGAAGCACGGAACAGTCCCCGCTTTGGCTCTAAAAACGCCAAAACGGGGGCTGTTTTTTGCTTTTTCGTCTCTGAGGGGCATCCGGAACGGTGGAATTTGCAGAATACTCGCGATTTTGCACGTCGCGAGAGGGGGGACCCTTGCTTTGGCGGTCTACTTCCCCTGCACCATGGTGAGCGAGATCTTCTTTCGGTCGCGATCGACCTTCTCGACCCACACCTTGACCGTGTCGCCGACGCGCACCACGTCGCTCGGGTGCTTGACAAAGCGGTTGGCCAGCTTGGAGATGTGCACGAGGCCGTCCTGGTGCACGCCCACGTCGACGAAGGCGCCAAAGTCCACAACGTTGCGCACCGTGCCCTTGAGCTCCATGCCGGGTTCCAGGTCGTCGATGGAAAGCGCTGAGCGGCTAAAGACCACCTCGGGCGCGTCGTCGCGCGGGTCGCGACCGGGCTTCTTGAGCTCGTTGACAATGTCGATGAGCGTGAGGGTGCCGCAGTCCAGGTCGCTTGCCAGCGCCGAGATGCTGCCCAGACGGCGCTCGATGTCGGGCACGCCGCCGCGGCTGAGCTCGCTGGCTTTAACGCCTGCGCGCTCCAGGACGGCCGTGGCCACCTCGTAGCTCTCGGGGTGGACGCTTGTCGCGTCGAGCGGGTTCTTGCCACCGCTGATGCGCAGGAAGCCCGCGGCGTTGAGATATGCCTTGGGTCCCAGCTTGGGGACCTTCTTGAGCTGGCGACGATCGGTAAAGGCGCCGTTTTCCTCGCGGTAGGCCACGATGTTTTTGGCCACGCTCGGCGTGATGCCCGATACGTATCCCAGCAGGCTCGCGCTCGCGGTGTTCACGTCGACGCCCACGCGGTTGACGACGTCCTCCACCACGTGGCCCAGGGTGCGCGAAAGCTCGGCCTGGTCAAGGTCGTGCTGGTATTGGCCCACGCCGATGGACTGGGGTGGAATCTTGACGAGCTCTGCCAGCGGGTCCTGCAGGCGGCGGCCCAGGCTCATGGCGCCGCGCACGGTGACGTCCAGGTCGGGATATTCCTGGCTGGCGAGCTCGGAGGCGGAGTACACCGACGCGCCGGCCTCGTTAACAATGGTGTATCGCAGCCCAGGCGCCTGCTCGGCGATGAACTCCGAGACGACTTCCTCGGTCTCGCGGCTGGCGGTGCCGTTGCCGATGACGATGGTGTTGACGCCGTCCTTCTTGACGAGGCGGGCGAGCTCGCGCTTGGTGCCGGCGACGTCGTGGCGCGGCTTGGTGGGGTAGACCACGCCGTGGTCGAGCAGCTTGCCGGTCTCGTCCATGACGGCGACCTTGCAGCCGGTGCGGTAGCCCGGGTCGAGCGCGAGTACGCGGGCGCCGCGCACGGGGCGCGCCGAGAGCAAGCCCTCGAGATTCTTGGCAAAGACGTTGATGGCCTCGGTCTGAGCGCGAACGGTGAGTTTGGCGCGGGCCTCGCGCTCCAGCGAGGGGGCCATGAGGCGCTTGTAACCGTCAGCGATGGCGGCGTCAAAGACGGGCGCGAAGACGCCCTGGCGTCGGGGCCAACGGCTGCCGAGGCGTGCCGTGGCGGCAGCGCCATCGACGTTCACGCGCACGCGGAGCTTGCCCTCGCGCTCACCGCGGTCGATAGCCAGCACGCGGTGGTTGGGTATACGGCGCAGTGGCTCATCATAGCTGTAGTACGGCTCGTAGGGAGTTTTTTCGGCGGGGTCGGTGGCCTCGACGACGATATCGGCGGTGTTTTGCGTAAAGGCGCGCAGGTCGGCGACGTTTTCGGGGTCCTCGGCTACCGTCTCGGCCACGATGTCGGCGGCGCCGGCAAGCGCCTTCTCGGGTGTGTCAAAGCCGGCCTCCTCGTTGACGTATGTCGCGGCGGCGTCGAGCGCGCTGCCCTTGGCCGAGGCCTGCATGATGATCATGTTGGCGAGCGGCTCCAAGCCCGCCTCGCGGGCCTTCTGCGCGCGGGTCATGCGCTTTTTGCGGTAGGGCTTGTAGAGGTCCTCGACACGCTGGAGCTGCGTGGCCTCGCGAATCTGCTGCTCGAGTTCGGGCGTGAGTTTGCCCTGGGCGTCGATGAGCAGAACGACGTCCTCTTTACGCTGCTCAAGATTGCGTAGGTAGGACAGGCGCTCGTCGAGCGCGCGCAGGGCGACGTCGTCCATGCCGTCCGTTGCTTCCTTGCGGTAGCGCGAGATAAAGGGGATGGTGTTGCCCTCATCGATGAGCTTGACGGCAGCCTCGACGTTGGCGGCCTTAAGGTTGAGCTCGCGGGCGAGCTGGGCGATAAGATCCATGGGACTCCTTGCGTTTAAGGTGCGTTTGCAGCACAGGGCTACCAAGGATACCACCCGTCCCAAAAGACTGTTTTGGGACGAACGAATCAAGCCGAGGTGCATAATAGCCCCCGCCCCAGAAAAATCGTCGGCAAGGTAGCAAAATGCCCCGCGGGTAGGAGGCTGCTCGCGGGGCAAAGAAGAGGGGCTTGTTGGTGGCGGACCGAAGGGTTCGGCATGGGGTTGCTGCCGCGGCCGCTCTTAAGGCATTACAGCTCGACGAGCTGGCCGGTCTCGGCGGCCTCCTTGATGGCGTTGAGAAGCGTGAGCGTCTTGACATTATCGGCGGGGGTCACGACGGGCTCGACCTCGCGGCGAACGACCTTCACAAAGTGCTTGAGCTGCATCTTGTGCGGCAGCGCCGGGTCGACGGCCGGGATCTCCATCTGCAGCGGCTTGTGCCAGTTGGAGGCGCCGTCGTAGGAGAACTGGTGCAGGCGGGGCAGCGAAAGGGCGCCCTTAGTGCCGCCGATAAAGTAGGCGTCGGCGTCGAAGGGACGATACTGCGGGTCCTCGCGAGCGGTTGCCTCCCAGTTCCAGGGGCTGGCGGTGGCGTCAGAGATGGTCATGCTTGCGAGCGCGCCATCGGCAAAACGGACGTTGACCACGGCGGAGTCCTCGGTCTCAAAACCGCGGGCGGCGCTGGACTGCATGCCCTGGACGGCAACGGGCTCGCCCAGCAGGTAGCGGAGCAGGTCGACGTCGTGCACCAGGTTGACCAGGATCGGACCGGCACCCTTCTTGCGGCGCCACTCGACATCGAAGTACTCGTCATTCTTATAGATCATGTAGTGGAAGCTCGACACGGTGAGCTTGCCCAGCTCGCCGGACTCGATGATCTCCTTGGCCTTGTTGACGAAGGGATTGTGGCGACGGTGCTGACCCACGAGCACGGGCACGCCAGCGGTCTCGGCCTCGGCGGCGAAGGCCTGGGCATCCTCCAGGTCGTTGGAGATCGGCTTTTCGACCAACGGCACGATGTTGCGCTTCACAGCCTCGCGGGCAACGCCCAGGTGTAGGTCGTTGGGCGTGGCGATGATGACGGCCTCGGGCTTGACCTCGTCCATCATCTGGGCGGGATCGGTATAAAACGGCACGCCGGCGGCCTCGGCCGTGGCGCGGGCGCCCTCAAAGGCGTCGGCGATGGCGACGAGCTCGGCCTCGGGCTCCTCGGTGACAAAGCGGATGTGGTTGCGGCCCATGGCGCCGGCGCCGATAACGGCAATGCGGACGGGGTTGAGCTCAGACATTTCGACTCCTTAATACTGGTGGCGGTGGAATGCGGCAAGGGGGCGGTCCTTGCCGCATCAAGCAAAACTAGGCGGACTTCTTCTTGCTGTCGGAGACCATCATGTAGACGGTGAGCACGACGGCGATTGCGGCGATTACGATGGCACCGTAGAAGGACTGCTGGTAGGCGGCGCTGCCGGCCTCGGCGTGATACAGCACGGCGGTGATGGGCTGGCTGATCCAGGTGGAAGCGGCGTAGCCCAAAAACATGATGCCGTAGTTGACGCCGATGTTGCTGGTACCAAAGGCGCCACCGGTGAGCGGCGGGTAGATGACGAGCAGGGCGCCAAAGCTAAAGCCGAGCAGGGCGAGCGCCACAAAGAACATGCTCTGCGTAAAGCTCATCGACATGATGACGAGCGCGACGATGGTGACGACAAGGCTGATGAGCAGCGACTTATAGGCGCCGAGCTTGTCGATGATCTGGCCAAAGGACAGACGACCGACCAGGTTGGCGCAGGTGTTGACGGAGACTACCACACCGCCGAGGGCGACGGCCGCGGCGCTCGTGGGGTCGGCGAAGAGCTGAACGGCGGCGATGGAGGCAACCTTGCCCACGAGCAGGGTGCCCGCGGTGGCGGCAAAGGCGAAGGTGACGATGAGGACCCAGAAGCGCGGGGTCTTGACCATCTCGCCCGGGGTGAGGTCACCGAAGGTGCCGGCATGCGCGCCGCCCTTGGGGGCCTCGAAGCCCTCGGGCAGCCAGCCGGCCTCCGGGGCCTTCAGGAACAGGGCGGAGGCGGCAATCGTCACAAAGAAGATGACGCCGAGCGCCTTGAGGGCGCCAAAGATGCCCAGGCTCGGGATGAGCAGCGAGGCGAGCACCGGGGACAGCACGGCGGGGCCGGCGGTCGAAGCGGCCAGGGTGATGCCGGAGGCGAGACCCTTCTTGTCGATGAACCACTTTTGGCCGGTGGTGAGCGCCGGGTTGTAGCCCAGGCCGTTGCCGATGGCGGCGACGAGCGAGAACCACAGGTAGAACTGCCACGGCTCGGTGACGGTGCCGGACATGAACCAGCCCAGGCCGTAGCACACGGCAGCGGCGATCACGACGTTGCGCGGACCGATCTTATCGGAGATACGGCCGGCGAAGATGCCCGTCACGGCCATGATGGTCTGAAAGACCGGGAAAGCCCAGGTAAGGGCGCTCGACCACTCGGGGTAGACGGCGAGCAGGTTCTTGCTCACGACGGAATACAGCGCGATGGAGCTGATGAAGAACATGGTGACGCACGCGGCGGAAAGCACGACGGCGCGACCCTTGTTGGAGTTGGTGGAAGCCATTGGACTCTTTCTAATCGATACGGGGGAGGAGCGGGCGTGTCCGCGGGGCCTCCCTGTCAGGTTGGTTTACTGGTCAGTCGGCTTGGCGACGCCGGACTCATCGGACCAGAGCTCGACACCCTTGTTCTTAAGGTAGTTGTCGGCATAGGCGCGACGGCCGCCGGGCTTGGCGGTGAGGTCGCCCATCATGTTGGAGAAGCCGCCGTCGACCTTGATGGCGTCGCCGGTGGTAAAGTCCGAGCGCGTGGACGCCAGGAACATGACGGCGTTGGCGATATCGCTGACCTCGCCGATGCGGCGCGTGGCGATCAGACGGCTGCGGCTCTTTTCGACCTCGGGGTCGGCGTAGAAGTTGGCCGACATCGGGGTCTTAACGAAGCAGGGCTCGACGCAGTTGGAGCGGACGCTGTAGGGGCCCCACTCGGCGGCGAGCATCTTGGACATCATGTTGACGCCGGCCTTGGTGGAGCTGTACACGCCCGAGAACGTCTCAGGGGAGTGGCTGGCGACGGTCGAGATGTGCACCAGGCGACCCTGGCCGGCCTTGATCATCTCGCGACCAAAGCGCTGCGAGGTGATGAAGTAGCCGGTGAGGTTGACGTTGAGCACCTGCTCCCAGTCGCTCAGCGGCAGGTCCTCCATGGCGGCGAAGCGCAGGATGCCGGCGGTGTTGACGAGGACGTCGACGCGGCCGAAGTTGGCGATGGTGGCGTCGACAGCAGCCTGAACCTCGGCCTCGTCGGTGGCGTTCATCTTGTAACCCTCGGCGTGGATGCCAAACTCGGCAGCTAGGTCGGCGGCAGCGGCCTTGACCTTCTCCTCGTCCAGGTCGAGCATGACGACGTTGGCGCCATTGCGGGCGAACTCGCGGCAAATCTCGGCGCCCATACCGCCGAGCGCGCCAGTCACGGCGCAGACATCGCCCTCGAGCTTAAGCCAATTGCTCATAGGAACTTCCCTTCTTGTGCCTCCCGGTGGGCCGCTCCCATTAACCGACCCACGTGGTTTCTGCTGGTTATCGTATGCTTTGCATTTGCGCAGGTGAATTGCATATTTGTTAGAATGGCGTTAACTGTAGGTTTATACTGTGCGATGCAGGCTATTCTCAATTGAGCGCGTGACCTGCGAAAACAACCCCCTGTGGCACCATGCGGTCACGGGTGCGAAAACGGGAGATTGACGTGTACGATCGACGACTTGAGGCCATATCGGCCGCCGCGGAGCTGGGAAGCTTCTCGCGTGCGGCGGCAAAATTGCGCGTGTCGACTCCGGCGCTCGTCAAGCAGGTATCGGGCTTCGAGGCGGAGTTCGGTATTACGCTGTTTGAGCGCTCGCATTCGGGCGTCAAGGTGACGCCGGCGGGTGCTCTGCTGGTGGACGACGCACGCTCGATCATGCGCCAGTCCGAGGACGCCCTGCGCCGTGCTCGACGTGCGGCGGGTGACGGCGGTGCCGTGCGCCTGGGCGTGTCGATGATGTGCCCGGGGCGCCAAACGCTGTCGATGTGGACGGGCATCCACGATCTGGAGCCGTCGCTGCGATTTGAGATCGTGCCGGTAAGCGACCTCTACGACGAGCGCGAGACAGTCATGCGTAGCTTGGGCCGCGAGGTCGATGTGGTGCAGTCGAGTTTTTCTACCCCACGCTGGGGCGACACCTGCCAAAAGCTCCGCATCGTCAACGTGCCGTTTTATATCGACGTGCCGCGCACGAGCCCGCTGGCGCGCAAGACGCGCATCACGGTTGCCGACCTGGAGGGCATGCGCCTGCGCGTGCTCCGTCACGGCAACGACGCCATGGACAGCCTGCGCATCGACCTGTTGGCCGACGGCGGCGTGGACGTGATCGACGTGGACAGCTTTGACTTTGCGCTCTTTAACGAGGCGGAGGAAAAGGGCGACGCGGTGCTCACCTGCGGCGCGTGGTCGGGGGTGCACCCGGCCTTTGTGGGCGTGCCGTTCCTGTGCGGCCGCGAGGTGCCGGTCTTTCTGCACTACCCGCTCGAGCCCATCCTCCAAGTCCAAAAATTCGTCAACGCAATGGCTCAGCTTCTCAAATAGCTATCGTGTCGATGATTCTTTAATCCCCGTCCTAGAAAAATCATCTGGTAGAGTTGACCCCGCATGATTTACAAGACGCTATGCGCCACCTACTCTTTTGCCATTTGGGGGATTGAACTTTTGAATACTTCTGTCGCCAAGAAGGCCAGCCAGGCGGTGCGCCTGCTCATGATGGTGCTCACGGCAGTTCTCATCTTCTTCTTCATCAATGTTATGCTGCTCGTCTCCGATATCCAGGGCACGGCGCGCGTAGTCAACTACGCCGGTCTGGTGCGCGGTACCACGCAGCGAATCGTTAAGCTCGAGGACGCGGGCCAGCCTCAAGATGACCTGCTCAAAGCCGTGGATTCATACATCAACGGTTTGCGTTACGGAAGTGACGACCTCAACCTCGTCCGTCTCGATGATGACGAATATCAGGCAAAGATGACCGAGCTTGCAAATTATTTTGATGAGCTTTGCGCCGAGATCACCCGCGTGCGCGAAGTTGGCTACGAGAACACCGATATCATCGCGATGAGCGAGGAGTTCTTTGGCATTTGCGACGATGCTACGCGACTCGCGGAGGACTATTCCCAGGAGAAGGCGTCGGCGCTCAACTATCTCGAGGGCTTGGTGATCATCGACATCGTGGGCTTGGTAGCGACCTTTGCGGTCGAACTTGTTCGCGCGGTGCGAACTGCCGCGCTCAATCGCGAGCTGCAGAGCAAAGTTTATCTCGACGAAGCCACGGGACTGCCCAATAAGAACAAGTGCGAGGAGATCTTGGGGCAGGAGCAGCCTGTCTCCGCGGAGGCGCCCGTTGCGCTGTGCGTCTTCGATCTTAACAATCTGCATATGGTCAATAACACCTTTGGCCACGAGAAGGGTGATGAATACATCCGTTCTTTTGCCCGGCAGCTGGGGCGCGTGGCGTCCGAGACTTGCTTTGTGGGCCGCGACGGCGGCGATGAGTTTATCGCGGTGCTGTGGGATGCCGATCGGGCTGCCGTGGAGTCCTGTCTCGCTCGGGTTCGTGCGAACGTGAACGAGTATTCCGGGGCCCACCCCGACATGCCTATCAGCTATGCGGTGGGCTACGCGCTTTCCAGTGATTTTGATGAACCGCCTACGATGCGCGAGCTCTTTTCCCAGGCCGACAAAAACATGTACATCGACAAGAACCGCGTAAAGACAGCCGAGGCAGCCGGGCCGCAACACGAGGAACGGTAAGCCTGTAGCAGAGGGTATAGAAAAGCCTCCGCAGCTCGTGTGGCTGCGGAGGCTTTATTCGTTGCGGCGCATTGTGTTTGGGTCGTTGAGATGAGTCGATTTGCCCCGAAAGAGGAGGGCATTGACCTTAGGGTCATGCCCGACGAATGAGCGACAAATCGGCCTTCTCGGCGGGCTGAACTACTCCAGCTCAAATGCTCCGGTATAGAGCTGATAGTAGTACCCGCGCTTGGCGATCAACTCGTCGTGGTTGCCGCGCTCAATGATGCGGCCGTGGTCCAGGCAGATGATCGCGTCGGAGTTGCGCACGGTGGACAGGCGGTGCGCGATGACAAACGTCGTGCGGCCCTCCATGAGCTTGTCCATGCCTGCCTGCACGATGGCCTCGGTGCGGGTGTCGATGGAGCTCGTGGCCTCGTCCAGAATCATTGCCGGCGGATCGGCGACGGCGGCGCGTGCGATCGAGATCAGCTGGCGCTGGCCCTGCGACAGCTGTGCGCCGTTGCCGGTGAGCATCGTGTCGTAGCCGTCGGGCAGGCGGGTGATAAAGTCGTCCGCGCCCGCGAGCTTGGCCGCCGCGATGCACTCCTCGTCGGTAGCGTCCAGGTTGCCGTAGCGGATGTTATCCATCACAGTGCCGGTGAACAGGTTCACGTCCTGTAGCACGACGCCCAGCGAGCGGCGCAGGTCGGCCTTGCGGATCTTGTTGACGTTGATGCCGTCGTAGCGGATCTTGCCGTCGGCGATGTCGTAGAAGCGGTTGATGAGGTTGGTGATGGTCGTCTTACCGGCACCGGTGGCGCCGACAAACGCGACCTTCTGGCCCGGCTTGGCAAACACGGACACGCCGTGCAACACCTCGTGGTCGGGCGTGTAGCCAAAGTCGACGTTGTCCATGACCAGGTCGCCGCGCAGCGGTACATACTCGATCTCGCCGGTTGCGCGGTGCGGATGTTTCCATGCCCACATGCCGGTGTGGTGGTCGGCCTCCTCGAACTCCCAGGTCTCGGGGTTCACTTGCGCGTTGACGAGCGTCACGTAGCCTTCGTCGGCCTCGGGCTTCTCGTCGATGAGCTCAAAGATACGGTCGGCGCCGGCGAGGCCCATGACCACGGCGTTGATCTGCTGCGAGATCTGGCCGATCTGTCCGCAGAACTGCTTGGTCATGTTGAGGAACGGCACCACGACGGCGATGGACAACGCCATGCCCGAGATGCTCAGGTTAGGCACGCCCAGCGCCAGGAAAATGCCGCCGGCCAGTGCGACCAGCACATAGAGCAGGTTGCCCAGGTTCATAAGGATGGGCATGAGGATGTTGGCGTACATGTTGGCCTTCTGGGAAACCTCGAAGAGCTTTTCGTTGCGCTCGTCAAAATCGGCCTCGGCGGCAGACTCGTGGCAGAATGCCTTGACGACCTTCTGGCCGTTCATGACTTCCTCGATATGGCCCTCGACCACGCCGAGCTCGGTCTGCTGCGCAATAAAGAAACGCGCGGAGTTGGAGCCGAGCAGCTTGGTCATAAAGGTCATAAAGGCGACGCCGGCCACAATGACCAGGCACATCCACACGCTGTAGTACAGCATGATAAAGAACACCGTGACGATGACGATGGTCGTCATGAGCAGGTTGGGCAGCGACTGACTGATCATCTGGCGCAGCGTGTCGATGTCGTTGGTGTAGTGGCTCATGATGTCGCCGCGCTGGTGCGTGTCGAAGTAGCGAATTGGCAGGTCCTGCATGCGGTTGAACATCTTCTCGCGCAGCTTCTCGAGCGAGCCCTGCGTGACGATGGCCATGGCGCGGTTCCAGAACAGCGAGGACAGGATGCCGACGCCGTAGATGCAGGCGAGGGTGGTCACGAGCTGTGCGATCTTGGGCTGTGCGGCTTCCCAATCGCCCGACTGCCACGATTCGCTAATAATCTGCAGAGCGCTCTGAAGGAAGGTCGCGCCGATGGAGTTGATGATGGCGCAGAGTACCACGCCGACGACGACGAGGGGCAAAAGCACGGGGTAGAAGCCAAAGAGCGTCTTGATGAGGCGCGACATGGTGCCACCCTTGCGGTTGAGCGCGCGCTCAGCGGTCGTTGCCTTACTCATGTGCCTCGCCTCCTTCCTGGGTCTGAGCTTGCGTTACGGATGCCTCGGTGTCGGCCTCGACGGCCCCTTCGCCCTCGGCAGACATCTTGTTTTGCGAGGTAAAAGTCTCGCGGTAGATCTCGCTCGTCTTAAGCAGCTCGTCGTGGTTACCGATCTGCGCGATGCGGCCGCCCTCCATGACGATGATGCGGTCTGCGTCCTGCACGGAGCTGATGCGCTGGGCGATGATGAGCTTGGTCGTGTTGGGCAGATAGCTTGCCAACCCTGCGCGAATCTTGGCGTCGGTCTTGGTGTCGACGGCGCTGGTGGAGTCGTCCAGGATCAAGATCTTGGGGCGACGCAGCAGGGCGCGCGCAATGCACAGGCGCTGCTTCTGACCGCCGGAAACATTGGAGCCGCCCTGTTCGATCCAGGTGTCATAGCCCTTGGGGAAGCCATCGACAAACTCATCGGCGCAGGCCAGATGTGCCGCCTCGCGGACTTCCTCGTCGGTGGCGTTCGGGTCGCCCCAGCGCAGGTTTTCGGCAATGGTGCCGCTAAACAGTACGTTTTTCTGCAGCACCATGGCCACCTGGTGGCGCAGGGCGTCCAAGTCGTAGTCGCGCACGTCCATGCCGCCCACGCGCACGGTGCCCTCGGTGGCGTCGTACAGGCGGGCGATGAGGTTAACGAGCGTGGACTTGGCCGAGCCGGTACCGCCGATGATGCCGATGGTTTCGCCGCTCTTAATGTGCAGGTCGATATCGTCGAGCGCCTGGCGCTTTGCATGCGCGGAATACTTAAAGCTCACGTGGTCAAAGTCGATGGAACCGTCGGCAACCTCGAGCACGGGCTCGGCGGGATCGGCGATCGTGGGCTCGGCGGCCAGCACCTCGGTAATGCGGTGCGCCGATTCGTCGGCCATGGTCACCATGACAAAGATCATCGACAGCTGCATCAGGCTCATGAGGATCTGGAAGCCATAAGTAAAGATCGAGGAGAGCTGGCCCACGTCGAACAGCGTTCCCTGGCTCGTGATGATGAGCTTGGAGCCCAGGTAGATGATGACGACAAATGCGCCGTTGACGCAGATGTTCATCATGGGGTTGTTAAAGGCGAGCAGCTTCTCGGCGCGGGTGAAGTCCATCTGGACGTCGCGTGCAGCGGTCGCGAACTTCTCCTTCTCAAAGTCTTCGCGCACATAGCTCTTGACCACGCGCATGCCGGTGACGTTTTCCTCGACGGACTCGTTAAGGGCATCGTATTTGTGGAACACGCGCGAGAAGATGGGGCGCACCTTAAAGATGATAAAGAACAGTCCAAAGCCCAGCAGCGGAATGATGACCAGGTAGACCATGGCGACGCTGCCGCCCATGATAAACGCCATAGTAAAGGCGAAGATCAATACCAGCGGCGCGCGCACGGCGATGCGGATGATCATCATAAAGGCCTGCTGCACGTTGTTGATATCGGTGGTCAGGCGCGTGACGAGCGAGGAGCTCGAGAACTCATCGATGTTGGCAAAGCTGAACGTCTGGATCTTGTAGAACAGGTCGTGACGCAGGTTCTTGGCGAAGCCGCAGCTCGCATGGCTGCAGGTGACGCCGGCGGCGGCACCAAAAGCAAGCGACGTCAGTGCGATGAGCACCAAAAAGCCCGCGGTGGGAAGCATCTCGGCTACGGTGGCGCCGTCTTTGATGGCGTCGATCAGGTTGGCGGTGATAAATGGAATCAGCATCTCGCAGAGCACCTCGCCAAGCACGAGCAATGGCGTGGCAACGGTGGCTTTCATATAGTCACGGATGCTGCCCATGAGGGTTTTAATCATCCAGTTCCTCCCAGGTTACACGGATTTTCTCGAGCATTTCGGCGAGGTCCTCGCGCTCGTCGTGGGTGAGCGCGCTAAAGGCCTGCTCTCTAAAGCGAATGCGGGCGGCCTGCTCAACGCGGGCCTTTTCCCATCCCGCTTCGGTTAGGCGTATGGTGAGTTGCCGGCGGTCTTTGGGATTGCGACTGCGTTCGATGATGCCGCCCATTTCGAGCTTGGATAGGATCTCGGAAAGGGACCCCGGCTTGAGGTCGAAGTGCATGCCGAGTTCCTGTTGGGAAAGCTCGCCGGTGGGCTGCTTAGCGAGCAGGCAGACGATGGGCGCCTTGCCGGACACGCCTCCGCCATGAAAGTGCATGTAATGGCCGCAAAATCCCAAGCCGCTCAGGATGCGCTTGGCGAGTTTGTCCTCGGCGCTGACCGCTTCGGGTATGTCTACCGGTTGCGACGGGTCACCGCCGGGCTCATGCGGAAGGACGAGTGGTTCAACACACATATCTAAGCTTCGCTCCTTTCTTTAGTTAGGTAGAGGGATTGTTTTGTGCCTAACTAATCTAGGAGCATGAGAAATCAATGTCAAGGTACCAAACTTATTAAGTTACGGCGTTTTACCAAACGCCGTAACTGCTCGACGCTGCAAACGTTCCTAAGCGGCAATCTGGCGTTCAATCGTCGGGCATGGCCACAAGGCCTATGCCCTCCTCTTTCACGCCACCTTGCTCGCCTAGGAACGCTTTCGCTGTCCGTCCTCAATCTGCAGCGCTGCCTCGGTTGGCATTTGAGTGATCCGTGGGGGACGGAGGAAAACGAATCATTTTGGGCTGCGGTGACACCCTTTCGAAGTTGCTTTGTCCAAAACTATGCCGGATTACTACGATGAATTCGAAATATCAGACCTCGGCATTGTTTTTCGGAAAATCACAAGCTGTCTACCTGCGGTTTTGCTGGAGTGCAATTCGTTGTGGTTGGAGACTGGCGGTTTATCGTAGTAATCCGGCATAGTTTTGGAATGGTAGCAACTAGATGGCAGATACTGTGCCGCTACCGCCGCGATTTGCCTCCCATTTCCGTAACCTTTCCGCAACAATTTGCGCTTCGTACCGCTCGCCTCCGCTCGCAACGCCCTCTGCGCTACACTTAGTCGCACTATGGCGCCGTCGCGCCGCGCCCGAACCAAGGGGGACACTCATGAAGAACACTCAGCTGCTGCTGATTAACGATATGTGCGGCTACGGCAAGGTCGCGCTTTCTGCCATGCTGCCGGTGCTGTCGCACATGGGCTATCGCATCCACAACCTGCCGACGGCACTTGTGTCCGATACGCTCAACTACCCCAAGTTCTACATCCACGACACCACGGAGTATGTCCGCCAGAGCCTCGCCATCTGGGAGGAACTCGGCTTTGAATTCGACGCCATCTCGACCGGCTTTATCGTGACCGAAGAAGAGGCGCGCATCATCTCGGACTTTTGCCACCGCCGCGCGCAAAAGGGCACCAAAGTGTTCGTCGACCCCATCATGGCCGACAACGGCAGGCTCTACGCTGGCGTGCCCGAGTCGACCATCGGCCTTATGCACAGCCTGGTCGAGTGCGCCGACTACGCGGTGCCCAACTATACCGAGGCGTGTCTGCTCACCGATACGCCTATGGCCGAGCAGATTACGGCCGACGAGGCTCGTACGCTCGTGGATGCCATGCTCGCGCTGGGCGCCAAGTCGGTGGTCATCACGAGCGCAAAGGTCGACGGGGCGAGTGCCGTTATCGGCTACGACCATGTGGCGGGAGAGTACTTTACGATTCCCTTTGAGCTGATTCCGGCGTATTTCCCGGGCACGGGCGATACGTTCTCGTCGGTGCTTGTGGGTCGCGTTATGGCCGGCTGGAGCCTGCAACGTGCGACGACCGACGCTATGCGTGTGGTGGCCGAGCTTATCGAGCGCAATGCCGACCAAGAGGACAAGTCGGCCGGCCTTCCCATCGAGGCCTGCCTGGATGTGATTGACCATGAGTAACGCCGGCGAGGGCGGCGTCAAGCCTGCGGGCGAGAGCAAGCCGTTCGGTGCGCCGCGGGGCAAGCGTCCGCGTATCCGCGTGAGCTGCGTGGACCAGCTGGGTGCGTGTCGCTGCCACCATGGTCATAAGCCGGGCGATGTCTTTGACTTCGACCGAGACCGCGGCAAGATGTGCGCCATGGCCTGCCATGTGGGCTTTCCCTATATCGATATCCTGCGCTACGGCGGAACCGTGCCTGGCAACGAGCCCGGTACGGCAAAGTTCTGCTGCCCCGAGGTCGATACGCTGAACGTTTGGCTTGCCGAGGTCGTCGACGAGTAACCGAGCGTGGATAATCTCCCACCGAGATAATGAGCGTGGATAATCTCCCGTTTAGGGCGCCCTTGAACGCTCAAAGTGGGAGATTTTCCACGCTCAATTTGTATGCGGGAGAAAATCCACGCTCGTTTTATACCGATGGCGTGGCCCGTATATCCGCGCCGCCCGAGCGCCTACAGCTGCTCGAGCATAGCGGTGCAACCGGCGAGTACATCGCGGTAGGTGGCATCGAAATTACCGGTGTACCAGGGGTCGGCTACGTCGCCGGGGCGATCGGTCCAATCGAGCAGGCGCGAGATCTTGCCGTCGGGGTCGTCGCCAAAGATGCGGCGTAGGCCACGCGCGTTCTCAGCATCCATATAGACAATGTGATCCCAGTTGCCATACTCTGCGCGACGCACCTGGCGGGCACGGTGCTCAACGACGGGAATCCCGACCTCACGCAGCTTGGCAACGGTACCGTGGTGTGGCGGGTTGCCGATCTCCTCGGTCGAGGTCGCAGCGGAATCAATGACAAACTCGCCCGCGCGCCCGGCGCGGTGCACCAGCTCGGTAAACACCGACTCGGCCATCGTCGAGCGGCAGATGTTCCCATGGCAGATAAACAGTACGCGTTGCATATGCGGTTTTCTTTCAATCGTCATCATCGAGCTCGAGTATCGCATCTACGCCTACGCCCTCGCCCGCTTGCGCTCCCAGCGAGCCAGCTTAATCGTCACCAGTGTGAGGGCCCAGGCCACAAGCGAGAACGCGGCACCCACTGCGCCCACGTACGCAATGCCAACGCTGCTTACCACGGCGCCGCCTACCGCGGTGCCAAACGAAATGCCGACGTTAAACGCCATGGGCTCAACCGAACTTGCGAGTACCATCGACTTGGGATGGCGGCTGCGTGCCACGTCCATAAAGTGCGTGATGCACGACACCGAGAACAGGTACATGAGCAACGCCAAACTAAAGATAAAGACCAGCGCGAGCGGCATGGTGCCGCCCACAGCAAACAGTCCGAGTAACGCCGCAGCCTGCAGCACAAACGTCACAAGCAGTGCCTTCATGCCAAAGCGAGCATCGATCCATCCGCCCAGGATGTTCGAGATCAGGCAGAACACGCCATAGGCCATGAGCGTGGTGCTGGCTTCGACCGTGCCCATGCCCAGCACTTGCTCAAGATAAGGCGTCACGTAGCCGTAGAACACATAGACCGACCCCACGCCAAACAAGAAGATGAGCATACCGGTGATAATGCTCGGCTCGCGTAGCAGCCCCGCCTGCTCGCGGAAGGTGGCGGGCTCATCGGTCTGACCGGCGCGGGGCATAAACGCTACGAGCGCTCCGCAGATCAAAACGGCAAAGGCCAGCGTGCCGTACATGGCCACGTGCCAGTCGAGCGTGTCGGCCACAAATTTGCCAATCGAGGTCACAAAGACCATTGCCACGGAAAACGCACCATATACCACCGAGATGGCAAGCGAAGTTTGCTGCGGGGACAGCAGCTCGGGGATGTATGTCACGCCCACGGCGAGCAGTGCGCCCGAGACGGAGCCCAGGATGATACGCGAGATAAACAGCACCTGGAAGTTGGGCGCCAGAGCCATGACCAAGTTGCCGAGCACAAAGACGATGCTGTAGCACACGAGCAGCTGGTAGCGGCGGAATCGCCCCGTGCTGAGCGCAAGCACCGGCGTGGCGATGGCGTAGACCAGCGCGAACACGCTGATGAGTTGGCCCGCAGTAGCAAGTGATACGTCGAGTTCCGTCGCCAGGTCGCTCTCGATACCGATGACCACGAACTCGGAGCAGCCGAGCGAGAATCCCAACAGCACGAGCAGCGCCAAGCAGAGCTTAGTGCGCGCAGGGGAGAGCACGGCGGCGGTTGACTTGCTTTTAGGCGTGGTTGCGGCGGTCAAGGTTGTCACTCCAATGTCGCATGAATAAGCGGGATTCAATCCCTGCAACTCTAACAGAATGTGACAAAGGGGCAGTCCCTTTGTCACATTGCGCTGCCAGCCAGTCGCCCAAACCATCACAACATTCGGCGAAAATCTCGAAAACGAGGAAAAGCGGCGAATGTTGTGACGCTTTTCCTGTCTGTGTCGGCGAGCTCCGGCGCCGTCTGCGGGTATAAGGCTAGCAAGTGTTTATTTGCGAGGCCTAAGGGGCGCCCCGTATGGATATCGATAATTTTGAATGGTGGTATAGCGAGGGCGAGGCTCCGGACGAGGAGTGGGACGAGCCCGCGCCGCGTGACGTGTCGAGCGACGAGGACGAGACCAGTAACGATGCCGTCGAGACGGACGCCGCCCCCGATGCCGCCGAGCCCCTGACTTTTGAACGGGCCTGGGCTCAGGCCGAGGCCGACGAGGCAAAGGCCGATGCCACGGCCACGCTGGGTGAGCCAGCCGACATGTCCATCTCGCCGGCCAAGACCCCGCAGCCGCGCCACACCATCGACCCCGGCAGTACGGCATCTTTCAGCATTCTCGACGTGCCCGCGCAGGGTGCTCAGGCGCCTGCGCCAACGCATCGTCCCGACCTGGCTCATGAGGAAGACGCGGGTCGCCGCTCTCCGCTCGGCCCCATCCTCATTGCCTTCATGGCCGGCGTTATCGCCTGCTCGGCAATCGGCAGCATCTGGGGCCATGTTGAGCAGCAGCGCCAAGACGCCGCCAAGGTCGAGATGTCCGTCGAGCAATCGCTCAGCCGCACGCGCTCGGTGCATGTGTCGGTCGAGGTTAAGGACGGCGCGACGTGGGATACCGCGCGCGGCGACAGCCAAATGCTCGTCCATATCGTGGGCCGCACGCTCAGGGGACAAGCAATCGACGAGTACCAATACGTCAATTCCGAAGGTGACGGTATCGAGCTCAAGCCCGGCGACTACGAGCTCACGGTCGATGAGCCGCCCGTCGCCACCGACGGCACGCGTTACCGCGCCTCAAAGCGCATGGTCCCGGTGAGTTTTAATTCGCAAGCACCCGATACGGTCGATAGCGCGCCGCAGGGTGGGTTTGACCTTTATGCTATTGCTCAATAACTGCGCCTGCCGCTCAGCCCTGCTGCCAAGAGTGGGACAATAACCCTCGACACTGTTGTTTACTTTTGGAGGAAGTAGCATGTCCACCGTCACTACCATCAAGCGCGGCGGCCTCACCGCGGCCATCGATTCCATGGGCGCCCAGCTCACGAGCCTTGCCCTCAACGGCAATGAGTATCTGTGGCAGGGCGACCCGGCCTTTTGGGGCAAGCACGCGCCCATCCTGTTCCCTATCGTGGGATCGCTGCGCAACAACACGGCGACGTCTGCCGCCGGCACCTGCGAGATGGCGCGCCACGGCATCGCGCGCATTGTCGAGCACAAGATCGTCGAGGTGTCGGAGGACGGTTCGTCCGTTACCTACGAGCTCACCGACACGCCCGAGTCGCTCAAGGCGTTCCCGTTCCACTTTAAGCTCAACATGACCTATGCCCTGACCGGCGACGCCACCCTCACGCAGACCTTTGCCGTCACTAACACCGGCGACGTGGACCTGCCGTTCTCGGTGGGCGGCCACCCCGCGTTTAACGTACCGGCTCCCGGTGCCGAGGACGAGGCATTCGAGGATTACGAGCTGGCGTTTACCGAGGCTTGGACTAACGAGGCCCCTGTCATCACGCCCGATGGCCTTATGACGTTCGAGGGTAGCTACAAGGCTCCCGATAACTCGGACGTGCTGCCCATCACGCACCGCAGCTTCGATAACGACGCCATCATGTTCACCGATACCCCGGGCTCCACGCTTACGCTGCGCGGCCGCAAGTCGGGCCACGGCGTCAAGATCGACTTTGAGGGCTTTAAGTACATCGGCGTGTGGTCTGCCGCTAACGACGCTCCGTTTGTGGCGCTCGAGCCCTGGACCGGCCACACCACCATGGACACCGAGGACGACATTTTTGAGCGTAAGGTCAACACCATCACCTTGGCTCCCGGCGCTACCGATAAACGCAGCTTTAGCGTCACCTTACTCTAGAGGTTCCGCCGTTCTAACGAACGGCGGACCGGTTGACGCTGCGCGCCACCCAGAGCGACAATTTGTCATTCAAAAGGCAAGGCATGACCAGAAGGTTTATGCCTTGCCTTTTTCATGCCTAGTCGTTGGGGACGTTCTTGTTTGACTAGTCGTTTAAGAACGTCCCCAACGACTACCAATCGTTTTCAGTTCGTAAACTTGTATATATGCATCTTATATATGCATCTGCTGGAAGTAACGCTGAGCGGTATCCTGTTAAGTCGTTAGCGTACGATTCAACAGGGAAGGCAGATTATGCATTCTCCCCAACAGCGCGGCATGCAGACCCAGCCGGTATGCAGCCGTCGCATCTTTTTGGGAAGCGCTCTCGCTGCGAGCGCTTCCGTCGTCGCCGGCGCGCTCGCCGGCTGTCAGCGTCCGTCCACGCTCAAGGTGGTTCAGCCCACGACGGGCGGCGGTCGCGACGACCTGTCCGATTCCGTGATCGGCAAGGATAAGATCCGCATCGGTATGGAGGCAGCCTACGCCCCGTACAACTGGCAGGTTTCCGAAGCCAGTGAGTACACCATCCCCATCGACAACGTGCAGGGCGCCTATGCCGATGGCTACGACGTGCAGATCGCCAAGATCGTCTGCAAGGCCCTCGGTGGCGAGCCCGTTGCCGTCAAGCAGAGCTTCTCGGGCCTTATCGATTCGCTCAACAACGGCCAGATCGACCTCATCATCGCCGGCATGAGCGCTACGCCCGAGCGCGAAGAGTCCGTCGGTTTTTCCGACCCGTACTTCATTGGCTACTTTGGCCTGTTCGTAAAAGAGGGCTCGCCCTACCAGAATGCGACCAAGCTCAGCGACTTTAGCGGCGCCACGGTGCTCGGGCAAAAGGACACTATGCTCGATACCGTCATCGACGAGATCCCGGGCGTCGTCCACAAGAACCCGGTCGATTCGGTCCCCACGGTGTTCTCGAATCTGCTGCAGGGCACGTGCGACGCCGTGACCTACAACACCGAGAACGAGAAGGGCTATATGGCCCAAAATCCCGGTATCGTCCCCATCCATTTTGCCGAGGGCGAGGGCTTTAAGCAGGAGGTCGCGGCAAATGTCGGTTGCCGCAAGGGCTCGGACAAACTGCTTAAGCTCATCGACAAGACACTCAAGGGCATTAGCCAAGAGGAGCGCGACCAAATGTGGGACGCGTGCCTCGACCGTCAGCCGGCATAGGGAGGTAGCATGAAAACCATCAATCGCCTGGCCTCCTTTATCAAGGCCGACCACCGTTACGTGTACCTGGGCACGAGCGTTATCGCGGCGCTCGGCCTGGCGTTTAGTCAGCGCAACCCCACGCCGCTGAGCTTCTTGGCCCCCACCGGTATCTTCCAGGATTGCCTTTGGGCGATTCTTTGGGCCTGGCTCGTCGTGTCGGCGGCGGCGCTCGTCACCAAACTCATGCACTGGAACGACTATCGCGAAAAGTCGCCGTTCGCATCCGAGCGCTTCCGTCGCGGCGCGCGCTTAGGCAGCTACGTCGTGGTCGCCATCGCGGCGATCTTCTTTGTCGACCGCTGTGTCATGTCGTTTATCGACCTGGTGCAGGTGAGCATTGTCTCGGACTCCAATCCCAGCGACTTTTTGCCGAGCCTGGTCTACATGACCTATAAGAGCGGCGACTTCTTTATTCGCGGCATCGAAATCACCATTGCGCTTGCGACCCTTGGTACCGTCATTGCCTTTTTCCTGGCGCTGCTCTTTGTGTTCCTGCGTATTCAGACGTTCGATCGCGTGGATAACGATCTCACGCGCTTCTTTAAGAGCATCGGCCGCGGCTTTGCGACCGTCTACTCTACCATCGTGCGCGGCACGCCCATGATGGTCCAGGGCCTGCTCATCTATTACGCGGGCTTTACCGTTTTGCGCGGCATGGGCTTCGAGACCGCCCAGGCCAACCAGATCTGGAGTACCTTCACCGCCGGCCTCGTCACCATCTCGCTCAACTCCACCGCCTACATGATGGAGGTCCTGCGCGGCGGCATCGAGTCCATCGATCCCGGCCAGGCCGAGGCGGCGCGCTCGCTGGGTCTGTCGCAGTGGCAGGCCATGCGCAAGGTCGTGTTCCCCCAGGGTATTAAAAACGCGATCCCCGCACTCACCAACGAGCTCATCATCAACATCAAGGACTCGTCGGTGCTTTCGGTCATCGGCGTGTTCGACCTAATGTACGCCACCACCACCGTCGCCGGCGTGTACTACCGCCAGATGGAGGTCTACTGCGTGGCGCTCGTGGTTTACCTGATCCTGACGCTCGTGGCGAGCCGCCTGCTCGAGGCCTTTGGCAAAAAGCTCGGCGCCGAGGCCCCGGCAACGCTGCCCAGCTCCAACTAGGCTCAAGACGAGGAGAATCATCATGGCAGATACCGCCACTACCGGCACCGCGGCCGCCGTACAGACCAATGAGCCGCTCATCCGCGTCGAGGGCCTGCGCAAGAGCTTTGGCTCGCTCGAGGTGCTCAAGGGCATCGACCTGTCCGTTAACCCCGGCGAGGTCGTTACCATTATCGGCGCCTCGGGCTCGGGCAAGTCGACCTTCCTGCGCTGCCTCAACCTGCTCGAGACCCCGGACGCGGGCCACATCTGGTTCCACGGCCAGGACCTTACGGCCGAGCGCTGCAATATCAATAAACTCCGCGAGGACATTGGCATGGTGTTCCAGGGCTTTAACCTGTTCAACAACATGGACGTGCTCGACAACTGCACGCTTGCGCCCGTCACGCTCAAAAAGATGAGCAAGGCCGAGGCTGAAAAGGTCGCGATGGAGCATCTGACGAGTGTGGGGCTCGAAAAGTTCGCGCACGCCGCTGTGGGTCGCCTGTCCGGTGGCCAAAAGCAGCGCGTGGCCATCGCGCGCGCCCTATGCATGAATCCGCAGATCATGCTGTTCGACGAGCCGACCTCCGCACTCGACCCCGAGATCGTGGGCGAGGTGCTCGAGGTCATGCGCAAGCTCGCGGCCGACGGCATGACCATGGTCGTCGTCACGCATGAGATGGCCTTTGCCCGTACGGTGTCCGACCGCGTGGTCTTTATGGATAAGGGCGTGGTCCTCGAGGACGCCGCGCCGGCCGAGCTCTTCGGCAACCCCAAGCACCAGCGCACCCGCGAGTTCCTCTCGCGTTATCTCGAGGACAAATAACCGACCGCAAACGCTTATGTGGCAGGGCCGCTCCGGTGGGGCGGCCCTCGTCATCACAATCGAAAGGATGTCATGGCCGAGGTTTGGCGCTTCTTTGCGCATGAGGACGATTTTGCCGATATAGACGAGGCAGGCGCGTGCGAGCGCTTGGGCCGTGTGCTGTCGTTTCCGACTATCTCGAGCATGGATGCCGAGGCGGTGGACTGGCGGCCCTTCGACGACCTGCGCGCCTATATGCAGCAGGCCTGGCCGCATGTATTTGCGGCGGGCGAGGTCGAGCTTATCGACCATTCGTTGCTGGTGACGCTTTCCGGCTCCGACCCCGCACTCAAACCCGTTATGCTCATGGGTCACATGGATGTGGTTCCCGTGGTGCCGGGTACCGAGGCCGACTGGACGCACGCCCCCTTTAGCGGGCACGTGGACGACACCTACATCTGGGGCCGCGGCGCGATCGACATGAAGGACCAGGTCGCAGGCATTCTCGAGGCTGTCGAGTATGCGCTGGCGCACGGTTGGCAGCACGAGCGCACGCTGCTCCTGGCCTTTGGCCAGGACGAGGAGACGACGCAGTACGGCGCAGGCGCCATCGGCCGCGTGCTCGAGGAGCGCGGCATTGAGCTTGAGTACCTGATCGACGAGGGCGACTACCGCATCGTTCCGGCTGCCGAGTACAGCGCGGGCGAGGGTTGGCTCATGCACGCCGACCTCGCGGAGAAGGGCTATGCCGACATTGTGCTCAAGACAAAGAGTGTGGGTGGACATTCTTCCAACCCCTACGGCGGCACGTCGCTTGAGGTGCTCAGCCGTGCCATCACCGCAATCTGCGATATCGAGTGGCCGACGCGCGTGACCGACTTGCTTGCCGCCCAGCTCGTCGAGTTGGGGCTCTACACGGCCGATGAAATTGCCGCAAACGGGGATGCTATTGTCCGCGATTGCCTCGCCAGCAAGAAGCTCTATCCGCTGGTGACGACCACCTGCGCGCCCACGCAGATCGAGGGTGGCAGCACCGGCGCCAACGTAATGCCGCAGGATATGTGGGCCAACATCAACTTCCGCATGCTCGAGGGCACGAGCGTGGCCGACGTTGTGGCGCGCTGCCGTGAGGCGGTTGCCGGGGCGGACCTTGCCGGTCGTGTCGAAGTGGAGCTAGGCCCCGGCAGCTCCGAACCCTCGCCGTCCCCGCGCATCGGTGGTCCCGGCCTCGAGGCGGTTCGCTCCATCGCTGCCCGCTATTTCCGTGATCCAAAGGGGACGGAGGAAAATGGATCATTCGAGCCAGTGGCAATTGTGCCCTCGACCGTGATCGGTGCGACCGACGCTGCCAACTACCAGCACATTTGCCCTGAGTGCATTCGCTTCTCGGCCTTTGTGGTTGATGACGACGAGTGTGATCGCGGCGTCCACGGCACCAACGAGCGCATCACCCGCCGCGCCTACCTCCAGGGCATCCGCTTCCTCGTCGCTCTGCTTCAGACGCTCTAGAATGCGAAAAAGCGACAGTCCCTTTGCTAGCCGTTGGGGACGTTCTTAAACGACTAGTCGTTAAGGAACGTCCCCAACGGCTACGTCCACTCATTCCGTGCGGGTTATATGCAGGTTTGCCTGCGCACGCTATCATGTATGGGTTAGACCGCAACTATGTACCCCATACGCGAAGGGATGCGCATGTATCTGAAGATCGACATGTTCTAGCCGGGCTTACCCCCGCAGTGGCGCCGCGCGCCCCATCAACTCTGCCGATTTTCACCTTCACGCATATAAAGGAGTCCCGCCATGCGCGACAAGCTCGAAAAGATCATCAAGGCCTACGAGGAGCTCGAGAAGAAGCTCTCCGACCCGGCCGTCGCCTCCGATATTAAGGAGTTCACGCGTCTCAACAAGGAGTACGCGCACCAGTCCGACCTCATCGCGGCCTCGCGCGAGTACATCGGCGCGCTCGATGACATCGAGGCCGCCAAGGAAATGCTCCGCGACACGACCGACGCGGACGAGAAGGAGATGCTCCAGATGGACATCTCCGAGAACGAGGCCAAGCTCCCCCAGCTCGAGGAAGATATCAAGTACATGCTCATCCCGAGCGACCCCAACGACGACAAGAATACCATCGTCGAGATCCGCTCCGCCGCCGGTGGCGACGAGGCGGCCATCTTTGCCGGCGATCTGTACAAGATGTACCAGCGCTTCTGCGAGTCGCGCGGCTGGAAGACCACCGTGCTCGACTCCAGCCCCAGCGAGGCCGGCGGCTTTAAGTCCATCGAGTTCAAGGTCGAGGGCGACCGCGTCTACTCCGTTATGAAGTTCGAGTCCGGCGTGCACCGTGTCCAGCGCGTCCCCAAGACCGAGTCCCAGGGCCGCATCCAGACCTCCACGGCAACCGTCGCCGTGCTTCCCGAGGCCGAGGAGATCGACGTTCAGATCAACCAGTCCGACCTGCGCATCGACACCTACTGCGCCTCCGGCCCTGGCGGTCAGTGCGTTAACACCACCTACTCCGCCGTGCGCATCACCCACCTGCCCACCAATACCGTGGTGCAGTCGCAGGAGCAGCGTTCCCAGATCCAGAACCGCGAGGTCTGCATGCAGATGCTGCGTGCCCGTCTGTACGAGATGGAACTCGAGAAGCAGCAGGCCGAGCTCGGCGCCGAGCGCCAGAGCCAGATCGGTCACGGCAACCGTTCCGAGAAGATCCGTACCTACAACCAGCCCCAGGACCGCGTGACCGATCATCGTATCGGCTTCAACTCCACCTACAACGGCGTCCTTCTGGGCGATCAGCTCGGCACCGTCATCGAGGCACTTGCCGCCGCCGAGCGAGCCGAGAAGCTGGCACAGGCCGTGTAGCGGGTTACGCGGTTTTGCCAAACCGCGTAACGGCTCGACGCTGCAAACGCCCCTAAGCGGCAATCTGACGTTCAATCGTCGGTCGCGTACCGAAGTACGCTTCCCTCCTCTTTCACGTCACCTTGCTCGCTTAGGGGCGTTTTCGCTGACTTATGCTCAACCCGCGGGCCTTAGAGGTAGTCATTTGGGACGTTCTTAAATGACTAGTCAAAAGGGACATTCTTGCGGCACTTGGCAGTTGGGGACGCCCCTTTTGTGCCGACAGATGGGGACGGTTCTTTGTGGCTGGCTGCGAAGACTGTCCCTGACAGCTAGTCGTTTAAGAACGTCCCCAATGACTAGGTCAGGCACATTGCTTTGTGAGTTTATTCAATCTTCTTTAATAGCAATTAAGTTGTTTACCTGCTTAAATTTACTTATCATTTTTAAAAATAATGCTCGAAAAATCGTTCAAGAAGTCGCGGGGCGATTTTTGATGCGTCGCGCGTCAAGTGATTTGGCAAGTTCTTGGTTAGATATTGGTCAGTTTTGGGGCAACCTTACCAAAAGCTTGACGGATGCAGATTTAGACGTCGGCGAATGAACGCTTCGATTGCAATCCAAGCAAAATTCTGGGCTGATTCTCGATAATCGCTTCCAATCGTCCCTTGCTGCGTGCCACCCTCGCGTACAATCTGCTCCGACATTCGCGCGCCGCTCGGCGCTTAAGAGGGGAGGACCCCATGGCAAACGAGATCTGGACCATCAAGCGTTGTCTCGAGTGGACCAAGGAGTACCTGGCCGAGCGCGGTGAGGAGCATCCCCGTCTTTCTGCCGAGTGGCTGCTGTGTGCGGCAACGGGCCTGGCGCGTATCGACTTGTATATGCGCATGGACGAGACACTTGACGCAGCGCAGCTCGAGACCATGCACGCGGCGGTCGTCCGTCGCGCGAAGGGCGAGCCGCTGCAATACATCACCGGTAGCACGCAGTTTCGCATGATCGACGTCGCGTGCGCCCCCGGTGTGCTCATTCCGCGCCCCGAGACCGAGATGCTCGTCGAAGAGGTCCTGAACTATCTGGATGCCGAGGTGCTGAGCCCCGAGGCCGCCGCCCGCCAGCGCGTGGAGCTGCCTTGGAACGATGAGGTCGAGCAGGCTCGCAAAGCCGAGGCCGCGCTGGCAGGCGAACGCGCGACCGCCGAGCGCCGTGCCGCCAACCTGACGGCCGCCGATGAGGCTGCGCTGGGTAGCGACGTGCTCGGTAGCCGCGCCTATGCCGAGGAGCTAGCCGATCGCGAGGCCGAGGAAGCCGCGCAGGCAGCAGAAGCCGAAGCCGCGGAAGCCGCCGAGCCCGAGCTCGACGAATACGGCATCGCCATTGAGGGCGCCGACCAGGAGACGGCTTCGGCTCAGGATGCTGCTGCACCCGCCCCAGCCGAGCCCCGCACTGCCCGCGTTCTCGAGGTCGGCTGCGGCACGGGCTGCATCTCGCTCTCGCTTGCCTGGGAGCGTCGCGGCCACGTCACCTGCACTGCTACCGATATCGAGCCGCGCGCCATCGACCTTGCTACCAAAAACCGCGATGCGCTTGGCCTCACGTCCGACGAGGTCGCCTTTAGCCTCACGAACCTGGTGAGCTCCATTCCCCGCGAAGAGTGGGGCACCTTTGACGTACTCGTCTCCAACCCGCCCTACATCCCCACCGATGTCATGCGCTCACTGCCGCGCGAGGTCAAGGACTTTGAGCCCGACCTGGCGCTCGAGGGCGGCGCCGACGGCCTCGATATCTTCCGCCGTCTGCTCAACGCGGCGCCCTACATGCTGCGCGCCGGCGGCCTGTTTGCCTGCGAGCTCTACGAGGGCGCGCTCGACGCTGCGGCCGAGCTCTGTCGTCAAGCGGGTCTGTCGGACGTGCGCATCGTCCACGACCTCACCGATCGCCCCCGCATCGTCCGAGCCATCGTCACCGAGCCCAAACAGCGCCAGTAATATTTATTAACTGGTTAGCAAAAATTATAAAGTAGTTTATAATTAGGACGGCTGAAAGAGGTCGGCCCATGCAACCTCCTACCTTTCGGGAAATCATTGCCCTACTCAAGCACGATGGATTCGTGAAGGTCGCGCAAGTCGGTAGTCATGCTAAGTATGTTTCTGGTGACCGTGCTGTCACCGTGAACGGCTCTGGTGGTGATCGACCAAAGAAGGGCACGTGGGCAAGTATTCGTCGCCAAGCTGGATGGTAGTTGGAGGCAAAATGAGGCAGCGATTTACCTATGACTGCGTTCTCATAAAAGAAGACGACGGTTACTGCGCCAGCTTCCCGCAGATTCCCGGCGCCTTTGCCGATGGCGATACGCGCGAAGAAGCGATTGCCCATGCCACCGAGGCGCTGATGGCGTTTTTGGCCGACGATCTCAACAACGGTTTGACTCCGGCAGGGTACGAACGCTCGGCCGAGGTCGTGGCCCTTTCAGTCGAAATCGACCACGAGGGCGCTCGGGAAGCGGCGTGCCGCACATTTAAAGACGCAGCACTGGACCTCAAAGTCTCTGCTCCGCGGATCACCGCGCTGGTCAAAGCCGGAAAGCTCGATGTTGAACTCGTCGACGGTCGTCGGATGATAACGATAGACAGCATCGAACGTTACGCCGCCCAAGAACGTCACGCCGGAAGACCAAAGAAGTTCGTAGCTGTCCAATAACCCCCTCACTTTCACCGACTACTAGAGCCGCTCACCAAACCAACATGCGCTCTGGGCAAATAGGTTGAACGTTTCGTGCGAGAATGCCCCACAGTAAACAAACTTGCACCAGAGCGTAAGGGGCTGGCATACACATGCAGACGGTCTATCGGGTATACGAGGGAGCGCGCGAGCCGCATCGGCTTGCAGTCGAGCGCACGGCCGAGCTACTCGGTCGCGGTGGCCTGGCGCTTATTCCAACCGAGACGGTCTACGGTGTCGCCGTGGCGGTCAACGCCTTCTCGGATGCCGTTCCACAAGATACAAGTGAACCTCTGCCGTGGCCGCGCGATCCGCAGGCCACCGTCAACGGCGCCGCGGCCCCCGCCCTCGGTACCGGATATCGTCGCATCTTTACCCTCAAGCAGCGCGAGCTCACCCAAACGGTTGCCTGGCTGGTCGATGATGCCGAGGCACTCGACCGCTATGGCGTGGATATCCCTAACGAGGCCCGCGTGCTCGCCCGACGATGCTGGCCGGGCGCCCTGACTATCGTGGTTAAGGCGGCTCCCTGCGTGCCGACCTTTATGCGCGCCGCCGACGACACGGTGGCACTTCGCGCTTCGGCCTCGCCCGTGGTGCAGGCGCTCATCCGCGCCTGCGGCAGCCCTCTTGCCTGCACCAGCGCCAACACGCATGGCACGTCCGCGCCGGCAAGTTTTGTCACGGTGGAGGAGCGCATCCTGGAGGGGGTCGATGTGGCCGTCGACGCCGGTGAGACCCCGTGTCGCGACGCCTCAACCATCGTGTCGTTTCAGCACGGCGAGCTCCAGATCCTGCGCCAAGGCGCGCTTCCCGCATCAGAGATCGAACGGGTCCTGTCCGACCCGATGCAATAGAAAGGTGTAAGCGATGTCGTTGAATCTAGGCAGCCTGGGCATGGAAGACGCCTCGTTTAGCTTTGGCGGTTCCTACATCATGGCGCTCGACTGCGGCACTACCTCGGTACTCGCGACCATCGTCGACGAGTACGGCTGCATCGTCGCCCAGGCGCGCCGTAGCGTCAAAACCAGCTTCCCGCGCCCCGGCTGGGTGGAGCAGGATCCCACGGAGGTGCTTGCCAGCCAGATCGGCGTGATGATGGAGGTCCAGTTTAAGAGCGGCATCCATTCTGACCGCATTGCCGCCATCGGTATCTCCAACCAGCGCGAGACCACGGTGGTGTGGGACCGCATAAGCGGCCAACCCATCTATAACGCCATCGTGTGGCAATGCCGTCGCACCGCACCTCTGATCGACGAGCTGGTCGAGCAGGGCGCAGAAGAACTGGTGCGCTCCCGCACGGGACTCACACTCGATCCGTATTTCTCGGCTTCCAAGGTGCAGTGGATCCTCGACAACGTTGACGGTGCGCGTGAGAGCGCGGTGGCGGGCGACCTCATGTTCGGCACCATCGACACCTGGCTCATCTACAACCTCACCGGCGGTCAGGTCTTTGCCACCGACTACACCAATGCCAGCCGCACCGCGCTCTTTAATATCCATACGCTCGATTGGGACGACGATCTGCTGGCGCTCTTTGACGTTCCACGTTCCATGATGCCCGAGGTTCGTTGGAGCTCGGGCGACTACGGCCGCGTCGCGAGCGACATCATGACCAACATGCCACCCATCATGGGCGTGGCGGGCGACCAGCAGGCGTCGCTGTTCGGCCACTGCTGCTTCCATCCCGGCCAGACCAAAAACACCTATGGCACGGGTTGCTTTATGCTCATGAACACCGGCGACGAGATCGTCGAATCCAAGAACGGTCTGGTCTCCACGATCGGTATCGCCGCGGACGGCAAGATCAGCTATGCGCTCGAGGGCTCTATCTTTGCCGCCGGCTCAACCATGAATTGGCTGCGCAACAACATGGGCATCATCTCGAGCGTGAGCGAGTCCGCGCAACTCGCCACTTCGATCAGCGACAACGAGGGCTGCTACTTCGTCCCCGCCTTCGCAGGCCTGGGCGCTCCCTGGTGGGACCCGCATGCTCGCGGTATCGTGTGCGGCCTGACCGGCGCCTCGAGTCGCGCGACCATTGTGCGTGCGGCCTGCGAGTCCATGGCCTACCAGAGTTATGACGTACTACGCGCCATGGAGCAGGACGTGGGACTTTCGATTGAGCGCCTGTCCGTCGATGGCGGTGCCTCGCGCAACGAGTTCATCATGCAATTCCAGGCTGATCTGCTGGATATCCCCGTGCTGCAGTGCGAGACGGTGGAGACCACGGCGATTGGCGCCGCGTACTTGGCGGGCCTTGCTGTCGGCTATTGGGAGGATTTGGAGGAGCTGGAGCAAAACGCTCAGATCGTCAAAGTCTTCCATCCTCACATGTCCGCCGAGCGCCGTGAGAGCAACCTCGCTGGTTGGCGTGATGCCGTCAAGCGTTCGCTCAGCACCACTCAGTAGGGTTGTGACGGAGCGTTCGATACAACAAACCGCTAAACTTATGCATGGCGGGCGGCGGCAACATCGCTGTGCGTCATGTCAGCAAGGTCGTTTTGCGGCCGCAACGAAAGGGGCATCAACCCATGACCGTTACCTACGATGCGTCCCGCGTGACGCTTGTCGACCATCCGCTCGTCCAGCACAAGTTGTCGATCCTGCGCGATAAGTCGACCGGCACCAACCAGTTCCGCCAACTCGTACGCGAGCTCGCGCTTTTTGACGGCTACGAGGCCATGCGCGACCTGCCCATGGAGGATGTCGAAGTCGAGACTCCCATCACCACTGCCACGTTTAAGCAGCTTGCCGGCAAGAAGCTCGCCATCGTCCCCATTTTGCGCGCGGGCCTTGGAATGGTCGATGGCATCCTCGACCTGGTGCCCTCTGCCCGCGTGGGCCACATTGGCATGGAGCGCGACGAGGTCACCCACGAGCCGCATGAGTATTACTGCAAGATGCCCAAGGATATCGACCAGCGTATCTGCCTGGTCGTCGATCCCATGCTCGCCACGGGCGGTTCTGCCGAGATGGCTATCAGCTATCTGCGCGAGCGCGGTGTCAAGGACATCCGCATGCTGTGCATCGTCGCGGCCCCCGAGGGCCTCAAGTCGCTGACCGAGAAAGACCCCGACGTGCATATCTATACCTGCGCCATTGACGACCACCTCAACGAGGCCGCCTACATCGTCCCCGGCCTGGGCGATGCCGGCGACCGCATCTACGGCACGCTGTAGTTTCTGGGCCAAACCGGCTAACGTCGAAAATACGAAGAAACGGTGCGCGCGGACTAATAAAAGGCGACCGCGCTCACCCCTGTTAACGGACGTTTTGCCCTGCAGGGTTCGAGAAAAACGTATTACCGTACCTGCGGCATAAAGAAGGTCTTAAGAAAACGAACAGGTGCGTATTAACCGATGCTTTTTCGGTTGTACTTTAGCGATTGGCTCGTACAATAGTCACCAATGTTTGGCGGGAACTGTTCTGTGAAGCGTTAAAAAGGAAAGTGGGGACGCCAGTGTTTCAGATAGCCGATCTGCTCGCTATCGTTGCGGGCGCCATCGCGGGCGCGGTCGCCTTTCTTCCCTTTGTTTTTACGCTCAAGCCGGTTCTTGACGATAAGCAGAATGCGGACATGCTCAAGGGCATGGTGAGTCTGGCGGTCTCGGCGGTCGCCCTGCTCGTCTTTACCTTGGTTGTGTTTGCGTTGTTCGGAGAGGCATTTCGCATGTTCCTCCTGGGCGAGGCGATCGGCTTCGTGGCCTTTATGGCCGCCTGCACGGTTCGCGTCGCCAAGGCGCTGCGAGATCCTCATGAGGTCGAAAGGTAAGTCGTGGAAATTTTTGAAAAGCTGCCTGATGAGATTAATCATCTGGTCAGCGAGTTCAGCTCCACCCCCGTCGTGGGCGATCTGAGCTGCGGCATCACGCAGTACTCGTTTTGGCTGATCGTCTCCACGATCGTGCTCCTGATCGTCCTGGCCGTGTTCAAGAAGAAGCAGACCCTGGTTCCCAAGGGCTTCTTCGTCAACGGTTTCGAGTACATCATCGAGTACGTCGAGAACGATATCGGCAAGGGCGTCGTGGGTGAGAACTGGAAGAAGCACTTCCCGTTCCTGTGCTCGCTTTTCCTGTTCATCCTGATCAATAACATGATCGGCCTGATCCCGGGAATGAAGCCCGGCACCGGCGCAATCGGCTCCACCGCCGCGCTCGCCATCTTCGCCTTCGTGTACTTCATCTACTACGGATGCAAGGCTCACGGCGTGATCGGCTACATCAAGAGCCTCGCCCCGCAGGGCGTGAGCTTCCCGATGAACGTGCTTGTGTGGGTCGTCGAGCTTTTCTCGACCTTCCTGCGCCTCATCACGCTCGCCGTCCGTCTGTTCTGCAACATGTTCGCAGGACACGTGGTCATGGGCTCGTTCGCCATCATGGCGAGCATGTTCATGCAGCCGCTGCTTCAGCAGGTTTCCGCGGCCCACGCCGTCGGCGCCCTACCTTCGCTGGCCTGGCTTGCCATCCTCATCCTGATTTATACGATTGAGCTTGTGGTCGGCGCCATCCAGGCTTACGTCTTCACGGTCCTTACCGCCGTGTATGTCTCCGAGGCAGAGGAGGTCGCGGAGGAGGAGTAGTCTTCCGTTCGCGCCTTAAAGGTAAGGCAATTCGTTAAACCGCCGGTGCCCGTACCCATGGAGCCCGGCAGTTATAAATAAGGTTATCCTGCGTGAAATAAGACACGCACGACAAAGGAGGAATCGTGGGAGTTATCGGTTACGGTCTCGGTGTTATCGGCGCTGGTCTTGCTATCGGCCTGTCTGCTCTGGGTGCTACGGGTGCTATGGCCCGTCAGCCTGAGGTCCAGGGCCGCGTGTTCACCGTCTTCATCATGGGCTCCGCCTTCGGCGAGGCTCTGGCTCTGATCGGCTTCGTTGTCGCGCTGATCGTTAAATAGCACGGAGCGTCAAGTATGAATCTTTCATCCCAGAAGAGCGCGATCGCACTCTCCGCGTCCGCGGCCGCGCTGCTCATGCCGGTTTCCGCGTTCGCCGAGGACGGCGCTGCCGGTGCGGACATCCTCATCCCTAAGATGGCGGAGTTCATCCCGGCGCTTATCGCCTTCCTGATTATCTGGATCGTGCTGGCCAAGGTCGCCCTGCCGGGCATCATGAAAACCATGGAGGAGCGCGGCAAGAAGATCGAGGAGAGCCTCGACGAGGCCGAGAAGACCAAGCAGGAGGCTATCGCCAAGCGCGCTGAGTCCGACTCGATCGTCACCGACGCCCGTCGTCAGGCTGCCGACATCGTTCTCGAGGCCCGTAAGGACGCCGAGTCCGAGCGCGCCCGTATCATCGAGGCTGCTCACAAGGAGGCCGAGGAGATCATCGCCAAGGCCCATACGACCGTCGAGGACGAGCGCAAGTTCATCTACGCCGGTGCCGCGAGCTCCATCGCCGACCTGTCCGTTGCCGTCGCCACCAAGATCGTGGGCGAGGCACTCGAGGACGAGACCGAGCAGAAGAAGCTCATCGAGCGCTACATCCAGGAAGCAGGTAGCCTGAATGCCGACTAGCCGCTATCAGGACAAGGTGCTCGAGACTTACGCGCGCTCCCTTCTGGAAGCCGCTAAGGCCGAGAACCATGTGTTCGAGGACCTCGAGATGATTGAGCGCCTGGCTTCCGCCAGCCCCGAGATCATCGCCGTGCTCGACACCATGTCCAAGCGCGACCAGCTCGACCTTCTTCCCAAGGTGGCAGCTGCCTTTAAGTATGTTGCCGAGGAAGACGAGGATGTAGTGGGCGTGACCGTCACCACGGCGATCCCGCTCGACGACGAGCTGCGTCAAACCATCACTAAGAAATGCGAGCAGGACTTCGGCCGCAAGGTATTCCTTATCGAGCAGGTCGACCCGTCTATCGTGGGCGGCCTGGTGCTCGAGGCCCGCGGCGAGCGTCGTGACATCTCCGTCAAGACGCAGCTGCGCATCGCGCAGGAGACCCTCGCAAACTCTGCTAATTCGTACGGAGGTGAAGCCTAATGTCCGAAACCCTCAATGCCCAGGATATCGCCAAGAAACTGCAGGAGCAGCTCACGAGCCTCTCCGCGACGGTCGATACGCATGAGGTTTCAACGGTCGACGAGGTAGGCGACGGCATCGCGCGCGTCACCGGCCTCAAGAGCGCCATGGCAGGCGAGCTTCTGGAGTTCAAGAGCTCCGATACCGGTGAGACCGTCTTCGGCCTTGCCCAGAACCTTGACCGTGACGAGGTCGGCGCCGTTCTGTTTGGTGCCGTCGACTCCATCAAGGAAGGCGACGAGTGCCGCACCACTGGCCGCATTATGGATATCCCCGTGAGCCGTGCCATGCTCGGCCGCGTCGTCAATCCGCTCGGCCAGCCTATCGACGGTTTGGGTGACATTGTCGCCACGCACCGTCGTCCTATCGAGTTCAAGGCCCCCGGCGTCATCGACCGTACCCCGGTGTGCGAGCCGGTTCAGACGGGTCTGTTGGCCATCGACTCCATGGTGCCTATCGGCCGCGGCCAGCGCGAGCTTATCATCGGCGACCGTAAGACCGGTAAGACCGCCATTGCCATCGACGCTATCCTCAATCAGCGCGGCAAGGGCATGGTCTGCATCTATGTCGCCATCGGCCAGAAGGCTTCCACGGTTGCCAACATCCGCGAGACCCTCGCTCAGCACGGTGCGCTCGAATACACCATCATCGTTTCGGCCACCGCTGCCGATTCCGCCCCTATGCAGTACATCGCGCCTATGGCCGGTGCCGCTATCGGCGAGTTCTTCATGTACAACGGCGAGGACGGTAAGCCCGCCAGCGAGACCAACCCCGGCGGCCACGTGCTCGTCATCTACGACGACCTGTCCAAGCAGGCTGTGGCATACCGTCAGATGTCGTTGACGCTGCATCGTCCGCCCGGACGCGAGGCCTATCCTGGCGACATCTTCTACCTGCACTCTCGTCTGCTCGAGCGTGCCGTCAAGATGTCCAAGAAGAACGGTTACGGCTCCATGACGGCCCTGCCGATCATCGAGACCCAGGACGGCGACGTCTCGGCCTACATTCCGACCAACGTCATTTCCATTACCGATGGTCAGATCTACCTGCAGTCCGAGCTCTTCTTCCAGGGTCAGCGCCCGGCAGTCGACGTGGGCATCTCCGTGTCCCGCGTCGGTGGCGACGCGCAGACCAAGGCTATGAAGCAGGTCGCCGGCAACCTCCGTCTGGACCTTGCTTCGTACCAGGAGCTCGCGGGCTTTACGCAGTTCGGCTCCGACCTCGACGAGGCCACGCAAAAGCAGCTTACCCACGGCGCTCGCATGACTGAGCTCCTTAAGCAGCCGCGCTACAAGCCGTTTGAGGTTGGCGAGCAGATTGCAGTTCTGTTTGCAGGCAACGAGGGCTTCCTGGACGACCTGGAGATCGCCGACGTGCTGCCTTTCCGCGCTGAGCTTATCGAGTACCTGGACAACGGCTTTGGCTCGCTGCTCGATAAGGTTCGCGCCAAGAAGATCGACGATGACACCAAGGCTGAGCTTCTGCGCGTTATCGGTGACTTCAAGCAGCAGTTCATGGCCAAGCACCATGCCGATACGACTGGATCAGAGGAGAACTAAGCCCTATGGCCAACCTTCGCGACATTAAGAAGCGAATCTCCTCGGTTACCACGACCAAGCAGATCACGCGCACGATGGAGATGGTCTCTACGGCCAAGATCCGTCGTGCCCTCGATCGCTCCAAGCAGGCCGAGCCCTATAAGGAGGCGCTGACCGACGTCATGTTGACGGTCGCCGGCGACGCCTCCTGCTCGGGCACCGATCCCATGCTACAGAAGCATGAGAGCGTCAAGCATGGCCTGATTGTCGTTATTGCCTCGGACCGCGGCCTTGCCGGCGGTTTCAATACGACGGTGGAGCGCACGGCCGAAAAGCTCGCCGCTTCTTGGGCGAACGATGGCATCGAGTGCGAGATCATTGCGTGTGGACGTAAGCCGGCCACGTATTTCCGCGACCGCGCAAACGTCGTCATGCACTTTGAGGGCAATTCCTCCGAGCCCGATTTTAATCAGGCTCGCATGATTTCCTCTCATATCTGCGATGCGTATCGTGCCGGCGAGCTTGACCGCGTCGAGCTTGTCTACCACCACGCCAAGAACCGCGTGGATCAGGAGCTTCGCGTCGAGCACTTGCTGCCGCTCGATCCCGAGATGATCGCTATGGCCCACGGTCCGCGTAAGAACGAGACCGACGCCCCTAAGCGCATCTCGTCCACGTTCGAGTTCGTGCCCTCTCCCGAGCATGTTCTCGGCAAGCTTGTACCGTCGTATATCCTGACGGTCATCTACCAGGCCCTGATCGATTCGGCGGCTGCCGAGCAGGGTGCACGCCGCAAGGCCATGCACTCCGCGACGGAAAACGCCACCGCGATCATCTCGACCCTTACCCGCACGTATAGTCGCGTGCGCCAGGCTTCGATCACGACCGAGATTAACGAGATCGTCGGCGGAGCCTCAGCATTGGAGGAACAGTAATGGCTAATAACACCGTAAAGCTTGCGGTCGAGGAAGCCACCAAGAAGACGACTGCCGGTGATGGTCGCATCGTGCGTATCATCGGCCCTGTCGTCGACGTCAAGTTTGACGGTGCGGTGCCCCCGATCTACAACGCGCTCACGGTCGAGGCCGAGACCCCGATCGGTCACCTGAGCACGATCCTCGAGGTTGAGAGCCAGCTTCCGGGCGGCGTCGTCCGCACGGTCGCCATGTCCTCGACCGACGGTCTGCAGCGTGGTCTCATTGCCACCGATACCGGTGAGCCCATGAAGATGCCCGTTGGCCCCAAGACACTCGGCCGCATTTGGAACGTCATGGGCAAGCCCGTCGACGGCAAGCCTATGCCCGAGGTGGAGGAGTTCTATCCCATCCACCATGCGGCACCTCGTTTTGACGAGCTCACCACCAAGACCGAGATCTTCGAGACCGGCATCAAGGCCGTCGACCTGCTTGAGCCCTACATCCGTGGCGGCAAGACAGGCCTGTTCGGCGGCGCCGGCGTCGGCAAGACCGTTCTGATTCAGGAGCTCATCAACAACCTCGCCCAGGAGCATGGCGGCACTTCGGTGTTCACCGGCGTCGGCGAGCGCACCCGTGAGGGTACCGACCTTTATCTCGAGATGAGCGAGTCTGGCGTTATCGACAAGACCTGCTTGGTCTACGGTCAGATGAACGAGCCGCCTGGAGCGCGTCTGCGCATCGGTCTGGCCGGCCTTACCACCGCTGAGTACTTCCGCGATCGCGGCCAGGACGTTCTGCTGTTCATCGACAACATCTTCCGCTTCTCCCAGGCAGGTTCCGAGGTTTCCGCACTGCTGGGCCGTATGCCGTCCGCCGTTGGTTACCAGCCCACGCTGGCAACCGAGATGGGCGACCTCCAGGAGCGCATTACCTCGACCAAGACGGGCTCCATTACCTCCGTCCAGGCTGTCTACGTCCCCGCAGACGACCTGACCGACCCGGCGCCTGCCACGACGTTCACCCACCTCGACGCTACCACGGTTCTTTCGCGTAGCATTTCGTCGCTCGGCCTGTTCCCGGCCATCGACCCGCTCGCGTCTTCTTCCGACGCCCTCGATCCCTCGATCGTCGGCGAGGAGCACTACCGTGTCGCCGTCAAGGTCCAGGAGCTCCTGCAGGAGTACTCCGACCTTCAGGACATCATTGCCATTCTGGGTATGGACGAGCTGTCCGAGGAGCAGCGCCTTACGGTCAACCGTGCCCGTAAGATTCAGCAGTTCCTCTCGCAGTCCTTCCATGTCGCCGAGAAGTTCACAGGCAACCCCGGCGTCTACGTCCGTGTCGAGGATACCGTCCGCTCCTTCGCCGAGATTGTCGACGGCAAGGCCGATGACCTGCCCGAGCAGGCATTCCGCTATGCCTCCACGATTGAGGACGTGCGTGAGCGCGCCCGCAAGATGGAGGAGAAGTAGGTTATGCGTATCCGCATCGTGTGCCCCGTGAGCCTCGCCTATGAGGGTGACGCTGCGTTTGTGTCGATTCCGTCTACGGATGGCGAGTTTGGCGTTTTACCTGCTCACTCCAGCGAAATCTGCACGATCGACCGCGGTTACGTTCGCGTTTCCGATAAGGCCATGGGCACTGTCGACCACACGTTTGCCGTGGTCGGCGGCTACGCCCAGGTTGCGGAAGATGTCGTGACCGTCCTCGCCGAGCGCGCTTGCGATTTGGCGACCGTCGACGCCGACAAGGTTAAAGCTGATATTCAAGGTTTTGAAGAGAAGCTGGGTAATTTGTCGGAGGATGATGCACGCCGCGCCTACCTCTATAATGAAATCGCATGGTGTAAGCTCAAGCTTGCCCAATAGTCAAACGCTTTAGCGTTCGACCATTTGCGAACACATCATGCCCGGGATGGCCCAGCCACCCCGGGCATGCTTTTTGAAAGGGTAGACCTTGGATATTATCCGCGTTGAGGGTGGCCACGCCATCGGAGGTTCCGTGCCTGTTTCGGGTGCTAAGAACTCCGCGCTCAAACTTATGGCGGCAACGCTTCTGGCGCCGGGCAAGACGACGCTGCGGAACGTGCCCGATATTTCCGATGTCCACGTGATGGGCAAGGTGCTCAAGGGCATGGGCGCTACGATCGATGTTCTCGACGAGCACACGCTCGAGATCGATACCTCCCAGGTCGATTCCTGGGAGGCGCCCTACGAGCTTGTCGCCAAGATGCGCGCCTCCACGGCTGTGATGGGCCCCCTGCTGGGTCGTTTCCATCGCGCCAAGATCGCCATGCCGGGCGGCTGCAACCTGGGTGCTCGCAAGATCGATATGCATATCTTGGGTCTCGAGGCTCTGGGCGTCGAGTTCGACACCGCCCACGGCTACATCAACGCCAGTGCTCCCCAGGGTCTGCACGGCACCACCGTCACGCTCGAATTCGCGAGCGTGGGCGCCACCGAGAACCTCATCATGGCTGCCGTGCGCGCACAGGGCACCACGGTTATCGACAACGCTGCCCGCGAGCCCGAGATCGTCGACCTTGCCAACATGCTCAACGAGATGGGTGCCAAGATCGTCGGCGCAGGCACGCCCGTCGTGACCATCGAGGGCGTGGAGGAGCTGCATCCCGTTACCCATTGCGTGGTGGGCGACCGCATCGAGGCCGGCACCTTTATCGTCGCCGGCGCCCTCATGGCCGATGAGCGCGGTGTCGATGTTACGGGCTTCTGCCCCATCCACCTGGGAATGGTGCTCAAAAAGATGGAACTTATGGGCATCGAGTGCGAGCGTATCGAGAACGGCGTCCACGTCAATCGCGTCGAGCGCATCAGGCCGGTCGATATCCAGACGCTTCCGTTCCCGGGTTTCCCGACCGACATGCAGGCGCAGATCATGGTGCTTTCGGCCCTTGCCGACGGAAGCTCCGTAATTACCGAGAACATCTTCGAGAACCGCTTCATGTTCGCCTCCGAGCTCGTGCGTATGGGTGCCGATATTCGTATCGAGAGCCATCACGCCATGATTCACGGCGTCAAGGGCTTCTCGGGCGCACAGGTCACCTCACCCGACCTGCGTGGCGGCGCGGCGCTTGTGGTTGCCGGTCTTATCGCCGATGGCGTTACCGAGGTCTCGGCCATCCATCACATCAAACGTGGCTACGAGCAGTTTGTCGAAAAGCTGCAGGCGCTTGGCGCGCATGTCGAACATGCCACCGTTCCCGATCCCGTCATCTACTAATGCAGGTTGCCTATGTTTAACAAGAAACCCCTAGCGGATAACACCCGAAGACCCTCGACTGGTGCGCAGGCCAAGATCTACAGCCGCGACAATGTCGCACGCTATTCCGAGCGCGCCCGTCAGCGCCGTCGCGGCCGCACGGTTCGCCGCGTAGCTCTCATCGCCGTACTCGGCGTGCTGCTGAGCGCCACGACTGCTGCGGGTCTGTGGTTTGCCACTATCATGGGCAAGCTTGGCGACTCCAATGTCATTACCAACAACCTGCGCCAGATTCTGGTCGATACCGATGAGGCAAAAGATCCGTTCTACGTGTTGCTTCTTGGTACCGACGGTCGTCCGGGCGAGGATACGTATCGTGCCGACTCGATTATCCTGGCACGCATCGACCCCACGCAAAAGCAGGCGACGCTCATTTCCGTTCCGCGCGACACCAAGGTCGTGTATAAGGGCGAGACCATGAAGATCAACGCCTGCCACACCGTTGGCGGCGCCGAGGCCATGGTCCAGGCGGTCAACGAGCTGTGCGGCGTGCAGATTTCTCACTATGCCGAGGTCAGCTTTGACGGCATGCAGTCGCTTATTGATTCGGTTGGCGGTATCGACATCAACGCGACCGACGACGTCGACGATCCCGAGCACCTGGATATTAAGATTACCGCTGGTCAGCAGCATATGGACGGCGCTACCGCTCTTACCTATGCCCGCTGCCGCTACACCTATGCCGACGGCGATTACACGCGCATGCGCCATCAGCGTCAGGTGCTTGGCGCCCTTGCCAACCAGATTCTCAATAACTTCGATGCCACGAAGATCTTTGGCCTGGTTAATTCGCTGTCCGATATGCTCGTAACCGATATGAGCGTTCAGGATATCGTGTCCACGGTCAATGCCATGCGCGGCATGGATGTCGAGGGCATCTACTCGGCCAACCTGCCTTCGTACGCCGACGACAGCACTATGATCGACGGCGTGAGCTATGTCTTTGTCTACGAAGACGAGCTTAAGGAAATGATGGCCCACGTCGACGCCGGTGAGGATCCCAAGGGCCCCAACACCATGGGCCTTTCAGACGGCTCCAGCTCCACGATCGGTGACCTCAACAACAATACGTCCGAGGACTACGCATATGGCACCGCGACCTCGTCGGGTGGCTCGGACGATTCCGACGATTCGAGCGACGGCTCCGATTACTACGAAGAGCCCACCGGTGACGGCAACGGCTACGAAGCCAACTATTAGAGTTACGCGGGCTTACCAGCCCGCGTAACGGCTCGACGCTGCGCGCCGCCCAAGGCGACAATTTGTCATTCAAAAGGCAGGGCATGACCAGAAGGTCAATGCCCTGCCTTTTTCATGCCAACTTGTTCGCCTTGGACGTCGCTCGCTGACGTTGGCTCAACCTGCGATGCCGACTACTTTTCTTGCACCAAAAATCGCCCCGTTCTCTGTTGAGGACGGGGCGATTCGTCTTTTGGGCTTATGCAGCCAGTCTTATGCGAAACGGGCGACGAGCTCCTGCAGGACGTCGGTCATCTTGACGAGTGAGTTGACCGGGACAAACTCGTTGACGCCGTGGTAACAGTAGCCGCCTGTCGAGAGGTTGGGGCAGGGCAGGCCGCGGAACGACAGCTGTGCGCCGTCGGTGCCGCCGCGAATCGGCAGTACTTGGGGCTCAACGCCGCAGGCAAGGTAGGCTTCCTTGGCAACATCAATAAGCTCGGGATAGTCACGAACGATCTCGGCCATATTTCGATACTGCTGCTTAATCTCGACCGTTACGCGCTCCTCGCCCAGTCGCTGGTTGAGCAGTGCGGCGGCGGCATTCATCAGCTCGAGTTTCTGCTGGAACTTGGCGGCATCGTGATCACGGACGATATAGCGCGCCGTGGCATGGTCGACCGTTGCCGAGACGCCCTCAAGGTGACAGAAGCCCTCGTAGCCCTCGGTGTATTCCGGGCGCTGCTCGTAGGGGAGCAGGGCGTTGAAGTCGCAGAACAGGTTGCCCGCGTTGACCATGCGCCCCTTGGCGTCGCCGGGGTGAATGGACTGGCCCTCAAAGCGAACGGTTGCCTCGGCGGCGTTGAAGCACTCCCACTCAAGCTCGCCAACCGGACCGCCGTCGACCGTGTAAGCGTACTTGCAGCCGAAGGCCTCGATATCCAACAGCTCGGCACCGTGACCGATTTCCTCGTCCGGGCAGAAGCAAATGCCGAGCGCGGGATGGGGCAGGGAGGGATCCTGCGCGATGCGTGCGACAAGCGCCATGATTTCGGCGACACCCGCCTTGTCGTCGGCGCCCAGCAGCGTGGTTCCGTCGGTGCAGACAAGGTCCTCACCCACCAGGTTGTTGAGGGCAGGAAGCTTGGCGGTGCTCATGGCCACGGGCTTGCCGTCAACGGTACCGCAGACCAGGTCGCCGCCTTCGTAGTGCACAATGTGTGGCTTCACACCGGCGCCCGGCGCAACCTCGGTGGTGTCGAGGTGTGCGATCAGACCCAGGGCGGGCTTGTCCTCCGCGCCCGCGCTCGCAGGAATATGCGCGCAGACGTAGGCATGCTCGGTCACATGGGCATCGGCCGCGCCGAGCTCGCGCAGCTCCTCGGCCAGCACATTAGCAAGGTCAAACTGAACGTTGCTCGAAGGCACCTGGTCGCAGTTTGCATCCTCGGATTGCGTGTTGATTTGGACGTAGCGCAAAAAGCGCTCAAGGACGTCGGGGTTCGTGGTGTTGTTTTCCATAAAGACCGCTCCAATCTTGGTCGTCGTGTGCAACAAGAACTCTAGCACGGTATGCCACAGCATACCGCGACGGGCGGATGGGGTAGAATCAGCCTTTGAAAGCAGAAGGGACGGAAGGTCATGGATACGACAAATAGCTCGCGCGAGCTGCACCTAACGGTGGCGAACGAAGACTACTTGGAGTGCATGGTTCGCATCGAAAACGAAGAAGGGGAGACCAATGGCGTGCGATCGGTCGACATCGCGCAGCGTCTTGGTGTCTCCAAGGCATCGGTCAATAAGGCGGTTTCGGCGCTTAAGGCGTCCGAGCTTGTCGAGCAATCGCATTACGGCAAGGTCATCCTGACCGACCGTGGTCGCGAGGTCGGCACGGCAATCTGGTACCGTCATCGCCTTATCCGCACGTTTTTGGTCCAGGAGCTCGGCGTCGATTTTGAGCGGGCCGATTCCGAGGCGTGCATGATGGAACATGCGCTTTCCGAGGACACGATGAGCCGCTGGCTCGCCTATCTCGAAAAACAGGGAATCAGCGTCGAGGAATAGCGAAACACATATATGGATACGAGTTATTACAACCGTCCCGGCGGCGAGGAACTTATGCGCCGCATGTCGAGCGAGACCCTGTTGACGCAGGGCCCCATGGGCAGCGTGCTGATGAGTGAATACGATGCCGCCGACATCCCACCGGCGTTTTGGAACCTTGCCGAGCCGCAGACTGTTTCTCGTATCCATCGCCTGTATGTCGCCGCCGGTGCGCAGGTGCTCATTACCAATACCTTTCAGGCATCAAGCTATGCCCTCAAGCAAGATCAGATTACGCCGTCCGTGGCTGAGGTCAATCGCGGTGCCGTCGACGATGCACGCCAGGCGCACCCTCAGCTGCTGCTGGGCTCGATGGGCCCGATCGGCATTGAGTGGTTTGCCGAAGACTCTGCCGAGTATCGAGAAATCCGAGGCATTTCGCGAGAGCAGGCATACGCCCTGCTCAATGCTGGTGTTGACGGTCTGCTGATCGAGACGGTGACGTCTATCCGTAATTTGCAGCCCATACTTGCCGGCGCCCAGGATGCCGCCGACGGCATGCCTGTTTTGGTAAGTTTTGTCGTTGACGATAAAGGCGACCTGCTAGGCGATGGCCTCAACATCGAGGCTGCCGTTTTGTACGCCGAAAAGCACGGCGCAAACTCGGTTGGCGTTAACTGCTGTTCACTTGCGGCCGCGAACGTGGCAGTGCCCAGGATGGTTGCATCGGCGACTACGCCCGTCACGGTACGTCCCAACGTGGGCGATCCGGTCCAAACTCAGGATGGCCCTGTGTGGCGCGAGAATCCCGAAGCCTTCGCGCGTGCTTGCATCGAATGGAGGCATGCCGGTGCCGCAATGGTGGGCAGTTGCTGTGGGACCACGGCGATCACCACGGCGGCGATGGCCGAGGCGCTCGATATATAAAGGTCGAAACCGCTCCATACGGGGCGGTTTTTTTATTGCCTGCACATCGTCGGTAGCATTTGCCCAAATGGTGAATGCCGGTTTTGGTAGGTTGCCGGGCAAGCGTTGCGGGTATACCCAATGCGTACCATGATCCAAACACTGTGAGGTGTCTGCGCGTGTGCGCGATAATTCATTTTGGAACTGATGGTTGGCGCGCCCGCGTCGACGACGACTTTACCGCCGACAACGTTGCCCGCATTGCCGATGCCGTCGGCGAGTTGTGGCAAAAGATCAATCCCGGCAAAACAGTATATATAGGGTTCGACACCCGGTCGCAGGCGCGCGAGTTCGCTGAGCTTGCGGCAGGCGTGCTTGCCGCTCACGGATTGGACGCAGTGCTCGCATCTCGGCCCGTCCCAACCCCCGCCCTTACGTGGGCGGCGGCGTATGACGGCGAGGCCTGCGGTGCGCTCATGGTGACGGGGTCCCATCATCCTCAGGGGTATCTGTGCCTTAAACTACGCATGGGAGATGGCTCGACGGCCAATCAGGACGTCATCGAAGAGCTCGAAGAGAGCATGGCCCCCGAGCCGATGGGGATCGAGGAAAGCTATCGCACCGCGGATATTATTCCTGACTATATGCAGGCGGTGGCATCGTTTGTCGATGCCGAGGCCATTCGAGCCGCTCACCTGCGTGTGGTGGTTGACCCCATGGGCGGCGCGGCCCAGGGATATCTTGCCGACCTGCTGCGGGAGCTGGGCGTCGAGGTGCACGAGATTCATGCCGGAGAGTCGTCCGATCAAGAGGACATTTGCCCCGACCCTGTTGAGCCATGGGTGGACGCTTGCGAGCGTGCGGTTGTCGAGGACGGGGCGTGCGCGGGCCTGGTGACCGACGGCGATGCCGATCGTATCGGCGCGGTCGACGAACGCGGTAGATATATACATCCGCATCAAATCATGGCGCTTGTTTTGGGCGACCTCGTTCAATTCCGCAATTTGGAGGGGCGTGTCGTCGTCAATCTCTCGTGCTCGACACTCGTGCGCCGCATTGCTGAGGCGCTTGGCTGTCGTGTGACCGTTAAGCCGGTCGGTTTCAAATATATAGCTGCAGAGATGAAGAAGGGCGGCGTCCTCATGGGAGGCGAGGAGGCCGGTGGTATCGGCATCGCCGCGCACATGCCCGAGCGCGACGGCATCCTTGCCTGCCTGATTTTGTGCGAGCTCATGGCCAAGACCGGCGCGCCCTTGGGCGTGCTTATCGATCAGCTCGAGGCGAGCTTTGGCAAGACGAGTTACGGACGTCGAGATTTGCGCCTTGAGGCCGAGGATGCCGAGACGTTGCGCACGCTGCTTCCCGGCGTGAATCCCAAGTCGATATGCGGCAAGGCGCCGCAGAGCGTAAGCCATATGGATGGCTTGCGTCTGGCATTTGAAGATGACACCTGGCTGCTGATCCGTCCCAGCGGGACCGAACCGGTGGTGCGCGTGTACGCCGAGGGCTTTTCGGTGGAGGAGCGTGATGAGCTGCTGGATGCCGGCTGCGCTTTGGCCAGGGGTGCATATCGGCTGTAGCCAAGGGGTCTCTCTATATAAAGATGTGCTCGGCGAGCGGTAGCAAACGACTGGCAAACGTCAGTCAGAGGCATAGTTGTGTAGGAAATGTGTGCGCCGAGATTCCCGCCCCCGGGGCCCCTCCGGTCTGGCAATATATCTCCTTGCCGCGCGG
>CANNOC010000002.1 GCA_947507155.1 uncultured Collinsella sp. | reverse complement strand
TTCAGTCCAAGTTTCGGGGCGCAGTTCACAGGCACCTTTGTGGTGGTTTTTGTTTTAGGCGGAGGGGAAGGCCTTGGTGAGACCGGCGCGCGTTTGCGTGTCGGTCTTTTGGTAGATAGAACTCAGGTGGCGCTGCACCATGCGCATCGAGATACCGAGCTCCTCGGCGATCTGCTTGAGCGGGCGTTCATCCTGGGTCACGGCTATGAGCACGTCGACTTCGCGCGGGGTGAGGCCGTGGTCGGTGATGAAGGCCTGGCGCTGCTCCTCGACGGTGGGCGCGGCGAGCGCTTCTTCTGCCAGCTGCTCGCGCTCGCGCTCCTGCTCGGTTTGGGGTAGGCGGAACAGGCCGGCTGCCACGAATGCCGCGCAGGCGGCGACGAGCAAAACGAGCGCACCAATCATAATGAGGGCAACGTTGCCCGAGGTCACGAGGGCAAGCGAGATGCCCGATGTAGTGAATGCACATACATTGTTGGCGGCGCGCCCCATGCCGGCCCAGAGGGCGGGTGCATGCATGCGCGGTGCCAGCTGTGTAAAGGTGGCGGTAAAGAACGTGACAAAAAAGCCCGAGCTCAGGTAAAAGACGACAAGGCCTAGGTTGGGATCGGCGCCGGCTTCCACGGCCAAGATCGAGATGGTGGAAAGTGCCGTGACGCCGAGCATGATGAGACCCATGTAGCGACGTTCGGCAAGATCAAAGATAAGACCGGCGGCAAGGCCGCTTGCCGCCAAAAAGAGGCGCGGCCAAGTCTGCACGGCAATGGTGCCGTGGGCGTTGGAGAGCGTGACCACGTTGTCGAGGGTCGAGAACAAGCAGGCAAGAATCATGACGAGCGCGATGCTCCAACATGCCTGCTTGGCGAGGGCGCGTGAGGGCTCGGCAAAGGGGTTGACGGTGGGATTGGGACTCTCGGCAGCCTTTAGGGGAACGACGCTGAGGGCGGATATGGCGATAGTCGCTGCGCCAAGGACGATGAGCTCTGCGATACCGCCGCAATTGAGCAGGTTGACGGCGAACTGCATCAGGATGCCCGCGGCATAGGCTGCTCCCGCACCGGTGGCGAGCTTGGGATCGTCTTGGAATGCCGTCGCGAAGGCGTGGTGAGCGGCGGCACCCAGCAGGCCGAGTCCAAGGAATGCCACGCAGCCCAGAATTTCGAGGACAAGCGGGGCCGTAGGGAACTGAATTTGGGTCAGGCCCACGATGACGATAGGGACGGCGGCGGCGTTGACGGCTGCCAGTGAGTGGCCTTTGCGCCGTGCGAGCCCGAGCAGCGGCGCGTACCCGATAAAGCCGAGCACGCTCGCACCCAGAATAAAGCCCTGTGCGATTACAACGCGTTCGGCACCGGCGAGCAGCCCGACGTTGACGTCGAAACGAAACTCGGCGGCAAGGAAGGCGAAGGTGAAGAGCGCGAGTGCCAGAAGCGCGTTGATTTTAGGCCTGCTCAGGTTCAAGGACGGTCCTTTGGGTGGACGAATAATCGTGTCCTCGATTGTAGCGTTCCCGGGACGAGTGTGGCGATGGCGAAATCATATTGAATTAAACCGCAGGTAGAGGCCTAGGTTCACATCTACGAACCTAGGCATACGGAGTCATTTGGCACATCTTGGTGGTACAGGACCACCACAAAGGGGACAGGCACCTTTGTGGTGGTATGTCCCTACGACCAAGGAGGCCGTTATGAACGTAAGCCACTTTGACAAGCAAGCTCAACGTGAGTCCACCTGCTCGCTGGTTCACGGTACCTGGCGTTGTGTGGGTGCCAAAATAGCTTGCGCCGGCGCGTGTGCGCTTATGGTCGGTCAGTTGCTGCTGCCGAGCGTGGTGCTGGCGACGGAATGCGCCGATCCCGCCGCTGGGACGGATGAGGTTGCCGCGGCTCCGGTGACGCCGACGGTTGCGGAGGATGCGGCTGCAACGACCGCACCAGCTGCTTCGACCGCGCCTGCAACCGATGCTGCTCCGGCGGCGCAAGCCACCGTTGAGCCTCAGCAGACAATCCCAGCCGATGCCGTCAATGAGTCTAGCGGTGCTGCGCTCGCTGGGCAAAACGCTTCTGGCGACGACAACGCCGCCATGCCGGCGAGCAACGCCATCATGCCCTGCGGTGTGACCGATGTTGTTGGCGGCAGCGACGTTAGGGTCAATACGACCGTGGTTCCCCGCTACACGGACTGCGCGCTTCCGAGCAATGTCACACTCGAAAAGGGCCAGTCGTATACCTATGATTTTCCCGATGTTGAGGGCGGCATTCCAGAAACGCTTGCGAGCGAAGTTGTCGAGGTTAAGTACTACAGGGCCGATGCCGCTTCGGGCACTCTGGTCGAAGTTCAGGATGCGTCCATGTCCGACGTGACGGCTCGCTTCGAACCCGTTGGCAATCACATGAGGCTGACGCTGACCTTTACGGGTGGCGCGGCAGGCGGCTCGTATCGACTCACGCGCAATGAGGCTCTCTATATTGGCACGGCACTGGAGTATACCGGAACTGACTATGAAGGCAGCTCGACTATCCTCAACGAAACCAGGTACGATTATTACCTCCGCTACGTCATCAATAGCGAAATTACGCTCGTTGCGTCAGAAAACGAAGCCCTCCATAACCTGGACGTCAACGACGTGAAGACCGACTACGCGCCCGGCGAGGCGCCGCGCGCGACCGCGACGATCCCCGTTGCCGATGCCGACAAGTACGAGATCGCGTATGAGTGCTGGGAGGAGATGGATGGCAGCGACCCTGCGGAGCTCACGCCCGTTGCCTTCTGGTATTCCGACCCCGCCAAGTATCCGACGGGCGCGAGGAGGATCGAACACTTCGAAGAGGGCAAGTTCTACATGTACTCCGTTGAGCTGAGGCTCAAGGGCGACAATACCGTGGCCGATGACTGCATGATGTACGTCAACGGTCGTTGGGCGCACCACATCAAGACCGTCAACGGCGTCTTCGCGCCAAACGCCGACAATATGCTGTGCGAGCAGCCGATCGACGAATGGCGGGCCATCGACGTTATCGAGATCAACGGCGCCACGACCACCTTCAAGGCGGGCGATAGGCCAGTCTTTACGGCGAATGTTCCGACGGGTTCCAACTCCCTTCCTCAGTGTGAGTTCTGGACGGGTAGCGACGGCAGCGAAGTGAACTCCGTGGATTTCTGGGATCAGAACATCACGAATCACATCGACGTCTTTAAGCCTGGCGTGACCTATCGCTACGGCATCTACCTCAAGTCCGCGCGCGGCTTCTACTTTACGCCCGACACCAAGCTGGTGATCAACGGCCAGGAGTGCGGCTACCAGATGGGCGAAGCGAGTGTAGTTGATCCCGAGAGCGGCTGTATCTTCACTCTGTGGCTCAACACCGATCTGACGTTTACGCCTGAGGCCACGCCGGCTCCGGTCGACCCCGAAAAGCCCGCGCCGCAGCCTGAGGTCAAGCCTGAGTCCAAGCCCGAGGTGAAGCCCGAGACCAAGCCCGCGGCTAAACCGGTCACGACAACCACCACGGCCAAGACGGTTGAGAAAACCACGCAGGCCAAGAAGGGCGATGCTGTCCTGGCTACCACGGGGGATACCACCGCGATGACGGTCGCCGCCCTAGGCATCGCCGGCGCAACCGTAGCCGCCGCCGGCCTCGCCGCGACCAAGCGCCGCAAGCATTAGAGCTGGGTGACGGCTCTCGTTCTCGGCCTCAGCAAAATCTCAATCTGTAACACCAAGCCAGTCAAAACGGCTCTAGATGTTACAGATTGAGATGAACCGAATGGCCGCCAATCTAATGTCTCGATCTGTAACACCAGGCGGGGAATTTGACCTCTAACTGTTACAAATCGAGACAAACTGGCCGGCCGAGTCCAGAACCACCGCAAAGGTGCCTGTCCCCTTTGCGGTGGTTTGCGCAGGTAGAACGGTAGGTTCGTATATATGAACCTACCGTTCGCTTTGTTTTTGAACAACGATTACGCTGGATGACTTTTGGTTTGCAGGAAAGGAACGACCATGAGGTGGACTACTGCTCGAGCGCTTTGCCGTCGGCTGACGGTTGCCACGGTGACCCTCGCGATGGTGACGGGTTCGTTTCCCGCGGGCGCGTTTGCCGAGACCCTCAACACCGATAGTACTTTTGTGCAGACGGATAACGGTCAGGCAGCCGACGCCGCTCCCGCCGATTCGGCTGACGCCCAAACGTCAGACTCTGCTTCCGCCGACCCCGCGCCCGATGCCGACGCCGCCGACCCCACAGTGCTCGATACCGGTGACACCCCTACGCCCCCGGACTCCGAGATTGCATCGGCAGCAGGCCTGACGGGCGCTGGGCAGACCGAGAGCACGCCTGCGGGTACGCTCGCCACCGATCTTGTCGAGGGCAAGGAACTCGCCGAGCAGCAGAAGCAAGAGGAGGCTTCCTGTGCCGAGGCAACCTGGAATGAGGATCTTGGGCTCTGGATGACCTCGAAGGGCGCTACGGGCGTAAAAGGCGAATACGATGATGGCTACGTGGCCGGCGCGCAGACTCCCGCGCAGTACTACTTCTCGATCGATAGCCTCACCAACGAAATTTCTATCGAGTATGGCGACGCGGGCATTACCACGTTGGAGGTGCCCTCGACCATCGACGGCAAAAATGTCGTGAGTCTTAAGGGCATGGGAAACGTTGCGCTCACATCAATTACGTTTGCCCCCGATTCGCATATCCGCTCTGTGGGCGGTTTGGGCGGCAGCAGCATCAAGGAAATTGCACTGCCCGATTCGGTTGAGGAACTGGGCTGGAATGCGTTTACCGGAAGCAAGACACTTCACACGGTGACCTGGCCCAATAACGCGGCCTTTACCACGATTCCCGAGCGGGCCTTTGAGGGCTGCGAACAACTTGACGACAATGTGGTGGCAACGCTGCCGCCTTCGGTTAAGACTATCGACTATCGCGCCTTCGCCAATTGCGGCGTACCGCAGTTCTATGTCTCGGACACAACGGTACTCACCTTTACGCAGATCAACGTGCCGGGCACGGTGGAGCGGATTGAGCGCTATGCCTTTGACGGGTGCTCGCATGTGTCGTCGGTGACGATCGGCGACGGCGTCAAATATATCGGAGCGCACGCGTTCGCCTCTCTTGATCCTGCGATTGCCGGCAAAGAGATTGTGCTACCCAAAAGCGTGGAAATGATAGAGCGGGGAGCTTTTGAGAACACGAGATACGGAAACGAGACGAACCATAATGCCGTTGCCCTGCGCGTGATGAACCCCGATCTTCAGTTTGGTGAGGCGGGCTATCCGGGCGACTATAATGAGCGCGTGACAATCGATGGCGTAACGTATGCGATTCCCTTTGGTGAAGGCCAGACCATCTATGCCTATGCGACCGATTCGGCTGGCAACCCCTCGACGGTCAAAAAGCTTGCCGATGCCGTGGCCGATCGCAAGGACTCCGTCGATTCCTCGAAGCCTGCCTACACGTTTGAGTGGATGGGCGAGGCGGCCCAGGTGACGGGCAAACTTCCCCAGAACGCGACGGCTACACTCGTGCAGGCGGGGCAGTCCACGCCGCTGGCGGTTGGCGATGACGGCAGCTTTACAGCGGACGCTCTCTCCAAGACAGCAGCCACCCTGCGCATTTCGCTCAGCGGTTACTATGACATGGTGCTGGCGCGCCCGGGCGACCAGATGACGGGCACATGGAATATCGGAGAGATTAAGGCTGAGGACTTTACCAAGATTCCGGCTTCGCGCGCGATTGAACTTAATGTGGCCTATCTCGAACCGGTCGCAGGCCAGGATAAGACCGAACGCATTGAGCTCGATAGTCTCGATAACATCGATCTGACGGTGAAGAGCGGCGGCAAGACGCTTAAGCCTGCCAAGGGTGACAAGGAAAACGACTTCCGTATCCAGGGCACAGCACTCGCGGTGTCGCAGGCCATTGCCGACGCGGACCAGGATCTGGAGATAACGCTCGAGCCCAAAGACAGCCTCAGGCTGGGTGGGGCGACGGCGACGGTGAAGCCTTCGGCCGGCAAGGTCGATATCGACTTGAAGCCCTGGGGTACGGTGACGGTTACGACCAAGGGCGACTACCAGGGCGCCAACCGCGTGCTGGTGTTCCGTACGTCCGACGGCAAGCTAGTCGCCGACGGCGTCACCTATTTGATGGGTTACGAAGACGATGGCGCCACGCCTATCATGAAGGCCGAGACGCCGCGCCTTAAGGCCGGTTCGTACACCATCGTCGCCTTTAACAAGACGAGCTATGACATCCAAGCGACGAGCTATTCCACGTTTAGCCGCCTGGGACTGACCGTGGGTAAGCATATCGCGCAAAAGCAGGTGAAGATCGAGGACGGCAAACAGCTCGACGTGACGCTCGACGTCCCCACGTTTGACGTGGAGACGTATCGTGCCGAGCGCGGGCTGACGGCGGGCTCGGTTATCGCTGATTCGTCCGCGGTCGTTGGCGCGGAGACCGAGCTGCGCATTCATTACGAGCTCAAGGACAGCCAGGCTGCCAAGATTGAGATTCCTCTGGCCAAGGATGCCGTCGAGGATGTGTCCGCAGGCGCTCGCGAAGCCGGCGCCAGCTCCGATGCCATGTGGGCTGCCACAACTTGGGAGGGCGACAACCTCGTTCTCGATATGAAGAAGAGTGCGGGCGCCGATGTGTTTGTGCGCTTTAAGCCTAAGGCCGCGGGCATCTATGCCGTCTCGCCGCTTATTACGCTGGGCGAGGTGACATTGCCGCTGGGAAGCACCACGCTTGAGGTTAGCGGATCGCGCATCGAGGTCGACAACACCGACGTTCACAGCCTGCTGGGCAATGTGGCCTACGTTTATGCAGCGCCGGGCAAGAGCGTGCAGCTCACCGTGGGGACGGGCTCGTCGGCTGCAAAGTACACCGGCAAGACCAATAAACTCGGCCGTGCCAAGATTGAATACGAACTGCCGCAGGATACGCTTGCCGCCGAGCGTGTGACGCTTGAAGCGCGCGTGGGCTCGACCGATGTCGCCGCCGCTGCCGCAGAGGTGACGGCTCGCAATTATGTGCGCTATGTTCCGGGTGCTTCGGTCTGGAACTTTGATGTGACGTATCGTGGCGGTACGCAAAACCTGGTCAAGGACGGCAAGGACACCGGCAAGGGCCTGTGGACCTTCCATCATCTGCCACAAAAGAAGAATGCCTACTGGACCTTTGACATCACGCTCGAGGTGGGAAACGAAGAGGCCGCCGACACGCTCGACCTGTACGTGGACTGCGTGGATGGCAAGACGGTGACGATTCCTCTGACTCAAAAGTCGCGCGAGGGCACCCGCGTGCGCTATGCGGCGGAGTATGTGGACGAGGGTTACCTTAAGCTGCTTAATGAGTTTAACAAGGCGAATGACTCGACCTATGTGAACTGCGGCAACTTTGAGCAAATCTTTATGCCGCAGACCTACCGCATCTCCAATGCCCAGCTTATGACCATGCTGAGTTTTGACGCCAAAGCTTCGGCCAAAAAGCATTCCGCCGCGGCCGAGGAGCGCCAGCAGGAGTTCTCGAATGCCGTGCAGCAGTGGCACGAGTATATGATGGATAACTCGTTTAATGATGTCGACGAGGCCTTTAACGACGCGATTGACCAGATGGTCGCCGATGCGTTTGCCGAAGAGGACAAGGACGGTAAAGAGGACGAAGCCCAAGGTGGAGCTGCGCGTAAGGCTCGTCGCGCCCCTGCCGCCAGCGACGGCGAGGGTGATGGTGCTGGCAACGACGAGGCCGCGCAGTTTGCGGCTGAGCTCAAGGCCGCGGTCGGCGGGTCGTCGGCGCTGCTGACCCAGCAGGGCGACAGCTATGGCGTCAATGTGGACAAGATGATCTTTGAGGATGCTTACGGCACCAGCGAGGATTGGTATCAGGAACTCGCGGCGGCCCAGGGCGCGAACGCTGCGGATGCGGCCGCCATCAAGGAGCTCGTCGACCATGCATCGCGAGCGGAGTTTATTGCCCAGCAGGCCGAGGATCTGGTGGGCCAGTCGATGGGTATCGGCCAGCTCAACCAATACGGAAGCTGGAATGACGCAACCGCTGCGGCGCTCAACAAGTGTGCGGGCATTAAGGCCAGCGAGTACAACGGCCAGTCGACGAGCGGGTTTAACGATTTGGGCCAGGTGCTCGGCAGCTCGCTGAGCTACAAGGCGGCTGACGACGATACCGTCAAGGGCTTTAAGGTCGCCGCGCCCGATGGCGAGCAGACGGCCTATATCGAGTCGGAGTTTATCGAGAACTCCAATAACAACAAGAACCAGGCGCTTCTGTTTAACTCGATCGCCATGCAGTGCGACATTCTGGACAACCTGTACGACAACTGGAATGTGGTCCATAGCCTCAACAACTCCAAGGTGCGCGGATGGCTCATGGCCTGGAAGCTCAACGGCGACGTGAGCGCCCATATGAAGCTCATCCGCACGATCCGTTCGCTCAAGAGCTATAAGATCGAGTGCGAGATGTTCGGACAAGTCTTTAAGACCGACGCGTGGAAGGCGGCCGGCCAGGCGTTTCCCGCGGCGACCCAGGGCATCGGCATCTTTACCGGCATTTACGGCGTGAACGATGCCAGCAAGAACTGGGAGAACGTGAACGTCCGCATGCAGAAGGTGAAGGGCGAGCGCGAGGGCTATGAGCTTCAGCATACGCGCTTGCTTGCCAAGCCCGAGAAGACCGAGGACGACTGGAAGTGCATTTACGCGCTGCGTGACGCCATGGAGAAGGCGCGTGCGTTTGAGGATCTGCTGTATCGCCAGCTCTGCCACGATAGCACCGATGTGGCAGTGGGCTCCATTATGACAATCGCCGGCGTGCTGACGGCCGGTTCGGCGGGTACCGTGGTGGGCGCTGCCTATGATGCGGCTTCGACCAGCGTAGGTTCGGAGCGCGCGATTAAGCTGACCAATGCCGAATGCGCCTACGATGTTGCCTGCGAGCAGGTGGAGCGCGCGTGCCAGAATCGCATTACGGTCAACTGGGGCGAGCTGACCGATGCCGAGGTCTACAAGGCCAACAAGGACGGCTTGATCTCGGACGAGAAGATGCAGTCGATCTTCGAGGCGCGTTACCGCAATGTGGCTGCCAAGGCTGCACCCGACCCTGCGGGCGTGGTGTACGAGGGCCTGCTGTCCAATACGGTTGAAGGCGCGACGGTTGAGCTGTGGAGCGCCGACAATGCGGCCGGTACCAATGCGGTGCGTTGGGATGCCGAGGAGTATGAGCAGGACAATCCGCTTGCAACGGGTGCGGACGGCGCGTACAACTGGAATACGCCGACCGGCTGGTATCAGGTGCGCGTGACCAAGGACGGGTATGAGGAGGCGCGTTCGGCTTGGCTGCGCGTGCCGCCGATTCAGACTGAGGTGAACATTGGCTTGGTGTCGACGGCGGCACCCGAGGTGGCTTCGGCCCATGCCTATACCGATTGCATCGAGGTTGAGTTTGCGCAGTATATGGATGCGAGCGACGATGCCCTGGTCGCATTGTGCGCGCAGGGCTTAGGCGACGTGACGTATACGTGGCTCGACAAACAGGACGATCCCAATGGCAAGCCGCTATCGCGCGTGCTGCGTATTCGCTATGCCGATGCGCGTGAGGCGGGCTCGACGGTGGCGTTTGAGCTCGACGGTGCTCGCAACTACGCCGGCACGGCCATGGCGCGCTGGGCAAGTGGCGAGCTTGTCGTGGGCGTTCGTGCCGACAAGCTCAAACTCAACGTGGAGCAGGCCGTGACCATGCTTGATGGCAGTGACTTTGAGCTGGTGGCGCACGTGACCGATAAGGCGGGCAAGCCGTTTGCGGGCGCCAAGGTTAGTGTTGGGCTGGAGTCCTCGGCTATCTGCTCTGTCGATGCCACCCAGGCCGTGACGGGCGAGGACGGTGCGGCGACGTTTGTGCTGCATGGTGCTCTGCCCGGTTTGACGACGTTGACGGCGGCGGTGGGCGGCACGACGCTGTCCAAGCAGGTCGACGTTCGCGTGTCTGCCGAGGCAGTGCGACCGGCGCGACCGGTGGCGACGATTGGTGCGACGACGTTTGGTGCATGGTCGCCCAAGGAGAACTACATTACGGTGCCCAAGGGCACGAAACTGGAGCTTTCTGCCGAGGATGGCGCGACGATTTGGTACACCACCAACGACACCTGCCCCTGCCGTGACGAAGGCCGTGTAAAGTACACCGAGCCCATTGCGCTCGATAGCAACATGTATGTGCGCATTGCGGCACAGCGCCCTGGCATGTCGTACAGCGAGTATTCCGAGCGTCTGAACATTACGATTACGGTGACCGATGAGGCGGTGCCTGAGCCGACGCCCGATCCCGGTCTGAAGCCAGAGCCCGAGCCGACGCCTGGCGACGGCGAGCAGGGCGGCGGTGCGGATGGCTCTGGCGGCACCGGGGTACCTGCGGGCGGTTCGACTTCGACGACGACCACGGTGACGACGAACAAGTCCAAGGGTAAGGGCGAGAACGGCAAGAAGTCCGGCGGCACGGAGCTCGCCAGCACGGGTGACTCCACCGCGATGACGGTCGCCGCCTTGGGCATCGCCGGCGCAACCGTTGCCGCGGCCGGCATCGCCGCGACCAAGCGTCGCAAGCGTTAGGTTTTGGCGACAACGCCCATTCTCGGCTTTTGCAAGATCTCAATCTGTAACACCAAGCTGCCCAAAACGGCTCTAGATGTTACAGATTGAGATGAACTGCTCGGCCGCCAATCTAATGTCTCGATCTGTAACACGTAGCGGGGAATTTGGTCTCTAACTGTTACAGATTGAGACAAAACGACCGACCAAGCCTCAAACCACCGCAAAGGGGACAGGCACCTTTGTGGTGGTTTGGGCGGCCGGTATAGAAAAAGTCCCCGCCGGGCGTGTGCTCGACGGGGACTTTGCCGTTTGGTGGCTAGTGCTGTAGGTGATTACTCGCCCAGCAGGCTCTTGGTGATCGAAGCGGCGGCCTTCTTGCCGGCGCCCATCGCCAGAATGACCGTAGCGGCACCGGTGACGATGTCGCCGCCGGCCCAGATGCGGGGATCGGTGGTCTGGCCGGTCTCCTCGTCGGCGACGATGTAGCCCCACTTGTTGAGCTCCATCTTGCCGCCGATCTTCTTTGCGAAGGGGTTGGCGTTGGTGCCGATAGCCGAGATCGCGACGTCGCAGGGGATCTCCTCGATGGCGCCCTCGATGGGCACCGGACGACGACGGCCGGACTCGTCGGGCTCGCCGAGCTCCATCTTCTGGACCTTGACGGCGCACACGGAGCCGTCCTCGCCAGCGACAAACTCGAGCGGGGAGACGAGCGGCAGAACCTCGACGCCCTCGGCCTTAGCATGGTGCAGCTCGGCGCGACGGCAGGGCATCTCGTCCTCGGTACGACGGTAGGCGATGATGGCGTGCTCGGCGCCCAGGCGCTTGGCGGTACGGACGGCGTCCATAGCCACGTTGCCGCCACCAAAGACGACGACGTTCTTGCCGTGCTTGGTGGGGGTGTCGTACTCGGGGAACTTGTTGGCCTTCATCAGGTTCACGCGGGTGAGGTACTCGTTCGCGAAGAAGACGTTGGGCAGGTTCTCGCCGGGGACGTTGAGGAACTTGGGCAGGCCAGCGCCGGTCGCCACGTAGATGGCGTCGAAGCCCTGCTCGAACAGCTCCTCGGCCGTGGCCATGTTGCCCACGACGGAGTTGTACTCAAACTTGACGCCCATGTCCTCCAGGCCGTCAATCTCGCGCTTGACGACTGCCTTGGGCAGACGGAACTCGGGGATGCCGTAGACCAGCACGCCGCCGCCGGTAAAGAAGGCCTCAAAGACGGTGACGTCAAAGCCGTTGCGGGCGAGCTCGCCGGCGCAGGTGATGCCGGACGGGCCAGAGCCGACGACGGCGACCTTCTTGCCGTTCTTGGGGGCCATCTTGGGCGTGGAGGCGAGCTCGGGGCGGTCACCCAGGAAGCGCTCGAGCTGGCCGATGGCCACGGGCTCGGACTTCTTACCACGGATGCACTTGCCCTCGCACTGGTTCTCCTGCGGGCAGACGCGGCCGCAGATAGCGGGAAGCATGGAGTCCTCGCGGATGGTATCGAGGGCGCCGCCGAAGTCCTTCGCGCGGATCTGCTCGATAAAGCGGGGGATGTTGATGTTGACGGGGCAGCCCTCAACACAGAACGGCTTCTTGCAGTTGAGGCAGCGCTCGGCCTCGGCTAGCGCCATCTCCTCGGTGAAGCCCTTGTCGACGGGGCGGAAGTCGCAGGCGCGCTCGGCAGCCGGCTCCTCGTTATCGGGGGTGCGGGGTGACTTCATATCGGCAACGAAACGACCGTTAACTAGTGGCATGCGCAGCTCTTTTCCTCATAGGCCTTGAGGGACGCGCCCTCTTCGGAACGGTAAGCGGCCTGGCGGGCACGAAGGTCATCCCAGTCGACCAGGGTGGCATCGAAGTCGGGGCCGTCGACGCAAGCGAACTTGGTCACGCCGCCCACCTCGACGCGGCAGCAGCCGCACATACCGGTGCCGTCAACCATGATGGGGTTGAGCGACGCGGTGATGGGGGTGTCGTACTTCTGGGCGGTGAGGGTCGAGAACTTCATCATCGGAACGGGGCCGACGCAGAAGACCTGGCTCACGGCCTTGTCCTGCAGCAGACGCTCCAGCGGAGCGGTGACAACGCCTTGCTCGCCGTAGGAACCGTCGTCAGTGGTGATGTGGATGTGGTCCTCGTCGAGGAGCTCGCGGAACTGATCCTCCATGAGCAGGAGGTCCTTGGTGCGGGCGCCCATGATGGCGTGCACCTCGTGACCGGTCTCGACCAGGTGCTTGGCGACCGGGAAGGCAATTGCCAGGCCGACGCCGCCGCCAATGACGGCGCAGGGGCCCTCAGCCATCTCGGTGGGAACGCCCAGCGGGCCCACGACGTCGCGCAGCGACTCGCCGGCCTCGTAGGTGGAAAGCATCTCGGTGGTCTTGCCGATCACCATGAAGATGAACTCGACCCAGCCCTCGTCACCGTTCCAGCCGGCCAGGGTAAACGGGACACGCTCGCCCGTCTCATTGGCGCGAACCATGAGGAACTGTCCAGCGTGCGCATGCTTGGCGATTGCGGGCGCCTCGATGCGGAACTTGAACACCTTCTCCGAGAACTGCGTCTTCTCCAGGATCTTATACATAGAACCCCTCTCTTGTTAGGGCGACCGAACCGTGCCTCCACGGAAATGGACGGTAGCCCGAATAAAACCGTACGCGCACAGGCGTTGTGCAGACATACGGTGCAAATTATACCCTCATGGACATGTCGCTTACGTGTATCTTTGGCAGGCGGGAAAAGTGACCTACCAAAAAGGGACAGGTTTATTTTGGCAGGTTTTATCAGGCAAAACGGCAAAGGGGGCCGGCCTCGCGCTTCGTTGAGGTCGGCCCCCTTTGGGACGTTACGCATGCATGGTGGCACTGGGTTGATTGCGATGCCGCAACTGAGGTGTTTCCGCAGATAAAACCTGCCAAAATAAGCCTGTCCCTAAATGGTAGGCTTTAGTGCTTGCCGTTGGTGGAAGCGGCGCCGTTGACGTGATCGCGGGCGTAGATTACGCCGTGCACGATCGCCAGGCCGGCGGCGTCGGCGGCGCGGGCGCAGGTGTCCTGGAAGTCCTCGGCCTCGCGGGCGCGCAGCTGCTTGAGCACGTAGTCTGCGACAGCCATCTTGCCGGGAGGGTTGCCGATACCGGTGCGGATGCGGCTGAAGTCGCGACTGCCCATCTTGTCGATGATGGAACGCAGCCCGTTGTGGCCAGCATGGCCGCCGCCCACCTTAACGCGTACGTCGCCGGCGGGAATATCGAGCTCATCGTGGATTACAAGCAACTCCTCGGCCTTGATTTTGTACTCGCGGCAAAGCTTGGAGATGGGACCGCCCGAGGTATTCATGTACGACTGTGGCTTGACCAGCACAATCTGACGCTTGCCGCCCTCTTCCTCGGGGTCGTTGATGTTGATGAGCGCGACCTCGGCGCCGGCCTGGTTTTTCCAGTACGTGACACCGGCCTGACGGGCCAACTCGTCGATTGCTTTGAAGCCAGCGTTGTGGCGGGTCTCGGCATACTCATCGCCAGGGTTGCCAAGTCCAGCAACCATGCGAATCTTAAGCGGCTGTGCAGCTGCCATATTTGTCCCTTCGTTACACAAATAGTTCAATCAACGACAAAGGCTACCACGCCCGCCGAAGGCGAGACTTCGTTTCAGCGAAATCCCACCAGACAAAAGCACGGCCGCGGCAGAGCGAGCCGCCGAAACAGAAGAAACCCCCGCGCGACCTTTGCGAAGCAAGGGGGAGCGTGGGGGTTTCTTCTGTTTCGGCGGCGATGCGCCGGGTTGCAAGGACGATGCGACTACAGCGCGAAGTCGCCGCCGACGAGCGTGGAGACGGGCTCCTCGTGGTAAACGGCGGAGATGGCCTGAGCGAACTCCTCGGCGACCGAGATGGTCTTAATCTTGCCGCCGACCTCGACGGGGATGGCGTCGGTGACGACGCACTCGACGATCGGGGCGTCGTTCAGGCGCTCGATGGCCGGACCGGAGAAGATACCGTGGGTGGCGCAGACGTAGATGTCGCCAGCGCCCATAGCCTTGAGCTCCTTGACGTTGGCGCACAGGGTGCCAGCGGTGTCGATCATGTCGTCGTTGATGATGCAGGTCTTGCCCTTGATGTCACCGATGATGCCCATGACCTCGGCGGCGTTGTGGCGCGGACGGCCCTTGTGGGCGATGGCCAGGTCGCAGCCGAGCATGTCGGACAGCTTCTTGGCGGCCTTGGCGCGACCCACGTCGGGGGAGACGACAACCAGGTTGTCGGTGTCGAAGTGCATGTCGTTGTAGTACTGGCCAAACAGCGGCAGCGCGGACAGGTGGTTAACCGGGATATCGAAGAAGCCCTGGATCTGACCCTGGTGCAGGTCGAGGGTGATGATGCGGTTGACGCCGGCGCGCTCGAGCAGGTTGGCGACGAGGCGGGCGGTGATGGGCTCGCGCGGGCCGGCCTTGCGGTCCTGGCGGGCATAGCCGTAGTGGGTGATGACGGCGGTGATGGAGCGGGCGGATGCGCGCTTGGCAGCGTCGGTGGCGATGAGCAGCTCCATGAGCATGTCGTTGACGTTGCCGCCGGCCACGGACTGAATCAGGAAGACGTCGGCGCCGCGGACGGTCTCGTCGTAGCGGGCGTAAATCTCACCATTGGCGAACTGCTTTAGCGTAAGGCCCGAAAGCTCGACCCCAAGGTACTCAGCGATCTTCTGAGCGAGGGGACGGTTGGAGGAACCGGAATACACGCGGATGGACTTGCGCATATTCTCCGACTTCTCGGGATCATTAATCGGCATTACCCTTCTCCTTTATACATCGAATGCCATATAGATGCCTTTTTGCATTGTAACCGCGCGGCGGGGTTAATCGGGTCTTGATAACGTCTTTACCGTCAACGGACACGAACCGACCACTCATTCTGTCACGCAGGTCAGCATAGAAAAAGGAGCCGTCCCCATGGGAACAGCTCCTTAGATGCTTGGTAAAACGTTATACCTCGTCGTCCTCGTGCAGGCGGCGGCGATAATCGGCGGCCCAGCCCTCAATATTTACCTGACGGGCGCGGCCCAGACCGAGTGCGTCGGCCGGAACCGGCTCGGTGATGACGGAGCCGGCGGCCACGAGTGCACCGTCGCCAATCTGGGCGGGCGCGACCATCATGGTGTCGGAACCGATGAAGGCGTCCTTGCCGATGACGGTCTTGTGCTTGTGGACGCCGTCGTAGTTGCAGGTGATGGAGCCCGCGCCCACGTTGACGCCGGAGCCCATGGTGGTGTCGCCGATGTAGGACAGGTGGGGCACCTTGGAACCCTCGCCGATCGTGGACTTCTTGATCTCCACGTGCGTGCCGGCCTTGGATCCGTCGAGCATGTGGGTGCCCGGGCGCAGGTAGGCGCGCGGGCCGCAGTCGACGCCGTTCTCGATGACGGCCTCGATGGCGATGGTCTCATCGATGATGCAGCCGCTGCCGACGGTGGTGTCGGTGAGGCGGCTGTTGGGGCCGAGCTGGCACTCCTCGCCCACGGTGACGTGGCCGATCAGATGCGTCTGCGGCCACACGACGGTGTCGCGGCCGATGACGGCATCGGGGCCGATCCAGGCCTGCGTGGGGTCGATGAAGGTAACGCCCTCGGCCATCCAGTGCTCGTTGATGCGGTCGCGCGCGATGGCGGTGAGCTGCGCGAGCTGGATGCGGCTGTTGACGCCCAGGCCGTCGCGGTAGTCGTCGCAGTGGAAGATGGAGACCGCCTGGCCGTGACCCTTGAGGATTTCGAGCATGTCGGGCAGGTAGTACTCGGACTGTGCGTTGTCGTTGCCGATCTCGTTGATGTGGGCGGCAAGCTGCGCGCCGTCGAAGGCGTAGCAGCCGGCGTTGCACTCCAGCAGCGTGGCGGCCTGCTCGGGCGTGCAGTCCTTCTGCTCGATGATGCGCTCGATCTGACCATCGGCGCCCAGCTTGATGCGGCCGTAGCCAAAAGGATCGGGCGGGGTCATGGTCATGACGGTGCAGGCGAGCTCGCCGGTGGCGACGGTCTGCGCGAACTTGGCGACGGTGTCGGCGGTGATGAGCGGAAGGTCGCCGTTGAGCACGACGACGGGGCCTTGCGTGATGCCGCAGGCCTCGAGCGCGACCTTTACGGCGTGGCCGGTGCCCAGGCGCTCGGTCTGCTCGACGCACTCGACCTTGGTGGCGCTGTTGGCGTAGGCGCCGTCGATAAGGGCGCGCATCTCGTCGGCGTGGCTGCCGATGACGACCACGACGCGGCTGCAGCCGGCCTTGATGGTGGCGTCGACGATCCACTGAACCATGGGCTTGCCCAGGATCTTGTGCGAAACCTTGCAGTGGTTCGACTTCATGCGGGTGCCCTCGCCGGCGGCGAGGATAATTGCGGTTGCGTCCATGTGATCTCCTGTTACGTTATAGAGACGTGTGTTTGGAAACGATACACGGCGCAATATGATACCGCAGGCATATGATGAGCGCGTAGCGATTGGTTTGCGGCGGTTGAGGCTTGCGCCGCCGGCGTGGTGTTTGCGCTGCTTGCGGGCGGCGTTGGCGGTGCTGCGGGGCTGTCGTTTGAGCGAGGGGACGGGGGTGCCCGTGGACAACATACAAGAGGAGTTTGGCGGCGAGCCCGTCGCGGCGTTCTCGATGTCGCATCCGGCTGTGCCGGCACTCTATATAGTGCTGACGCTGGGGCTCACCATGTTCTCGATGCAGCCGGTGCTGATTGCGCTGTCACTTGCGGGCGGGCTGGCGTATGGATTTGCAACGCGTGGGGCTGCCCACACGTTGGGGGCGCTTCGCTGGCAGCTGCCGGTGATTTTGATCATTGCACTGGTCAACCCGCTGTTTAGCGCCTCGGGCTCGACGGAGCTGTTTCGTATTGGCATGCGTGTGGTGTATCTGGAAAGCATGGTTTACGGCCTTTGCATGGGTGGGCTGTTTGTGGCGAGTGTGCTGTGGTTTGAGGCGGCGGCGTCGATGCTCGAATACGACAAGGTTCTTGCGCTTTTGGGCAACGCCGCGCCGGTGATCGCGCTCATGATCTCGATGTGCATGCGGCTTATCCCGCAGTTTTTGCGCCGCGGCCGCACGGTGTTAGCGGTGCAGGATGCGATTGATGTGCCGGGGCGTGCGCCCACCGATCCCGTGCGATCGCGCCTGCGGGCGTCGAGCGTGCTGATGGGCTGGGGCATGGAAGATTCACTTGAGCGCGCGGATGCCATGCGCTCGCGCGGGTGGGGCGCCGCGACGCGTCGCACGACGTACGCGCGGTATCGACTGGGACGCAGCGACGTTGCCGCGCTGGTCGAGCTCGCGCTGTTTGGTGCCGCCGCGGTGGCAGTGGCATGGACCGCGACAACGCAGTATTCGTTTTACCCGCAGCTTTCGGTGCCCGCGCCGTGGCTGGGCTATGCCGTGTACGCTGCCTGGATGGTACTGCCCTGTGTGTTGCATGCGATCGATGAGAAGAGGTTTGGCTGATGGCTCGGTTGGATAGGGGCCCGGTGTCGGGCGCGGCGTGCGGCCCGGATATGCCGGCGATTGAGGTGCGGAGCCTGAGCTTCGCCTACCCCGGGGCTGATGCTGCGGTGCTCGAGGGGCTCGACTGGTCTGTTCCTCAAGGTGCATTTGCGCTGCTTGTCGGCGGTACCGGATCGGGTAAGTCGACGCTGCTGTCGCTGCTCAAGCCCGAGATCGCTCCGGCGGGCGAGCGCACTGGCGATGCGCGCGTGCTGGGCGAGAACGTTGCCGACATGGACGTGCGCGCGTCTGCGGAGCGCGTGGGCTACGTGTTCCAGGATCCCGAGAACCAGATTGTGTGCGAGACCGTGTGGCATGAGATGGCGTTTGGCCTGGAGAATCTGGGTGTGTCGCGCGACGAGATGCGTCGCCGTGTTGCCGAGACCAGCTATTTCTTTGGTCTGGAGGACTGGCTTCATCGCGATACCGATACGCTTTCGGGTGGCCGCAAGCAGTTGCTGTCGCTTGCCGCCGTCTTGGCGCTGCGTCCGCGTGTGCTGCTACTCGACGAGCCCACGTCTCAGCTCGATCCCGTTGCCGAGAAGAATTTTCTGCACGCGCTGTTTCGTGTGAACCGTGAGCTGGGCTGCACGGTTGTCGTGGCTACGCATCAACCGCGGCCGATGCTCGAGTATGCGACGTGTGCGTACCGGATTGAGGGCGGTCGCGTGTGCGAGGTGGCTGACATTGCCTCCCTGGGGCACCGTGAAGAGCTGTTTTCTGACGAGGTGTCGGGGTGGGGTGCCTCGCGGCGTGCAAAAAACGGAGTTTTCAGCAGCGCCAGCGGCCAGCTGGGCTCTTTGGACCCGCGCACGGGCGCTCCGGGTGCAGAAAAAGGGCTGAAATCGGACAAATCGGGAGAATTTGAGGCGCAAATACTGCCGCAAGACGACTCGGGGGCGTCATCGCGTGCCGGTGGATGCCGAATACTCCCAAAAATGCACGCTGGGCCGGCTACCACCCTGGCAGGGAGCTGGTTTCGCTACGATCGGGCGTCCGGCTGGGTGCTGCGTGGGCTCGATGCGGCGTTCTCGGCTGGCGCGGTGCATGCGGTTGTGGGTGGTAACGGCTGCGGGAAGTCGACAATGCTTTCGGTGCTGGCCAAGACGGTCAAGTTGCAGCGTGGGCATATGGAGCGCGGGGCGGGATCGGCAGCGCTGCTGCCTCAGAACCCCAAGGCGTTGCTGGTTGCCGAGACGGTGCGCGACGAGCTGATGGAATGGGCTTCGACCTGCGGATATGACGAGGCTGCGGCGCGGGAGCGCGCGGCGAGCCTGGGGCTGTCGGGCCTGGATGGGCGCCATCCGTACGATCTTTCGGGCGGACAGCGTCAACTGCTTGCGTTGGCAAAGCTGCTTCTGATTGGCCCCGAGCTGCTATTGCTCGATGAGCCCACCAAGGGTCTAGACCTGGCCAGCCGCCGCATCATCGCCTGCGCCCTGCGTGATCATGCGAAGGCTGGCGGTACCGTCATTATGGCCACGCACGATCTGGATTTTGCCGAGCAGGTTGCCGATGACATTGCCATGATGTTCGACGGTGAGATTGCCTGCATGGAGCCGCCGACCGACTTTTTTGCCGACAACGTGTTCTACAGGGCGTGATGGGGTGACGGATTATCGCGTCGCGCGCCTACTCGCAAAACTGGAGATACCGCTGCTGCTGGCGGTTCCCGCAGTGATGGCTGCGGCGTTGCTGGCAGGCGTTGAGCAGGCGGCGCTTGCCATGCTTGTCGTGGTGGCGCTGGTGCTCGCGCTGTTTTTTGCGGGCTACGAGGCGTCGCGACCGGGCCTGCGCCAGATTATGCCAACGCTGGTTTTGGCGGCGTTGGCCGCGGCGGGGCGCATCTTGTTTGGCCCCATTCCCGACTTTAAACCTGTGAGTGCCATCGCCATTATCGCCGGGGCGACGCTCGGTCGTCGTAACGGCTTTATGGTCGGTGCGCTGGCGGCGCTGACCAGCAACTTCTTTTTTGGACAGGGCATGTGGACGCCATGGCAGATGTATGCCTGGGGCCTGGTTAGCTATGTTGGCGGCGCGCTGGCGCATGCGGGCGCGTTCGACCGTGCGGATGGAACCGTGCGCATGCCGGCGCTGATGGCGTACGGCTTTGCATCGGGCCTGCTCTACGGCGTGGTAATCAACGCCTACGACATCATCGGTTTTGTGCAGCCGCTCACGTGGGCGGGCGCCGTGGCGCGTCTTGCCACGGCAGTGCCGTTCGATATCACACACGGCCTCGCGACCTGCGTGTTCTTGGCCGCCCTGTACAGGCCCTGGTGTCGCCGCATCAACCGCGTCGTCGCGAAGTACGGGCTGTAATGGCGGTTGCGCCGGGGTGGGAATCAATACTGCAGAAGTGCCATTTTAAAACTATGCCGGTTTACGGGGCTAGATTGGCGCAGACAGACCATACCGGCTTTTTTCGAAATTGAGCAAGCCGTTCACCTGCGGTTTTATTATCTCGGAATTGCGTATGGTTGGGGGGTTCGCGATTCAGCCCCGTAAACCGGCATAGTTTTGAAATGGCCGGCTGATATGACGGGCATCGTGGTCCTCAAGAGCCTAATTGATCCGTTTTCTTCTGTCCCCAGACGTCCCCAGGGAATCAGTTGACGGCGGCCGCAACGAAACTGGCCCATCTACTACGTTTAGCCTGATACCCCCGACCATGACCGCGTTTTATGAAAAACCGCAGGCTTTCTACCTGCGGTTTTCTTTTTGCGTTGTTCGCTGTGGTTGAGGGCGGTGGCTTAAACGTAGTAGATGGGCCAGTTTCGTGGCGGGCGGGTCGCGTGGATTCCCTCGCGAGGTGAAAATGATCCCTTTTCCTCCGTCCCCAGGGGATCAGTTGGGGCTAGAACTCTAGCGTGAGGGTGACGGGGCAGTGGTCGCTGCCGAAGATGTCGCCACGGATACCGGTGTCGCGAACGTCGGCGGCGATTGAATCACTTACCAGGAAATAATCGATGCGCCAGCCGGCGTTGTTCTTGCGAGCATTAAAGCGGTAACTCCACCAGCTGTAGACGCCCTCGACGTCGGGGTTTGCCGCGCGCCAGGTATCGGTAAACCCGGCGTTGAGCAGCTCGGTAAACTTGCCGCGCTCCTCGTCCGAAAAGCCGGCGTTGCCGCGGTTGGACTTGGGGTTCTTAAGGTCGATCTCCTCGTGCGCCACGTTAAAGTCGCCGCAGGTTACGACGGGTTTGCCGGTCTCGCGCTCGAGCGCGTTCAAAAAGCCGCGGTAGGCATCGTCCCAGGCCATACGCACATCGATGCGGGCGAGTTCGTTTTGCGCGTTGGGCGTATAGACGTCGACAAACCAAAACTTGTCGAACTCGAGCGCGCAGACGCGGCCCTCGGTCGCGGCCTGCGCCACGAGCTCGGCCGCCTCGCCCTCGCCGGCGTAGGGTAGCAGCGCGTCGGCGCGCCGCACGCGCAGCGGTTCCTGGCGGCTAAAGACCGCGGTGCCCGAATAGCCTTTACGCTCGGCGTAGCTCCAGGTTTGGTGATAGCCGGGCAGGTCGATATCGACCTGGCCCTCCTGTAGCTTTGTCTCCTGCAGCGCCAGGATATCGACGTCGAGTTCTTGCGCGACCTGGATAAAGCTCGGGTCCTTTTTGAGCACGGCGCGCAGGCCGTTGACGTTCCACGAGGCGAAAGTGTAAGTCTGAGGCATGGTGTCCTTTCGACGGGGTTGGCAGGCTTAAGATTAGCGCAACAGGGGCGGTGGTGGGCTCCGCGCGTGTCGACCCAAAGGCTGCGCGCCGGGCAAGCGCCCGCCGCCATCCGACCAACAAGGACGGAGGACTCATATGACGCAGGCAATAACGGATCCCAAGCAGGCCTCCGCCGCGCTGGAAGAGCTGTTCGGCACCCACAAGCGCGTGGTCTTCTTTGGTGGCGCGGGTGTTTCCACGGCGAGTGGCATCCCCGATTTCCGCAGCGTGGACGGCCTGTATCACCAGCAGTTTGCCTATCCGCCCGAGACCATGCTCTCGCATAGCTTTTATGAGGCGCATCCGGCCAAGTTCTTCGACTTCTACCGCACCAAGATGATCGCGCTTGGCGCCAAGCCCAACCGCTGCCACACCAAGCTGGCCGAGCTGGAGCGCGCCGGAAAGCTAAATGCCGTGGTGACGCAAAATATCGACGGTCTGCATCAGATGGCCGGCTCGCAGCGTGTGTTTGAGCTGCACGGATCGGTCCATCGAAACATTTGCCAGTCGTGCGGCGCGGTCTATAGCGCCGAGTGGATTTGCTCGCGCGAGCACGAGGACGCCGCGGGTGTGCCCGTGTGTCCTGCGTGCGGCGGGCGCATCAAGCCCGATGTGGTGCTCTACGAGGAGCCGCTCGATGAGCGTGTGCTGACCGGCGCCGTTGCCGCCATCGCCGCGGCCGATGCCCTCATTGTGGGCGGGACCTCGCTCGTGGTGTATCCGGCGGCGGGCCTTACGCGCTACTTTACCGGCGATACGCTGGCCATTTGCAATCTTGCTCCCACCGATCAGGATGCAAATGCCGACCTGCTGATTTCTTGCGACATCGCGGCCGCGTTTGCGTTCTAGCCCGTGTGCGCGGATACAATAGAAAGACTAATTGCAAAGCAACCCCGCCGCCTGCGCCCGAGCGCGGCGGCGCGGGCATTTTAGGAGGATGTTCATGGCGAACGATAGTAAGACATGGCGGTGCGGAAAGTACGAGCTCAGCTTTGACCGCCCGCGCATCATGGGCGTCCTCAACGTGACGCCCGATTCGTTTAGCGATGGCGGGGAGCACTTCGACCCGGATGCCGCCATCGAGTACGGCCTGGCGATGCTCGATGCCGGCGCCGACATCATCGACGTGGGCGGCGAGTCTACGCGCCCCGGATTTACCCCGGTCAATCCCGACGAGGAGGCTCGCCGCGTGCTGCCCGTGGTGCGCGCGCTGGCCAAAGAGGGCGCTATCGTCTCGATCGACACGCGCCACGTGGCGGTTGCCAAGGCGGCCGTGCGCTGCGGTGCCTCGATCGTCAACGACGTGACGGGCTTCACCGACCCCAAGATGGTCGAATTTGTCGCGACGAGCACCTGCGGTGTCATCGTGATGCACGCCGGCGAGATCGCGGCGCCTACGCGCACGCATGCAACGGTGCAGCTCGATACCTCGGCCGCAGCGTTTGTTGCCGAGAAGGCGCGCGAAGCGGCCGCCGAGGCTGCGCGCGAGGCCGAGAAGCCGGCGCGCCGCCGTCGCGGCAAGCTGCTAGGCGAGCCCAAGACGGAGGCCAAGCTGCCGGGTGGCGCGGTGCAGCCCTCGCTGCCGTTTGGCGATCCGGAGCCTGCGCCGGAGCCCACGGACGAGCAGAAGCAAGAGACGCCGGCCGCCGAGCAGGCTGCCCCTGTCTCCGAGGCCGCCGCGACCTCTGAGCCCGCGCCGGAGCCGAATGACCACCTGGCAGCCATGATGCGCCGCAGCGCCCGCCGCGAGGAGGCCTACGTGCCCACCTCTCAGCTCCGCCGCTTTACCCTGCCCGATTCGGCACCCATCATGCGCCGTGTCATGGGCTTTCTGTCCGACCAGGCTCGCACGCTCATCCATGCCGGCGTGTCGCGCGACCGCATCTGCATAGATCCCGGTCCGGGCTTTGGCAAGACGGCCAACGAGGACATCGTCATCCAGCGCGAGACCGCCAAGATGGCGTCGCTGGGCTATCCGCTCATGTGCGCCGTGTCGCGCAAGCGTTTTGTGGGCGCTGTCTCGGGCGTGACCGATGCCGCCGCGCGCGATGCCGCCACGTTTGGCGTGTGCCTGGGCGCCATCCAGGCCGGCGCCAACATCGTGCGCGTGCACGACGTCGCGGGCTTTGCGCAGTTCCTGAACGGTTACTGGGCTGTTGCTAAGCCGCAGCCGCGTCGCGCGTTTGTGGCCGTGGGCTCCAACCTGGGGCATCGTTGCGACAACATCCGCGCCGCGCGCGACATGATCGCCGAGATTCCGCTCACCTGCGTGTCCAACTGCTCGCGCATCTACGAGAGCGAGCCGGCCTACGAGACGCGCCAGGATGCGTTTGCCAACGCCGTCATCGAGATTAAGACCGAGCTGGCGCCGCTGGTGCTGCTCGACGAGCTTATGAAGATCGAGGCCGAGCTGGGGCGCGACCGCTCCAAGAAAGCCAAGGTCAATGGCCCACGCACCATCGATCTGGACCTGCTGTGGATGGATGGCGAGACCCACGGCGGCAAGAAGCTGCGCCTGCCGCATCCGCTCATTGGCGAGCGTGATTTTGTGCTGGTGCCGCTCGAGGACCTGATGCACGACCCGGCGCGGTTCTTCCGTTACAACGGCGTCGAGGTCAAGGAACCCGAGGATCGCGTGGGCCATATCGTGGGCGAATTGGGGCGTATGTAGATGATCGAGATGAATGCTGTTGCCGCCGGTACCGAGCTCGACGCGGCGCGTGACGCGGGCCGCGAGGGCATGTCCGCGGGCTGGTGCGCGTGGAGCGCGGGCGATGCATCGCTGACGTTTTCGCTGGTCGTGCGCCCCGACGTGAACATGCATGCCTTCCACGGCCTTCCGTTTGTGGCGGCGATGGGCATGATGGACGCGCTCGTGGGAACGGCTACAGCACCGGGGCTGGGCCTTGCCGGCAAGGTGGGCATTCAATGGCCGAGCGACATTGTGTGCGGCGCGCCTACGTTTGAGACCCCGTTTGCGCGCGTCGCCGTCAACGGTGGCGCCGGTGCCGCGGGCATTTTCGGTGCCGTGACGGTGGATATTGAGCGCTCGGCGCTGAGCGAGCTTGGTGTGGACGTGGCTGACGAAGCGCTGGTCGAGGAGTTGTCTGCCGCCGTGCTGACCCGTGTGGACGCCTGGGCGGCTGTTGCCAATACGCCGCAGGGCGCCGCAGGTCCGCTGGCCCCCGTGCTGGGCGAGTACTTCGACATGGTGCCGCTGCTGGGTCGCCAAGTTGCGGCGGTGTCGCCCAGCGGTTTGCCGCTTGCGGTCGGTGTGTTTGCGGGCCTGGACATCTGGGGCCGTGCGACCATCAAGACCGATGCCGGCGAGCAGGAGTTTCCGCCCGAGGCCGTACGGATTCGCGGGCTGTAACGCGAGACATCCGCGCTCAAAGATAGCGATGACAACGAAGCCCTCCTCGGCCTGCACCGGGGAGGGCTTCTGTGTGACCCGAGAGAATGGCCGCGTCGGTCCTATTCCTCAAAATTGAAAATTTTTCAGTTTTGAGGAATAGGCTTGGCGAACGTTTGCGGGGGCTGGGGCATTGGACGTGCTCGACTTATGCCCCTGTCTTACCCCAGCTCCTGCATGCGGCGGTGGATTTCGCAGATGCCCTTGATGGTGAGCTGCCCGTCGACCACGTCGAAGGCATCGGTCGAATCGGCGACGATGCCGGCGAGACCGCCCGTGGCGATAACGGTGGCATCCTCGCGGCCCAGCTCGCGCTTCATGCGCGCGACCAGGCCCTCGGCCATGGCGGCGGCGCCCATCACGGCGCCGACCTTGATGCACTCCTCGGTATCGCGGCCGATGGCGTGCTCCGGCGCCTCGAGCGGAACGCTGGCGAGCTTGGCGGCACGGGCGGCAAGCGCGTCCATGGAGATGCGGATGCCCGGCGCGATCGCTCCGCCAATGTAATAACCGTCCTCATCGATGACGTCGATATTGGTCGCGGTGCCAAAGTCCACCACGATCGCCGGCGCGCCGTAGAAAGTTTCGGCCGCAACGGCGTTGGCGACGCGGTCGGCACCCACGGCCTGGGGGCGCGCCGCGCGCAGCTTGGTCACCGCGGCCGTCTGCGGCCCGATGACGATGGCATCCGCGGCAATGCGGTCGGCCACGGCGTGCCACTCGCGCGAGAGCTGCGGCACCACGCCGGCAAAGGCGATCGCGTCGACCGCATCGAGCGAAAGGCCGTACATCTTAAAGAAACCCATCAGGCGCACGTGGATCTCGTCCGCGGTATAGGAGCGGTCGGTGGGCATACGCCACGACTGCACCAGCTCGTCTCCGTCAAACAGACCCATGGCCGTCTGCGTGTTTCCCATATCGATAGCGAGCAGCATGTCTACTCCCAGTGTTGGCATAAAAGGACGCGCACCATTGTATACGCGCCGTCGACGGCGCTCGGCTGCGATTCGGTTACAGTGATATGGGCTGAGGGGTTTAAATATGAAGGAATTATGCTCTACGAGATTTTCCTTGCCGTTTACCGAACTCCCGCGTAATATTCTTTCTTGCGCACATGAGGCGCCCAGACATTGCGGGGTGGAGCAGTCTGGTAGCTCGCCGGGCTCATAACCCGGAGGTCGTAGGTTCAAATCCTGCCCCCGCGACCAAGAACTTGCAGCTCGTCGGCCTAGCCGGCGAGCTTTTTTGTTATTGCGGATCAATGTTTTCGACCCAGTTCTCAACTTCCCAAACAAAATCTCGATCTGTAACATCTGGACCCGATTTGGGCGGCTAGGTGTTACAGATCGAGATGTTTCGGCAGGACGATCTTTGTTTGTCTAAATCTGTAACACGAGGGACGGATTTTGCCGAGTTGTTGTTACAGATTGAGATTTTCTAGCAGGCGGGTTTGGTTTGTCTTGATCTGTAACACCTGGGGTCGTTTTTGGCCGATGGATGTTACAGATCGAGACATTTTGTTGGGACGGTTCCCGTTGTCCCGATCTGTAACAGGTAGGGGCCAAAAGTGGGCCTAGATGTTACAGATTGAGATGTTTGGTCGGACCGAATTTGTTCGTCTCGATTTGTAACATCTAGGGTCGTTTTTGGTCTGTAAGTGTTACAGATCGAGATTTTCCGACGGACCGCTCCCGTTTGTCTTGATCTGTAACAGTAAGACCCGGTTTTTGCCGAGTAACTGTTACAGATTGAGACGAACCGACGGGCCGTCCCGCCCCATCCACCTGCCGTCACCTGATATTCGCCGATTTTCGTTGTGCCGCCGTGCTCTCATGTCATATCCTCTAGACAACTACGTGGCATCATCGCCGCCGCGCCTACAAGAGAGGAATGTCCATGACCGCACCTGCATCCAAGCTGCTCCAGCCCATTACGGTTGGCCCCCTTGAGCTCAAGAACCGCATTATGTTCCCGCCGCTTACCACCGGCTACGAGGAGCGCGACGGTTCCATTGGCGAGCGTAGCCTGGCTTTTTACGAGCGCCTGGCCCGTGGCGGCGTGAGCTACATCGTCATCGGCGACGTCGCTCCCGTTATGACCGCAAGCCCCACGCCCAAGCTGGCGACCGACGCCCAGATCCCCACGTTTAAGGCGCTGGCCGACGCCGTCCACAAGCACGGTGCCAAGGTCGCGCTGCAGCTGTTCCACCCCGAGTACGACGTGCCCGGCGTCGGCCGCATGGTCATGGGATCCATGGCCGCCGCCAAGGCCGCGCAGGAAGCCAAGGCCGCCGGTGACGAGGAGACCTTTGCCGCCAAGATGGCCGAGTCCAACGAGATCCGCAAACAGGCCTATGCCAAGCTGCACCACGATATGCAGCACTTCGTGAACGAGGCGAGCGTAGAGCAGCTCACCCAGATCAAGGAGGCTATCGCTGCCTCGGCCGCTCGCGCGCAGCAGGCCGGAATCGACGCCATCGAGGTCCACGGCGACCGCCTGGTGGGTTCGCTGTGCTCGGCCATCCTCAACAAGCGCACCGACGAGTACGGTGGCTCGTTCGAGAACCGCGTTCGCTATGCGCTCGAGGTCGTCGCTGCCATTAAGGAAGCCGCGCCGCAGCTGATGGTGGAGTACAAGCTCCCCGTGATCATGGAGAACCCCGACGGCACGCCGCGCGGTAAGGGCGGCCTGCAGCCCGACGAGGCCTGCGAGTTTGCCAAGCTGCTCGAGAGCGCGGGCATCGACATGATCCAGGTTGCACAGGCAAATCACACCGGCAACATGGGCGACACCATTCCGCCCATGGGCGCCATGCCCTACAACTGGACGCTGCCCGTGGCCGAGCGCGTCAAGGCCCTGGTCTCCGTGCCGGTGGCAACCGTCGGCCGCGTGGTCTCGGTCGAGGCCGGCGAGAAGATCCTGGAGGATGGCTCTGCCGACATCGTCGCCTATGGCCGCTCGCTCATGTGCGACCCCGACATTGCGCTGAAGGCCGCCACGGGCGAGCCCATTCGCGAGTGCCTCAACTGCAATAAGGGCTGTGTCGACGCGATTCAAAACCGCAAGTACATCTCGTGCGTGCTCAATGCCGAGAACGGCGACGAGGCGACCATCGCCATCAAGCCGGGCGAGGGCGACAAGAAGATCGCCGTGGTGGGCGGCGGTATTGCCGGCCTGGAGGCCGCGCGCGTGGCGGCCAAGCGCGGCTACGACGTGACCGTCTACGAGGCGAGCGATCATCTGGGCGGCCAGATTGTGCTGGCGGCCGCGCCTCCGCGCAAGGACGAGATCATGCGCTCGGTCGAGTACTACGAGAAGATTCTGCCTGGCCTGGGCGTGAAGGTCGAGCTCAACCATGCCGCTACCGCCGAGGACCTCAACGCCGCCGACGCCGCGATTGTGGCCGTGGGCGCGCACGACGTGGTCATTCCCGTTCCGGGTGCCGATTCGGACAAGGTCGTCTCGAGCTGGGACGTGCTGGCCGGCAAGGTGGAGCTTACGGGCCGCGTCGCCGTTATTGGCGGTGGCCTGGTGGGCACCGAGACTGCCGAGTACCTGCTGCAGCATGGCTGCGAGGTAGCGATCGTGGAGATGCTCGATAAGATTGCCGCGGGCGAGTCCGAGACCATTCTGCCGCTGATTATGAGCGACTTTGCCGAGCATAACGTGGAGCAGCACGTGAAGACCCGCCTGACCGCCATTACCGACGAGGGCGTGGAGGCCGTGCGCACTGCCGAGGACGGCGCCGAGGAGCCGGTGAAGATCGCCTGCGATTACGTGGTGATGGCCGTGGGTTCCAAGGCCAACGCGTTTGACCTGGACGGCGTGACGGTGCCCGTGACCTGCGTGGGCGACTGCTCGGGCGAGCGAACCGCCGACATTGCCAGCGCCATCCGCACGGCATATCACGCGGCCAACGAGCTGTAGTCGAGAAAGCTATCGCGTATTGAGTGGGCGGGGAGTGCCGTATCGGTGCTCCCTGCCTTTTTGTCGATAAGAGGTGCCCCTGACCAGCGGGTTCAGAAAATCCGAATCTCATACACAAGAAAATCCGAATTATATGAACACGAAAATCCGAATCGCAACCACCCGAAAATCCGAATTTGCTACAGTGGAATAGAAGAATCAGAAAGCAGGAACTGGAAATCTGCGGGGGTGGCTCATGGCGGGCGAGAGGCTACATCGGGACGGATACATCCCACGTATCGTGGATGCGCAAATCGAGCGCTACCTTCGTGTCTTTGGCGCGGTCGAGATTGCGGGCACCAAGTGGTGCGGCAAGACGTGGGCCGCGCTCGAGCACGGGGCGTCCGCCTCGTATGTCGACGAGAATCTCGACCTCGCGCGTGCCGACCCAGCGATGATGTTGCTGGGAGACCGTCCGCATATTATCGATGAGTGGCAGCGCGTTCCCCAGATTTGGGACTACGTTAGACACGAGGTTGACCGCACCCGGGGTACGCGCGGCGCCTATATCCTCACGGGTTCCGCCACGCCCGCGTTTGGCTCAAAGGCGGAGGCGCCCGCGCATAGTGGAGCTGGCCGCATCGGCCGCGTCCGCATGCACCCTATGACGCTTGCCGAGACAGGTGAGTCCAACGGCAAGGTGAGCCTGGCGGGCTTGTTTGAGCATCGTTTTGAGCCCTGCCGGTGCGATGGCGATACACCGGGGCTTGTCGAAGCCGCTTGCCGCGGCGGCTGGCCCGAGGCGATCGATATGGTTTCGGCTGACGCCCAGCTCATCGCCCGTGAATATCTCAACACCACGTTTTCGAGCAGCTTCCCGGCGGTCGGTCTCGACCCCGATATTGCTCGTCGAGTCTCCGCATCGATCGCGCGCAATCTGGGACAGGCAACCACGTATAAAACGATTCTTATGGATATGTTCGGTGCCGAGGAGGAACCCGCAGCGTTTGCCGATGAGACCAAGGTGCGCAGGTACCTGGATGCCCTCAAAGGCATGTTTATTCTCGAGGAGGTCCCCGGTTGGGTTCCCGCCGCGCGCGACAAACGGCGCTTTACCGTCAAGCCCAAGCGCTATCTGGCAGATCCGAGCCTTGCTTGCGCCTTGCTAGGTATGTCCTCGCAGGCGCTGCTTGCCGACTGGCAGAGATTTGGTCTGGTGTTTGAGAATTTGGTCATACGCGACCTTTCGGTCTACGCACGTTCGCTCGACCTGCTGGATAGCACGCCCGTGCGCTATTATCGCGACGATTCGGGCCTTGAGTGCGATGCTATCGTGCAGCTAGCCGACGGACGGTGGGCCGCCTTTGAGATTAAGGTGAGTGAAGATAAAACGAGCGCCGGCGTCGAGAGCCTCAAGCGCGTTCGCAAGAAGGTCTGTGGAAATCCTCGTTCACGCACACGCGAACCGGAGTTTATGGCCGTGATTGTGGGGGTGGGTGAGTACGCCCGCGAGGTCGAGGACGGTATCTACGTGATACCCGTGCGCGCGTTGGGGTGTTAAGGGGCGGCACGCCGTGTGTCCGCTGCCCGGTGCTGCGGATTGGTGCAAAGGGGGTCAGGTTTGTTTGCACCATGTCCTTGGCATATGGAAGAAGCTGCTATTCGTAATCTTTAAGACATCATTAAGGCTTGCGTTGTGGAGCAAACCGCAGGTCAATGCTATTCTTTTACCTTATCGTACGGTGTTGTATTCTGCCTGAATTCTCTACCTGCGAACAATGGATAAACGCGACCGAGCGAAAAGGATGGCACGCCCGCAAGCAGGGCAAATGTAAGCGATGAGTGGCATGGACCGACATAGCGAGCCCCAGCAGCACAAGACGGCGGCCGAGTACCGTCAAGCTGCCGACGAGCACGTGCGGACCCTCAAGGATTTCTGGAAGGATTTCCTGGTGAGCGGTCTGTTTGTGCTGGCCGCCATCGTTGCCATCTTTGCATGCCTGGCCTGGTTTGCTGCGAATAACCGAGTGAGCGCCACGGGGGGCACGATCGGGGCGAAGGCGGATCGGTACACGCTGACCGCCGCGGGCGAGGGTGAGTCCGGCGCGCACGTGGGCTATTACGAGCGCTCCGAGCGCACGCCCGAGGAAAAGTATGCCATCGATGGCCTGGATACGACCGACGCCATGACGGTAACGCTCGGCTCCAACCTCAACAACGAGACCGCGGGCTCTCTGTACCCGGGTGCTCGCGGCAAGATTACATTTACGGTGAAGCCGCTGGTGAGTGACCTGGACGGGGTCACGATCAGTCTGTCGCGCTTGCTTAAGGTCACGAACACTGTTGGCGTTGTTGGGGACGGGGGAACGCTGGCGCCCGAGGCGGAGGCGCTCCTTGGCTTGATCAAAGGCCACTTGCTGTTCTTTACGAGCTGCGACCAGAACGGGTATTACTCGGGCCGCGTGGTTGATAGCAAGATCGAGATTCGCAAGTGCGAATTTTGCGAAAACGGCGATGTGAACAAGCCAACGAACAAACCCGTCACCATCAGCCTGTACTGGGTGTGGCCGGAGTACTTCCAAAACTTCGTCCTTACGGGCAACACGAATTACTACAAGAACCTGTTTGCGGCGGCGGGCGACGCAAAGTCTGACTACGGCGCTTTGCAGGCGGACATGAACGAGCATAAAGCGAACTACTTCTATGGCGCGGCAAACGGCACGAGTGCTGCCAACGCCCCCGAGGTTTCGTCTAGCATGTCCTTCAGCGACACCGCCATCTGCTCGGCGCTGTACAACAATGCCGACGAGCAGATCGGCAATAAGGTCAAATACATCCAACTTAGAATTAGCGCTCAGGAGGGCGTGAGCTCATGAGCACCATGCAAACGCGCCTCGGCGATGCCCGCAATTGGATAGAAAACCGCCGCGCACAGGCCCTTGCGGTCCTGATATTGCTGGCGGCAATCGCTCTTATCATCGGCTTGTCGCTCTCGTGGTTTGTGGGCAGCAAAAGTCTGTCTACGGTGGGCAAGATCCAAACGCCCGCGCAGCTTAAGATCATGGGTCCCAACCAGACGAGCATCGAGCCCATCGAGATTTCGTATGATGAGTCACGGGGCGATGTTAAAAACATAGACGGCACCGTGACCATTCGTCGCGCGTTTTGCGTGCGGAGCGACAATGGCGATCCCGCTGCCGGCGGTCAAGCGTTTGAGCTGCAGGTGGCAAATACCACGAATATCACGGGGCTGACAATCAACGTGTATCACGTGACGGTCAATAATCCGAACGATAAAAACGGCACCGTGGTCGGCCTCGACGGGCTCAACCGCACCTACTCATGGAGCAAGAAGAGCAGCACCCCGATTGAGCTTGCTTTTATCAACTCCGCGGACGGGACAAGTGCGTTGGCTAAAGAGCTTGAGGCAAACGACCCGACGTACGGCTCGTACGTGAATGTCCAGAAAAACGCCCGTCCGCTGTATCGGTACCACAAGTTCGCAGGGAGTGGGCTCGATGGCTGGAATGGCAAAACAGCCAACGCCGCCACGAACTTCATCATCGAATGTACGTGGAATCCGGGCGTTGTGACCGTAAGCGGAAAGACGGTCTCCAACGTCAAAGAGACCGACATGGTTTATCTAATCGCTCGCGTCACGAGCGGCAACTAATAAGTAGGAGGGGAGGGGCGCCAGATGCGAAAAGACAAGAACGAGCAAAATGAAATCGCGAGGCCTGTTGGTAAGCACTTTGCGCAGGTAGATAATTCTAAGACAGAGCCTTGCTGCACGGAGTCGGCGACCCCTACTTCTAAAGTGCGCAAGCGCCTATGGACGGTTGCGGTGCTGCTATGCGCCGTCGCGATTGTGGCGGGTACCTACCTTACCTACACGGCCTTTTTGGCGGGTGACTTTCTTAAGTCGGTCGCTGTCTCGGGCACGTCGCAGGCGCTGTTTGCTTCGGACATGCTCACGGGTTACACGAATGAGACGCTGAATGACGAGGGTATTGCCGTCCGAAGTGTCATCGCCGACACGAGTGGGGAAAACTGCTTCTTTACCTTTCGCATTTACAACCATCTGCTGGGCGACAAGAACAAGGTCAACGACAAGGACGTTAACGCGACGCTGAGCGTGGAGGCGACGGGAACGACGGGCACTTGGAGTGTTAACGGTAAGCCCACGCTGACGGCGGGCGGCACGGTCGACCTTTCCTTCCCTGCCAACAAGGCAACTATGTATACCTATAAGGTTACGTTTTCCAAGGCGGACCTCAACAAAGCATCCTTCACCGTTAAAGCCAAGGTCGGCTCCAATAGCCCCGGCACCAACCTTAAATGGCTCGCCGCCAAGATTGCGCCTTCCGAACGTGCAGAGGTGACGGCTTCGGGCGTTTCGGGCGAGTGGGTCGACAAGAACAAGGATGATACGAATGTCGGCGACTTCGACGCCTACAACTATCGTGTGACCGTTACGGGCGCTACGACTAAGGTAAAGCTCACGTGGGGAAGCGGGGTCGAGCTCGATCCGTTCTTTGAGGCGAACCACAAGAACGGTAATGGGCAAGCAGCCGTCAGCGGCAACTCGATCACATACGATGCATCTCCTGGCTCGGAAATCATCACCTTTTACCGGAAGGGTGATTCGAAGCCGACCAGCTGGGAAGCCATTGGCGTTTCGTGTTCGGCCGCGTAGGGCTAGCCGAAGCAATCCGCAAGCATAGATTTTGAGACCCCGCGCGGGGCATGAGATAGAACGAGGTAGGACCAGATGAGAACGGCAAAGCGCATAACAACCGCATGCCTGACTGCGATCATGATTTTCCAGGCGCTCGCGCCCTCCACAGAGGTGTTCGCACAAGAGCTCGACGCCGTTATGGAGGCATCCGTCTCCGCCGCGCGCGCCGCGGGCAACACGGCGCGCTCCGTACAGGATGGCGTGGCCACCGCGCTGCAAGATGCTGACCAGGCTGCATCTGATGACGCCGCAACGACTCCGGGCGCCGACGCTGGCGCTACCGAGGGCGGCGACGGTTCTACCAACGCTGGCGAATCGCAGGACTCCACGACCGATGGAACCACTAACGGCGATACCCCAACGGAGGGCGACGCGTCCCAAGATGATGCGGCTACCGATGAGGGCGCTGCTGACGAAGAACAAGCGGATGACGCGGACGCGGATGCTGCTGATCAGGCAGGCGCCAACTACCCCATCGCTACTGTCGAGGCTCTCAGGCACGCGTTGGGTGACGGCAATGTCATCACTGACGACTTGGGCGCCGTCACGGCCATTACCTTTGAGTCCAACGCCGACCTTATCGCCATCTCCAACACCGATCCCGCCATCTACCAGAACGCGAACATCTCCAAAGGTGGCTCGACCGGCATCGACTTCGACGTGTGCGGCGCGGAGATCGTGGACGGCCTGGGTAGCCTCACGTTCCAGGGCTTCGGCAGCGATGCCTACCCTTTCAAAGGTACGCTCGACCTGGGCGGCAGGTCCCTTACCGCCAACAAGACGCTCTTCAACAACATCGAGCTCAGCGACGCCAACAGCACCGTAAAGCTCACCTGGAAGGGTACCGATGCCCAGCCCATCGTGGCCGCAAAGGTCACGGGCGCGGACAAGACGCTTGCTGCCACCGTTACCGTGGGCACGCCCAAGAGCGATGCCGAAAAGGACATCTGCAAGCTAACCTCGCCGCTTGTGGGCGAGGTCACGGGCGCGCTCACGCTTAACGCCACCTATACGACAAGCGCGAACAGCCCCCTGGCAGTCGATATGCAATCGAGCGCAGGCAACATGGGCTTGCTTGCGAACACCCTTGCCGAAGGAGCATCGCTTACGCTTGCGGGCCTTACCCTGCCGGACAACCTCAACGGCACGCCCACCATCAACGCGTTAGCCGCTGACGCCAACGCGGGGGGTCTTATCGGCGAGGCGCGGGAGGGTGCCACCGTCGCCCTGCCAACTGGCATCGATGTCTCGGCGCTGAGCGTCGCAGGCGAAAACGCGGCGGGCGGTCTTATCGGTAAGGCGACTAAGCTCACGCTCACCGTGGGCAAGGATAACAGTGGAAAAGAAGCCTCGGGCAAGGCTGTCGCCATCAAGCCCGCGCATGCGGTTGGATCGTCATCTGCCGGGACGTATGCAGGCGGCCTTATCGGCGACGCCTCGTTTGCCGACGCATTCACCATCAACAGCGGCATCTTCGACTTTGGCAAGGGCGTGGCGCTCAGTGTGTCCAACACGAGCGCTGCCCCTTCCGCCGGCGGACTGTTCGGCGTACTCGACATATCGAACGGCGACGTGGCCGTCAATGGCGGTTCGTATACAAGCACGCTACAAAACGGCAAGGATGACAACAAGCACGGCAACTACGGCGGCTTGGTGGGCAAGCTGTGGGGGAGGAAGAACGGCGACGCGCTGCATGCCTTTACGGTGCAGGGTGATACTGCGGTGTCGTTCGGCGTGGGCTCCAACGGCAAACTCACCTACGCAGGCGGCCTAGTAGGCTACCTTGGCGAAGGCGGCGGGAGTACTAACGTGTCCGCCGTGGTCATCAGTGATGCAACAGTGACATGCTCAACCTCGGGCTACGCCAGTGCAAATGGCAAATACGGCGGCGCCGTGGGCGTCGTGGACACAAACAACGTTCTAGAAGTGCGTGGCCTGAAGGTCAAAACCGCCAGCGGCGCTACCATCGGCGGCACAAACGGCGGCTTTGCCGGAGTCGTTGGGTCGTCGTGGCTCGGCATCGTCAAGTTCAGCGGTATCACCGACCTGTCGGAGGCCACCTTCGTGGAAAATGATCACACCGCGCAGCTGATTTATGAGAACTTCAACTCGCTGATTTTTGCCGCCGGTAGCGGAAGCGATAGTGGCGCCGCCGCAGGCGATATCAAGAAATGGCAATATAAGCGCCCCTCTACGCCCGTCAAGATCGATGACGTGTACAGCTACGGCCAGGTCATTCGCTTGGGCAACCCGTTGAGCGAGGACCTCATCTCCATCAACAAAGAGCACCAGTGGAACTTTAGCTCTAAGCTCGTAAAAACTGGCGATGCATTTGCGCTGGCAAGTATCGACGATTTCGCAAAGCTGGCGATTACCTGGCAAACCAACGGCTACTACTCGATGGTTGACGGCGTTACCGAAAACAACCTTAACGGCTTGCAGTCCTCGACCATTACGGTGAACGGCACTATTGATCTCAAGGGCACGGGCCTAACGGGTTTCGCGCAGGATCGTGCAGACGGCTCGCAAGTTTTCTCGGGAACGTTGAACGGTGGCGGCACAATTAACCTTGCCGTCGGCGAGCCGTACGGCAAGCGTGGTGAAGCTGTGCTCGACGACAATGACACGAGCAACGGCAACGGCAAAATCTACCGCCACGGCCGCTTGGGCTTGTTCGCGGCCGTCAACGGCGCAACCATCTCCAACGTCACAATCGCTGGTTCCATGAAGTTCGATAACGGTTCGGCTATCGATGCCGGGTCGCTTGCAGGTACCATCGTCGGCAACCTGCCATTGTCTGGCGTAACGTGCAAAACGAATATCGCGTGTGATGATACGTTCGGCAACGAAGTGAACATTGGTGGTATTGCGGGCAGCGTGTCGGCGGCTTCTACGGTTGCGTTTAAGGATAACAGCAGGGCTCAAGCGACCATCGCTGCAACTAAAACGCTTAACGGCAATAGTCGCATTGGCGGCGCCATTGGTTATGTGGGCGATTATGGCTCGTCATTCAATGTTGCGGGCCTCGAAGTCGCCGGATCAATCGAAACCGGCAATTGCACCAGCGGCAAGATTGCCCAGGTCGGCGGTCTTATCGGCTGCATCGCACAGAGCACCTATGGGGCTGATGGGGCAATAGCCAACTCGGCCAAAAAGGACGTTAACATTACGGGCCTTTCGTTCAACTCGTTCAAGATGGGAGTCGGAAAGAACGGCGATAAGCTCAATGGCGTGGGCGGTCTCTTGGGTTATAGCTGGGGCAACGCGGTCGTAACTATCGGAGATGACAACATTAACAAGAGTGAAAACTCCTATGCTTTGAAAACGACCAACGCTTCTATAATCGCGACTGTGGATGATTCCAAGGAGCTTGGCGGCCTTGTATACGCAGCCAGCGGTCACTGGATTATCAACAACTACGCCATCGATCTCTCGGGCACAAAGATTAATGCAGGCGCCGCTCAGACGCTCGGCGTTCTAGTTTGCCGCGGCTGCAAGGTGGATGATAAGACGACATATGGCGTCGAGAGCTACCTAGGCCTGTACTTGGAGGACAGGGCTTATTGGGATACCGCCTATAGGGTGCCCACCGGCGAGGGGGCCATCGTTGCGTCGGGCGTAACGTCCTTCGATGAATGGGTTGGCAGCGGTGTAAAACCAAACAACGGCAGCAAGCTCATGGACGCCGACTGGAACACGGTCGTTTCGCTACACACACAGAAAAACAAGCTGGACATGGACGGCGATTCCACAAAAGACAACAGCTACCATAATCGCTCGTCTTTCGGTCGAAGCCAGAATACGAACGGCAATACCCGCTACTTCTACAACCTCGACATAGCCTCTAAGAATTGTGAAGGCGGCTTTAGTGGCAGTCAAATCGATACAGCGGACAAGCTGCTCTTATGGTCTGCTTTCTGCTATGCTCCCGCCGGTATTCGTTCGACAATCGTTCCCGATGGTACGACAGGGCTCGATGATTCCATAACCATAACGGGCACAATCGATTTGGCCGGCTACAGCTACTATCCCACTCAACCGATCGGAGAGGTGACGGTTAATAATGCGGCCATCACCTTCTACTACTCCAAGATCAAGGCCGAGCAGAATGGCAACAAGCTAAACTCCGATGCCACCCAGCACGAGAACATGCACTGCGGTCTTTTTCAAACGGTGGCAGACGGCGATCTCACAGTAAGCAACGTCACTTTGGGTGGTACCGTTGGGCCCGTTATCAATGACGGAAAGAGCTCTACTGACGCTATTGGCGCGAGCGGAAGCTCATCGGGCGCGCTCGTGTGCCGCTACGTGTATGGGTCCAGCGACGGCAATGGCACCAAGATTAGAAAGATCTCAATTGATGATCTTACACTCAACAATCTGATTGTCGACGGCGCCAACAGCGCCACGGACGCTAACGCCTATATGCCTCTGCTCATCAACGAGATGCAGAAGTACGTGAGCCTGAACGCGAAGAATATCAAGACTACTGGGTACACGAGTGGCACCAAGGCGGCTACGTCGCTGTTCGGAAAGCTTGGTGTAGGCAGTGAGGCCGATCAGGTGACGGCGAAGTTTGAGCAAATCAGCTTGCCCAGCCAAGAGAACAATACGATCTTCACCCATGCGAGCCTGCTGGAGAGTTTTGGCTACGGAAGCACGGGCACGGGCTCTGCGGACTACACCTTTACTAGGGCTGATGCCGATGCGGGCAAGGTGACCTACGGATCCGAGATTGATGGGAGTACGGAGTACCCGGGCAAGCAGCTTTGGTATTACGACGAAGCGACGTATGGTGCCGTGAGCGGCTATGTGACGGTTGATGGTAAGAAGGACGGTGACGTCAGGCCTTGGTTCGGTGACTACCTTCCTTATGTTTACAAGGGAAAAGCCGCCGAGGATGGCGTCCAGTATCACGAAATTAAAGTCAACCAGCGCATTCCAAAGCTGGTAATGGGATGTGGTACCTACGGCGATCCTTATTCCGTCACAAACGCGGCGGAGATGAATGCCATTGCCAACTACATTAATAACATGACGGCGCTTGACGGCTGGGAGGTCACCATTGTCGCCGACCAGGGTAGGCTCTGCACTCGCCGCAGCAGCGATCACTCGACCGACAATGAGGTTACGTACGTCTACAAGCAGGCGAACGGTACCGATAATAAATGGGAGAAGAAGACCGGAGACGCGTCGACCAATTCCCCGCAGACGCTGAGCGACGAAACCATGCACCGCTATATGCAGAGCGCGTATTACAGCATCGAGCCTACTGAGGGCAATACGATTACTCTCGACGGCGCATCGTTTGGCGGTTTTGGAAATAGGGCCAACCCGTTTAGGGGCGTCATCGTTGGCAACTTTGGCAGTGATAATAAAAACGCAACCATCAAGATAGAGAATAACGAGGGTTCGCTTCGCGGCCTTATTCCCTATAGTTACGGCAGCGTGGTGCGCGATCTGAATATTCGCTATGTGAACGCGTCGGCGACTATTACTTATTCTGCCAAGGATGCCGACGGCGTTCCGACGGCGTTTTTCGGTGGCGTTGTCGGCTGCATCCTTGGTGGCGATAACATTATCGATGGCGTGGTCGTTAATGGGACGACGGCCGAAAACCCTACAACGGGATTTACCGTCACGGGCGGTGGCGACAAGCCGCATCTTGTTCCCATTGGTGGCTACGTCGGTGCCATTGCGGGTGGCGGCGTGATTTTCCGCAATATGGACAAAAGCGGAAAATCTTCCTGGCGTGCTGGAACTGGTGACAAATCTCGTGGTCTGGGAAAGGGCAACTTTGATCTCTACAACAATCCCTACGTCGGTCGCGTGATTGATGGCTATGCCTTTAGCGAGGGCTGTAAGGTTGAAAACGGTAACGCTAACTACCAGATTAACGAGCTCACAAAAAAAGGAACCCCCTGTGTCACCACCACGGGCACCGACAACAAGTACCTCGGCACTAACGCCGAGGCTCCTGTGACCATGGTGAAAAACGCCCAGGGCCTTTTGGTGCTCTCGGCCATCATCAGCTCGGGTGCGGGTGCTGGCGCGGCACATACCAACTACTCCAATAATGGCGTGTTCCGCGGTTCCAAGGCTTACTGGGGCAGCGATTCGCAAGACCCGGCGATATGCGGCTACCTGTTTGGCAACAAGGAATATGGCAAGGTACGGAATGCTAACTACGCAAATGTGGGCAAGCCTGAGAGTGCTGCCGGCGATTTCGAAATCGCCAAAAACGACGACCAGAAGGCCCCCGGCAAGCAGAGGTGGCACGGCCCGCTCGACCATGATGACGATGTAAATTCGCCCTACCTGGTGGCGTCCTACGCTGCCGACTACCAAACGGGCTATGTGTGCGCGTCGAAATCGATCGGCATGAGCTTGGAGTTCAAGCAGGGCGACACCTACGATATGACCGACTACGGCACGGGGTACGTGGGCCTAAACGGCCGCTACTATTCCAATGCCTGCAATTCGAACCAGCCGGGCACCGACCGCGACCGTATTACGCCGCACGTAGCCACGATCGACGGTAACGGCGCCACCATCACGGTGGGTACCGAAGGCACCGCCTACGGCGTCGTCGAATACGCCGACGACGACTATAAGGTCTCGGGCGTGGGTGGTCTATTCAGCACCGTGATGTTCACCTCCACCAATGTGGGGCAGAGCGTCACCGCGAACGACGGCGCGCAGGTCAAAGACCTCACCTTTAGCAACTGCAACGTAGCGCTCACCTATATCGACACCAACGGCGAAGCCAAACCAGGAGAGGCGCCGAACGACCTTACCGGTGCCGGCCTTTTGGCGGGTGCAACGGCCAACTACGACGACGGCACGTGCGGCATCTACCGCAACGTGCAGATGAAGAACTGCACCGTGTCGGGCGCAAAGAGCGTAGGAGGGCTTCTTGGCAGCTCGGGCCGCGCCAGACGAACTACGAGCGAAGACAGAACCTATATGGTCGAGTTCGGGGACGGGTGGGGCCCCGCGTATCTCTATGACTGCTCATACACTGGCCTTAACGTCACGGGCGAGAAGAATGTCGGTGGCTATGTGGGTACGGTCGCCTCGGCGTGCGGTGTGTGGACAACCGCAGGCACAGGGGTGAGCGAAAGGACCGTTGGCAAAAACTCGACCATAACTGCCACAGGGACAGTGCCCTACGTGGGCGGCGTGCTCGGCTATGTCGAAAGAAGCGATATCTCGGTCAACACCAACATCGGCACCACCACAGCGGCCCAGTCGTCGTGCACGGCAGTCATCTCTGGGGTAAACGTGCTAGCCACCGGGTCGAACTCCGATGACCATATGGGCGCCGGCGGCGTGGTCGGACGCGCCCGTGGCGGCGTTATTACTATGAGCAACGTGCGCATTGATGGCGGAAACGGCACCGAGAACGCCGTCATCGGCGATAAGGCCGGAACGAACAATAGCATCTACAATGCGGGCGGCCTGATTGGTGAGGTTACGAGTAGCGGTAGCCCCAACAAGTACTGGTTCGACGACTGCAGTGTCAAGAATGTCAGCATCGCCGGCACCGGCAAATGCTCGGGCGGGCTTATCGGCTACTTCTTCAGCAATGTGAATATAGCCTGCAACAACATCGCGATCGAGAACGCTACGATTAAGGGTAACTGGAGCGGCGGTCTGCTGGGCGCGAATAACGCGAGTAACAGCGGATCCGTCGTCATCGACGTTACCAACACAAAGGTATCCAACACCACGTTTAGCGAAAGGTCCAACGGCGGCATTATGGGCGACGGGCGCGGCCAGTTCCATCTGTTAAACGTGCTCATGGACAGCAATAGCTACAATGCGGGCAAAACCCAGGGCGTACTCTTGGGCGAGGTTGACACGGGGGATGGTAAGTACAGCCTTTCCGCAGCGGGCGTGGAAGTAAAGCCCGGTAGTGGCAAGACCACGAGCGACCTGCCGCCGATGGTTTACACGACCAATACGAATACGGCTGCTGTTAACGAGAAAACTTATATTGCCTTCGGCGACTACAACGGCACGGCTGCCGCGCCCAACGAGAACAAAACGCTTTACGGCGCAGGCGATACTGCTACCACGGCAACGAGTCCGTACGTGACCACGAGGCCCGTGAGCACGATGGCGGTGCGTGCCTCCGACGGCGACACCACCGACCGCTACCTGTTTGGCGACGGCGCCGCCATTGACACCGCGACGACCATCCAAAGCCAAGCGGGTGCCCGCGTTCCCGGCCGCTACACCTACACCAACATCGCCGGCATCAATGATGCCGGCGCATACCAAAACACGAGCACCTATAGCGCGGACAGCTCGCGTAGCACCTATAACGCTAACAACATTACTTCGGACAAGAAGGCCAAAACTGACTTCCCCGTGCTCGTGATTCCGGGCAACGATACCACGACGGTGGAGAGCTACCTGAACATCGTGACCAATGGCGGCTTCTCCGATGCCTGCCGCCTCAACGGCAGCACCGCGCATGTGACCGCCACCGCCGAGGTCTTCTCGCTCGCCGATAACGGCACCTTCGTCAAGGACGTAGCCGCCTCGCAAGCGCCCACGCTCAAGGTGCTCAACAATGGCACGAGCTCTATGGCATTCCGCGCGAGCACCGACTGGGACAATGAGCAGGGGCGCTTCACGCTGCTTACGGTCACCTTTAGCGAGGCCGGCCAGAGCTATCGTGTACAGGTACCCATCATCGTCAAGCGCATGCTCGAGATCGACTTTACCGCCACCTACTCCGAAGGTGCGAACTTCAAGGCTGCCGACTATGCGACAAAATACGACAAGCACGTACTTGTGAGCAGCGGCGACACCATGACCGGCTACCTTACCTGGACCTATGGCAGCGCTCGGGGCAAGCCGGTCGATTACGGCTGGAACACGCTGCTCGAAGCCGGCGGCTCTATGGGTCCGCTCAACAAGAGCATTACCTTCGGTGCCACGCTGCCCGAGGGTACACAGCTCACACTCGTGGACACGGCCAACAACAGCCGCGAATATCACTACACGGTGGGCACGGGCGGCGCGACGTCAGTCAAGCTCACCGAGTTTGTGGACGCTGGCAACAAGGCTTACTACACCGAACCGTGGCTGAGCGAAATCGTGGGCGTGAAGGCCGATGAGGCCAAGGAGGACAAGGACGGCGCTTGGGTCAAGCTCGCCGATGACGAGGTCAAGGACAAGAGCCAGGCCGAACTCGCGAAGATGGCTGGCGCCAAGGTCGATGGCGCGTACTACCGCGCGCGCACTTCTTCCGACGCGACGGGCACGTTCTATACCCTCTCCGTTGATAAGGAAGAGCCCAAGAGCGAAAACTTCTACTTGGTGGTGCGCACGCCGGCGGGGTCCGCGGGCGTCAACGGCTACACCGCCACCACGGTGGACACGAGCCTCAACGAGCACATCAACTACCTGCTGCGAGGCAAGAAAGCAGCCGACGGCAAGGCTGCCGAGGATGGGCACCAGAATACGCCCTCGACCTACAGCGTGGCATCAAACTACACGCACAGCCTCGTTGACAACAAGCGTAACCTCGTCGACAACAGGGACAGCATCAACCGGATGGAGCTCAAGGAAGCCACCTATTCGCTTTCCATGAACGTGAGCGACACCGTGACGTTTGACTCGAGCCAGCAATACACGAGCTCTGACGCGCTGTATTATCAGCTCGATTCGTCGCTTGTCACCTATCACGATGGCGTCATCGCGGGCTCGGTAGGATACCCCACGGGCACGCAGGGCACGTATGAGTTCTACGTTAAGGTGGGTGATAACTACTACACCTGGGGCGGGTCGGGTTGGAATCTGGCCGGCACGAAGGAGACCCCAGTGGTGTCGGGCCTTAGTTGGACTGCGAACGGTGGCGACATGTCACTGGTGCTTGCCGATGCTGAGGGTAATCCCATCGATATGTCGGGCCTGCGCGAGATCGCCAAGAACCATGTCAACGCCTTCACCGTTACCATGAGGGCCGCGCTCACCATGACGGAGCCTGCCTGCCAGGCGGGTATCGTGGCCTCGCAGAACAGCGGCACCGACCGCTACACCAAACCCAACTACCGCGCGTACCTTTCCACGCATGCCGACACGCTCAGCACCAGTAGCAACTCGGCATACAACGATGGCGGCGCCGGCTACTACCGTATGGATGTGGGCTCATCGACCATCGCGCTCGAGGCGTCTAAGAAATCCCAGTTGGGCATCAACATCGATGACCTCAAGTCCGCTGACGGCGAGATCGCTCTGGTGGGTACCTACGACCTGAGCAAGCTCACGGGCGCCGAGGCTAAGATCGACGCCGCAAACACGGTGACCTACACGCTGAGCCTGGAGCAGCGGCAAGATGATGGCGGCTATGCTCCGGTCGGCGATATCTCGAACTACATTACGGTGCTCGGCAGCGATTACCTAGGCACGGGTGCGGCATCCGCCGACGGCAACAGCTATGTGTTCACCGACACCAAGACCAACGGCGCGTTCCTCACGCGCGACGGCAACAGCCTTGCCTTTAAGCATGCCTTCCGCGTTAAAGTGAATACGAATGTTGAGGGTGAGAACCAAACTTACGCAAACTACCGCTTGGTGCTTACGGCCAATATTATGACCGGCAACGTTGTCGACGACACACCGGTCAACGTTAGCAACCTTGATGGCTATTCGCACTCCGACTACGTGACGTACACGCTAGCGCGCATCAACACCGAGGGCATTCGGCACGAGACGAAAACCAACTAGCTACGCGAGGGGCGGCAACCACCCGGTTGCCGCCCTTTTTCTTGTTCGCTTGGCCTACTGCTGCCCCAGCTCTCCACCAACTTTCCAACTTTCCACTTAACTTACCACCTAAGGTGGAAAGCTGGAAAGTTAAGTGGAAAGCTGGTAAGTTAGGTGGAAAGTTGGAAAGTTGGGAGGTTCGGCATGAATGAGGAGTGGTTGGCGCAGGTCATCCATCATCTGCGGACAATAGGAAACGACACCCAGCAGTACGAAGTAAAAGAAGCCAAGGGCGCGCCCCCCAAAAGCATCGTCGAGACGCTTTCGGCATTTTCCAACGCGCAGGGCGGCTTTATCATCCTCGGCATTTCCGAAAAGAACGGGTTTATGCCCGTCGAGGGTTTTGATGCCCGCAAGATGCAAGACGCCCTCTCTTCTGCATGTGAAAAGCTGACGCCCGTTGTGAGGCCGGATATCCAAGTGCTCCCCTTCGAGGGTAAGCTGGTGCTTTGCGCGCGCATCAAAGAAATGCATCCACGCGATAAACCCTGCTATATTGCGGCACGCGGAATGTACGATTCGTCCTTTATCCGTACGGGCGACGGCGACCGGCGCATGACTCCCTACGAAATCGATCGCTTTATGGAGGAGCATGTTCAGCCTACATACGACGACGAGCCGGTCGAAGGTGCCACGCTCGATGACCTTGACGCCGATCTTTTGCAAGGGTTTATAAAACGCCAGCGCGAGCTACACCCTAGGCTTTTGGGCACCAGAAGCGACGATGAGATTCTCCTTGACCTGCATGTGACCAAAAGGGTGGACGACGCAATCGTGCCGACGCTTGCTGCAATTATCGCGATGGGACGGTTTCCGCAAAAGTTCTTCCCACGTCTCAATGTGACCTTTACGGCGTACCCCGGGACCACAAAAACGCAGCGAGTAAGTGATAACAAGCGTTTTGTGGATTCTCAGACCATTTTGGGTCCGATCCCTTTCATGATTGAGGACGTGCTTGCCGCCGTTGCGAGAAACACTCGAAACGCCGCGGTTATCGAGGGTGCGTTCCGGAAAGATGTGCCCGATTATCCGCCCGTGGCGCTGCGCGAAGCGGTAGCGAACGCGCTCATGCACCGCGACTACTCTTCCGCCGCGCGCGGCTCACAAGTGCAGGTCAACCTATATATCGACCGCGTCGAGATTCTCAATCCTGGCGGGCTGTACGGCGATGTAACGATCGATTCGCTGGGAGTTTCTGGAGTTTCGTCATCCAGAAACCAGTTTCTTTCAAATATCCTCGAGACCACGCCGTTCCCAGGTGGTGGCTACGTGGTCGAAAATCGCGGCACTGGTTATCAGGAGATAGGTGAGCAGCTCGAGCGGGCAAACATGCTGCCGCCCGAACCAAAGAACTCGACGGTTTCTTTTTCGCTGACGTTCGATAAGCGAAAGACAATGCGGGCGGAACAGGTGACGTCTGTGGGGCATGTGGACGAGGCAATCTTGGATTACCTGGCAACACATTCTTCGGCCTCGACTAAGGAGCTCACGGACGCTTCGGGTTTGAGCAGGAGCGCCGTTTCCAACCATATAAAGGGCTTGATTGGTGCGGGCAAGATTGAGGCGATGGAACCTCCGCGTAGCCCGCGGCAACGGTATCGACTTGCAAAGTAGGGCTGTCCGTCGCCCATGCTTCGGTCTCCCAACTTCTTTCCAACTTTCCGCTTAACTTACCACCCAAGGTGGAAAGCTGGAAAGTTAAGTGGAAAGTTGGAAAGTAAGTGGAAATCTGACATGTTAACTGCGGACTGACAAGGGGTTAATAATTGCACAAACCATACCAGCCAAACAAAAAGATACCAATTTGGTTGGTAAAACACTGTCAATGAGTCGCGAGCCAACTAGCTGCGTAAATAAAACCTAAAGAACTGTTGCAAACGAATGGCAAATACCCAGATGCCGCCGTTACGATTTTCAATTAACTGTTACGCGGGAACAGCAAAATGCTACTATCTAACAAGCACGTAAGAAAGCAGATTAACGGTTAAGGCTAAGAAGTGGCAGGTATGTCGGAAGCAACTAGGACTCGCACGCATGCGCCCGAGGTTAGGCAGCGCGCCGTCGAGATCCTCCAAGAGGGGGTCGGTCACCGCGCCCTCGCCGCAAAGCTTGGCATTCCCCAGGCCACGGCTCGTCAGTGGGCCCGCGCATATGCCGTGGGCGGTGCCGACGCCGTGCTCAATGCGGGCGCTCGTCATCACACCTATTCGTACGACGTAAAGCTCGCCGTGGTTAAGGACCGTTTGGAAAACGGCCTGACGGTTCGCGAGGCTATGATCAAGCACGGGATTCCCAGCGAGTCTTCAGTCAAGGCTTGGTGCCGCCAGTATCGCGAGAGCGGTGAGTCCGCGCTGGTCGATAAGCCGCGCGGCCGCAAGCCGCGCGTTAAAAAGGCGGAATAGCGAACGGGATGGTGCGCCCACAGGGGCGCATTTTTCTTGCCGCCCCTCTGCTCCAATGCGGACAGACTCCTTACCCCGCACGTACAAAACTCCCCAGTTGACCGAAAACCCGCCGCCGCTACTCCTCAATTGAGCTATAACGTTAAACAATTGCAGCGTTTTTGCATGGGGGAGTGATGGTATGACGCTACTGTATTTCCTTACCCTGTTTCCGCTGGTACCGGCGCTGGGCATGCTGCTCGCGCACGGTGACCGCGCCCGCGATGCGGTGGGGCTCATAGGTTCCGGCATCATTATGGCGGTGACAGCTGTAGTCGCCGTCATGTTTTTTGGCGCGGGCCCGCAGAGCTTTGAGGTTGCCCCCGGCACCTCGCATGTGCTCTCGATCGTCAGCTCCGCCATCGATGTCATCCTGTGCGTCGTCATCCTGTACAACGCGTTCAAATATAGGAACGCGCTCACCACGGTGCTCGGCATAGTCCAGCTGGTGGGCTCGCTCGCCTTTGCAGCCATGACGCTGCCCGCGGCCGAAGCCGTCACCGCAACGCCGCTCTACCTGGACTATATGAGCGTGATCATGGTCCTCGCCGTCGGCATTGTCGGCAGCCTAATCTGCGTGTATGCCCTGGGCTACATGAAGGACTTCCAGGCCCACGACGAGCACGAGGCCGCGCTGCGCGGGCAGACCGCGCCCGACCGACGCCCTCAGTTCCTGGCGCTTATGTTCCTGTTCCTCTCGGCTATGTTCGTCATCGTGACGAGCGACAACCTTGAGTGGCTGTTCTGCGGCTGGGAAATCACCACCGTGTGCTCGTTCCTTATGATTGGCTATACGCGCACGCCCGAGGCCATCAAGAACGCCTTCACCCAGATCATCCTCAACATGCTGGGCGGCATCGCGTTTTTGGCCGGCCTCATGTACCTGCACGTTAACGGTATGCCGCTGACCATCTCGGGTATGATCGAGCTTTCCGGCGCCGGAACCGCGCAATCCGCGCTGCTGGTGATGCCGGTCATTCTGCTGTCGCTCGCCGCACTCACCAAGGCCGCACAGATGCCGTTCCACACTTGGCTGCTTGGCGCCATGGTTGCCCCCACGCCCACGAGCGCCCTGCTGCACTCGTCCACCATGGTCAAAGCCGGCGTGTTCCTGATGGTCAAGCTGAGCCCGCTCTATGCCATCTATCCCGTGACCGGCTTTATGGTCACGAGCGTGGGTGCCATCACGTTTTTGCTCGCCGCCCTCATGGCCATCTCGCAGAGCAACGCCAAGCGCGTGCTCGCGTACTCCACCATTTCCAACTTGGGCCTCATCAGTGCCTGCTTGGGTGTCGGCGCGCCCGAGGCCGTGTGGGCGGCCATCTTCCTGATCCTGTTCCACACGGTGGCCAAGTCGCTGCTGTTCCTGTGCGTGGGCACGGCCGAGCATCATATCGGCAGCCGCAATATCGAGGACATGGACGGTATGTTCAGCCGCATGCCGCACCTGACGCGTCTGATGATGCTGGGCATCATGGGCATGTTTGTGGCGCCGTTTGGCATGCTCGTGTCCAAGTGGGGCGCCCTGGTGGCGTTTGCGCAGACCGGCAACGTGCTCATGATCATGGTGCTTGCCTTTGGCTCGGCCGCGACGTTTTACTTCTGGGGCAAGTGGCTTGCCAAGCTTTCGGGCGTCGATCCCACGGCTCAAAACGTTGAGGTCAATGTCCATAAGACCGAATGGATGGCGCTCAACACCATCGCCGCGCTGCTGATTCTGTGCTGCGTGGCGTTCCCGGTTATCTCGAGCGGTCTGGTGTCGCCTTACTTGGCCATGGTGTTTGGCCGCGTGCCGTACGTTATCGGCAAGGACGCCATGTATCTGATGGTCGTTATCGTGGCGTTTATCGCCGTGGTGCTGCTGACGTCGTTCCGCGTGAGCAACAAACCGCACGTCAACGTATATCTTTCGGGTGTGGGAACCGACAAATATCGCCATTTCCGCGGCTCGATGGGACATGAGGTGAAGGCCGAAAAGCGCAATTGGTACTCGGAGGACGCCCTTGGCGAGAAGCGTATTGGCCCCGTGGGTAGCGTCGTGTGCTGCAGCATTATCTTGTTTGCGCTGCTGTGTTGCGCGTGGATTGGGCCCGAGCGGCTTGCCATGAGTGCGCCCTCGGTGCTGCGCGGCAAGTATTTTGAAGGTTCGGGCGTCGTGGGCATCTTTATTGGCACCGTGGCGTTTGCCTTGCTGGCGCCGCTTGTGGGCGGCCTGATCGACGGTCTTGACTGTAAGCTTTCGGCTCGCATGCAGGGCCGCGTGGGCCCGCGCCTGCTGCAGCCCTTCTACGATGTTGCCAAGCTGCTGCGCAAGGCCCCTGCCAGCGTAAATACCATGGACGATACCTATATGGCATGCGCGCTCATCTTTACCGTGGTGGGCGGCGGCATCTTTGTGTCGGGCTCCAACACGCTGCTGTGCGCCTTTATGGTGACGCTCGCCGCGATCTTTGTGGTGCTGGCGTCCGCCTCGACGCAAAGCCCGTTTGCCCAGGTCGGCGCCGATCGTGAGTTGCTGCAGGTCATGAGTTACGAGCCCGCCGTTCTGCTGATGAGCGTGGGCCTGTACCTTGCCACCGACAGCTTCGATTCCATCGCCGTGACGGGGCAGTCGGCCCCTATCATCGTGTACAGCGCGCCCATTTTCCTCGCGCTGCTCGCGGTACTTACCATCAAGCTGCGCAAGTCGCCGTTCGATCTTTCGTACTCGCATCACGCGCATCAGGAGATCGTCCAGGGCGTCGCCACCGAGATGAGCGGCGGCACGCTGGCCAAGATGACCCTTATGCACTGGTGCGAGACCGTGCTGTTTTTGATGTGGGTGGGCATGTTCTTTGTTTGGGACAACCCGGTGAGCTGGGTCGTAGCCCTGGTCGTGATGGCCGCGACGTACTTTGTCGAGGTGCTGATCGACAACACCTTCGCACGCAGCACCTGGCGCAGCTGCTTTAGGCTCGGATGGGGCGTGGCGCTGGTGTTTGGCCTGCTCAACCTTATGCCCATCCTCGTCGACGTGTTTATTTAGGAGGCGGCATCCATGGATCATAAAATGTCGCGCTCGCCGTGGGTTATTCATTACGACGGCTCGAGCTGCAACGGATGCGATATCGAGGTGCTGGCCTCGCTCACGCCGCTGTTCGATGCGGAGCGCTTTGGCGTGGTCAACACCGGCAACCCCAAGCATGCGGATATCTTTTTGGTGACGGGGTCGGTCAATGCCCAGAACCTGCCCGTCGTGCGCCAGATCTACAACCAGATGCTCGAGCCCAAGTGTGTGGTGGCCTGCGGTATCTGCGCGTGTTCGGGTGGCGTGTTCCGCGATGCCTACAACGTGATCGGCGGCGTGGACCGCGCGATTCCCGTGGACGTGTACGCGCCCGGGTGCGCCATTCGCCCCGAGACCGTGATCGATGCCATTGTAGAGGCGTGCGGCATCCTGGACCAGAAGGAGACCGTGATGCGCGCCGGTGGCGATCCGCTCACCGTGGGCGGTGCCGCCACCTGGGACGGTGGCGTTGAGCTGGGCGAGGACGGGTTTGTGGCTGCTGCGGGGGCCGGGGCCGGTGTCGACGCAGGCACGGCTGACGGCGCGCCCGCCGGGAAGCCTGCCGCGCCCGCCGCTGCAAAGGAGGCCGAGTAATGCAAAAGGCTATCTATACCACCGTTGGGATCGATGAGCTGTTGCCGCATGTGCAGGCGCTCAAGGGCGTCGGCGCGCGCTTTGTGCAAATGCATGCCGAGCGCTGTGTGGACGACGGATCGTATCGCCTGGTCTATACGTTTATCAACGTTCGTGCTGCTCAGGAGCAAATTGCGCAGGACGGCAGCTATGCGATCGAGAACCTGGTGGTTGAGGGCATCGACCAGTACCAGGAGATTCCGTCCATCAGCTCGTATTATCCAGCGGTGTTCCCGTTTGAGAACGAGGCACATGACCTGTTTGGTCTCGCCATCACCGATATGCAGATCGACTTCAAGGGCTTTTTCTACCAGGTTTCGACTGCCGAACCCATGAGCGTTATCACGCCCGAGGTGAAGGCCGCGCGCGAGAAAGCCATGAAGGTGCGTGCCGCCGCCGAGGCCAAGGCGCGCAAGGCCGCAGCCGAGAAGGCCGCTGCCGCTGCTGCTGCGGGGGAGGGCGCCGCAGACGCTGCCGTCGCTCAGCCCGCTGCGGCTGCCGGCTCCGATGCTCAGCATGACGATGCTGCTGCGAAGGCGGCGCTCAAAGCCGCCGAGCTGGAAGCAAAGCTCACCGCCATGGATCCCGAGAAAGCGGCCAAGGTCCGCGCGGCGCTTGCCACCAAGGCCGCCCGCGACAAGCAGAACAAGGAGGCGTAAGGTCCATGGCACATCGCTCCGTTATTCCGTTTGGCCCGCAGCACCCGGTGCTGCCCGAGCCGCTTCATCTGGACCTGGTGATCGAGGACGACCGCGTTCTTGAGGCAATTCCGCAGATCGGCTTTGTGCACCGCGGACTCGAGAAGCTCACCGAAAAGCGCGATATGCATCAGTTTGGCTACATCGCCGAGCGCATCTGCGGCATCTGCGCCGTGGGCCACAGCTGCGGCTATGCCAGCGCCTGCGAGCGTATGCTCGACATCGAGGTGCCCGGTCGCGTGCAGTATATCCGCACCATTTTGCACGAGCTTTCGCGCATCCACTCGCATCTGCTGTGGCTGGGCCTGCTCGCCGATGCCTTTGGCTTCGAGGCGCTGTTCTATCGGTCGTGGACCCTGCGCGAGCAGATTCTCAAGATCTTCGAGAGCACGTGCGGTGGTCGCGTGATTTTGTCGATCAACGAAATCGGCGGCCTTAAGCACGACATTGAGGACTCCGAGCTGGCGGGTATTGTCCAGACGCTCGATGCCATGCGTCCCGACTACGAGGCCCTGGTGCATACGTTTTTGGACGACAATAGCTGCGGCGAGCGCCTGCATGGCGTGGGCGTGATCAGCAAGAAGGACGCGCTGAATCTGTCGATGGTCGGCCCGTTCGGTCGCGCCTCGGGCGTGGATTACGACGTGCGCATGTTTGGCGACGGTGCCTATGCGGGCCTGGCAGCATTTGAGCCCATCGTTGCTACCGACGGCGACTGCTATGCCCGCTGCCAGGTGCGTTGTGCCGAGGTCACGCAGGCCATGGACATCATCAAGGAGCTTGTGGGCAAGATCCCGCACGACGGTATCGGCGGGCGCACCAAGCTCACGCCGGCCGACGGCGCGCGCGGCGAGGTTGTGATTGAGCAGCCGCGCGGCGAGGCGTACTACTATGTGCGCGGTAACGGCACCAAGAATCTGGACCGTTTTCGCGTGCGAACGCCGACGTCGCAAAACCTGGCGGGTCTGACACATGCGCTGCAGGGCGTGCTCCTTGCCAACGTTCCTATGATTATCCTGACCATCGACCCCTGCATTAGCTGCACGGAAAGGTAGGCGCGGCATGAGTTTACTGACATTTGCCAAGACGGCCTTGGGTTCTATGGTCAAGCGGCCGGTCACGGTTTGCTATCCGCAGGAGAATCTCGTGGCGCCCGAGCGCCTGCGCGGGCACATCGTTAACGACATGGACGTGTGCATTTGCTGCGGCATGTGCGCGCGTCGCTGTCCGGCGGGCGCGCTTGCGGTCGATCGCAAGGGCGGTACCTGGTCGATCGATCCGTATGCCTGCGTGGTATGCGGCGAGTGTATCGAAAGCTGTCCCAAGCACTGCCTGACTATGGACACCGCCCGCACTCCAGTCGCGGCGAACAAGACTCCCACGGTAGAAACTAAGCCGGAGTAGCGCTGGAATAGAGCTGGAATAGGGGCCGGTGGGGCAAAAATGCCCCACCGGCCCCGCGCTTAAACGCGCGGTTGGACCGCCGCGAACAAAACTATGCCGGATTACGGGGCTGGATTGCGAACCTCCGACCATATCGAAAACCACGAAATTAAAACCGCAGGTAGACGAACCGTCATTTTGCAGAAAACGCGGGTATGGATGAGGGCCCCGACTTTAGCCCCGTAATCCGGCATAGTTTTGAAATGACACCATATCAGTACCAGCCCCTGATCCCTCGGGGACGGAGGAAAACGGATCATTTTGGCCTTGCGAGGGCTGCCACGTGACCCGTCTGCCACGAAATGGGCCCATCTACTACGTTTAAGCCGCTACCCTCAACCATGCCAAAAAACGCGAAAACAAAATCGCAGGTAGAACGCCTGCGATTTTTCATGAAAAGCGGGCATGGTCGGGAATATTGAGTCAAACGTAGTGGATGGGCTGATTTCGTGGCGGGCGCCGTCAGCCGATCTCCGCGGGCGGAAGAAAACGGATCATTTTGGTCCCGCGAGGCTTGCGGAGGCACCCGTGCAGGGCCGCCCGAACAAAACTATGTCGGTTTACTACGATGAATTCGACATTCCCGACCATGACTGCATTTTTCTAAATATTGCAAGCGTTCTACCTGCGGTTTTGCAAGCGCGCAATTTACCGTGGTCGAAGGTGGGCGATTCATCGTAGTAAACCGGCATAGTTTTGAAATGGCATTAAAACGGTAGCAGCCATTTTGCTATGCCGGGGTGGTCGGCCGTTGGGTAATTACCCTCGCAGGTAGGCGATGGCAATCTGCGTGCGGTTGCGCAGGCCCATTTTGGCAAGGATTGAGCTGATGTGGTTGCGCACGGTGCCTTCGCCCATGTATGCCGTGGCGGCAATCTCCTTGTTGTCGAGGCCACGGGCGATGAGCTCGGCGACTTCGAACTCGCGGTCGGTCAGGCTGACAAAGGCCGCGGGCCGGCGGAGTGTGCCCGCCTCAACGCCCGTTCCGTCAAAATCGATGTCCTCGATCGCCTTGCCCTCGAGCACGCGCCTACCGTCCATGACCTGCTCCAACGCCGGTGGAATGGCGGCGACATCGGTTTTGATCAGGTAGCCGCGGGCGCCCAGCTTGAGCGCCGACACAATGTACTCGTCATCCGAGAATGTCGTCAAAAACACGACGCGTGCCGCGGGGTCGTGCTCAAGGATCTCGCGTGCCGCCGAAAGTCCGTCACGCCCCGGCATCTGAATGTCGAGCAGTGCGATATCGGGCGCGTGTTCGGCATAGAGCGAAACCGCATCGTTGCCGTTGGCACCGGTGCCCACCACTTCGATCTGCGGCTGGGCGCCCAGGATAATCTTGAGCGAATCGACCACCAAGCGGTCGTCGTCGACAACGATGAGCCTCATCAGTCCTCATCTCCTTGCTGTTTGGGAACGGTGGCAAACACGCGCCAGCCGCCGGCGCCGGCACGCGGACCGGCGGTGAAGGTGCCGCCAAGCGCCTCGATGCGCTCGCGCATGGAGGCAAGCCCCATGCCCTCCGCGGCGCCGCGGCTGCTTGCTTGGACCCCGCCCGTGCCATCGTCGGTAACGATGAGCTGGTAAAACGACGGATGCTCCATGCACCGTACGGTGACAGTACGGGCGCAAGCGTGGCGCATGGTGTTGGAGAGCGCCTCGCGCAGGACCGCCGCAAAGCAGTTGGCGACGTTTGCGGGCGCATGTTCGGCCATAACTTCAAGCTCAATCTGCGGGCCGCCGTCCGAGTGCGCGCCTTCGACAATGCATTCGAGCTGCACGGAAAGGTCGACGGCGTTGTCGTTGAGCGCGTGGACGCTGGTGCGCACAAGCTGGAGCGCCTCGTCAACCGTGCGTTTGACGTCGGCGAAATCGGCGGCAACCCTGGGCTCGTCGGCGTGCACGACGCGCAGGGCCTCGGTCTGCAGCGAGGCGCGCGTGAGCTGGTGGCCGACGTTATCGTGGATCTCGCGCGCGATACGGGCGCGTTCGGCGAGTGTCGCGAGCTCGACTTCGTAGTCCTGACGATCGGCAAGGTCGCGGTTGCGCGCTTCGAGCGCGAGAGCTCGTTCCTGCAGCTCGTCGCGGATGCGGCGCATGCGCTGCTGCTCGCGCTCCAACTGGGCGGTACGTAGCGATAACAAGGTGGCGGCAACTGAAAGGATGGCGGTCAGTAGAAGCGTTCGGGCGGTGAGCGCGTCGGCGCGTAGGTCCGCGACGAGTGCGAAGACAAAGGCGACGCCAATGCCCAACGCGACCCAAACGTGTTCACGGCGCACGCGCCGCGCGATGTCATAGAGGGCGAGAGGCGCAAACGGCACAAACGGCGGCACGAAGACAGCCGCGATGATGTAAGCGTAGCTCGCGGCCTCGCTTGTGCGCCGGGCGCGTTCTTCCTGTGCGACCTCGGCCAGCGAGGTGGCAATAACGCCAAGGCAAAACGCCGCGACCAGGCGAGCGTCCACAGCAAGGCCCGTGGCGGCTGCGATGCAGCACGCCAGCACGATCGATTTGTCGAAAAGCCTGTTCATACGGGTATTGTACGCGAAGCCGCGCGTAGTGGAGGGGTCGCCTGCGCAACCGTGACATTCCTCCCGCGCGACAAATCGGGGGCGTCGGCGGCCACACGGCCAAGCCCCGCACTCGTGACAAAGCTCACTGGCGCGCGCCGGCGGCTCCTGCGATGATGCAATCGTACCGGGCCGCAATCAACAGGAGGGCCGCCTCATGACAGACATCGTCCACGTCGAAAACCTCGTCAAGCGCTACGACGACCTTATCGCGCTCGACCACTTTAGCCTGAGCATCGCCCCCGGCGAGATCTTTGGCCTGCTGGGCCCCAACGGCTCGGGCAAGACCACGTCCATCAACTGCATTTTGCAGCTGCTTGCCTACGACAAAGGCACCATCGAGCTGTTCGGCGAACCCATGACGCCCGCCCGCTATGACCTCAAGCGCCGCATCGGCGTGGTGCCGCAGCAGGTGGCGGTGTTTGACGAGCTCACGGTGCGCGAGAACATCGACTATTTCTGCAGTCTCTACGTTAACGACCGCAAGCGCCGCCGCGCGCTGGTGGACGAGGCGATTGACTTTGTCGGTCTGGGCGACTTCACCAAGTTTCGCCCCGGCAAGCTCTCGGGCGGCCTGGCGCGTCGCCTCAACATCGCCTGCGGCATCGCGCACAAGCCCGAGCTCATCTTCTTTGACGAGCCCACGGTGGCGGTCGACCCGCAGAGCCGCAACGCCATCCTGGAGGGCATCTGCCGCCTGCGCGACGAGGGCGCCACGGTGGTGTATACCAGCCATTACATGGAGGAAGTCGAGCAAATCTGCAGCCGCATCATGATCATGGACGGCGGGCGCGTGCTGGCTCAGGGCACCAACGACGAGCTCAAGCGCATGATTCAGATGGGCGAGCGCGTGACCGTCGAGGTAGGCGCCGTCGAGCCCGCCACGGTCGAGCGGTTGCGCGCCCTCGAGCACGTGCTCGGCGTCGATCTGTCCGGCGGCGAACTCGTCTGCACCTGCGAGACGAGTCCGCACAACCTGGTCGACATCCTCGACACATTGCGCGCCGCCGACGTTGCGCTCGGCCGCGTGTGGAGCGAGCCGCCGACCCTCAACGACGTGTTCCTCGAGATCACCGGCCGCGAGCTGCGCGACTAGGGGGCGGCCATGTTCAACACCATTATCATTACGGTCAAGACGCTGCTGCGCCGGCCGAGCACGTGGGTTTGGGGCGCGGTCTTTCCCGTCGCGCTTTCCACGATGTTCATGTTTATGTTTGCGAACCTGAGCTCTGACGGCAAGGTCGACCCGGTGCCGGTAGCCGTTGTCGCTGACGAAACATGGGGCGCTTCGTCCTTTAAGGACGTGGCGACCTCGCTTGCCAAGGAGGGCGACGATCAGCTGCTCGAGATTCACGAGTGCGAGGATGCAGCCGATGCGAACCGTGCGCTTAAGGCCGGCGAGGTCGCGGGCATCTACACGGTCGATGCCGCGGGCACGCCCAAACTCACGTTGCTTTCGAGCTATGACAACTCGCGTGCGTCGTCGGTGCTCACTGACCGCAGCATCCTTGAGACGGTGGCAAGCTCGTATACACAAAATGCCGAGCTCATGTCCCAGATTGCCCAAGACAACCCGGCGGCGCTCGCCGACCCGGAGGCGGTTGCGCGCGCCCTGTCGCTCGAGGGTGGCACCCGCCGCGTAAGTCTGACACGCACCACGCCCGATGGTACGGTCATCTACTACTACGCGCTCTTTGGCCTGGTCGCGATGATGTCTGCCGAGTTTGCCGCCTTGAGCGTCGTCGACCTGCAGCCCAATCTGTCGGGCCTTGGCGCACGTCGCTGCGTGGGCGGCCTTTCCAAGACGGCGTCGCTGGCCGGTATTTTTGTGGGCTCGTGGCTGGTCTCCTTCGCCTCGATGACGATTGCGATTGGCTACGTGCGCCTGGTCGTGGGCGTCGACTTTGGCGGGCGCGAGGGGCTGTGCCTGGTGGGCGGCGCCGCTTCCGCGCTTGCCGCCACGGGCTTGGGGCTCTTTGTGGGCACACTTCCCGTTAAGGGCGGCAAGGCGTCCAAGTCGGGCATCCTCACGGGCTTTGCCACCACGTGCGCTCTGTTCGCCGGACTCTACGGCGAGCCGGCGATGGCGCTCGCCGACGACGTCGCCCGCGCCTGCCCGGCCGAGTGCTGGCTCAACCCCGTCAAGCTCATCTGCGACATGTTCAATCGCCTGTATTTCTTTGAGGACCTGGGGCCCTTCGCCGTCCGCGCCGGCGCGCTCGTCCTGATGGCCCTGGTGTTTGTCGCCGCCGCTACGCTGATCTTTGGAAGGAGTCGCTATGAGCACCTTTAAGACTGCGCTTCGCATGGCGCTCGCGCATCCGCTCTATCTGCTCATCTATACGGTGTTCATCTCGCTCATGGGCGTATTCATCGCGGCCTCGGTGAGCTGGAACTCGTCGCAGCTCACCGAGTACAAGCCCTACGACGCCAACGCGATCGTGGTCGACCGCGACGACAGCGACCTTTCGCGTGCGCTTACCAAGCATCTGGGTTCGCGCTTTGAGCTGGTCACGGGCGTCGGCGACGATGCGTACGATCTTGCGGACGCGCTCTCCAAGAGCAACAGCGCCAAGGGCAGCGCCGACTGCGTGTTCTTTATCCCGGAGGGGTTTGAGGGCGACCTCGTTGCAGCCGCCCGCGCGGGGGAGTCTCTGCCCAAGCTCGATGTGACCTACGGTGCCGGCACCATGGCGGCGGCGCTTTCGTCTGCCGAGGCCTCGCGCTGGATCTCGCTCGCGGGCGCTGCGGCCGCACTTGAGCCCACTGCCTCCAACGGCGACGTTGCCAAGGCCGCCGAGCATGCCGCCGCGAAGCGTGCCAATGTCGAGATCGAGCAGGTCAAGGTTGACTCGTCGGCCGCCGCCACGCTTGAGTCGTACTTCAACTTTGGTGCGTACGCGATTATCTCGTCGGTCATCGTGTCGGTGGGGCTGGTGTTCTCGGGCATGAACGAGCCCGAGCGCGTGCGTCGTATGGATGCCGGCCCAATCTCCGAGCGCCAGCGTTCGCTTGCCGTGTTTGCGGCCGCCGCCGTACTCACCGTCTGCATCTGGTTTGTGTCGAGCATGATGGGCGTCGTGGGCTTTGCCGGCGCGGTCGCCGAGGTCGGCGTGGGCCGTGTGTGCCTGGCGCTGGCGGCGACGTTTGCCCTTGCGTGCACGCCTCTGGCCGTTGGCTTTGCCCTTTCGAGCCTGGGTGCGCGCGAGGAGCTGCTCAACGGCGTGGGCAACCTGCTCGGCATGCTCATGACGTTTTTGGGCGGCGCCTGGATGCCGCTGTCGCTCATGGGCTCGGCCGTGCAGACCGTGGCGCATTTTGTGCCGACGTTTTGGGTGAACGACGCGATCGGCAAGGCGCTCGCCGCGGACCTGACGCCCACCGTGCTGGGCGATATCGCCTGCGATCTGGGTGTCACGGTGCTCTTTGCCGCGGCCATCGCCGCCGTAGGCCTGGCCCTCGCACGCGCCAAATCCCGCGCCTAGCCGCCTAGTCGTTTAAGAGCGTCCCCAATGACTAGTCTGAAATAAATCCCAAGCCTCGCCCCAAAATAGTTTGCCAAGGTTTACTATTACGCTCATAAAGTAGTACGGGGCTAACAATAGGGGATACCATGGCAACGCAGGAAGCCTATGTCCAGGTTAAGGATCTCAAAAAGCACTATGGCGACGGTGATGCATGCCTGACGGTGCTCGACGGCATCGACACGTCCATCAACCGCGGAGAGATCTGCGTCATGCTGGGACCTTCGGGTTCGGGCAAGTCGACGTTTCTTAACCTAATCGGCGGCCTGGAGGATGCCGACGCCGGCTCTATTCTGGTGGACGGCTGCGACCTCACGGTGCTCAAGCCTACCGACCTGGGCGAGTATCGCCGCCGCGAGCTGGGCTTTGTCTTCCAGTTTTATAACCTGGTGCCCGATCTCACCATCAAGGAAAACATCGAGGTCACGGCACACCTGTCCAAAAAGCCGCTCAACATTGACGACCTGCTACGCTCGCTGGGCCTCTACGAGCATCGCAACAAGTTCCCACGCCAGGTTTCGGGTGGCCAGCAGCAGCGCTGCGCCATCGGCCGCGCACTCGTCAAAAACCCGGGCCTGCTGCTGTGCGACGAGCCCACGGGCGCGCTCGACTATAAGACGTCCAAGGAAATCCTGCAGCTCATGGAGGACGTCAACCACGAGTACGGCTGCACCATCATCATCGTCACCCACAATGCCGCTATCGCGCGCATGGCAAATCGCGTGCTGCGCCTGCGCGACGGGCGCATCGTCGAGGATGAGCTCAACGAGTCGCCCGTCGCGGCCGCCGAGCTCGATTGGTAGGCGGCACCATGACACCTCTCGCAAAACGTCTCCCGCGCGAGCTGCGCCGCAATATCGGCAAGTACCTGGGCATCTTTTTGCTTATGTGCGGAAGCATCGCCCTTACCTCGGGCTTTTTGCTCGCGGCCCACTCCATCGGCTGCCTCATCGACGGCATGCGCGACGAGTACATCATCGAAGACGGCCGCGTGACCACCTCCTTCGAGGCTACCGACAATCAACTCAAAGCAGCCGAGGGCGCAGCTGACGATGCCGGCGGCGTCACGCTCTACAAGAATTTCTCCATCGACGCCATCATCAAAAAGACCGCCGGCGACGACGGCACCAAGCGCACGCTGCGCACCTATGCGCACCGCACCAAGGTCGATATCGCGTCCTACTGTGAGGGCAAGGAACCCAAGGCGGATGACGAGGTGGCGATCGACCGTGTTTTCGCCACCAACAACGACCTCGCCGTGGGCGATAAGGTCGAGCTTGAGGGCCGCACCTACACCATCTGCGGCATCATGACTCAGCCCGATAGCCAGGCGCTGTTCCTCAACAACTCCGACTTTACGGTGAACACCATCACCTATGGCGTGGCCGAGGTCACCGACGCCGGCTTTGCCGCGCTCGAGGACGTCGGCGGCGCGCCCGCCTACACCTACTCCTTTACCTTTACCGATCGCGACCTCTCCACTGCGGACCGCATCGATGCGGAGCAGGATATGGTCGAGGCGCTGACCGATGCCGATGCGCGCGTGGACGATCTGATCGACGCCGATTCCAACCAGGGTATTGGCTACGCGCGCGACGACGTAGACGGCGACTCCATGATGTGGATGACGCTGCTCGACATTATTATCGTGATCATGGCGTTCGTCTTTGTGGTCCTTACCGACGCGACCATCGAGGAGGAGAGCGCCATCATCGGCACGCTGCTCGCCAGCGGTTATCGCCGTCGCGAGATCGTGCTGCACTACCTTGCGCTTCCCGCCATCGTGGGCGTGGTCGCGGCGCTTTTGGGCACTGCGCTCGGCGTTGTGTTCTTTACCGAGCCCATGCGCAGCCTCTATTACGGTTCGTACAGCCTGCCGCCCTTCCAGGTGTACTGGAGCTGGGAGATCTTTGTGAAGTGCGCCGTGGTTCCCGCCGCCGCGCTCATCCTCATCACGCTGGTGGGTCTGCTTCGCAAAATGGGTAAGACGCCGCTGCAGTTTCTTCGCCACGAGGCGAGCGGCAAGTCTGGCACCAAGCGCGGCCTGCAGCTGTCGGAGCGCATGGGCTTTGTTTCCCGCTTCCGCCTGCGTATCTTCCTGCGCAACCTGGGCAACTTCGCCACGCTCTTCGTGGGCATTGCATTTGCGTCGCTGCTGATGCTTTTTGGCCTGGCGATTCTGCCCACGATGACGCACTATGCGGACAACCTCGAGACGAGCCTGGTCGCCGAGCACCAGTACACGCTCAAGGCGCCGCTGGAGCTCGAGGGCACTGCCGAGGAGCGCGAGCAGTGGTCGGCACTCGAGCGCTTGCAGTCGGTTGACGGCGCGCTGCTTTCCGCCGCCCAGGATGCCGATGACGAGCTTGACGACGCGGCCGATGCGGCGCGGGCGGCAGCCGATGCCGCGACCGCATCTCCGTCTGCCGAGAGCCTGACCGCAGCGCAGGACGCGCTTGCCAAGGTCCAGGACAAGAAAGATGCGCTCTACGCGCGCCTTGACGATCTTGCCGATGTCCTCGGCTGCGACCGTGGCGAGGCTATCGGCCTGATCGACAAGGCCTCTAAGATCGACACTGACAACGACGATATCCACCCGGTCAATACGACCGACAACGGCGCGGGCGCAATCGCGCAGGCCGAGAAATACGCCGTTTACCAGCTGCAATACGACCGCGGCGATGGTAATGGCGAGGAGACGATTTCCGTCTACGGCATTTCATCCGATTCGCGCTATTGGAAAGACCTCAACGTCGGCGATGGACGCGTCGTCTTTGGCGGCGGTCTGCTCGATAAGTTTGGCTGGAGCAAGGGCCAGAAGGTCACGCTCGGCGACAAGTACGAGGGCGAGCATTATTCCCTTGAGTACGCGGGCAAGGACTGTGCCTGGGGCTCCAAGTCGGACATGAATATCTATATGAGTATCGACGACTTTAACGAGCTGTTCGACAACGACGCCGCCTACTTTAACGGCTATGTGAGCGACGAGAAGCTCGATCTCGATGCTCGTTACTTTGCCGGCGACACCACGCCCGACGACATGCGCGCCGTGGGCGACCAGTTCATCGGCATGATGAGCAAAATGATCGGCATGATGGTTGGGCTCGCGGTGTTTATCTTCCTGCTGTTTATGTACCTGCTGACCAAGGCGGTGATCGACCACAGCGCTCGTTCGATCAGCTACATGAAAGTCTTTGGCTATCGCGATAGCGAGATCTCGCATCTGTACATCCGCTCGATCACGCTGTGCGTGGTGGCGTCGCTCGTGCTGAGCCTGCCGGTCATCATTGGCTCGCTCACGGCCATCTTCCGTTCGATGCTGCTCGCCTACAACGGCAATATCGAGATATACGTGCCCGCTTGGTCCATGGTTGCATGCGCCGGCATTGGCTTTGCGACCTACCTGGTCGTGGCGTTGCTGCACACGCGCTCTATCAAGCGAGTCAGCCTGGCCGAGGCCCTCAAAGTCCAAGAGTAGTCGTTTAAGAACCTCCCCAACGACTAGGTTTCGCGCTTGACTTTGACCCTACTTTAACGGGTACCATCCTCTATGTCTGTAACGCCATATAGACCGAGGGGATAGATCTATGACCGCAACTGCACCCGCAGCACCCGCTAAGGTATACTTCACCAACTTGCGCACGCATGCTCGCGAGAGCCAGCTCGACAAGCTCAAGCGCCTCATACGTCACGCCGGTATCGAGCAGATCGACTTCGAGAACAAGTTCGTCGCTATCAAGATTCACTTTGGCGAGCTGGGCAATCTGAGCTTTTTGCGCCCCAACTACGCCCGCGCCGTCGCGGATGTCGTGAAGGAGCTGGGTGGCAAGCCCTTCCTCACCGACTGTAACACGCTCTACGTCGGTAGCCGTAAAAACGCGCTCGAGCACATCGATACCGCCTATCAGAACGGCTTTACCCCGTATGCCACGGGTTGCCAGATCATCATCGCCGACGGCCTCAAGGGTACCGACGAGGCACTCGTCCCGGTCGAGGGCGGCGAGTACGTGCACGAGGCCAAGATCGGTCGGGCACTCATGGATGCCGATATTGTGATCAGCCTCACGCACTTTAAAGGCCATGAGCAGGCCGGCTTTGGCGGCGCCATGAAGAACCTGGGTATGGGCGGCGGCAGCCGCGCCGGCAAGATGGAGCAGCATGCCGCCGGCAAGCCGAACGTCGCGACCGAGCACTGTATTGACTGCCGTGCCTGCGAAAAGGTCTGTGCGCACAGCGCTATCTCGTTTGACGACACCCGTGAGCGCGAGCTCGCCAACGGCAACACCCGTACGGTTCACGTTGCCGCTATCGACCATGATCGCTGCGTGGGCTGCGGCCGCTGCATCGGCGTGTGCAACCAGGACGCCATCAAGCCCGGCCATGACGCTGCGGCCGACGTGCTCAACTGCAAGATCGCCGAGTATACGAAGGCCGTTGTCGACGGCCGTCCGAGCTTCCACATCTCGCTTGCCATGGACATCAGCCCCAACTGCGATTGCCATCCCGAAAACGATACGCCTATCGTCAACGACATCGGCATGTTCGCGAGCTTCGACCCGGTCGCCATCGACCAGGCCTGCGCCGATGCCGTCATGGCATCCGAACCGCTGCCCAACACCGAGCTCACCGATAGCGCGGCCAAGATGGAGCACAACCACGAGCATCTGGAGGGCGAGCAGGCCAAGGACCCCTTCTGCATCACGCATCCCGACACCGACTGGCGCACCTGTATCGCACACGCCGAGAAGATCGGCCTGGGCACGAGAAAGTACGAGCTCATCGAGGTCAAATAGCGCCTAGCTATTGGACAAAATAAGCGCTTTTGTAGCGTTAGTTGAGCAAAAGCCGCCCGCGAGCGCAACGCTCTCGGGCGGTTTTCCGGAAGTATGCGGCAAATTTCGAGACCGCCGAGCACACGACGTTTTTTGGCAACAAAACCCCTGATAAATTGTTGGTAAAACTACGGTCTGGTCGGCAGTTCCAGATTTTGCCGCATACTTCCGAAAATAGGGGGTCAGATAAAGCCTCAGACGTTACTATTCGCCTAAAAATACTCGTCGAGGAAGTTGTTGACCGTGTTCCAGTAGAGCTCGGGGTCAACTTGCGCACTCTTGGCGTGGGTGGCGCCATGGATGGTGAGCTTTTGCTTGACCTTGCTGGCGCACGCGTCGTAGTTTTGGTCGAGCATGTCGTACGGCACAAAGGTGTCCTGGTCGCCGTGGATAAACAGCATGGGAACCGTCGCGTGTTTGAGTTGCCCCACGCTGCTCGCCTTATGAAAGTCGTAGCCCGCGCGCACGTTGCACACCAAGTTTGCCACATCGAGCAAGGGAAAGCTGGGCAGGCCGAACACGTCTTTGAGCTGCAGAGAAAACTCGTCCCAAACACTCGTATAACCGCAGTCCTCGATAATGCATTTCACGTTTGCGGGCAGAGATTCCCCCGCGACGTTCATGGCGGTTGCCGCACCCATCGACTCGCCAAAGACCAGGATGCGCGCCTCGGGGTCAGCCGCAACGATCCGCCCAATCCATGCAACGACATCGAGCCGCTCGGGCCAGCCCATGCCGATATAGTCGCCGCCGGAGCGCTCGTGGGCGCGGGCGGCAGGCGCGAGCACGTTCATGCCGCGGTCGTGGAAGCGCTTGGCGTATCGGGCCATGCCGATGGGCTCGTTGGTATATCCATGCAGGCAGACGGCGTAATCGTGGGTGTTCTCCGAGGCGGCAAAATACCAAGCGGCAAGCTCGGTTCCGTCATCTGCGGTGAGGCTGCTGCTCTTGCGGTTTTCTTTAAACCATGCCCGCGCCTCGGTGTCCTCGGCATCCGGCTGCTCACCGTCTTTGTCGTTCTTGCTATCCTGCATCATCTTCATGGTGTACGGCGCGCGGGGATTCAGCGCGAAGTCAAACAGGAAGTTGCCGGCAAATCCGAGCAGCGCAACGACAACCACCAGTGCAACGATGCCGGCTATCTTGAGCTTTCGATGGGAACGTGCGTTTTGAGTCATGCGGAATTCTCCTATAAGATGTTAATGCATCAACATTTAATGCAAGCGCATTATGGATGTTCGCCGTTGATGCGTCAACAAGCAAAGAATGGGTAAACAAAGGGTCACATATGGTGCAAATTTCGCACGTACCCAGACGCTTTGATATAGTGTTGAGAACTCTTTACGTTGGAGGATGTAACCGGCATGTCCGATTCGAGCGACAGTTCTAAGCCGCGACCCAAGACCGCGGCCGTTCCACACTACACGGTGGGCGAGGAGATCATGAACTCCGTCACCCATGGTGTCGGCTGCCTGCTGGGTATCGCGGGCCTGGTGCTCCTGATCGTATTCGCTGCCCTGCGCGGCGGAGGCCCGGCCCACATGGCCGCGGCGATTGTCTACGGTGTCAGCATTATCCTCGAATACCTTGCCTCCACGCTCTACCATGCGATTCAGCCCGCGGGCGCCAAGCGCGTGTTCCGCATTATCGACCACAGCTGCATCTACCTGCTCATAGCCGGCAGCTATACGCCGTTTTGCCTCATCACGCTCGCAAACGACGGCGGCCCTGCGCTGTTCTTTGCCGTATGGGCCATCGCCATTATCGGCATCGCCCTCGAGTGCTTTATGCGTGAGCGTCAACCGCACTGGGTAAGCGGCCTGGTCTACCTGCTGATGGGCTGGCTCGTTGTCTTTAAGCTGCCCGAACTTGTGGCACTGCTCAACCCTGTGGCGCTTGCCCTGCTCGCCGTCGGCGGCGTGTGCTACACCGCGGGCGTGCCGTTCTATATCGCCAAAAACGTGCGCTATCTGCACAGCGTGTTTCACCTGTGGGTGCTCGCCGGCAGCATCTTCCAGTTCATGGCGGTGATCCTCTTCGTAATCTAGCGACCACGCCAGCGCCCGTGCCCCCGCTCGGTCGCCAGCGCAATTGCCCTATCCGCCATCAACGTTTTACCCTAACGTCCCGAATCTTGGAGGTTCGAGAAACTCCCGATGGACATAACCATCTCCCTTATCACCACCCTCGTTTTGACCCTCATCAACGGCTACTTTTCCATGTCCGAGATGGCGCTCACCACGGCTAAGCGCGCCGTGTTGGAGCACGATGCCGAGGAAGGCGACAAGCGCGCCGAGCGCGCCATTAAGCTGGCCGCCGATTCCGACCAGCTGCTCGCCACCATCCAGGTCGCCATCACGCTCGTGGGCTTCGCCTCGTCCGCCGTCGCCTCGACGAGCCTGTCCGACCCGCTTGCCACGTGGCTCATGAGCTTTGGCATCGCGCCGCTTTCCGCCATCGCGCGCGGCCTGGCGCCGGTCATCATCACCGTCGCCGTCGCCTTCGTGTCCATCGTGGTTGGCGAGCTTGTGCCCAAGCGCATCGGCCTGGCTAATGCCGAAGGCGTATCCAAGCAGGTCGTGGGACCGCTCTCCGTGTTCCAAAAGATCGCCCGCCCGCTCGTGTGGCTGACCGGTGCCTGCTCCGACGGCCTGGCCCGCATCCTGCGCATCAAGAGCGCCGACGACCGCCAAAACGTCTCGGAGGAAGAGATCAAATACATGGTCTCGGAGCAGGACGATCTGCTCGACGAGGAAAAGCGCATGATCCACGAGATCTTCGACCTGGGAGACACCGTTGCCCGCGAGGTCATGGTGCCGCGCGTGGACACCACCATGTGCGAGGACGACGAAACGGTCGCCGACGTGCTGTCCGCCATGCGCCAGACCGGCTTTAGCCGCATCCCCGTCTATCACGAGGATCCCGACAACGTCGCCGGCATCGCGCACATCAAGGACCTGATCCAGCCTTCGCTCGACGGCAAGGGCGACCAGCCCATCGCCGACTTTTTGCGCGACGCCACCTTTGTGCCCGACACCAAGGACATCCTGCCGCTGCTGTCCGAGATGCAGACCTCGCACGACCAGATCGTGGTGGTCGTGGACGAGTACGGCGGCACGGCCGGCATCATCACCATCGAGGACATCGTCGAGGAGATCGTGGGCGAGATCGAGGACGAGTTCGATCCCGACAACAAGTACCTCACGCGCCTTTCGCGCCGCGAGTGGCTTGTCGATGGGCGTTTTTCGTGCGATGACGCGATTGAGCTTGGTTGGCCGCTCGAGGAAAGCGATGATTATGAGACCATCGCCGGCTGGATTTTGGAGCTTTGCGACTCGGTACCCGACATCGGAGAGGTGTTTGAGGTTGCGGGGTACAAGTTTAAGGTGCAGTCGATGCGTGGCCAGCGCATCTCGCTCATTCGCGTGATCGCTCCGGCCGAAACCGATAAGAAGGATTCCGAGTCCTCGGCAGATAAGCCGGCGGCGTCGGACGCGGGTTCTGCGGACCCGCACGACGGCGACGAGTAGGGCAAGGAAGAGTAGGGGAGAGTTATGGCAGGCCTGTTCAACATCCTTAAGGTCACCGTCAGCGAGGACAAGATCTGCGCGCATGTGCTGGTGAACCCCGGCATGCCGCTTATGACCTCGGAGGATATCGAGGCCACGGCGCGCGTGTATTACCTGGTGCCCGCGATTGCCAAGCATCTGTGCCTGGGCGATTCCGGTCGCGAATTCCAGGACTGCATGGGCCAGACCGAGCTTTGCCATCTGCTGGAGCACGTGACAGTCGAGCTCATGAACGAGACCGGTCTCGCTGGCAGCATTTCGTGCGGCCGCACGCGCGTGAGTGAGCACGATGAGCGTGTCTTTGAGGTCGAGCTTTCGTGTCCCGACGACGCGCTGGCCATCGGCGCGCTGTCTTCGGCGACCTTTATGATGGATTGGGCCTACCTGCATGCCGACCAGCCCGCTCCCGATGTGGACGGTACGGTCGCGGGTTTGCGCAACCTGGTACTGGGCATGCGTGCCGAGACCGAGGGCAAGGACCCGCACGAGGCCGTTGCCGCCGCGAACGCCGAGGGCGAGGCCGGGGACGTGACCGAGAGCGAGGCACCTGCCGAGGCTGCCGTCGAGCCTGTCGGCGAGGCCCCTGCCGAGGAGGCCGTCGAGCCCGAGCCCGCGGAGCCTCAGGGCGTCCCGAGCTTTGACGACGAGCCGCAGGAGGTAATCGATACCGAGGGCGCGACCGCCGAAAGCCACGAGGCCCCCGCTGCCGTCTACGGTGGCGCGGCGACGGCTCCGGTTGCTCCCGCGCACGAGGGCAACCTACCGCTCGTTGACGGCGCCGGCGAGGACCCGGCCGCCACGGTGGCCATGCCTGCCATGCCGCAGGAGTAGGCTCACCCGCTTATCACCATCATGTACCTGCGCCTTTACCGTACGCAGATGAGCAAGACGGCAAGCGCTGTGCTGCGGGTATAATGGACAGCATTCAAACGGTGGGCGCCGAGGTGCCCGCAGGAGAGGAATGAACATGGGTAAGACTTTCAACTTTATCTCGGGTGCGCTCTTCGGTGCTGCCGCCGGCGCCATCATCGGCGTCGCCCTGGCTCCGCGCTCGGGCGCCGAGACCCGCGCCATGGCTGCCGATATCGCCAACGACGCCTGGGATAACATGCGCGACACCTACGAGCATGGTGCCGAGGAGGCCCGCGCCGCGGTCAACGATTTTGGCCCGATGGTCGACGCCAAGACCGATGACCTGCGCGCCAAGGTCGACCTTGCCCGCGAGCGCATGGACCAGCTGCGCGAGCAGCTCAACGACGCCATCTCGGGCGGTAACGTGACGCCCGCCGCCGATGTCGTGGTCGAGAACGCCGTCGAGGCCGACGCCGAGGCCGCGGAGCCTTCGACCGAGGCATAATGCGCGCCGGGGATTTTGTCGGCGCTAAGATCTATCGCAAGCCTACCGAGGATAAGCGCACCAAAAAAGACGGCACGCCGCGCAGCCCTAAAAAGCTCGGCAAGATTCACTTTCCGGTCTTTACCCCGGGCGGTACGCGTGTGGTGGGCTTTATGGTTCGCCAGTCCGATATCGCGGGCATGATCGAGCGCCCCGACCGGTTTGTGGCGCTCGATGCCATTGGTGTCTACGAGGGCGCCATCGCGGTTGATGACGTCAAGGGCACCTACGATGCCGCTGCGGCCAAGCGCCTCGACATCAACCTGGACGATTGCATTATCTGGGTTGGCATGGACGTGCGCACGGAGTCGGGCGATGTCGTGGGCTATTGCTCGGATGTGGAGTTCAAGCCGCGTTCGGGCATCGTGCAGACGTTCTACGTGACCGCCGGCACTGCCTCGAGTGTGCTGGTGGGCGACACGCAGATGCCGCCGACGATGCTGCGCGGCTATGCGGACGGCGCGATGATCGTTTCGGACGAGGTCAAGTCGCTCGGGTATTCGGGCGGCGCCGCCGCAAAGGCTGCCGAGGCAAGCGTCGTGGTGGGCGATAAGGTCAAGAAGGGCGCCAAGGTGCTCGATGACAAGGGTTCGGTCGCCGTGGACAAGGGCAGTCGCGCGCTGGGCAAGCAGCTCGGCAAGACGCGCGGTATGTTCAAGGCCTTTAAGGACGAATATCAAAAGGCGAGCGGTGGCTCGTCGAAAGCTAGCAAATAGCGACGTACCAAATGATGGGAGGCAAGCCGGAGACCTGTTGCTCCGGCTTGCTGCGTTTATGGGGGAGGGCACATGCGCCAAAACGGATCATATTCACACGGACGCTCGGGCTCGCGTCCGACGGCGCGCCGCGATCTGGGGCAGCTGCCCAGCGGTCAGCGCAAGCGTCACCGTAAGCCCGGCGCGATGTATCTCAACCATAGCCGCGGCTTTAGCGACCGCAGCGCTCGCATCGGCAACGGCCGCACGCCCCGCCGTCCGTCTCGCCTGCCCTATGCGCTCATCGCCGTGGGTTGCGCGCTCGTGCTGTTCATCGCTGCTGTCGTGGGCTACGTCAACCGCAGCGTGGATGTCGTCCTCAACGGCCAGGAGACTGCGGTGCGCGTCGGCTCTACGCTGCAAAATCTCATCGACGACCAGGAGCTGACCGATACCTACGACGCCGGGGACTTGCTGGCCGTTGACGACAGCGTGCTTACTCGCCATGGCGGCGAAAAGCTGTCGGTAAAAGTGGACGGCAAGCGCATAAAACAGGGCAAGTGGAAAAGCCGCGAGCTTACGGGCGGCGAGAAGGTGACGGTCAAAGACGGCCGCGACACGTATGAGAAGCATGAGGTCCAGGCGACGGTTATCGAGCCCAAGCTCAAGGTCGAGGGCACGGGTGCCATCGAGTACGTTAAGACGTGGGGTATCCAGGGTCGCTCCGAGGTGTGGGTCGGCGAGCAGTCGGGCAAGACGCAGGACCGCGGCGAGGTCGTGCCCGCCACCGATTGCGTGGTCGAGTGCGCGAGCGTGGCGCCCAAGGGCAACGAAAAGTACGTGGCGCTGACGTTTGATGAGGGCCCGAGCGGAGCGACCAAGCAGATCATGCAGGTGCTCAAGGAAAAGGGCGTCACCGCGACGTTCTTCCTGTCGGGCGATGCGGCCGAGGCCTCGCCCGCCACGGCCAAGGCGATTGTCGATGCCGGCTGCGAGGTCGGCTCCAACAGTTACCGTGACGAATCGCTCAAGGGTCAGGACCGCGATGCGGTGCGCGAGCAGGTTTCGAAGGGCACCGAGGCGATCAAGTCCGCGACCGGAACGTCGACGATGCTTTTGCGCGCTCCCTACGCAGCCTTTGACGAGCAAAACTGGATTGATGCGATGGACCTGGTGTCTGCCGTGGTCTCGTGGAATATCGATTCGGGCGACTGGCTGCTCAACGGTGCCGACGAGCAAGTCTCGACGGTGCTCGATTCGGTGACGCCGGGCAACATTGTGCTGCTGACCGATAACGATGAATGTGCCGAGCAGACGCTCGAGGCGCTGCCGCAGATTATCGACGGGCTTATTGCCGACGGCTACAAAATCGTGACATTGAGCGATCTGGTCAAGACGGATACATCGCTGAGCAAAAAGCTCACCTCGCTGACGAAGGTCACCATGCCCAAAAACGCCGTGTTCCCCCAACTCCCCGAGAACGATGACACCACAGAGTAGTCATGTAAGAACGTTCCCAATGACTATGTCACGGATGCGTCAGCGTTTGGTATGCCTGCGATGTTTGGAGCATATATTTGGCGCCACGGCGCGATGCTGATGCTATAGTTACTGCGGATAACAAGGGTCAAGAGAAAGGTTGCAGGTGAAATCCAAACCTCGACCATACAGTCGATGACCCCATGCAGGTGCTTCTTGCGCATGCACGGGGTGTGAGCGCCGAGCGGTGTGCCGCCCGCGCATGCGTATACATATCTAAAAGTCCACGGACGGCGTGCCGGCATGGCCGCAGTCCGAAGGGATAATGATGGGGAGCACCAGTGAATTATCTGAGTGAGATGCTCAAATTGCCGGTCTTGGACGTCGATGGCGAAAAGCTCGGCGTTGTGAACGATTTTGGCATTGCTACCGGCGAAGTTTTTCCGCACGTAACGTCGCTCGCGTTCCGCGGACCCGGCAAGACGCCGTTTATGATCAGCTGGCGCAAATGGGTCGACCGTATCGACGAGACGGGCGTACACCTTAAGTCGCCGGCCACCGAAATCCGTTTTTCGTACCTGCAGCCGACCGAACTTTTGCTCGCGCGCGACGTGCTCAACAAGCAGATTGTCGACACGCAGGGCATGAAGGTCGTGCGCGTCAACGACATCAAGTTTTCCATGTCGGGCGAAAATCAGCTGCGTCTGCTGGGTGCCGAAGTTGGCGCCCGTGGTCTGCTGCGCGCGATCAGCCCCGCCCTCGAGCATGTCGTCGAGAGCTTTATGAAGCACCTGGGCAAACCGCTCGGCGAGGACATCATCGCCTGGTCCTACATGGACCTGCTCGACCGTTCGACTAAAAATATTCAGCTGTCGGTGTCGCATAAGACGCTCGGCGAGCTGCACCCTGCCGACATTGCCGACATTATCGAGCAGCTCGACCCGCGCCTGCGTGCGCAGGTGTTCGCGCAGCTCGACACCGCCCAGGCCGCCGAGGCCATCTCGGAGTTCGACGACGACGAGCTTATGACCGAGATGCTCGAGGGCCTGTCCGATACGGACGCATCGTCGATGCTGGCCATGATGGACCCGGACGACGCCGCCGACCTGATCGACGAGCTCGATTACGAGAAGGCCGAGAAGCTTTTGCGCCTGATGGGCGTTCAGGAGGAGAAGGCGATTCGTAACCTGCTGGGCTATGAGGACAACACTGCCGGCCGTATCATGACCTCGGAGTTTGTCTCCCTGCCTGCCACGGCGACGGTCGCTGACGCCATCGAGGCGATCCGCAAGCTCGACGAGGACTTCGAGAGCGTCTACTACGTCTATACCGAGGACCCGAGCGGCATGCTCACCGGCGTGCTTTCGCTACGCACGCTTATCGTGGCCGACCGCGACGCCACGCTGGGCCAGCTGGCCTATCGCGACCTGGTGTATGTGTCGCCCGACGATGACCAGGAAGACGTAACGGACGAGATGACCAAGTACGACCTGGTCGCCATCCCCGTTTGCGACGAGAACCGTCACATCTTGGGTATCGTGACCTTTGACGACGCCATGGACGTTATCGCCGAGGAGCACCAGGAGGACCTGCAGATCGCAGGCGTCGGTTCGGGCGATAGCGCGTCCGACGACTCGACGAATGTGCTCAGCTGGTTTGTGCATCGCCAGTACTGGGTTGTCGTGTGGGGTATTGCCTCGTGCATCATGGCAACAGTGCTGGGGACGGCGCTGGGCTCTGCGCATCTGGTGGTGTTCCCCATGTGCGCCATGCCGCTCGTGCTGCTGGCTGCCTCGCGTATGGTGTCGTTCGTCAAGAACTACTTCCTGGAGTACGACGGCCATGACGATGAGCCCAAGCCGTATCTGGGGTTCTTCTTCCAGAGCACGGGCATGGGCCTGATTCTGTCGCTCGTGACCTACCTGTGCGCCCAGCTGGTGCGCACCGCCGCATTCCCCGACGCGTCCATGTTTGAAGAGCAGCTCTTTACCGGCTGCTTTAACATTGCGGCCATCGTTTGCCTGATTGGCAACATGAGCGCCGTGATTTACCTGATGGTGCTGTTCTGGCGTGACGAGCACGACCTCAATACGTCGGGTACCGCCATGAACGTCATTGCCGTCATGATTTCATGCGTGGCGTACTGCATCGCCGCAGTGCTGCTCACCATGTCGGTCATGGGGTAGGTGGTCGCGTGCAAAACACGAAGCAAAAGGCGAGCACCAAGCAAAAGCTGACCATCGCGGCCGTCTTTGGCGCCATGGGCCCTGGCCTTCTGGCGGCGCTTTCGGGCAATGACGCCGGCGGCATCGCCACGTATTCCAGCGCCGGTGCCAGCTATGGCTACAAGATGCTGTGGATGCTTCCCGTCATGACCGTGCTGCTTATCGTGACGCAGGAGACTGCGGCGCGTTGTGGCTGCGTCACAGGCAAGGGCCTGGCGTCGCTCATTCGCGAGCGCTTTGGCGTGCGCAGGAGCGTGCTGGCCATGGCGGCGCTGCTGATCGCCAACACGGCCGTGACCATCTCGGAGTTTGCGGGTATCGCGAGCGGCCTTGCCCTCTTTGGCGTGCCGGCGAGCATCTCGGTGCCGCTCGTGGCGCTGCTGGTTTGGATGCTTACCATGTCGGGCAGCTTCCAGCGCATCGAGAAGATTCTGCTGCTGGTGAGCTGCGTGTTTGTGACCTACATCGTCGCTGCATTTATGGCTGGTCCCAGCTGGGGCGAGGTGGCGGTCGACCTGGTTGTGCCCAACATCCAAAATGACCCCAGCTACGTGTCGCTTGTAGTCGCAACGATTGGTACCACCATTGCGCCGTGGATGATCTTCTTGGCGCAGAACAACGTGGTCGATAAGAATGCGGGCGAGGACGATATCGTGCTGCAGCGTATCGACACCGTGAGCGGCTCGATCGCCGCCGATGTCATCGCCGGTTTTATTATCATCACGACCGGTACGGTGCTGTTCCCCGCGGGCATTCAGATTAGCGATGCTGCCGACGCCGCCCGCGCGTTGGAGCCCATCGCGGGCCAGTGGTCTACGGTGCTGTTTGCCTCGGGCCTGGTCGCGGCGAGCTTCTTGGCCGCCTGTGTGCTGCCGGGCGTTACGTCCAGTGCTATCTGCGAGGCATTTGGCTGGGAGCGCGGTGCCGATCGCAGCTGGGACGAGGCCCCGGTCTACCGCGGCATCATTACGGCCATCATTGGCATCTCTGCCGTGCTGGTGCTCATGCCCGGCGTCGACCTGTTCCAGATTATGATGACCTCGCAGGTCATCAACGGCGTGCTGTTGCCCGTGGTTTTGGTGTTCCAGGTGCTTATTGCCGCCGATCGTCACATTATGGGCGCTAATCGCAACGGCCGCGTGTGGAATGTGCTCACGTGGGCGACCATTGGCGTGATTACGGTGCTGACGGTTGTCATGTTTGTTCTGCAGGCGATGGGCTACAGCGCTTAACGCCCACTTTTGCTTCCGAACAGGCCGCAGCGATGGGCTGCGGCCTGTATTTTGTCTGCTATAGGGCGTTAGTTATATGGCAGTGGGCAAAAAATGCCAAATATGAGTACTGTTGCTAAGTGAATAGCATTTATATCCAAGAAGATAATGAACATAACCAATAGTATGTTCATTAAAATTGGCTCCAATACGCCCTAAACCAGTCAGGTTGGCTGCTTTAGGGGGCTGTAGGGGACGCTCGGACGTCATTTTGGGTGGTTTTGCCTGCTATTAAAATGGTAACAGTACTCATATTTGCCCTTTTTGCCCACAGACCTTTGAGGTTGCAGCGAAAAGGGCTTGTTTTGATTGTTTGGGGCAGGCGCGAGGCGCGGAAACGATGTCTGGAGCGGCGGAGCAGTTTGGAATTCATCCGTAGAGGTCTTCATTGGCTGCGCCAGGAGTGCCTCCAGGTGCCGGTACAAAAGGAGTGTCCTTAACTGCCGCAGGGGGCGTCGGCCGTGGCCGACGCCCCCTGCGGGTGTAAGCAGATTTGACTGCGCGTTACTTGTCGGTGCCTAGCTTGTGCGGTTTGTAGGCGAGGGCGCTGACGAGTGCATCGGCAGCGGATTTGACAGCTGCCGGCTGCGGATCGTTGACGTGATCCTCGGGATGCACGGGCAGGTCCTTCTTGACGGCATCGTGGATCAAATTGAGGTACTCAGTCACGCCAGTGGTCGATAGGTGCGTGCCATCGCCATCGAACAGATCATTGCGGTTGGCACTATATCCGTACCAGTCGATAACGCGTACATTTTTGTAGCGCGTGGCGGCGTTGGCGATAGCCTGGTTCGTGGACCCGACCCACGGCTGCGGGCTACGCGTGTTTACAAATACGACAATACGCTGCTCGCCGGCGTCGGCCATGATCGCATCGACCTGGGCGTCCGTTACCAAACCGTTGGTGCCCAGGGCAAAGACCACGATCTTGCCGGCAAGGTTCTGCTGGATATAGCCCTCAAATGTCGCGCGGCCCGCATCAAACTGGCGGCCCTTTTCGGCATCGATATGGCTGTGCGGGAACACGCCGTCAAAGGAATCAACGGCGCGCAGCGACACGGAGTCACCGATCATCAACAGGTCGTAGGAGCCATCGGGGAAGCCGTCGTTGTCCTTGTCGGTGTCGTCGGCCGCCTGCTGGTCGGTGGGCGCGGTGTTTTTGGCTTCCTTGTTTAGGATTTCGGCGCCCTCGCCGCTCAGCGCGGATGTGTCGGGCACAAAGATCAGGCCGCCCAGTGCAACGACCAACACGACAGTGCAGGCTGCGCAGACAGGGACGTGCGCGCGTGCCCAGTTGGCGGGCGTGGTGGTGCCATCGCGGAATTCGGCGACAGTGCGGCCGAAGGCGCCCTTCCTAAACGGTGTTTCGATAAAGCGATAGGAGCACTCGGCTACGGCGACCACCACAAGTACCTGCAAGATGTACTGCCACCAGGGCGTATCGCTGATGTTGGCGACCGGGTTCATAAGCAGCAGCAGTGGATAGTGCCACAGATAGATACTGTACGAGCGCTTGCCAACCCACACGAGCGGCTCGGCGGACAGCGCGCGGGCAACCATTCCCTGGGGCTGCACGCAGGCCGCGATGACCATGAGCGTGAGGATGGAGCATAACAGCGTGCCGCCGCGATACTGAAACGCGGTGTAGCCGTTGGTGAGCGCGACCATGGCGGCAAGGCCAACTAGACCCACGACGCCCAACACATCGATGGATGCGGGCGAGGACCAAAAGCGCACGAGGGCGCTCGGCTGTGCCGGGGTGGTATCGGCTGATTCGTCGACCTTCTTGCCAGGCTTGTCCTCGGCGTTCTTGCCATGCTTGGCGGCGCCAGCCAGGCGATTGAGTCCCAAACGATGAGCGAGACGCACCGGCGCCAGGTCGCGATCGGGGATAAAGGCCATCCAGGCACCCAGCAGCAGCGAGAACACGCGGGTGTCGGTGCCGTAGTACACGCGGCTGGGGTCGGCGGCAGGGTTGTAAAGCACCATCATGGCGAGGGCGGATGCCGCGGCAAGGCCCAGAACCACGCGGCGCGTGTTGGGCTTGCTCACATGCATGGATACCATGGCAAACAGCAGTGGCGGCCAAATCAGGTAGAACTGTTCCTCGATGGCAAGCGACCAAAAGTGCGTGAGCGGCGAGGGGTCGCCCAGAGCATTGAAGTACGAGACGTTTTGGGCAATCTGCCACCAGTTGTTGAAGAACAACAGCGACGGCAGGATGTCGGGGCGCATCTTGGTGAGCATCACGTGGTTAAAGATGGTGCACAGCGCGCAGGTCACGAACACTACCGTTACCACGGCGGGGACCAGGCGACGGATGCGGCGAATCCAGAAGCTCTTGAGGTCGATGCGGCCGGTCTTAGCGACTTCGTTGAGCAGCAAGCGCGTGATCAGATAGCCCGAAAGCACAAAGAAGATCGTGACGCCGAGCAGGCCGCCCTGAGCCCACGTGAGGTTGAGGTGATAGAGCACCACTGCGACGACGGCAAGCGTGCGCAGGCCGTCGAGGGCGGGGATATAGCGAGATTTGGGGCGCGTGGGCGCCTGTTCTTTTGCGGCGCTGTTGGTGCGGTCACCCTTGTTGGCGGCCACGCGATGAGAGTCTGCGGCGCGGCGCGGCTCGGTGGCTTGTCGGTTAGCGCGCGAACGTTCGTGCGGCGCTCGTTGATCGCTCGCGTGGCGTGAGCTGCGCGAGCTCGATCGCGGGAATTGTTCCATAAAACTTCATCCAATGACGAGAATAATCAGCACGCCTTCATTGTAGCCGCCTGCTCCTGTGAATGCTTGCTGCCGGTGCAAGCTCAAGCGCGCGTTCACATCAAAGTGAACTAAAGTTATAGAGGCGCGAGAGCGCACGATTGACGGCCAACAGCGGGTGCAGAGCTCGCGGACGAGGAGGTTTCCATGGCAGATTGCGGCATCGTTGCGGTGTTCGGCAGCATGAACATGGACCTTTCGGTGGCGTGCGAGCGCATGCCGCGTGCGGGCGAGACCGTCAGCGGCAGCGGGTTTATCACTAATGCCGGCGGCAAAGGCGCCAACCAGGCCGTAGCTGCCGTGCGCATGGGCGCGTGCACGCACATGATCGGCGCGGTCGGCTGCGACGCATTTGGCACGTCGCTCGTGGCGGGGCTCCAAGACGCCGGCGTGGACTGTGGCCTTATAGCGCGTCGCGATGATGTGGAGACGGGAACGGCGACCATCATTCGCTGCGAGGGCGACAACCGCATCGTGCTGTCACCGGGCGCCAACCATGCGCTTGCGGGCGAGGACGTTGCCTGCGCGCTGAGACGTCTGGTGGCCGATGAACTCGATGGTGACGCCAGCAAGATTGCCCCGGCTGCCGGAAGCGTCTTTATCGCCCAGGGTGAATGTGACCTTGCAGCGACGGCCGAGGCGCTTGTTTGCGCTCACGAGCTCGGGTTCTATACATTCTTTAATCCAGCGCCTGCCTGCGAGTTGCCTGCGGAGGCCTGGCCTGCGGTCGACCTGGTCTGCCCCAACGAGACTGAGTGCCAGATGCTGACGGGCATCTTGCCCGCGGATGATGCGAGCTGCGTCGCGGCACTCAACGCCCTGCTCGCCAAAGGTGCCGGAGCTGCGGTCATCACGTTGGGCGGCGCCGGGTCGGTTACGCTCGGCGACGACGGCGAGCCGCTGCGCATGCCGGCGCTTTCGAGCGCGGTGGTCGATACGACGGCCGCGGGCGATACGTTTATCGGTGCGCTTGCTGCGGCTCGTCTGGAGGGCCTGCCGCTCTTTGAGTGCATGGCGGCGGGTGCACGCGCCTCGGCGGTGACGGTGTCGCGCTTGGGCGCACAGCAGTCGATTCCCACGCGTGCCGAAGTTGATCGTGTGTTTGATTTAGACGATTTAGTACAAAACGGAGAAGCGGAGTAGAACAATGGCAATCAAGAAGCTGATCCTTGATCTGGATATGGGTGTGGACGATGCGATGGCGCTTGCCTATGCCATCGCGAGCCCCGAGGTTGAGCTCGTGGGCATCACCACGTGTTTTGGCAACGTGCGCGTCGACCAGTCGGCGCATAACTGCTTGGCGGTGCTCGACCTGTTGGGTCGCCCCGAGGTGCCGGTGTACCTGGGCGCCGATCGTCCCATAAAGGCGACCGAGCCCTATACGCCGCCGGCGTCCACCACGCTCATCCACGGCAAGAATGGCATTGGTGGCGCAAGCGTGCCCGCCTCGCCGTACGAGCCGGTGGGCGCGACGACGGCCGAAGGCAACGCGGCGGTCGATTACCTGATCGATGTCGCGCGCACCTATGGCCCCGACCTGGTCTACGTGGCAACCGGTCCGCTTTCCAACTTGGCGCTTGCCCTGGAGCGCGATGCGGCGGCGATGATGTCTATCGGTCGCGTGGTGGTGATGGGCGGTGCCCTGACCGTGCCCGGTAACGTGAGTGCGGGTGCCGAGGCCAACATGGCGAGCGACCCCGAGGCCGCTGACGCCGTGCTGCGCTCGGGCCGCAAACTCACCATGGTTGGTCTTGACGTGACGCATCGCGTGGTGCTGACGCGCCGCGACATTGCCGGTTGGACGGGCTCGGGCACCATGGCGGGCTGCGCATTTGCGAGTATGGTCGAGCACTACATTGGCTCGTACGAGATGAACGCCCCTTACCTGGGCGGCTGCGCGCTGCACGATCCGCTTGCCGTTGCCGTGGCGATTGATCCCACGCTCGTGGGCGCACTTGGTTGCAACTTGCGCGTCGACCTGCTCGGCGAGTATCGCGGCCGCACTATCTGCGACGAGCATCGCCTGTCCGACCCCGACAAGAGCGCGCTTGTGGCACTCACCGTGGACGCCCCGCGCTTTCTGTCCGAGTTCAAGGCGCGCATGGCCCGCATCCTAGGCTAGGCTCGGGATCGAAGCACGCCCATCTGCTCGATGTGGCCGCTGGCGGGCCGACATCTACCGTTCGCCAGCCCGATGGTCCCCGGGGCGGGGAGAGCGCTATAATGCATTCTGCATCTTGGATTGTTACTCCTGTGTGGAGGCATGCCCAAGAGCAATACAACACGGATTGTTACGTAAGGCATGACCGCAATAGCACTGCTATTGGCTATCATGCCTTTTTCTGTGAGTGTTCTTGAAAGGAGGTTCACCATGCTTGCAATTAAAAAGCTTAACAACAACGCGGTTCTTTGCCGTGACGGACAGGGGCGAGATGTCATCGCCATGGGCAGGGGCGTCGGTTTCGGCGGAGATTTTCCTCGAGAGCTCCCTCTTTCTAAAATCGAGCATACGTTTTACGACATTGATCCTAAAGGACAAGATGTCATGAGGGATCTTCCCTCGGATATCGTGATGTTTGCGGCGAAAGTTATGGACATCGTTGCCAACGAACTGCCCTACGACCTCTCGACCAATGCGACGCTGTTCATGGCTGATCACCTGTCGTTTGCCGTTGCGCGAGCCCAAAAGGGGGTCCGCATCGCGATGCCTCTTGCCTATGAAGTGCGGGAGACGTATCCGAAGGAATACAAGGCTGCCCAGTTTATCGTCATGCGACTCGAGAAGGAGCTCGGAGAGCGGCTTCCCAAGGATGAGATTGCCAGTATTGCGATGAATCTCGTGAACGCACGGGTTGTTGAAGCCGTCAAAGCCACGGCCGAGCCCGCAAAGCAGTTCGACGATATGCTCGAGGACGTTATCGAGATTCTCGAAAGCGATTTCCGCATTATTGTCGACCGCGATTCCTTTGATTTCACCCGCTTCGCCACGCATCTGCGGTACCTGTTCAAGCGCATTCAAGCCGGCGAGTCGCTGAACAGCGCCAACATGCAGATGTACAAGAACTTTCGTGAGGAGTTTCCGCAGTTGGCAGAGTGCGTGAAGCATATCGGTTCCTATTGTCGTGAAACGTGGGACGCCACGCTCTCCGAGGAGGAGGAACTCTATCTGATGATCCATCTCAACCGGATCATCTCCAAAAAAGGATTGTAACCCGTAGCCATTCGGGGCATGACCTTTGCCGATTCGAACAGTAAGCCAAGATTGTGCAAAGGAGCCAATGATGGCAAATTACAAAAAGGTGGCAGAGCAGATTCTCTCCACTGTGGGCGGGGCGGAAAACGTGGCTTCGGTTACGCATTGCATGACGCGCCTGCGCTTCAACCTCAAGGATGAAAGCCTCTCGAATGATGAGAAGCTTGAGGACATCTCGTCTATCATCAGCGTCGTGCACGCCGGAGGGCAGGTGCAGCTGGTGGTCGGGCCCACGGTCGACAAGGTCTACGACGAGGTTTGTAAGCAGGGCGGATTCGAGGTCACGGCATCGATTGACGAGGAACTCGATGGCCCTCAGCTTAGCTGGAAGGAGCGCTTGGCGCCCAAGCACCTCTTCAATCAGCTGCTCGATGCCGTGAGCGGCGCTATCACCCCGATCCTTCCGATCTTTTGTGTCGCCGGTATCTTCAAGATGCTCGTTATTCTGTTTGGGCCCGAAGGCGCCGGTTTTATGTCCGAAACGAGCGACCTGTATCGGATCCTTTCCCTGGTGGGCGATGCGGCGTATTACTACTTCCCGGTGTTTGCCGCCTATAGCTCGGCTAAGAAGTTCAAAACGAGTCCTGTGCTGGCACTGCTCATCGCTGTTGTGATGATTTATCCCGACATGCTCGCTATTGTTGAGGACGGAAAGCCTTTCAGCGTCTTCGGCATCCCCATGCAGCTCGTCAACTACACCCAGGCTGTTCTTCCGGTCATCTTGATCACCTGGGCCCAGTCCTATGTTGAGCGCTTCTTTAAGAAGATCTCGCCTGATATGTTGCGCATTCTGATCGTACCCGTGGGTACGGTGCTCGTGATGTTGCCGGTCGCGCTGTGCCTCTGCGGCCCTGCCGTCCAATTTGTCATGGGCCTTGTGGCCGATTTCATCATTTGGCTCGCCTCTGTTGCCGGTCCCGCTGCGACCGCGGTTATCGGCGCATTCTGGAATCTGATCATCGCCACCGGCATGCACGTGCCGATCTATACCGCCATATTGCCCGCCGCGCTCCAGAACGGTTACGACGCCATCTTATACCCCGGCACCGCGGTTGTAGCCTACACCACGCTTGCCATCGCGCTCGCCTATGGCCTGCGCGCTAAGGGCAAGGAGAGTCGAGCCACGGGCTGGAACTTGTTCATCACCTATGCCTTCGGTCGCGTGAGTGAGCCCATCATCTACGGCATCCTGTTTCGCGACAAGAAGGCTCTTGCCTGGAACATGATTGGTGGTGCTGTCGGTGGTCTGCTGGTAAGCCTTCTTCATGCCAACGTCTATATCTTCACTGGCGTTGGTTTCCCATGGATGAACGTGCTCATGTTTGCTCAGGATATCATCCCTGGCACCATCGGGTGTCTTGCTGGCGCTGCCGTGACGTTTGCGTTGGCGATGATTTTTGGATTTGAAGGACAGGAGAAGATGCCGTTGAAGTCCAAGAGCGGCGATTCTGAGGCCGTTGAATCCGTCGAGGCATAAGAGGCTACTACACAAATATGCTCCCCAGCCGTTGCGCGGTCCGACCCCTTGGCCGCGCAACGGTACTGTGCTGTTGCGCGGCACTTGCCGAGTCCGTTGCGTTCGACAGTGTGGGCCGGGAATTTGATAGAAAGGACGACACCATAATGTTTAGAGAAGATTTTTTATGGGGCGGGGCTCTGGCTGCAAACCAGTGCGAGGGAGGATGGAACGAAGGCGGTCGCGGTTTAGCCAATTCCGACATGCTGCCGTTTGGCGATCAACGCATGGACGTCATGCGGGGAGACCTTGATCCGCGTGCGTTGGCACCCGACAGCTTCTATCCCGCTCGCAAGGGCATTGATTTTTACCATAGGTACAAGCAGGATATTGAACTGTTTGCCCAGATGGGTTTTAAATGCCTGCGCTTATCAATCGCCTGGAGCCGCATTTTTCCCAAAGGAGACGAAGCCGAGCCCAATGAAGAAGGCCTTGCCTTTTACGAGGATGTTTTTAGGACGTGTCGCGCGCATGACATTGAGCCTTTGGTGACGCTCAACCACTATGATGTCCCCATGCATCTCGTCGATGCGTATGGCGGATGGCGCGATCGCAGGTTGGTCGACCTGTTCGAGCGATATTCGCGTACCGTGTTCGAGCGCTATCGGGGATTGGTCAATTATTGGCTGACCTTTAACGAGATCAACATCATGACGCAGGCGTGCTTTATGGCGGCGGGGATCATCTTCGAGCAAGGGGAGAATCGCTATGCAACGGTTCACACGGCCGTGCACCATGTATTGGTTGCGAGCGCCCGTGCGGTCGGGGCGTGTCATGAACTGTGCCCTGGGGCGAAGATCGGTTGCATGCTCAACGCAGGTGTCTTCTATCCGGCTACATGTGATCCGGACGATGTGCTGGCTGCGCAGGCTGAGAATCGCAGCCATTACATGTTTACCGACGTCCAGGTGCGCGGTGCGTACCCGAGCTATGTTCTCAAGGAATACGCCCGCCATGGTTTTGAGGTGCCCTATCGGGATGATGACCGCGAAGTACTGGCTGCAAACCTGGTCGATTTCGTCTCGTTTTCGTATTACTCGACGCGCGTCGCAAAAGCGCATGCGGAAGGTCAGTTCGATTCGAACCTTCTTCGCTCGGCGCCTAATCCGTATCTAAAACAGGAGCCTTGGGGGAGGTTTATCGACCCCAAAGGGCTGCGCGTCACCATGAATGAAATCTGGGATCGCTATCAAAAGCCGCTGTTCATCGTCGAAAACGGTTTGGGTGCTCCTGATGTGCCGGAAGATTCGGGTGAAATAGAAGACGACTATCGAGTTGAATACCTGCGGGCCCACATCGAGGCGATGAGGGAGACCGTCGAGCTCGACGGGGTGGAACTCATGGGATATACCTGTTGGGGCCCGATCGATTTGGTTTCGGTCGCCACAGGACAGATGCGTAAGCGCTACGGGTTTATCTATGTCGATCGAGACGATAGCGGTGCGGGCTCGTTTGAGAGACGTAAAAAGAAAAGCTTCGAATGGTACCGACGCGTAATAGCAAGCAATGGCGAAGACCTTGCGTAATAACGTTAAGATGGACAAATGCGCCCGTTGGGGGAATAGTCGTGCCACTTCGCTTGACAACAGGCTAAACTAGCTATTAAACATTTACTATTCTGTTTAGATTGAATTTGCGGTCGTTTAGTTGCCGAGCCACGGGGCGGTCAAGCCACGATGCTCGGCCGCGACCGATGCTAGGGGGAACGATGGCTAAAGCAAACGTCCGCGAGATCAGCCGCATTACCGGCTTTTCGCCCGCAACCGTGTCCAACGCGCTCAACCGCAAGCGCAGCGTGAGCGAGGAGACCGCCAAGGTCATCCTGGAGTGCGCGCAGTCGCTTGGCTATCAGCAGTCGACGCAGCTCGAGAGCATCCAGTTTGTGCTTGCGCGCAAGACGGGCGCCATCCTGGACGAGAGCACCTTCCATCCCGCGGTCATCGAGGGCGTGGAGCGCCAGGCGCGTCGCCACGGCATGAGCACGAGCTTTGTCTCGCTCGACTTTAGCGACCTGGACGCCGTGCGCCCGCAGGTCGAGGGCCTGATCGCCGACCCGTCGGCCGCCATCGTGCTGATGGGTACCGAGCTGGGCGAGGAGGACTACGCCCTGTTCGCCGACGCTGCCGCCCACCTGATTGTGCTCGACGGCTGGAGCGATCGCCAGTACTTCGATGCCGTGGTCATCGCCAACACCGATTCGGTGCTGCGTGCCGTGGATTACCTTATCGAGAAAGGCCACAGGCAAATCGGCTATCTGGCGGGCGACCTTCGGATCCGCAACTTTAAGGACCGCGAGCGCGGCTATCGCCAAGCGCTTGAGGACGCGGGCCTCGAGGCCAATCCGGCATGGCGTGTCACGTTGGGCACCACGCTCGAGGGTGCCTATCGCGACATGGGCGTGTGGCTCGACAACGTCTCTCGCGACGATCTGCCGACGGCTTTCTTTGCCGAGAACGACGTGCTCGCCGTGGGTGCCATGCGCGCGTTCAACGAGCACGGTATTCGCGTGCCCGAGGATGTCTCGATCATCGGCTTTGACGACCTGTCTTTGGGCGCCTTCTCCAACCCGCCGCTCACCACGGTGCATGTTCCCAAGCACGAGGTGGGCGAGATCGCGGTGCGTCGCCTGGTGGGCAACATCCGCAACCCCAAGAGCTATACCTGCAAGACGGCCGTGTCGACCTACTTTGTCGAGCGCCAGAGCGTGTGCGAGATCTAGGCGAAGAAAACGCCGGGGCGCAGGGCGGCAAAGCTCGCTAAGGCAGCCATATCTAACGCTACTAAGAGAGGGTCCTTCGGGGCCCTCTTTTTGTTTCCCTTGTATGTTCAGTTTGTTTACATACCGTTTAGGCTGATTTCTCTACCGTTTACGGGACTTTCGCGCTAGACTATTAAACAAAAGAGTAAAACATTTAGTAAACAGAACAAAACGAAACATGCGTCTGTTTACTGAACATGTGATTAGGGGAGGACGTACATGGACAAGATCAAGCTCGGCTTTGTGCCAACGCGCCGCAGCATCTTTAGCGCGCCGGACGCAATCAAGTATCGCGGCCTGACGGCTGATCGCCTGCGCGAGATCGGCGTCGACATCGTGGATATCGACGACATCAATGACGAGGGCCTGCTGTTCGACGACAGCCACATTGAGCCTATCGTCAAGAAATTCCGCGCCGAGGGCGTCGATGGCATTATGCTGTGCCACGCCAACTTTGGCACCGAGTACGTTTGCGCTCGCCTTGCCCGCGAGCTCGGCCTGCCCGTGCTGCTGTGGGGCCCGCGCGACGAGCGCCCCGAGCCCGACGGCACGCGCCTACGCGATAGCCAGTGCGGTCTGTTCGCCACCGGCAAGGTCCTGCGCCGCTTCCAGGTTCCCTTCACCTACATGACCAACTGCCGCCTGACCGACCCCGAGTTCGAGCGCGGCGTTTGGGACTTTTTGGCCGTTTGCAACGTGGTCAAGACCTTCAAGCACACCCGCATCCTGCAGATGGCCACCCGTCCATTCGACTTCTGGTCGACCATGTGCAACGAGGGCGAGCTGCTCGAGAAGTTCAACATCCAGCTTTCGCCTATCCCCATGACCGAACTTGTCCAGGCTGTGCGCGACGCCCAGGCCGACGAGCAGGCCATGGCCGCCATGCTTGCCCACATCAACGACAGCTTTGAGATCTGCATCCCCGAGGACAAGGTCCCTGCGGTCGCCGGTCTTGCCATCGCCATGAAGCGCTTGGTCGAGAAGTATGGCTGCAACGCCGGTGCCATTCAGTGCTGGAACGCTCTGCAGGACGAGCTGGGCATTATGCCCTGCGCCGCCAACGCCATCCTCAACGAGATGGGCATTCCTATCGTATGCGAGACCGATATCCACGGCGCCATCACCGCGCTGATGGTCGAGGCCGCCGACCTGGGCCGTCACCGCGGCATGTTCGCCGACTGGACCGTGCGCCATCCCGATAACGAGAACGGCGAGCTGCTGCAGCATTGCGGCCCCTGGCCCTGCAGCTGCGCGGCCGTCAAGCCCAAGCTCACCTACCCGCTGGCTTTCGATCACCCCGGCGCGCTGACGGCCGAGGCCAAGCACGGCGACCTCACCCTTGCCCGCTTTGACGGTGACAACGGCGAGTACTCGCTGCTACTGGGCAACGCCCGCGGCATCGACGGCCCGGCCGGCATGGGCACCTACCTGTGGGTCGAGGTCGACAACCTCAAGCGCCTCGAGGCCAAGATCGTCGAGGGTCCCTACATCCACCACTGCGTGGCCATTCACGCCAACGTGGTGCCGGTGCTCTACGAGGCGTGCAAGTACATCGGCATTGCCCCCGACTTATACGACCCGATTGAAGAAGACGTCAAAGCCTACCTGCGAGGAGAGTAGAAATGGCAACTATCGAAGAGCTTGAGTCCCTGCGTTGGGACCTTCGCCGCGATTGCGTCGATATCATCATGGCTGGCGCCGGCGGCCACATCGGCGGCGACATGTCGGTGATTGACGCCCTCATGACCCTCTATGCCAACCACCTCAACATTTCGCCCGAGACCGTCGACGATCCCAACCGCGACCGCTTCGTGCTCTCTAAGGGCCACGCCATGGAGGCTTACTACGCGGTACTCTGCCACGAGGGCTATCTTGACCTCGACGACGTCAAGGCCCGCTTCTCCAAGTTCGGCAGCCCCTACATCGGCCACCCCAACAACAAGCTCAAGGGCATCGAGATGAACTCGGGCTCGCTGGGTCACGGCCTGCCCGTGGCCGTGGGCATGGCGCTCGCCGGCAAGATGGACGGCCGCGACTATCGCGTCTACACCATCATGGGCGACGGCGAGCTTGCCGAGGGCTCGGTCTGGGAGGGCGCCATGAGCGGCGGCAACTACCAGCTCGATAACCTGTGCGCGCTCGTGGACCGCAACCGCCTGCAGATCAGCGGTAGCACCGAGGACGTCATGAAGCAGGATTCGCAGGAGGAGCGCTGGGCCGCCTTCGGTTGGAACGTGTTGTCCATTCCGGGCAACGACGTCCGGGCCATCGACGCCGCGCTGACGCTTGCGGCCGAGACCTGCGGCAAGCCCACGGTCATCATCCTCAACACGGTGAAGGGCTATGGCTCGCCTGTTATGGAGGACAAGGCCGCCTGGCATCATCACCTGCCCAATGATGAGGAATATGCCCAGATCATCGCCGATTTCGCTGCCCATAAGGAGGCCATCAATGGCTAACAAGATCGCCAATCGCAAGGTTATCTGCGACACGCTGCTCGAGGCCGCGAAGACCGATAAGGATATCGTCGTCCTGTGCTCCGACTCCCGCGGCTCCGCATCGCTCACGCCGTTCTTTGATCAGTATCCCCAGCAGTCCGTCGAGGTCGGCATTGCCGAGCAGGACCTGGTGAGCATCGCCGCCGGCATGGCTTCGTGCGGCAAGAAGGCCTGGGCCGCCTCGCCGGCGTCCTTTGTGACCACGCGCTCGTATGAGCAGTGCAAGGTCGACGTCTCGTACTCCAACACCAACGTCAAGCTCATCGGCATTTCGGGCGGCGTGTCCTACGGCGCCTTGGGCATGAGCCATCACTCCGCGCAGGATATCGCCGCCATGAGCGCGATTCCCAACATGCGCGTGTATCTGCCGAGCGACCGCTTCCAGACCGCCGAGCTCGTGCGGGCCCTGGTCGCCGATAACAAACCGGCCTACATCCGCGTGGGCCGCAACCCGGTCGAGGACGTGTACACCGAGGACGAGTGCCCGTTCCAGATGGATCGCGCCACCTGGGTACGCCGCGGCACCGATGTAGCGCTCGTCGCTACCGGCGAGATGGTCCGCCATGCCGTGGACGCTGCCGACCTGCTGGCCGAGCAGGGCATCTCGGCAACGGTACTCGACATGTACTGCGTCAAGCCGCTCGACGCCGAGGCCGTGATTGAGGCCGCCGGTGCCACGCGCGCCGTCGTGACCGTCGAGGAGCACAGCCCCTTCGGCGGTCTGGGCTCTATGGTCGCGCAGGTGGTGGGTGAGCATTGCCCGCGCCCGGTCAAGTGCCTCTCCCTGCCCGACGCGCCGGTCATCACCGGCACGAGCCCCGAGGTCTTTGCACACTACGGCCTGACGGGTGTCGGAATCGCCAAGACCGTTGCCGAATTCCTCGGCAACTAGTAGAAACAGACGCTGCGCGGCCGCCAAGCACCGCACCTTGCCGTTCAAACCGTCGCTTGCGTACACAGAGTACACGGCGCTCCTCTTTCACGGCAATCTGCGGCACTTGACGGCCGCTCGCTCCTTGTCCGTCAGGTCGTCTTCGATTTGACGGAAGGAATGGGAGAGTACATGAGCAAATACATCATCGGAATTGATCAATCCACGCAGGGCACCAAGGCGCTGCTGGTAGACGAGGGCGGCCATCTGATTCATCGTGCCGATCGCTCGCATCGCCAGATTGTCAACGAGGCCGGCTGGGTGAGCCATGATCCGGTCGAGATTGCCGCCAATGTGCTGGCCGTGGCGCGTGCCGTGGTGGAGGAGACCGGGGTCGACCCGGCCGACATCGCCGGCATCGGCATCTCCAACCAGCGCGAGACCACCGTTGCCTGGAACCGCATGACGGGCGAGCCGCTGTGCGACGCCGTGGTGTGGCAGTGCGCCCGCGCCCGCGGGCTGTGCGACAAGCTGGCCGCGCGCGAGGGTGTGGCCGAGCTGGTGCGCGACACGACGGGCCTGGTGCTCTCGCCCTACTATCCGGCGGGCAAGATGGCCTGGATCCTCGCGAACGTTCCCGCTGCTGCCGAGGCTGCCGCGGCAGGCGAGCTGTGTCTGGGCACCATTGATGCCTGGGTGGTCTGGACGCTCACGGGCGGCGCGGAGTTCCGCTGCGACTGGTCCAACGCCAGCCGCACGCAGCTCTTTGACCTGCGCCGTGGCTGCTGGAGCGAGCCGGTGTGCGAGGTCTTTGGCGTCGATGTGGCCTGCCTGCCGCAGGTGACCGATTCCGATGGCCTGTTCGGCATGACGGACCTGGGCGGCTTTTTGCCGGCGCCCGTGCCCATTCACGGCGTGCTGGGCGACAGCCATGCGGCCTTGTTCGCGCAGGGCTGCCACAGCCGCGGCATGGCCAAGGCGACCTATGGCACAGGCAGCTCGGTCATGATGAACGTCGGCGACGAGTTCGTTGCCAGCTCGCACGGGCTTTCGAGCTCGCTCGCATGGCGCATGGACGGTGTGACCGAGTACGTGCTCGAGGGCAACGTGAGCTACGCCGGCGCCGTCAAGACGTGGCTGCGCGACGATCTGGAACTCATCAATAACCCCGAGGAGGTTACCGACCTGTGCTACGCCGCCAATCCGGCGAGCCGCGTCTACTTTGTGCCGGCGTTTACCGGTTTGGGCGCGCCGCACTGGGCGAGTGACGCCGAGGGCTGCGTCTTTGGCATGACGCGCACCACGGGTCGCGCGGAGTTCGTGAAGGCCGCCGACGAGTCGATCGCCTATCAAATCTTTGACGTGATCGATGCGATGGTCGAGGATTCGGGCGCGGCGCTGGCCGAGCTTCGTGTTGACGGCGGCCCCACGCGCGACGCGTACCTGATGCAGTTTGAGAGCGACTTGGTTGGCTCGCCCATCCGCATCGCGAGCAACGACGAGATGAGCGGTCTGGGTGCGGCCTGGGCCTGCGGTATTGCGCTGGACATGTACACGCGCGATGTCGTCGACGTCTACGGCGCCCGCGGCATCGTGGAGCCTGCCATGACCGCCGACGAGCGCGCCAAGAAGATCGCCGGCTGGCGTCACGCCGTGAAATCAACGATTGCCTACACAGCCTAGAATGGTTTTTCTGGGACGGGGATTAAAAACTCATTGGTCCTCGTCCCAGGTAGCTTATTTGGGACGGGGCTTTTTTGACTGGTATGATTGGTGCGACCATTCGAACCAGCTAAAAGAGCCCTGTTCCAATTTGACTATCGAGAGGATCTGCCATGGAGCGCATCGCCAGCTTTTCCGTTGATCATCTATTGCTTGAGCCCGGCGTTTATGTGAGCCGCATCGACCGCGATCCGGCGACCGGTGCTGCCGTCACTACGTTTGACCTGCGCCTGACCACGCCCAACAAGGAGCCGGTCATGAACACGGCCGAGTGCCACACCATCGAGCACCTGGGCGCGACGTTCCTTCGCAACCATGCCGAGTGGTCGAGCCGCATTGTTTACTTTGGCCCCATGGGCTGCCGCACGGGCTTTTACCTGGTTGTCTTTGGTGGGCTGACGAGCGAGGAGATCCTGCCGCTCGTGCGTGAGCTGTTCGAGTTTGTCGCTGGCTTTGAGGGCGATGTCCCCGGTGCCGCTCCCGAGGAGTGCGGCAACTACCTGGACCAGAACCTTCCCATGGCTAACTGGCTTGCGCGCCGCTACCTCGACCGCGACCTGGCCAATATCGACGAGAAGCACCTGCACTATCAGCAGGTATAAGGGCTTTATCGTCCAAAACGCGCGCATTGGGCGCCTTCGCTTATGCGGGGGCGCCTTTTTGTTGAGTGGTCAGGACGAGCGTTCAAAATCGCTCATGTTTGTTCTAGAATGTTTGTATAGTCACATTTACGAACAGGAGTGAACATGCATATCTACTCTGTCAACGATCCCGAGTTCAAATCCTATGGCAACGTTTGGGATGACGTTCCGTCCGAGCTCACGTCGCCCGTGCTCGAGGCGCTCTCTGCCACGCCCATTCCCGAGGGCAGCAAGTACGTTGCAAGCGCGCCGGAGCTCGAGGGCGTCAAGGATGCCGATAAACTGGGCTTTCTCATGTTTGGCGGCCGCCCCTTCCAACTGGGCTGGTGCAACGGCCATAACACGCAGCTCAACTGCCTGGAGTATCACCGCGCCAGCGAATTCAACCTGGGCGCTCGCGACTTTATCCTGCTTGTGGCGCATCGCTGGGAGATCGAGGACGGCAAGCTCGACACCGTGTGCGTCAAGGCGTTCCGCGTGCCGGCGGGCAAGGTTGTCGAGGTCTTCAACACCACGCTCCACTACACGCCGTGCATGGTCGACGACGGTGGCTTCCAGGTGATGGTCGCACTGCCGGCAGGTACCAACGGTCCGCGTCCCGAGACTGCGGTCGACATGCCCGCGGCCGGCGACAGCTACTGCTACTGGAAGGCCGACAAGTGGGTCCTCTGCCACGCCGACAGCCCCAAGGCAGCCGAAGGCGGCTACGTGGGCCTCATCGGAAAGAACCTCGACATCACCGTGGACTAGAATCTTCTGTCTCAATCTGTAACATCTAGCGGGCTAAATCGTCTCTACCTGTTACAGATTTAGACAAACTGCAGAGGGCCGCCCGAAAAATCTCGATCTGTAACACCAGGCCCGGTTTTGGCGGTCTACCTGTTACAGATCAAGACAAACGGGCCCCAGCCATCACAAAGGTGACTGTCCCCTTTGCGGTGGCTGGGGCAGGTGGGTATCAAAAAGTGTCAGGCGGGGTGGCTGCCGGGTGCCTGCACGCGAAAAGAAGTATCGGCCTGTGCCGTTGCCGTTGAGCGACGCGTTGTTTGCAGGGATACTGAGCCTATGACAACAGCGCATGAAAGGATCGATGCATGGCTTTCCGTAATGACTTCCTGTGGGGCGGCGCAACGGCTGCCAACCAGTGCGAGGGCGCCTACAACGTGGACGGCCGCGGCCTGGCCAACGTGGACGTGGCTCCGCACGGCCCCGAGCGCTACGCGGTGGTTTCCGGCCAGCGCAAGATGCTCGACTTCGAGGACGGCTATTACTATCCTGCGCAGACCGGCATCGATTTCTACCACCACTACAAGGAGGACATCGCCCTCTTTGCCGAGATGGGCTTTAAGACCTTCCGCATGAGCCTGGCGTGGACCCGCATCTTCCCCAACGGTGACGAGACCGAGCCCAACGAGGCTGGCCTGGCCTTTTACGAGGACGTATTCCGCGAGTGTCAGGCGCACGGCATCGAGCCGCTCGTGACCATCACGCACTTCGACTGCCCCATTCACCTCATCAAGGAGTACGGCGGCTGGCGTAACCGCAAGCTCATCGACTTCTACAAGAACCTCGCGACCACGATTTTTACCCGCTACAAGGGTCTGGTGAAGTACTGGCTCACCTTCAACGAGATCAATATGATTCTGCACCTGCCGTTTATGGGTGCCGGTCTGGTCTTTGAGGAGGGCGAGAACAAGGAGGCCGTCGAGTACCTGGCAGCCCACAACGAGCTCGTCGCCAGCGCGTGGGCAACCAAGATCGCCCACGAGATCGACCCCGAGATCAAGATCGGCTGCATGCTTGCCGCAGGTAGCTACTACCCCTACAGCTGCCGTCCGGGCGATGTGCGCCAGGCGCAGCTCGACAACCAGAGCAACTATTTCTTCGTCGACGTCCAGAGCCGTGGCTACTACCCGGCCTATGCTGTCAAGAAGCTCGAGCGTCTGGGCATCGATGTGGGCATGACGGATGAGGACCGTGAGATCCTGGCCGCTAACACCGTCGACTTCATCAGTTTTAGCTATTACAGCACCCGTTGCTCCGCCGGTGCCGATAACCCCGATGTCGAGCGCACCCAGGGCAACGCCTTCGCCGGCGCCAAGAATCCCTACCTGCAGGAGAGCCAGTGGGGCTGGGCCATCGATCCGCTGGGCTTCCGCATCACCCTCAACGACCTGTACGACCGTTATCAGAAGCCGCTGTTTGTGGTCGAGAACGGTCTGGGCGCCAAGGATGTTGTCGAGGAGGATGGCTCCATCAACGACGACTACCGTATTGACTTCCTGCGTCAGCACATCGCCGCGATGCGCGACGCGGTGACCGAGGACGGCGTTGACCTGCTGGGCTACACCACCTGGGGCCCGATCGACCTGGTCTCGGCCGGCACGGGCGAGATGTCCAAGCGCTACGGCTTTATCTATGTGGACCGCGACGACGCCGGCAACGGCACCCTCAAGCGCTCCAAGAAGAAGAGCTTCGACTGGTACAAGCATGTCATTGAAACGAATGGTGAGGACCTTTCCTAAGGAAGCTGAGACACTCAACTTCATAGCCTCCTAACCAAGGCGCCCGGCGAGTAGTTAATGCTCGCCGGGCGTCTTGCCGTCTGCGGATTTTGGGACATGTGGCCCGCTTTTTGGGCCCACCTGTCGGTACACTAAAAGCACTATGGGTACCCGCGAGCGACATATCGGCCACGCGGCCGCCCGATCCGCACCCGTGGCGGATCCCAGGGGCGGCAGGCTGTTCGCCATGCCGCGATTCCTGGTTGGTATAACGCACCGTGCATATCGTCACCGTGTCTTTGCTATCGCCGGCGCCATCACCGCACTGTTCCTCATGCTTTTGGCGGTCTTGCCGGCGCTGTTCGCCTTCGACCCCAAACTTTCTAACGCCGTGCCCGCCTATAGCAAGGTGTCCGAAGAGGTCGTGGATGCGCTCGCCCATTCGAGCTCTCTCCCGCTGCTTGTCGCCGCAATTGTATTTTCGATCTGGGGCGTATCGGTCTATCTGCGCTGTTTGGACTATGTGTTGCGTCGCCGCCTTGTTGCCGTCGCCACCATCTGCGCCCTGTGGATGATCGAAGTCATTCTCAAGTACAAGTCGTTCACGCCGTTCTATGCCACCGTGCTGTGGTACCTGTACTACGTGCCCATGACGCTCATTCCGCTGCTCTACCAGTTGTGTGGTCTGCGCCTTGCGGGCCTGGAGCAACACCGTCTGGGTCGCCGCTACTGCGCTGCGCTGTGGATTGTGGCCATCCTGCTTATCGGATTTGTGCTCACCAACGATTTTCATCAGCAGGTCTTCCGCTTTGATCGCACAAGCGACACCTGGAGCAACGATTACACGTACGGCTGGGGTTATTTCGCCGTCCTCGTGTGGACGGCCTTTGACTTCGTGGCCTTTTTTATCCTGGTTGGTCGGTCCTCTTCCTTTCGCATCCAGCGTTTCTCGGGCACGGCGGCGCTCGTACTGCTGGGCGGCGCATTCTTTGCCATCTCCTATGCGTTGCGCGTGCCCTGGGCATGGAGGCTCAACTTTTCGCTCGTCTATTGCGTCCTGTGCGTGGTGGCGATGGAAATCTGTCTCGATTGCGGTGTCATTCCGTCGTATCACGACATCGCCGGCATCTTCGACACCTTGCCGCTCGACCTCAAAGTTCTAACGCGCGACCTGCAGGAGGTCTATGCCACGCCGGTGTCAAAGCCAATGCCGGTAGGCGTGCGCGAGGAGTTGCGGACCCAGGAGCACGGCCGCGCCCACGCCTTTGCCGTGGCGTCCGATCCCAATGTGATGTACCGTGCCTTTCCGCTGCTGGGTGGATCGGCGCTGCTTGCCCAAGACGTGTCGGAGCTCAACGAGCTTAACCGTGAACTGGCACATCGTCGCATGGAGCTGCAGCGTCAAAACGAGCTGCTCGCCGCCGACTACGACCTTAAGACGCATTTGGCAGATCAAGAGGCCGAGACCTTGCTGGTCCAAGACGTGGACCAGGCGCTTGCCCGCGCGCTCGAAGGGATGTACGACCTGCTGAGCTCGCTGCCGCCGTTGACCGACGAAGCGTCTTCGCACGAGCGTTACCGCATGCTGCAGCGCGCCAAGATGCTCGTCGCCTATTGCAAGCGCAAGGGGTCGCTCACGTTGGCACAGCACGGGGAGAGCGGTTTTGATCGCGACCGCATTCAGCTCATTGCCAACGAACTCGCAAGCGACCTGCGCACCATCGATATCGATTGCGCCTCGATTATCGCCATACGGCGCCCGATGCACGCCAGTACGGTAAGCGCCCTGTACGACTGCGTGTATGACTTTGCGTTTTTTGCCTACACCACCGACCATCCGGCGCTTATGTATCACTTGGGCGACCATGACCGATGCAGTGTCGAGCTGCGCGCCACGCTTTTTTCCAACGATGATGCAGATCTTTCGCAGACGCCCGCTGCGCAAGAGCTCGAAAGCGCTCTGCAAGGGCGCAACGTGGCATACCGCCTTGAGGGCGAGCCCGGCCAGCTGCGCATGATCGTCTTGATGCCGAGGGCGGGTGAGTGACGATGCAGATTTCGCTTATCCTTCCCCAAATCGTTGCGCTCGATGTTGTCTTTGCCCTGGCTGCGTGTTTGCAGACGATTCACGTCCCGCTCATCGCATCGCGCCGCTCGTCCTATAACCGTAAGGGGATTTGCGCCTACGAGGCGAGCCTTGTGCTTCACCTGGTGGTTTCGGCGCTTATCCTATTCGCGTCGTCTGGCTCGTATCTGGTGGCGCCGCTTGACGTTTGCGCCAGGGCAATGGGCGGAGCGTTGTGGCTCAATGCCGCAATCTTTGCTTATGGCGTGGTACTTATGGTGCACTATCGTCGCCCCGTCATGCTGGTCGAGCTGTTGCTTGTTGTCGCCGTTACACCACCGGTGGTTTTTGCCATGGGCCCGGCGTGGACTGTTGTCCTTATCGCAGAGGGAGCGTTCTTCCTGTTCCGTTCCATCGCGGCGCTCTTGATGGACGTCCGTAACCGCCAGGAGGATATCACTGCGTTCTCGACGATCGAGACCATCAACGTGATTCCCGTGGGCATCCTGTATCTAGACCAGAGGGGCCGTCCGCTGCTCATGAACCGCTGCATGCGCAAAAACCTCGTTGAGCTTCACATGCCAACCGATCTACGCGACATGAGCGGCACATGGAACGACCTGCGCAAACTTAGCATGCAAATGCCCGAAAGCAGTAGGAACCGTGTGCGGATTAATCTGGACCGTTTTGGTGAGGCGCGTGCGGTAATCGAGGTCTCTCCCGCCGAGATTCGCCTGTTTGTGTGCGATCGTGTTATGGTTTCGGGCCGTTCGTTCGAGCGCATTATCGGACTGGACGTGACGGAGTATGCGCATGCCCACGACCGCCTGGCGCAAGCCAATCACCTGCTTGAGCTTGCGGGCCAAGAGCTCCAGGCCCAGATCGAAGAAGTCAAAAAGGTTGCCGACAATGCGGCCTACCTACGTATGCGTGCCCGCGTTCACGATGTGATCGGGCAGCGCCTGTCCATTCTCCATCGCTATTTGGAGGAGGGGCGCCTGGACGACGAGTCGCTCGAGCAGATTGACCCGTTGCTGCGCTCAATTGCCGCCGATTTGCGCAGTGGCGGTGCCAGCGAGCCTGCAGAGCAGCTGGGTGATATCGTCCATGCTTTTGGCCTGGTGAGTGTGCAGATCGATGTTGAGGGTGCGCTGCCTGAGGACGCGCGTGTCGCCGCCGCATTTTTGCAGATTATCCGCGAGGCCTCGACCAATGCCACCAAGCATGCGCAGGCGCATCGGGTCCATGTGCGCCTGTGGCAGGAGGGGGCGGATGCTGACGGCATTGCGCGCATGACGATTTCTAACGACGGGTCCCCGGCCCCCGTATCGTATCGCGAGGGAACGGGTATCCCAGGTATGAGGCATGTCGCGCAAGATCTGGGTGGCAGCCTAGAGGTCCATGCTGCCCAGCCCTTTACGCTTGCGGTGTCCATCCCGCTTAACGCCAGCGACACGTCCCAAAGGAGAAACTCATGATCCGCGTGTTAATTGTCGAAGATCAGGCCATCCTGCGCGAGAGCCTGGCGCGCTCCGTTGGCGACCAGCCCGATATGACCGTTGTTTCCGCCATCGCTGACGCTTCCGAGGCCCTGGGTGTCGCGCTCAAGGAGCGCCCGGACATGATACTGATGGACGTGTGCACCGAACACGATTCAAACGGCATCGTGGCGGCGGCGCGCATCAAGGAGCGGCTGCCCGAGTGTCGCATCATTATCATGACCGGCATGCCCGAGATCACCTTTGTCGATCAGGCCCGTGAGGCGGGCGTCGATAGCTTTGTGTACAAGAACGTCGGTATCGACGAGCTGTTCGCCGTGATGCGCTCTACGCTGGCGGGCTATTGCACGTTTCCCAAGCCGCCCGAGAGCATTTTTTCGGGCACGGCGGCACTCGACGATGTCGAGCTGTCGATTTTGCGCCTCGCCTGCGAGGGCAAGAGCCGCCGCGAGATCGCGGCCGAGCTGTTTATGAGCGAGGGCACCATCAAGCGCCGCATTTCGGAGATCCTGAGCAAGACCGGCTACGACAACATCATGCGTCTTGCCGTGCATGCGGTGACCGAAGGTAGCATCGTTCCCAATATGGAGCGCTAACGCTCGTTGCGTATCGGCATAAAAACGACGGGGCCGCAGGATTATCTCCTGCGGCCCCGCCTGACATGTGCGCGGATGTGTCCGCCAACCCGCGGCTGATGTTACGTGCCGTTACGCGATGGTTGCGCTGTAGGAAGCGACGTCCTCGTAGGAATCGGTCAGGTAGGCGTCGATGCCGATGGTCGTATTGACCAGGTCGTCAAGGCTGTCAAGCTCGCCGCTCGAGAACGTGAATTCCTCGGTGGCGCTGGTGCCGGGCATCAGGTTAGCCGAGAACCAGGGTTCCTTCATGGTGCCGTTGACGTTGGTCTTGCCGGAAGGAGCGTAGAAGGTCAGGTCCTTGTCGCTCTTGTTGGTGATGTTGACGACAAAGCCGATGTCGCCCCAGTCGTCCTTGAACTTCTCGGTGATGGTGATGGTGCACAGATCGTCATCGGCGACGGTGACGGCGGGGGAAATTTCGACGTTCTGGACATCGTCGTCTTCGACGGCCTCATCGATCTCCTCTTCCTTCTCGGCCGCCTCGCGATCCTTCTTCACCGTACCGGACAGGTCCTTGTCGGACTTGCTAAAGACAAGATTGCCGTCATCTTCTTCGAGGATGAGTTTGCCGTCCTTGAGCTTCATGTCGTGCGACTCATCTTCGGCGGTGATGGTTACGGTGGTGGCGTCCTTTGCCTCCCATTTAAGGTCGACGACTTCAAGGAACAGGTCGAGGGCGCCTGTACCGTCCTCATCGAGAATCAGGACGCAGTGGACACCCCAATCCTCGAGCATCTTCATGTACTCATCGGTCAGCTCTTCGCCATCCACGGTTCCACCCGAGAGTTCCCAGCTGCCGACGAAGTTGGCTTTGGGGTCTTTGCCGCCGCCGCTGCAGCCCGTCAGGGCAAAGGCGAGCGCCAGGACGCATGTCAGAAATGCGAGTACGGACTTTTTGAACGTTGTCTTCATGGTGTCCTCCTTCTTGTGTGAAAACCCATAGAAGCAAATGCGGGAGTGGCGGATCCCCCGCCAATTACCAGATAGAGGGGCTAGGGCCTGGGCGTTCCGCAGTTGCTGCAGAACTTGCCGCCGTTTTCGCTACCGCAGTTGGGACAGAACCACTTGGCCGGTGCCGGGGCGGGCGCGGGACTGCCGCACTCGGGGCAGAACTTGCCGGTGTTGGTGGCGCCGCAGCTGCAGGTCCACGTGCCGGCCGCGGGGGCAGCGGCAGGAGCCGGTGCGGAGGCGGGTGCCGGAGCCGGCTGCGGGGCGGCCTGCTGCTGTGCCTGGCCGGCGGCGAACAGCTGGCTGGCGTTCATGCCGCCCATGCCACCCGCCATGCCCATGCCCATAAAGCCTGCCATCGCGCCGTTGGGGTTGGCCGCTGCCGCGCGCATCGCGTCGCTCTGGGCGCTGGCGATGTTGGCGGCCGCCATGGTGGGATCGCGCATGACTGCGGCCTTCTGCAGGTCCTTGATCATCTGCTCGTCTTCTTGCGAGGCGGCGATGGAGTTAACGCCAAAGCTCACGATTTCGACACCGCGCAGGTCGCGCCAGTCGGCCGAGAGGACCTCGTTGAGCGCGCGGGCGAGCTCGGTGGTGTGGCCGGGGATGGCGCTGTAGCGGATGCCCATCTCCGAGATCTTGGCAAAGGCGGGCTGCAGGGCGGTGAGCAGCTCGGACTTAAGCTGGCTGTCGATCTTATCGCGCGTGTAGCTATCGGTCACGTTGCCGCACACGTTGGTGTAGAACAGCAGCGGGTTGGTGATGCGGTACGAATACTCGCCGTTGCAGCGAACGGAGATGTCGACATCCAGGCCAATGTTGTTATCGACCACGCGGAAGGGCACGGGCGAGGCGGTGCCGTACTTGTTGCCGATGATCTCCTTGGTGTTGATAAAGTAGACGCGCTGGTCTTTGCCCGCGTCGCCGCCAAAGGTAAAGCGGCTGCCGATATTGGCGAACGTCTCCTTGATGGAGTCGCCCAGGTTGCCGCTAAAGACGCTCGGCTCGCTGCCGGTGTCAAAGACAAACTCGCCGGGCTCCAGCGCGACCTCGATGATCTTGCCGTTTTGCACCACGAGCATGCCCTGGCCGTCGTTGACGGCGATGACCGAGCCGTTGGAGATGACGTTGTCCTCGCCGCGCGTGTTGGAGCTGCGGCCGCCGGTGCGCTTGCTGCCCTTGCAGGCCAAGACATCAGCGGGCATCGATTCGCAATAGATAAATTCCTTCCACTGGTCGGCCATGACGCCGCCGGCAGCTCCCAATCCAGCTTTCAAGAGTCCCATGGTGATCTTCCTTTCTCGTCAAAGGCCGGGTGGTATTGGTCAGAATGGTTAATCGTCCTTGTTGTCCTTCATGACAACGGTGGTCTCGGTGTGGCTGAAGGTGTCGTGTTTCTCGGTCAGGTCAAGCTCGCCGCAGTACTCATCGGCATGGGTGGCCTCGTTGGCTGTCTTGAGCTGGCCTACCAACAGCACGTCTCCGATGATTACGATGATCAGTGGCGCGACGATGTTGATGAGGATGCCCTCGATATCAAAGGTGAGGTAATCCAGATCGAAGGCATTCCCACCCATAAAGAGAATCTGGGAGAGGACAAACCCGATCACAAAGAACAGCACCGAGGCGATGACGAGCTTGGGCTTGGAGCAGGGGAGCTCGCCGACCATGCGGCCGGTCTGGCCGTTCATGGCAAACAGGTAGCTCTTGCCGTTCCACGAGGTGGAGAGCATCCACACGGGGAACAGGGCGTAGTCGCTGTCTTCCCAGGTGTAGTCGAGCTGCTTGCTTTCGACCGTGGCATCGTCATATTCGTCGACGACGGTCTCGCGCAGGGCCGAGATCGTGCTCTCCTCCATGCGGCGCTCGGCACGCGCCTTGCAGGTCTCGCAATCCTCGTCGTAGCGGTTGGCGATGTAGCCGGGCATATACGCGACCGAGAACGGGCGCAGCGCGTCGTAGTCAAACGGCTCGATGGCGTCCATATGGCCGTCGGGCATCTTGGACGATCCGTCGACCGGCACGCGCTCAAACGAGATATTTCCCTTGCGGTAGGCATCGTAGTGGTCGGTGGTCGTGACGGTGCGGTCGGATTCCTCGGTCACGGTCTCGTTGGTCGCGTCAAAGTACACTTCGCCGTCAACGCGGGCGCCGTAGAGCCAAAACGGCACGTAGACACCTTGGACCTCGTCGATGTGGTTGCCGGTGACAAAGCTCTTGGGCAGCAGGATTTTGCCCTTGTAGTGGTCTTTGAGCGCGGCCATAACGTCATCGCGCCCGAGCTTAAACGGAATCACCAGGTCGGGTGAGAAGTCGCCCGAGAGCTGGCCGGGTGCCACGGCGGAGTTGCCGCAGTATGGGCAGGTGGTAACGGCGACGGTGCCGTCCGAGACCAGCTCGGCACCGCACGACGAGCAGATGTAGCCGGCGTTTTGAGCCAGCTCCTGCACGGCATCGTCGGCAGCAGGTTTGGGAACCGCGGCTGCGGCATCAGCTTTGGCATCGGCCTTGTCCTGGCGCTCGCGATAGAGGGCCTCGACTTCTTCGACTTCAAAACGCGAATCGCAGTAGTCGCAGACGAGCTTTTGCTCGGCACTGGCAAAGTGAAGGGGACCGCCACACGCGGGGCACTGATAGTTGACGCTCTCGAAGGCCATGATCGGTCCTTTCCGTGCCGGAGGCTATGCGCCGATGGCGCCGCCGCAGTATTCGCAGCGCCCACTGGCATCGGGAATGGTGGTTGCACCGCAGAAGGGGCAGGTGACCGCGGTCTTGGGGGCCTTAGCGGCCACGACGCTGTCGCGCGTTTCCTGGCGCAGCTGCACCAGCGCATCGCGGACTTCGGTTGCCTGGCGCTTGGCCTCGCGGTACTCGATGGACCCGCGCTGATCGATGGTGGAGTCGTTCACGCGCAGGTTGATCTCGGTAAAGTACGGCGTGTTGACGTGGATGGTCAGATTAAAGTCGTAATCCAGGTCGTAGCGCGGCGGGTTGTAGCTCTCGCGCTCGCCGTCTTTGGTCTCGCGATAGATTTCGGTGCGGTGTTCGTCAATATCCATATCGCAGCCGAGTACCTGCGAGAACTCGATGATGTCGGGATTGGCGTCGCGCCAGCGGCTCTGCGAAGTGATGATCAGCAGGCCCGCGTCTTCGTCGAGCATGATGTTGGTGCGCCCGGCAGAGAGCGTGCGCGTAGGGTTGAACGAGGTCAGACGCTCGGCGTTGGCCTCGCGGTAGGCGAGTTGCTCGCGGATATCGTCCGCGGTGCTGGAGCGCCAACCACTAAAGAAGGGGGAGAGCTTGCCGGCGCACTCTTTGCACAGGTAGCCTTCGTTGATTTTGGTCTTTCCCAAAAGACCCAGCTCGGTACCGCAAATCGCGCATTCTTTCTTCTCGAACATCTTGTCAAAGAAGCCCATGGCTGCCTCCCATCAACAGGTAGCGTGTGTCACTTTTGATGATGGGCGAGCGCGCGATCTTTCACGATACCCAGACGGCTCAACGAGTCTCCACAACTGGGACATATGGCCCATTTTTGACTAGTCGTTGGGGACGTTCTTAAACGACTAGTCGCCGGGGTCACTCATTGGGGACGTACTTAAATGAGTGGCAGTCGGGGACGCTCCATGCCGAATGTGGCGGCTGCCGAATGTGGCCGCCGTCCTTGCTATGCCACGGTCACGGCAACCTGGGCGTAGCGGCTGCAGGGGCGCTCGGCGCGCGTCTGCACGGTAAGGGTGAGCACGAGGCGGTCGCCGGGCTGCGCGTCGGCAGGCACGATAAAAGCGGCACTCACCGTACATTCCTGCCACAGCGAAAGATCCTGCGCGCCTGCATAGCTCGACGGGTCCACGGCGACATCCCAATGTGCATCAAAGCCCTTGCCGTCGGGGTCGACGATGGTCGCTGCGAGGGCGACGCGCTCGCCGGCTGTGGCGCTGCGGTCGGCCGTGACCTCGACAACATATGCCGGATGCGAGCAAGCCGCCGGATCATGGGCGCACCATTGTGCGCGGGCGGCAAAGTCTTCCTGATAGGCGCGCAGATAAGGATTGGGGTTGTTGCCCGCGGGCGTGCCGATGGCGGCAAAACCGGCGGGTGCGTCTGCGTCGGGATGCCCATCAAGAAACATGCGGCCGAGCAGCGTGTCGAAGCCGCGGTCATCGATGCCGCGCAGGCCAAACGGCAGCAGCGGAATATAGGTCATGCTGTCGCCTTCGGCCATAAAGTCGCCGCGCTCAAACTGCATCGCGGGCATGCCTTCTAGACCCCAATCCAGACGGGCATGCTTGCCAAACTGAAAGCGTTCGGGTTCGTTTTCGTAGACCTTACCATCGCCGTAGAGCATATAGCGCGCCATGAGGGGGCCGTTGCCCTGCGTGAGATTCAGCTCGGGCCAAGGGGCCTTAAACAGCGGCAGCGTATCGGGCTGAGCCGTCTTGGCGTCGACATAGCCGCCATACATATAAGGCACGCACCAAAAGATGAGCTCGGGAAAGAGCTCGCGCCCATGGTCGAGCCATGAGTTGTCCTGCCCTACGCCATCGGCAACGCCCATCACGCGCACCTTCCGATAGACCCGCTGCTGCACGGCAGGCCATTCGGGCGTGGCGCGATAACGCTCGGCAATACTCATGAGGGCGCGAACGATGGTGTTCATGCCACCCCAGCTGAGCAGCCATAACGTACGCGGATCATCATCCAAAATCGCCTGCGCAATTACGTGAGACCCCTCAGTTTCCTCAGTCACATCACCCTCAAAGGCAACATTTCCCACAAAGGTGCGCTCGATCATCTGGGCAGGCGTGGGAAACGGCGGCTCACCGGCAGCGTCCGCATTCGCCTGCAACTGCGGCCAAGCCTGGGCATATTCATTACTCCAGAGACGCTCAATCCAATGTTCGGGAAACGGTCGATATTCACGAAGCTCGCCGGCCAGCGGGTCGGGCTCATGAGGCACAACAGTCCACTCATAAGAGCGGCGCCCTTTGGTCCGCCAATGCGAATTCACCTCGCCCAGCGTATGAACCCCATCCCCAAGAAAGTGATACTGCGAGGCCGTATACACCACAGCCTGAACATCAAGCAAGTTGAGATACAGAGCCAAATGAACGAGCGAGTTCATATCATCGACTTCCATATCAGTAGTAACAATCACCCGAGTTAACTCTTGGGACATAGGAACAGCTCCAATCAAAATCAATTCAGCCAGTTACGCGCAAGGCAAGACGGGACCCACGCCCCCATCGCCATCGACCCGGCGTGCTGCCGGAAGCGGCCGGCCAGGGTCTCAGCAATGGAAACACAGCGGGCACTGGGGTTTACCTCTGCAAACATTCCGCAGGGGGCATGGTCCGGCGCAGCGCGAAGCGCAAAGCGCCGAACCATGCATGCCCGAGGACGTTTGCAGAGGTAAACCCCAGTGCCCGCGAAGGGACGGATTACCTATCGACCCTGGCCGACCACTCCCAGCAGCCCACCGGCTCGCCGTCGATGAGTACGTTGCCCCCGTCGAAGTCTTGATAACACAGGTCGTTGAATTGGTGGATCCACACGCCGTGGTTGAACGTCTTCTTAGGCGAGCCATCGGCCTCGCGATAGCGCCCGGTCAGGTCCTCGACATGGCTAAAGTAGGTGAGGTGCACGTTGGCTCCGGCGTCACGCAGGCGCGCCGTGAGCGGCAGCACGGTCTGTTGCGGAGACACGAGCTCGTCGCCCTTGGAGTGCGTAAACCACAGCGGCGTCTTGGCGAGCGCAGCTACGTCCTCGTCGGTGGCGTTGTACCAGGGGGCACAGCAGGGAAGGCCTGCCGCGAAGAAATCGGGGTAGTCGGCGCACAGGCGCAGGGTCATAAAGCCGCCGTTGGAAAGGCCGGCGACCACGATGCGGTCGGTGTCGATTCGGTCGGCGTGCTCGGCGACAAACTCGTCGATGAGTGCCTTGAGCACGGGGGAGTAGATGCTCTGGTTGGAGTGACCGAGCTGTTCGGCGCCGTTATCCATCCAAAACGTGGGCGACTGCGGCACGAGCACCCAGGCAAAGCCGCCAAAGTAGCGCTGGATCTGGCGCTGCGAGAGGGCAGTCACGCGGTTGCCGATATAGGCGCGCGCGGGGCCCTCGCCTTGCGTGGAACCCTTGCCTTCACCGGCGCCGTGCAGGTACACCACGAGCGGGGCCTTTTGGGGCACGACCATGGCCTCGGGCGCGAAGGGATTGAAGCAGGCCGAGTCCTCTGCCTTAAAGCTGGGCTCAAAGAAGCCGTACTCGAGTGCGATGCCATTGACGGCGGTCTTTTGTACGGCATTGCTCCAGCCCTTGAGCGCGGGGCAGATGTCGCCGCGACAGGTATCGAAGACCAGGCCGCAGGTGGGGTCGTCGCCGTCGTTGCCGGGAAGACCCGCGAGCTGCGTGATGCGCAGCTGGTCATCGAGCATGCGCGAGCCCAGGACGCTGCCTTCGATCTTTTTGGTCAGGCGCTGCTCGGCGACCTCGAGTGCCACATGGGTGCCCACGGCGAGCTTGCGGCCGTTCTCGTCGCACGGATACGCGGCGAGAACGTCGATGTAACCCACGGAGGGCGCGGCATGGTCGGCGCCGTGCTCCTTGCGCATCAGGACCTCGCCCGTGCGCTCGTGACGCTCTGCATATATATGGAAAGTGTTCGCATCGATATCGTTGGCGCGCACGGTGCAGGGCAGGTCGAGAACGACCTTGCTGATCCAGGGGCCAAAGTCGCCCAAGGTGGTGACGGTTGCGTAGGTACACGATTTGAGTTCCATGAGCTGCCTCCTTTGTGCCGCAAATACTAAACAATCGCGGCAATACAATCTAAACATGTTTAGTGTAAAGCAGAATTAGAGAATAAGCAGATGAACTCGGTAAACGGTCAAATCAAACACTCAATGAACTACTAAACACTCGTTTACTACTATCTAGCAGGGCTTTTGTTGATGAGTCAACAAGGAATTTGGGTGACAGATTATATAAAATCCCACGTAGACGGCCATTTATAAATAAACAGCACTATATGTAATGCCTTGGCATTCAATTACGTTCACCCCCGATTTCCTACCGTTCACCGGACTGCAAACGGCAAAACTGCCACAAATTCAACGCTGCGTGTAAACTAAGCGCTGTAAACGTTCAGTAAACAGATTGTTTACGACAGCGTATCCAAGGGTTCGGTAACCGTAAGGGGTTATAGTCACCGGGCCAAAGGCGTGCCTGCGCCCAAGCGATTAGGCACACGATGATATGGGGAGGGGTCCCATGGCAGTAGATAACAAGCAGATTGCCACCGATGTCCTCGAGCTCGTGGGCGGTGCGGAAAATGTCACCGTCGCCACCAACTGCATGACGCGCCTGCGTCTGACGCTCAAGGACAACAACAAGGCCGACGTGGAGAAGATCAAGAAGGTCAAGGGTGTTCTGGGCTGCCAGTTCGCCGGCAGCCAGCTCCAGGTCATCATCGGCCAGAACGTGCCCAAGGTGCTCGCCGAGTTCGTCGCCATGTCCGGCGTCAAGCAGGGTGCCGCGGTCGACGAGAACCTCGACGCTCCTAAGGAGAAGTTCGAGCTCAAGAACCTGCCCAATATCATCCTCGACTATCTGTCGGGCTCCATGACCCAGCTGATTCCGCTGCTCATGGCCGGCGGTCTGTTCCGCACCATCGCTGCGGTTCTTGGTCCCACCATGCTCGGCGTTCTCTCCGATACCGATCCGACCTACACGTTCCTCTACACCACCCTGTACGAGGCCACGTTTACCTTTATCCCCATCTACCTGGGCTATGCCGCTGCTAAGAAGCTCGGCGCCTCTCCGGTGCTCGGCATGCTCCTCGGCGGCGCTCTCATGGCCCCGTCCGTCGTGAGTGTCGCGACTCAGGAGGGTGGCGGAATCATCTCCGTCTACGGCATCCAGATCGCCGCTGCCAACTACCAGCAGTCCGTCCTGCCGATCATCCTCTCGGTGCCCGTCCTGTACTTTGTTGAGAAGTTCTTTAAGAAGGTCATGCCCGACGTGCTGTCCACGGTCTTCACGCCGTTCTGCACCATGATCGTCACCATTCCCATCGCCTTCATCGTCCTTGCCCCGATCGGTAACGAGATCGGTAGCCTCATCGCCAACGCCCTCTTTGGTCTTGCTGACCTTGGCGGTATCGGTATCCTGATCGTCATGGCCATCCTCGGCGCCTTCTGGCAGCTCTTCGTGGTCTGCGGCATGCACATGCCCGTCATCCTGCTCGCTCAGGTCCAGATCATCGCCGCCGGCTACGATCCCTTCGTCTTCGTTTCCACCAACTGCGCTATGGCCGCTGTCTGGGGCTGCGCCTTCGGTGCCTTCCTCAAGATGAAGAACCCCGACGAGAAGGGTCTTGCCCTGGGTTACGTCATCTCCGCCATCGCCGGCGGCGTCACCGAGCCCGCGCTCTTCGGTATCCTCATGCGCTTCCGTCGCACCATGCTCGGCATGTTCATCGGCGGTGCCATCGGCGCTGTGTTCTCCGGCCTCATGGGTGTTACCTACTACCTGGCCGGCGGTGCCTCCAACTTCCTGGTCTTCACCAACTACCTGCAGGGTGGCCAGATGAACACCGTCTGGGCTATCGTCGGTATGGCAATCTCCTTTGTCATCGCCGCTGCCGTCGTCTTTGCCACTGGCTTCTCCAAGGAGGAGCTCGCCGAGATGGAGGCCTAAGGCCAAGCCATTCGGTCACATGCGACCTTACCTACACGACAGGGCCCCGTCAGGCGCAAGCCCGGCGGGGCCCTTCCTGCAAGGTAGACTGATTGGGACGGGAGATGCCCGCCCACAAGGGCTTGCTAAACGACGGAGGCTTTCGCGCGGGGTTACCGCGAAAGAATCTGCCGGTTCGCAACTCCTTTATCAAACGAAAGGACATGCAGATGAGTTTGGAAAAGCTGACCGTTAACGGTCGTCAGGACGGCTTTTTGTGCGATGGCAAACCGTTCTTTTGGTTTGCCGATACGTGCTGGAGCGCGTTTACGAGCATTACCGAGGCCGATTGGGACTACTATCTGACCCGCCGCGCCGAGCAGGGCATGAACGTGCTGCAGATCAATACGCTGCCGCAGTGGGATCGCTGCTGCCCCGATCTGGGCATTTGGCCCTATGCCAGCGAGGACGGTGTGCATTTTGATTGGTCCCGTCCCAACCAAGCGTACTGGGACCGTGCTGCCGCCATGTGCCGTAATGCCGTCGAGCACGGCATTCGTCCGGCGCTCGTGCTTATGTGGTGCAACTACGTGCCCGGTACCTGGGGCGCCAAGATTGCCGAGCATTGCGGTGCCGAGACTATGCCGCGCGAGGAGGTTCGTGCCCACGTTGCCCGCGTCGTCGAGAACCTGGGCGAGTTTGACCCTATCTACGTGGTGACGGGCGATACCGACTTTACCAGCGATGAGGCAATCGCCTATTACGAGGATGCCCTCGACGAGGTCATCAAGCGCGCGCCCGAGGCGTTGCGCACCATGCATATCAACCGCGGCAACCGCACCATTCCGTCACAGTACCTGGAGCGCCTGGACTTTTACATGTTCCAGCCCGGTCACAACTACGAGGGCCAGCCCGAGGCATGGCACCTGCCGCAGGACTTTATCGCCAACTATCCTAAAAAGCCGATGGTCAACTCCGAGCCTTGTTACGAGCAGATGGGTGCGTCGCGTAACGTGTACTGGCGCTTCACCGCGCAGGACTGCCGCGCGAGCGTGTGGTCGTCGATCCTTGCCGGTGCGAGCGCCGGCGTGACCTATGGCGCGCACGGTGTTTGGAACTGGCAGACCAGCAAGAGCCAGGGCTCGGTGCTGGGCGAGGGCTTCGACATGCCGTTCCGCTGGCAGGAGTGTCTGCAGTTTGCGGGCGTTTGGGACTTTGGCGCGATCGAGCATGTGCTTGCCGGCCTGGGCGCTACGGCTGGCGACGACGCGCTTGCCGTGGTTCCGGCGCAGGAGCTGCTCGATGATGCGCGCGAGGCCATTCGCGTGGCGCGCGTTGGCGATCGTGTCGTCACGTACCTGCCGCGCACCACGGCGCTCAAGTTTAAGCTCGACGGTGCGTGCGGCTGGACGGCGACGGTCCTCGACATGGAGGACAAGCGCATCGCTAAGCTGCCCGTCCGCGACAACGGCGACGGCACCGTGCGCGTGGCTCAGCATCCCTTTGAGCACGACGCCCTGGTGATCCTGACCCCCAGGCGCTAACGGCTCTTCTCCAACACTTACAACCCAGTCCCTTTCATTTCGCCGCACTCATTGGGGACGTACTTAAATGAGTGGTCATTGGGGACGTTCTTTGGGAGGGCAGTTTGCGTAGCGGTTATGTGGCCCACGGTGAGACCTACGTCGGCGATATGTTGCTTCGTCTGACCAAAGTAGAGGCGTAAAACAGAGAGATAATTGGCTCCGGGCGCAACTTGCTGCATGACCATCATGGGGGGCAGCCCCTGTGGCGGTCGTGGCGATGCGCGTCCGGGGCTATGGCGCGTGAGGGGCGAATATGCAGGAGTTCTTTGGAATCGATGTGGGCGGTACGGCCGTTAAATGGGCTGTGCTGGGCGAGGATTTTTCCATCCGCGAGCGCGGGAGCCTGCCGACGGGCTTTACCACGGCTGAGGAGACGGTTTCGGCGCTGATCGGGCTCGTCGAGCCGTACCGTGAGCGTGTGAGCGCCGTAGGCGTGAGCGCACCCGGCGGTATCTACGAGGGAGATGTCACGGGAACGATCCATCGCGGCGGTGCGCTCACGTTTATGGACGGCTGCCCACTGGGAAAGCTCATGCGCGAGGCGCTGGGGGTGCCGGTCGCCGTCAATAACGACGGTAAGTGCTGTGCACTCGGTGAGTATGCGGCTGGCGCTCTGCGCGGGACGCGTTTTGGCGTGGTGCTCGCTATCGGCACGGGCATCGGCGGCGGTATCGTCATCGACGGCAAGGTCCTGCGCGGCGCGCACTGCTTTGCAGGCGAGTTCAGCTTCTTGCGCAACGATGTCACGACTGCCGCGAACATGGAAAACTCCTTTGCGGGTTCGGGCGGTTGGCGTGCGCTCCGTGATGCCGTCGTTGCCGAGAAGGGCCTGCCTGCGGATTCTCCGGTGGACGGCCGCCGCGTCTTTGAGTGGATCGCGGATGGCGACATGGCGGCGCAGCGCGCGCTCGACCGCTACGCTCGTGCCTTTGACGGACAGCTCATCAACCTGCAGGCCGTGCTCGACCCCGAGGTCTTTGTGATCGCAGGTGGTATCTCGTGCCATCCCGAGCTCGTCGATGCCCTGCGTGCGCAGATGCCGCTGGCCCTCGCGGGTTACGAAGGGACCCTTGCCGGCATTCCCGTGCCGCAGATTAAGGTGGCCGAGCTCGGCAACGACGCCAACCTTTACGGTGCTGTCCAGGAGGCCATTCGCCTGGTGTAGCGTGAGCCAAACGAGGCTGTCAAAAAAAGATAAAGGCCGGCGTAAAGCGCCCCCATTCCCTTAGCACAGGAAATGGGGGCGGTTTAATTTGAGGCGGGACTTTTTGACCGCTTGATGGGTCGCGCGTCACAGCAGCTCGCCGTGGCGGGCGATGTAGCGGCGCTTTGCTAGCTGGGTGAGCGCGATGTAGGCGGTGACTATGCCGACGAGCAGTGCGAAAAAGCTCGTGGGCAGCGTCGTAAGGCCGAGCGCATCGGCGATGGGGCTTGCCGGCAGCCAGGTGACGAGCGCCAGGCCTAGCACGGTGAGAGCGCACAGCGCGGACGCGGCGTGGTCGCGCAGGCTCGGCAGGCGCGGGGAGCGCAACATGTGGACCACGAGCGTCTGCGACCACATGGACTCGACAAACCAGCCGCTCTGGAAGATTGCGGCGAAGGTCGTCATACCCGCGGCGTTGCCCGCGGCGGCAAGCTCGGACCAGCTTGCGCCCACGGCGGCGGGGCACACCACAAAGAAGAGCGCGGCGAAGGTCACGATGTCAAACAGCGAGCTCACGGGGCCCAGCTCGAGCATAAAGCCCTTGATGGACGCGGCGTCCCAGGCGCGCGGGCGGGCAGTCCAGGCGTCGTCGACGGTATCCCACGGCAGCGCGATGCACACGATCTCGTAGACCAGCGACAGCAGTACCAGCTGCAGGGCGCTCATGGGCAAAAACGGCAAGAACAGGCTCGCGACGGTCACGGACAGCACGTTGCCAAAGTTGGAGCTCACTGTGGTCTTGAGGTACTTGAGCAGGTTGCCGTAGGTGCGGCGGCCTTCGATGATGCCGCGTTCGAGCACGCCCAGGTCCTTCTGAAGCAGGATGATATCGGCGGATTCCTTGGCAATGTCGACGGCCGAATCGACCGAGATGCCGCAATCGCTCGCACGCATGGCGGCGGCGTCGTTGATGCCGTCGCCCATAAAGCCCACGGTGTGGCCGAGCAGCTCGCGCATGACGCGCACCAGGCGTGCCTTCTGCAGTGGCGAGAGCTTGGCGAAAAGGTGAGTTATCTCGGCGCGCTCGGCAAGTTCGGCGTCATCGAGTGCATCGATCTCGGAGCCGAGCAAGACGTTGCTCGCGTCGATGCCGATCTGCTCGCAGACGGTGGCGGCGACGCGATCGTTGTCGCCGGTCAGGACCTTTACCGCCACGCCCTTGGCTTCGAGGGTGGTGACGGCGCCCGCGGCACTTGCTTTAGGTGGATCGAGGAAGGCCAAAAAGCCCATCAGCACCATGTCGCATTCGTCGGCGATGCCAAACTCGCCCACGCAGCGCGGATTGGTTTTCTGCGCCACGGCAATTACGCGTAGGCCCTCGGCGTTAAGCCCGGCGACCTGCTTGCGAATCTGGGCGAGCCTGTCTTTGGTGAGCGGCTGGGCGATGCCATCGACCTCGACAAAGGAGCAGATCTCGAGCATTTCCTCGGCAGCTCCCTTGGTAACCATCTGGGTTTTGCCCTGGGCGTCGGCTACAACTACGCTCAGGCGACGGCGCGAGAAATCGAAGGGCACCTCGTCGACCTTGGTATAGCGGTCGCGCAGGCTCTGACCCAGCATGGAATCGGGTGCGACGGTCGAGGGCGTCACGTCGGCACGGTCGATTACGGCCAGGTCGATAAGGTTCTTGAGGCCGGTCTGGAAGAAGCTGTTCAAAAACGCATGACGCAGCACGCGTGCGTCCTCGTTGCCGTCGGTGTTGAGGTGGCGCTCGAGCACGATGCGGTCTTCGGTGAGGGTGCCGGTCTTGTCGCAGCACAGGACGTCCATCGCGCCGAGGTTTTGGATTGCCGGCAGCTCCTTGACGATAACCTGGCGGCGGGCGAGGTCCTTGGCGCCCTGCGACAGGCTCGTGGTCACGATGACGGGGAGCATCTGCGGCGTGATGCCCACGGCCACGCTCGTGGCGAACAGCAGCGCGTCGATGACGTTGCCCTTGGTGGCGGCGTTGATGGCAAAGACGGCCGGCGCCATAACGAGCATGAGGCGTACGAGTAGCATGGAGACGCTCGAGACACCGCGGTCAAACGCGCTCTTCTCGCCGCGCCCGTTGAGCATCTTGGCGATGCTGCCCAGGTAGGTGTCCGAGCCGGTGGCAACGACAAGCGCCATGGCGGTGCCGTTTTGCACGGAGGTGCCGGTAAAGACGATGTTCTTGCAGGCGGAGAGCGGCAGCGCGGAGCCGTCGGCACCCTCGACGACGGTGATGGCAGCTGTCTTCTCGACGGCCTCGCTCTCGCCGGTGAGCGCGGACTCGATCACAAACAGATCGCGCGCGGTGATGATGCGGGCATCGGCCGGCACCATATCGCCGGCAGAGAGACGGATCACATCGCCGGGGACGAGCTCGTCGAAGGGGATCTCGACGCGCTCGCCGTCGCGCAGGGCGGTGCAAGTGTTGGAGACCAGGTCCTTGAGGGCCTCTGCCGCATTGCCGCTGCGGGCTTCCTGGATAAACTTCATGCCGCCCGATACCAGCAGCATGATGCCGATGACGATGACCGTGGAGGGGTCGCGCTGCGGCTCGGGCACGGCGAGCACGTCGATGTAGAGCGAGACCAGCGCGAGCGCGGCGAGGATGCCGGCGAAGGGATCGATGAACGCGTCGGCGATGCGGCGGGCGAGCGTCTTGGTCGGTGCCTCGATGGTGTTGGGGCCGGAGGCGTCCAGGCGCTCGGTTGCCTGCTCGGCGGTGAGGCCGTTTGCCGTGGCGTCAAGCAGTACGAGGGCGTCCTCGGCGCTATGGGTGGCGGCGAATATGGTGTTCTTGGACAGGCCGGTGTGAGCGGCAGGGCGCGCCGTGCGGCGGCGCTTGGAGATAGCTTCGAGTACCGTGGCGGTTTTGAGCATCAGCATAGGGTCCTCCTTGTTGAAGGGAGTTAGCGTACGTGTCGTATTTGCTTCAAAAAACCTAGATGTCGCTCACGTCAAGCTCGCGAACCACCACAAAGGGGACAGGCACCTTTGTGGTGGTTTTGACGATCGGTTCGTGGCGCTTATGCGAATACGGAATCCTCACGGCGTGCCGAGGGCGACATGCAGGTTTTTCGACTAGGACTGCCTTCCATGGCACACCTCCTTAAGGCCGGGCGCAGCGCGCTTTGGGTATCTCGTACCCGTTTCAATCCGCCCGTATTCTTGATGAGGGGTTTTGACATGTCAACCCCCATTGTTCAGAAAACCATCGTCTCCGACAAAGCTCTTACAGAATGCCGTGGCCTCAAAGCGCACCCGCATCGACGCCCTGCCTGCGCTAAACTGGAGAGCACGTACGCGATTACGAGAGGAGCCCGCATGGAGGCTTACAAGCAAGAGTTCATCAAGTTTATGGTCGAGTCCGACGTCCTTAAGTTCGGCAGCTTTACGCTCAAGAGCGGCCGTCAGTCCCCGTTCTTTATGAACGCCGGCGCTTACGTGACGGGCTATCAGCTCAAGAAGCTGGGCGAGTATTACGCCCAGGCTATCCACGATAACTTTGGCGACGACTTTGACGTGCTGTTTGGGCCGGCCTACAAGGGCATTCCCCTGGCCGTCGTGACCGCAATTGCCTACCACGAGCTGTACGGCAAGGAGGTCAAGTACTGCTGCGACCGTAAGGAGGCCAAGGACCACGGTGCCGATAAGGGCAACCTGTTGGGCTACGAGCCCCAGGACGGCGACCGCGTGGTCATGGTCGAGGATGTCACCACCAGCGGCAAGTCCATCGACGAGACCTATCCCAAGGTTAAGGCTGCTGCTGATGTTGAGATCAAGGGCCTGATCGTGTCCCTCAACCGCATGGAGGTCGGCAAGGGTGGCGTGACCACCGCGCAGAAGGAGATCGAGGCCAAGTACGGTTTCCCCGTCGCGAGCATCGTCTCCATGGCCGAGGTCGTCGAGACCCTCTACAACCACGAGATTGACGGTAAGGTCGTCATCGACGACGAGCTCAAGGCCGCCATCGACGCTTACTACGAGCAGTACGGAGCTCGTTAGTTACGGCGTTTTGCCAAACGCCGTAACCGGCCGACGCTGCGCGCCGCCCAGGGCGACAATTTGTCATTCAAAAGGCGAGGCATGACCAGAGGGTCAATGCCTCGCCTTTTTCATGCCAACTTGTTCGCCCTGGACGTCGCTCGCTGTCCGTCCTCTACCTGCGGTGTTGCCTTGCTCCGGATGGGTAGTCATTGGGGACGTTCTTAAATGACTACTTGCTCTCGTTAGATAAGCGTCCGAGAACCACGCTCGTCGCTACTTAAGCCCCGGGAGGCGGGTGTAGGGGAATGAGCGCTCTAGGAACTCGGAGCAGCGGGCGTAATCTTTGGCGAAGTAGCTGCTGTAGAGCGAATCGAGCACGTATTGCACGGCGATGTGGCTGGCGAACTGCGTGATGCGATGCGTCATGCTCTCGTGGTCACTCACCGTAAGGTAGGCGGCAAAGCCGGGGTGAATGCGCGCGCAATAAGGTGTGCCGATGACGATGACTGGGACATGCCGACTGCTGAGGATCGGCAAGATGTCCTTGAGGTTGGGGGCAAGGCCGCTGTAGGAGATGACGATTGCCGCATGGTCGGGACCCGAGGCGAGCGCCGTTCGCACCTGGGCCTCGCCACCGTTGTGGCACGTCGCGCTTTTACCGGCGGAGAGCAGGCGATCGCGGAACATTCCCGCTGGATAGAGGTTGTGCGAGCCCGTGTAGATGTCGACCTGTCGGGCGTTCGCGATGAGCTTGGCGGCGTGGTTAAGCTGCGTGGGGTCGAGCAGTTCCTGCGTTTCGGCCAGCGTGGTCTGGTAGAGCCCCTCCATGCGCTCCATAACCTGCGCAGGGGTGGACGTGGCGTCGAAGGGAAAGTTGATGTCCACGTCGCGCCGATTGCCCGATTCGGTTGCCAGGCGGATGAGCTCGACTTTGAGATCCTTAAAGCCCTCGAGGCCGAGCTTTTTGCAAAAACGGTGCACGCTCGCAACAGAAACATTGGTGCGCGCGGCAAATTCCTTAATAGAAAGTCCGCGGATGTCCTCGCCGATGGCAAGGGCTGCAATGCCGAGCTGTTGCTCGGTAGGGGTAAGGCCCTGTGCCTCGGAAATCTTGCGTTTGATATCCATACGAACTCCCACACTCGCCAAACCTGCCAAAAAGGGACAGGTTTATTTTGGCACGTTTCGGTCGGTATCAGGAAGTATCAGGGACGGGGCGGCGTCGGTCCGTGGGCGCGAAAAGAAGTGTCGGGTTTGGCGCGCCCGCTTCCGCCCGTCCCGTGCGCAGGCGATACTCGGCTTATCGACCCGCGATGCAAAGGAGATACTCATCCCACGAGCACTACCGGGAAGGGCTTGCGATTCGAGCCCTCACCTTAGCAATTTGATCATTTGGCACTATAATCACCATAGGCATGCGCATAACGTTGCGCTTAATCAAGAGGAGAAAACATATGGGTCTGTTTGACATGTTTAAGAAGAAGGCTGAGCCCGCGGCAGCTGCTGCTCCGGCCTCCATCTCTGCTTCTGCTGGCGCCGACGTGCTGTGCTCGCCTGTCAAGGGCAAGGTCATCAAGATGGCCGACGTGCCCGATCCCGTCTTTGGTGGCGAGGTTCTGGGCAAGGGCTGCGCTGTGTGGCCCGAGGACGACCTGGTCTACGCTCCCTGCGACGGCAAGGTGACCGTCACCATGGGTCACGCCGTGGGCCTGCAGTCCGATAGCGGCATCGAGGTTCTGGTGCACGTTGGCGTCGATACCGTCAACATGAACGGTGATGGCTTCGAGGGCTTCGTCAAGGCCGACGACGTTGTCAAAGCTGGTCAGCCCATACTCAAGATCGACCGCGCCAAGATCGCTGCCGCCGGTTACAAGGACTGCGTCGTCGTGGCCGTGTCCAACACCGCCGAGTTCGCTGACGTCGAGCTCGCCGTCGAGGCCGAGTCTGCCGTCGCCGCCGGTGACGCCATCGTTAAGGTCGTCCGCAAGTAGTCTGCGGCATCCAGAAGATGCGCAAGGGTGGTCGGGTTGTCCGGCCACCCTTTTTTAATAGGCTAAACAGGTGCATTTTATTGCAAGGGGCTTGCTTTACGGGCCATTCGTTCGTCAAATTGAGCCGCCTGCGCTTTTGCGACGCAGGGGGTTGGGCCGGGCCGCTAATATGGACTTGCTGTTACGACGTGCGCTGCGCAGGGAACGCGGCGCCGCTTGTTTGGAGGAATGTCATGAAAAAGAAGCTGCTGCTTGCGCCCCTGATGGCTGCCCTGGTCGCGTGCGTGGTTTTGCTTTCCGGCTGCGGAGGGCCTTCGGTGGAAGAGCTCATTACCAACGACCTTACGAGCCAGTTTGACGAGATCAAGAACGGCGGCGATGACTTCCTCTCCGGTCTGGAAGAGGCTTCGGGCGATGAGTTTGAGCAGCTGGGTATCGATCCCAAGGAGTATGCCAAGAGCTATCTCGAGGGCTTTGACTACAAGATCGGCGATGTGACGGTTGACGAGGACAAGGGTACTGCGACTGCCGAGGTCACCATCACCTGCAAGTCCATGAACAAGATCGTCGAAGATTTTGCCACCCAGTATCAGGAGAAGGTCGCCGCACTCGATACGACGCCTTCCGAGGACGACCTGTACAAGATGGCCGGTCAGGTGATGGTCGACGTGACCAAGGCCGCTAAGACCAAGGACACCAAGGTCACCTTTAAGTATTCCGCCAACGAGGATAACGAGTGGTCTGCCGACGATTCCGCAACCACCGAGATGATGAATGCGATGATGAGCTAGGGGGTTACGCGGTAGTTCGTTGCGGCGTTTTACCAAACGCCGCAACTGCTCGACGCTGCGCGGGCACCAGAGCGACAACTTGTCATTCAAAGAGGACGGCATGACCAGAAGGTCTATGCCGTCCTCTTTTCATGCCAATTTGTTCGCTCTGGTGCCCGCTCGCTGTCCGTCCTCTACCTGCGGCGCTGCCATGGTGCGGCAGTTGGGGACACTTCTTTGGTACGGGGGCAGCTAAAAGAGCCCCGTCCCACATTAGTTGCCCGTGGAGGGATGTGCGGTTACTCGCCCAGTACCAGCGCCGTGAGCTCTGCCTGGGTGTCCACCACGTAGTCGGCATCGGCGGCTTCCAGCTCTGCGCGGCCGCGGAAGCCCCAGCTGACGCCCGCGCTCTTAAGGCCGGCGTTGTGACCGGTCAGGATATCGACATTGGAATCGCCCACATAGAGCGTGGTTGCCGGATTGGCGCCCAGCTCCTCCATCACATGCAGCGTGACGGGTGCTTCGGGCTTGGGCGGAAACGCATCGACACGGCCCTGTACCAGCGCAAAGCGCTCGGAACCAAAGTATTTCTCGATAAGCGGGGCTGCCGAAATATGATCCTTGTTGGTGAGCACGGCAAGCTGAATGCCCGCGGCGCGCAGACGGTCGAGCATCTCAATCGTGCCGGCGTAGGGGGCGGTGTGGTCCTCCTTGTGCTCGCCGTAGTAAGCCCTAAATTCGGCAAGCGACTGCTCAAAGGCGCGCCCGTCGCCCGCATACTCGGCGGGCATAAAGCGCTCGACCAGCTTGAGCATGCCGTTTCCCACCTTATAGCGGTATTCGTCAACGGCAAACGTGGGCCAACCGTGCATCTCGCAGGTATGGTTACCGGCGGCTGCCAGGTCCTCGAGCGTGTTGAGGATGGTGCCGTCAAGGTCAAAGATCACGGTGGAAAAAGCTGCCATAGGTACGCTCCCATCAAGATGACTCATCAAAACGGCACCCATGATAGCGCGTGCCGTTCCAGTCGGGCATGAGCGGGCCAAATGTCCCTCGTGGGACTGAGGGGGCCAAAAGTCCCCGTTAAAACGCTTAAATGGCCTCTAACAGGTACATTTGGCCCCCTCAGCCCCACGGGGGACACTCGGCCCGCTCAATCTTGCGCACGGGGCTTATCGGCCTGTTCAACCCTGCGGGGAATGCCGCCTGCCAGATGCAAACGACCGGTCACGGGTTGTTACGAGTGCCGTGTCCATACTTCCTTAACACATAAGATAAGCTGATAACTGCATATTCAATCCGATTTACCCAGCTAAAGTGTTCTCATTACGCATATTGTCGGTGGGTAGTTCGGGCTCCGTGTGGAGGGGGGAACGTATGAGGTTACCGGCTTTTGCTAAGAAGGCGTTTAGGGGGGGCATAGTCGCGGCGCTTGTGCTTGCCATGCCCGCGCCCGCGCTCGCCTGCACGCAGGTTTACATCGGTAAGAACCAGACAACGACGGGCGATACCTATGTCGGCCGCGCCGAGGACTATTCACCTCGCTACTGCAAGACCTTTGGCGTGCAGCAGCCGATCGACAACCCTGTCTTCCGTTCTTTCGAGAACGATTCTGTGCCGGGGACCGGCTTTGAGTACACCTATCAGGGTCGCTCGTATCGTTACACCTATGTTCGTGACAATCCCGATGAGTGGGATGCCCAGGACGACGAGGCAGCGTCCCGCGTGTATTCCGAGGCCGGCACCAACGAGCGCGGCGTCTCCGTTTCCGCGACGCTCACAACGGATTACAACGACGGAATCGATGCTATCGACCCTCGTGTCGACACGGGCATCGGCGAGTATAACCTGGCCGACTACCTGTTGAGCGTTTCGTCCACGGCGCGCGATGGCGTGGAGAAGCTCGGCGCCATCATCGATCAGTATGGCTCTCAGGACTGCAACCAGATCGTCATTGCCGACAATACCGAGACCTGGATTTTCGCTCAGCTTTCGGGCCATCAGTGGATTGCCGTCAAGATGGGCGACGACATGGCGTCCGTTAATCCCAACATCGGCGGCCTGCAGTATAAGGTCGATCTTGACGATGCGAGTCAGTGCCTGCACTCGGCCGATGTCGTGACGCTGCCCGAGTCCAACGGCGTTCTCGTAACCTATGACGACGGCACGCCGAACATCTTCAAGACGTATGGCAAGGAGAATTCGGGCTCGTCGCAGAATACGCGCCTGGCCCAGGGACGTGCTTACTTCGGTGCTGCCCTTGCGCCTCAGACGGACTATACCGTTGATGAACAGGGTCGCGTCACCTCGCTCATCGACCCGCAGCTGACGTTTACGCCGGGCATCAAATCCGATACGTTCACGGCGTTGCGTTCCCTCGCTGCCCGCGGTGAGCAGGATGACAGCCTCAACGCCAATCTCAACAGTGCCCTGTATGCCATCGGCAACAACAGGACGACCGAGGGTAATATCTTCCAGATTCGGTCCGGCCTTTCCAGTGATATCGCCACGATTCAGTGGGAAGCGCTTTCGCGTTGCGAGTTCAGCGTGTACCTGCCCAGCTACTCTGCGCTGTTGACGGAAGTTCCGGCTGACTACTTCCCGGCGTGGAACACGGTGGACGGCACTTATACAGGACGCAAGGACGACGTTGCGCAGGCTTTGGTCGAAAAGGACGGCAAGAACCTCGACTACGTCTTCATGGACATCAACACGCTCGCCTACAACAACCGTGCCTCGATGGGTGAGAACGTGCGCGCCTACCTCGATGTCCTTCAGAAGCAGGTTATCGCCCAGCAGGACGTTGTTGACGGGTTGATGCAGGCGACCCCTGCCGATCAGCGCACGGACCTTGCCAACAAGGCGTTTGCCGCAGTGAGCGAACAGGTCTACAACAAGGCGGCCAAGCTTCTCGATGAGATGCGCGCCTATGTGAATGCGGGAGATACCTCGAGTGCGTTTATGCCGAGCGACTATGACGCCGAGAATGGAACCTCCCGGACCCCGATTATGTACGCGTCCGCTTTTGTTGCTCCCAGCATCACGGCTCAGCCGCAGTCGGTAACGTGTACTCAGGGCGCTGAGGCCAAGCTGAGCGTTGCCGCGACGGTTGATGACAGCGTGGATGGCTCGGATGCCCAGCTTACCTACCAGTGGTTCGTCAAGGGCGAGGACGGTAACTTCTCTGCCATCGACGGGGCGACGGCGGCTGAGTACGTCGCCGCGACGACCGAGGTCGGTTCAAAGGTGTATCGCGTTGAGGTGACGAGTGCTGCCGGGCTGGTTTCCACGTCCGATGAAGCGACGGTGACCGTGACGCAGGCTGCGCAGGAGGAGCCTGGGCAGAAGCCCGGTCAGAAGACGGATGTGAAGACGGACGTCAAGACCGATACCGCCAAGAAGGCGACCAAGGGAAGGCTTGCCAAGACCGGTGATTCGTCTGTGGTGACCGTGGCGCTTCTGACGGTGGCTGGAGTTCTGGCCGTTATGGGGGCCGTGCTTATCCGCAAGCGTGTGAATTAACCGGAGCGGGTCATAGACGACAGCCCTAACTAAAAACGGTCCCGTACGAGTAATCGTGCGGGACCGTTTGCTTGAGCTAAAGCAAAATGAGCGGGCCAAAAAGCCCCCGTGGGACTGAGGGGGCCAAAAGTCCCTGTTAAAACGCTTAAATGGCTTCTAACAGGTACATTTGGCCCCTTCAGCCCCACGGGGGACATTCGGCCCGCTCAATCTTGCGGGCGGGCTTGGTTCGTTAGCGGCCTAGTGGCGATATGGGTTGCCTATAGGTGGTCATCCGGGAGCCATATGGCTCGGGTATGGCGGTTTTTTGTGTAGCGCATTGACCGATTTACCTGCGGTAACGTACACTTCCTCCGATTAAAAATAGAAGCCGGAGCACGGGTGCGCGCGAGCGCATAAAGGGGAATCGGGTGAGAATCCCGAGCAAGGCGGTTACTGTATGCGGGCGCGCCCGCGAGTCAGATTACCTGCCCGCGCTCTTCTCGAAACCGAGGACCTCTCTGTTTGCCGCTGGATTCCGGTCTACAAGGGGTGCTGCTGAGCGTGCGTTTTGCTGCCGATAGGGTGGCTGACGTGCGCCTTTGTGCTGCCGGGGTATCGCCTGTCCCGCCTTCTTCGCCATGGCTCTATTGCAGGTTCGCGAAAGAAGGAGAACGGGTGACGCGAAACAACATTATGCTCAAGCGCCTGGGAGCCGCTGCTTTCTCGGCGCTGCTCGTCTGGTCGATGCCGGGTACGTCGGCATTTGCCGAGGGCGTGGCAGAGATCGCTGTGCAGGCGCAGGCCCAGGCCTCGCAGCAGGCGGATACTGCCGAGAATGCCGACGAGTCGAGTTTCACTGCGGACGAGCAGACGGGTGCTGAAGGCGCCGAGGCATCGGCGGACGAGGCGAGCTCCGAGGCCGCTCCGTCTGCCGATGAGAGCCTTGCTGCCGCGGCGGACATCGACGACGAGGATGCCGATGCTCAGCAGGCACGCGGCGCGCGCGTCGCCAAGGCCGGCGAGACCGTGATGGTCTCTTTTGCCGATGAGCTGCCCACCACCATCGAGGCCGGGGCTGTCGTGAAGCTCACGGCGAATATCAGCCTTGAGGCTGGCCAACAGATCGAGACCGTGGCCGGTACGCTCGATGGCCAGGGCCACAGCATCGTGCTCAACGGCAAGGCGCTGGCGAAGAGCGTGGCTGGTACGGTACAGAATCTGGGCGTGACGGGTTCGATGACGATTTCTGGCACCGACGGTCCTATCGCCACCACATGCTCGGGTACCGTGCAAATGTGCTGGTCGACGGCAAGCCCCTCTGACGACAATTGGACTTTCGCTGACGCTGCCGGTCTTGTAGGCAAGCTCGATGGCGGTTCGGTGCTCAACTCGTATTACGCCGGCAGCCTCAGCGGCATGTCCTTTGGCGGTTACGGCCTCGTTGCCTGGTATCAGTCTGGCACCGTGACCAACAATCTGTTCACTGCGGGCGATCAGGCGTGCGGCTACAAGGTCGATTCTTCCTTTGGCAGCAAAATCTCTGTCGACGACCTCAAGACCCAGGCCTCGGTCGATAAGCTCAACACCGATGCCCCTGCCACCGGCTTTACCTGGTCTGCGCAGGGCGGTTTGCCTGTGCTGATCTCGGGCGGCGCTGCGGTCGTCGTGAACAAGGATGCCCTCAAGGCTGCGATTGACGATGCCAACGCCAAGATCGAGAACGACTACACGGCCGAGAGCTGGTCGAAGCTCGCTGAGGCCCTTGTGAGCGCTCAAGACGTCTACGCCAACGATGACGCCAAGCAGGCCGAGGTCAACGCCGCAACCAAGACGCTCACCGATGCCATTGCCGCGCTCGAGAAGCCCAAGCCCACCGAGCCCGTGGCTCAGCCGCAGAACGTAGTGCACCTGAGCTCGCAGAGCGACCTCGAAAACAAGTTCAAACCCGCCGACGCCGACGCCTATTACGTTCTCGACAACGACATTACCATCGATGACGAGTACTTCTTTGCTCCCATGGGCATACTTGCGGGCACACTCGACGGCCAGGGCCACACCATCACCTTCGCCAACGGCGGTGGCGTGAAGTCGCTCATGGGCGGCGTTGCCTCCACGGGCGTGGTGCAGAACATCTCGTTTGCCGGCAAACTGAAGCAAGCGACGGACGGCAAGGCGTTCGGCCCCCTGGGCAACAGTGTGCAGGGCGCCGTGCTCAACTGCTCCACGAGCGTGACCGGCAAGGGCGTTGCGGGCTTTGCGCGCACGTTCGACGGCGGCATCGTGTCCAACTGCGTGTCGACCTCCGAGGGCACGGCGGGCGCGCTGTTCGCGACCTACAACGCGGGCCAGCTCGTCAACACCTACTGGGGCGCATTCCTCACCAACAAGATGGACGCCCCCGCCTCGGCGCTCATCAACTCCTATGCCGTCGACCCGGCCGACATGGCCACCGACGCCTTCGCCGACCTCGTCAACGCTAACTGCGGCGCCAACGGCAGCAGCTGGGGTATCGATAAAAATGGCACGCCGGTCTTTGGCTCGGGCAACAGCTACCAGGCGCCCGAGGATACCACGCCCGACGACACCTACACCGTGAGCTTCACGGCCAACGACGGCACCAGCCAGGCGGTTGCCGACCATATGCTCGAGGTTTCGCCCGACGCTGTGAACGCCTACCGCAAACTTGGCGTCTTTGCGCTTAAGGGCGTGCCGGCCACGAGCACCGTCACCTGGGGCACCGACGATGCCAACCGCGGAAACATCGGTATCAACGAGTCCACGGGCGAGCTCTACATCTACGACAACGCCACCGGCACGGTGACCGCCACCGAGCATAAGGCCAATGGTTCCGAGCAGACCGTGGCCACCATAAAGATCAAGGCCAAGGCCAAACAGTTCGATGACTTTGAGCTGTGGTATCGTGCCTCCGACGGCACCGTGAACGACGTGACCGATGGTGCGGCTACCGTCCAGGGCTCCGAGGTGCGCAACCTCGAGGTGCGCGTGCATTACGTCGACGCCGATAAGGACGAGTACGTGCCCGTTTCGTTCAGCCGCTTCCACTTTGCCTCGAGCGATCCTACGACCATCTACAGCAACGACTACTCGGCCTGCTTTTACTTCAAGCATGCCGGCAGTGCCACGATCACCGTTACCCCGCGCGACGTCGCATCTGCGGGCGCTGGCTCCAAGAGTGTGACGCTGACGTCAGAAGCCGTGGCCGCCGCGTCCATCTCGATGGGCTATAACGAGGACGGCGCCACCGTCTACCTGCAGGGCCGCAACCCGCTCTCCGAGCGCGGCGCGTTTTTGACCGATCACGCACGCCCGGTGGTGGCGCCCGACAACGCCACCAACCGCGACAACTTTACCGTGACGAGCAGCGATCCTGCCGTGGCGGCCTACGCCACCGCGGGCGAGATCGGCTACACGGCGTACAAGGCTGGCACCACCACGTTTACCGCGACGCTGCCCGACACGGACGCTGATGGCAAGGTCATCAGCGCGTCGTGCGACGTGACTTATGCTTACCAAAATCCGCTTGCGAGCGTGACGGCCGGCACGGACAGCCTCTACCTCAAGGCCGGCTCGGCGCAAAAGCTCGACCTGAGCTTTACCGGTAAAAACGACGCGGACGGCTGGAGCGTGACCGAGCCCGGCCTCACCTGGACGTTCAAGACGCTCGACGGCAAGGACGCCTCGGGTATCGTGGGCATCGACCGCATCGAGAAGGGCGCCTGGAAGCACGTCGACGGCGCTCCCGATGACGGCCTGTACGCGGCCTCGAGTGACTACACGGTGACTGCGCTTTCGGCCGGCACGGTGGTCGCGACGGGTACGCCGGTGGACACGACCGCCGGTGCCGAGCCCGTGACGCTTACCATCACCGTGGCCGGTGTGGCCGCGAGCCCCGCCACGAGTGAGTCCGCCTCGGCGGGCATCGATGCTGCCGCTGCGTTCATCGACGTGCGCCGCAGCTCCGACGCCTTCCAGTACGGCGACGAGTGGGAGATCTACGACTTTGCCAAGGCGGGCCGCAAGATCGATTCCAAGCTGCTCGACAACTACCGCGCCTCGCTGGCCAAGCACAAGGCCGAGTGGGGGAGTGCGACCTGCGCTCTGACTGAGACCGAGCGTGTGGCGCTGGCCCTCTCCGCCATCGGCGAGGACATCACCGACTATGACGGCGTCAACCTGGTCGAGCTCATCTGCAGCCGCACCGATATGACGCGCGCCAACGAGAAGATCTTTGCGCTGATGGCGCTTAATGCGAGCGGCTCGGATGTACCCGCCGGTTCTGCCTGGACGCGCGCGAGCCTCGCGGACGCCGTCTGCGAGCTTCTCGGCAGCGACGACGCCGTGGAGGGTACGCGTCTGGGCGACGTGGACCTGACGGCCATGGCGATCCAGGCCGTGGCGCCCTATGAGGGCGACACCAAGGTCGATGCTGCCATCGAGAACGGCCTCTCCTACCTCAAGGGCAAGATGAGCGCGGGCACCTGTGATTTCGGTTCTGCCGAGGCCAATGCCCAGGTGATCCTCGCGCTGCTTTCGCTCGACCGTGACCCGGCCAACCCCGTTAACGGGTTTGCAAATGCCGTGACCAACGTGGTCTGCGCGCTGGACCTGTACCGCGTGGACGGCGGCAACGGCTATGCGCACAGCAAGGGCGGCGCGGCCAACGCCATGGCGACCGAGCAGGCGCTCCGCGCGCTCACGACGTATCGTGTCTCCTCGGGAGAGACGATTGCCTGGAAGACGGCCGTGACGGCGGGCAAGGGCTCGAGCAGCAAGGACCCGCAGAAGCCCACGGTGGCGCCGGGCGTCCTGACGCCGGGTGCCGGGTCGGACGGCGGTGCCGGCAACGGGACCGCCGGTTTTGCGGGCGTAATGGCTCCTGTGGCCGCCAAGATGGCCGGTGCTTCCTCGAGCGAGGGCGCCAAGGCAGCTGGCGATTCCAAGGCCGAGGCCGAATCCGGCAAGAAGGATTCGACGGAGTCTTCCGTCGCCGGCAAGACAGACAAGAGCGGCAAAAAGTCGGGCACGTCCGGCAAGACCGCCACGTTGAGCGCCGGCGCCGCCAACAAGGCTGCGGACGCGGGCTCGAACGGCTTTGCCATCGCCGGTGTTGCCGTGGGCATCGTCGGTATCGCGGCCGTCGGCGGCTGGTTTTTCTACACCAAGCGTCGCGCGGCGTAGCGAGCGTCTGCCTGACAGGTAAATACTGCAAGGAGTATGGTTTTGCAAAGCGAAGGGCCCTCCTGCCGATCAGCTCGGCAGGAGGGCTCTTCCATCTCCCCGCAGTTTGAGTGGGCCAACGTCCCAGTGAAAATGGGCGGGCCGATTGTGGCCGGATGCTGGGCAGCTTGCAGAGCAGCCGCTAGCAAATTCTCGGCAGCTGCTCTCCCACGAGCATGTCGAGGATGCGGGTCGAGCCCCAGCCGGTGCGCACGCGCACGGCGGGACGGGAGCCCTCGGCAAGTGGCAACACGCGACCGATGATGGCGGCGTTCTCGCCGTAGCGGGCGGCGCGCATGGCGCTCAGCGCCGCATCGGCTTGCTCGGCCGGCACGACGGCAACCATCTTGCCCTCGTTTGCCACCTGCAGCACATCGTAGCCGAGCATTTCGCAGGCGGCCTGCACGTCGGGACGCACGGGCACGGCATCTTCGTCGACCTCCATGGCAACACCGCTGGTCTGGGCAAACTCGTTGAGTGTGGACGCCAGGCCACCGCGCGTGGGGTCGCGAAAGCAACGCGTGCCGGGCGCTGCGGCCAAAACGTCGGCAATCAGGTGGTTGAGCGGCGCGGCGTCGCTTTCTATCGTGCTCGAAAACGCCAGGCCCTCGCGCTGGCTCATGATGGCGATGCCGTGGTCGCCCAACGTGCCCGACACCAGAATGACATCGCCGGGCTGGCAGTTGGCGCCGCTGAGCGCCACGCCCGTGGGAACCTCGCCCACGCCGGCGGTATTGATGTAGACGCCGTCGGCCCCGCCGCGCTCGACCACCTTGGTGTCGCCCGTGATTATGGACACGCCCGCCTCGCGCGCCGTCTCGGCCATCGTCTGCACAATCTGGCGGAGCTTATCCATGGGATAGCCCTCTTCGAGGATAAAGCCGCACGACAGGTAGCGCACGTTGGCGCCCGAGGTCGCGACGTCGTTGACGGTTCCGCACACGGCAAGGCGGCCGATGTTGCCACCGGGGAAGAACTGCGGCGAGACTACAAAGCTGTCGGTCGACATGGCGATGCGCCCGCTCGCGGGCAGCGCGGCGACGCCGGCGTCGTTGCCCTCGAGCAGCTCGGGCGACCCAAAGGCATCCAAAAAGACCTCATCGATGATGCGTTTCATCATCTGACCGCCAGAGCCGTGGCCCAACAGGACGGTGCTATCGGTGGTGCTATGGGACATATCCAAAACTCCAATCGTGGGTGGTGCCGGCGTGCGGGTGCGTCCGGGCTAGTCGCGATAACGGTAGTACGCCGCGCAGCTGCCCTCGGAGCTCACCATGCACGGGCCGACGGGGTGCTCGGGCGTGCAGGTGCGGCCAAAGAGCGGGCAGCTGTTCGGCGTAATGGCCCCGCGCAGCACGTCGCCACAGCGGCATCCACGCGGCTCGACCGTCGCCTCAACGGGCACGTCAAAGCGAGCGCGGGCATCAAAGCGCGAGAACTCGGGGCGGATAGAAAGGCCCGAGTTGGCAATCGGCCCCAGCCCGCGCCACGTGGTGCCGCATGGCTCAAACACCTGCTCGACCAGCTGGCGCGCCACGGGGTTGCCGTCTGCGTTGACGCCGCGGCGGTAGGCGTTGTCGATCGCGGGCCTGCCCTCGACAACCATCTGGGCCAGCATGCAGATGCCCTGCAGGATATCGACCGGTTCAAATCCCGTGACCACGCCCGGGGTATTGAACTCGTCGACCAAAAAGCTAAAGGGCGCCAAGCCCGTGATGGTGGCGACATGGCCCGGCAGGATAAAGCCGTCGATGGCGGTCTCGGGATCGTTGGCGATGGCGCGCAACGCCGGCGGCGTGGTCTTGTGGGCGCAATAGACCGAAAAGTTCAAAAGCCCGCGTGCCTCGGCCTCCAAGATGGCGGCGGCGATGGTGGGCGTCGTAGTCTCAAAGCCCACGCCCATAAAAATGACCGGACGATCGGGGCTTTGCTCGGCGATGTCGAGCGCGTCGAGCGGGGAATAGACGATGCGGATGTCGCGCCCTGCCGCCTTTTGCGCAGCGAGCGAGGTGGACGATCCGGGCACGCGCATCATGTCGCCAAAGGTGGTGATGATGGCGCCGTCTATGTTGGCGAGCGCGATCGCGTGGTCGATGTCGCAGTTGGCGGTTACGCAGACGGGGCAGCCCGGTCCGCTCAGCAGCTTGAGCCCGGCCGGCATAATGGAGCGAAAGCCATAGCGGCCGATGCTCACGGTGTGCGTGCCGCAGACTTCCATAAGGTTGATGGTGCGGTCGCCGACGAGTTCATGGATGCGTTCGATGAGCTCGCGGGCCAGCTTGGAATCGCGAAATGCCGAAAAGTCGATACCGGAGCGAGCCGGCTGTCCGGCCGCCACTAGTATGCCTCGGCCGGGTTGCTGGCCAGTTGGTCTTCTTCGGCCAGTTCGGTCATGGTGTTGACCAGGTCGAGCGTCTCCTGCGCTTCCTGCTCGTCGACGATCTGGATGCCAAAGCCGGCGTGTACGAGAATATAGTCGCCAACCCGCGCCGTCGGCACGAGTCGTAGCGACACGGGGCGCTCGATGCCCATCATGTCGACGGTGGCCTTGAGGTCGTCGTCGCGTTTGACTACTTTACCGGGAACGGCAAGGCACATATTGTTCCCCTTTTAGACGCTTTGCGCTGGATAGGCGCTCAATAATCCATCAGTTGATGGTAGCGCTCGCGGGGTTTGCGGGCAAACGCGTTACGCCTGTGAGACGGCTGGGCACAGCGGCGTGTGAGGGCGAGCTACTGCGATGCAATCTGCGCAAGACGAGCGCTTGCGACCGCCGCCTGACCGTAGGCGATGCAGCCGTCATTGACGGGTGCGGTGTGGGGGACCAAGACAGCAAGGCCCGCGTATTTGAGCTCGCGGGTGAGGAGCTGGAGCAGAAGTCGGTTCATGAACACGCCGCCCGAGAGCGCGACGGTGCTAATGCCCTCGCGCGCGCAGATTTCGGTGGCGATGCGCGCCGAGGAGCGCGCGACGGCGACATGGAAGTCGAGTGCGAGCCTGTCGGCGGGCGCTCCGGCTTCAATTCCCTCCAAAAGTGCCTCAAAGAGTGCTTTCTGGTCCAGCACATCGGGGCCGTCCAACCACGATGGGCCAGATGTGGAATAGCCGACGTTGTCGTCGGGAAAACGGGCGATTTTGCCGTCCAGTGCACGCCAAGCGGCGGCTTCGAGCTCGATGGCGGGTTCGCCCTCGTAGGTTGCCTGGCCGCAAATGCCCAAAATCGCGGCTGCGGCATCAAACAGGCGACCCATACTGCTGGTGCGCGGACTGTTGATGCCGCGCTCGATCATCGTTGCCGTTATGCTGCGCGTTTGCTCGTCAAGGCTGTTCAAGAGCCCCACGGCTCCTGGGTGCTCGAGCAGGTCGAGCTCGTCGAGCAGGGCAAAGGCGTTGCGGCGGGCATCGTGTACGGATGCGGCGCCACCGGGAAGCGCCCAGGTGCGCAGATGCGCGACGCGCTCAAAATCGGCGAGATGAGCGACAAGAAACTCACCGCCCCATATGGTGCCGTCGGTGCCGGCACCCGTGCCGTCGAAGGCGATGCCGAGGACGCGTGCATCGGGCGCAAGCCGGCCTGCGGCAATCGCCTCTGCCATGACGCTCGCGATGTGCGCATGATGGTGCTGGACTTCGATAAGCGGCAGATTGTGCTCCCGTGCCTGCTCGCGCGCCCATTGGCTCGACAGATAACTGGGATGCATGTCGCATGCCAAGGCGGCAGGCGCCAGGTCAAAGAGGCTTTCCAGACGCGTGCGTGCGGCGCTCCAAGCATCGAAAGTCGCGCCGTTTTCGACATCGCCGATATGCTGCGACACAAAACAGGCTGCCTCGCCGTTCGTCCCTTCGCGCGTGAGTGCGATCGTGGCTTTTTGCTGCGGCCCGCAGGCGAGCACACAGGGCGTGGCGTTGTCGAGCGCCGGCAACGACAGCGGCTGCGGCGCATATCCGCGTGCGCGGCGCACGGGCATGACGACCCCGTCGACTACGCGTACCACGGAGTCGTCGTAGCGCGACAGAATCGCGCGGTCGTTACCGAGCAGCGCATCGGCGATGCCGGCGGCAACAAGGTGCTCCCATGCAAGGGCATCGTCGGTCTCGATGGGCTCTTCGCTCAGGTTTCCGCTGGTCATGACGAGTGCGCTCATGCCGTGCGCCGCGGCTGCGGCGAGCAGCAAATGTTGAAGCGGGGTGTAGGGGAGCATGACGCCAAGCTCGGGCAAGTCGTGCGCGACGGATGGCGCGAGTTCGAGGGCGTTGGGGGAGCTGTGGGCGTCGTTGCCGGCTGCGCGGCGACGCAGCAGCACAATGGGACGAACACTGCCGGCCAGCAGGTTGCGCTCAACGCCATCGACGTGACATAGGCACTCGGCGTCGGCAAGACTGCGCACCATAACGGCAAGCGGCTTGTTGCTGCGACGCTTGCGACGGCGCAACTCGCACACTGCCTGTTCGTTGGCGGCGTCGCAGGCTAGGTGGAATCCGCCCAGACCCTTGACGGCGACGATGCCGCCGCCTGCCAGCAGCTCGACGCAGCGTTCGATGATGGCATCGCTGGCCTCGCGCGTGGAGCCGACGGCTGGTGTCGCGTCGACCGCCGTCGGCTCCACGCCGCGATCGGCCTCGCGCCACGTAATATGCGGTCCGCAATCAAAGCAGGCATCGGGCTGCGCGTGAAACCGCCGATCGAGCGGGTCGGCATACTCTGCGGCGCAGGTGGGGCACATGGGAAAGCGATCCATCGAGGTTGCCGCTCGGTCATAGGGCAGCGAGCGAATGATGGTAAAGCGCGGTCCACAATTGGTGCAGTTGATAAAGGGATAATGAAAGCGTCGGTCGGCGGGGTCGAACAGCTCGCGCAGGCAGTCGTCGCATGTGGCGATGTCGGGCGAGATGAGCGTCGTGTGGGCAGTTTGATCCTGCGACGCCACAATGCGAAAACCCTGCTCGTTGGCGGCGTTCCAGTCGCCGGGCGCTAGGTCCACAACCTCGACATGCTCCACGCGAGACGCCGCGGGCGCATGCACGGAAAGCGCGGCGACAAATTTGTCGAGCGACTCGCTTGGAGCGTGCGCTTCGATATGCACGCCATCGCCCGCGTTGAGCACCCAGCCGCAAATGCCGTGCGCCATGGCCTCGCGATACACAAACGGTCGCATGCCGACACCCTGCACAATGCCCGTTACATGGATATGCACATGTCGCATGCGACCCTCCTTCATTGAAATGTGTGCTGTTACAGCCCCAGGCTCTGCTCGGTGGCGGCGCAGGTGAGCTCGCCGTGTTTAACGCCGCGCAGGCCCAGCAGACGGTCAGCCAGCTCGTAGACACGCTCGCCGCGACCCTTGAGCGCCAGAATCTCCAGACAGTTGTGGTGATCCAGATGCACGTGCATGGTCGATACGATCTCGTCGGTGTAGTCGTGCTGCACCTCGTCCAGGCGGCGCGTCAGGTCGCCGGTGTGATGGTCGTAGATCATGGTGAGCGACCCGATAACGTGCTCATTGGGCGTGCGCATTTGCTCTTTGGCGATTGAGGCGCGAATCAAATCGCGCACTGCCTCGGAGCGGTTGGCCACGTCGCCGCGGCGTGCGATCTGCTCGTCAAAGCGGCGCAGTAGGTCATCGGGCGCGGTGACCGAAAAACGGACCAGCTCGGAGCCGCCGCCGCAACGGCAGCTCGCCTCGTCGCCCGTGCCGTTGCGGTGGTCGTGCCCGCAGCCGTGCTCGTGTTCGTGTTCGGACACCCTACACCAGCTTTACGGAGCCGACGGAGTTGTGGTCAGCCTCGATGGCTTCCTCGTAGCCCTCGAGCGCGTCATGCGCCTCGTGCAGTGCGGTCATGGCAGCTTCGAGCTTGGCGCCAATGCGCTCCATGTCAAAATTCTCGGTCGCATGCAGCAGCTGATGGCTCCACTCGTGGGCGAGCTCGATGGTGTCGTCGACCTGCTTGACGCTCATGGCAAGCTGACTCATGTTCATTCCGACGTCATGCATGGGAAATCTCCTTATGCTCGGGGCAATCCAGTGGTTCAGATTCTACTACGCCCGCACGGGGCGCTACCGCATAAGAAAACGGGTGCGAGTCCGTCTGACCCGCACCCGTTCACTGGGGGCTGTTTGTATCTACCATACTATCCGTGGTCGCACGCGGTACACCCAGAAGTCCGGCGAGCGGTGCAAAAGCGCTCATGGACGGCGGCAGGACGCCAAAATGTAACCAGCGTATTACAGGTGCTTCTCCAGCAGTGCCTGCAGCCTTGCCTTGGGCAGCGCGCCGACCGAGCGGTCGACCTCCTCACCGTTCTTAAAGACAATCAGCGTGGGGATGCTCATGACGCCAAACTTCATGGCCAGGTCCTGATTGTCATCGACGTTGCACTTGGCAACGGCAAGCTTGCCGGCCAGCTCGTCGGCTACCTCGTCCACGATGGGCGAGAGCGATCGGCAGGGCCCGCACCAGGGCGCCCAAAAATCAACCAGTACGGGAAGGTTGCCGTTAACGACGGAATCGAAGTTCTCGGGGGTAATCTGCTTAATGTCAGCCATGGTGACCTCCATGATGCGACGCGGCTCGGCCGCGTAAAACTCAGTACGACCGTGCTTATACCCAACGACCCGCAAAGCAACCACTCACGGGCGGCTCTTTTATATAATGGTGGGCACGCAAACGATTGGAGAGCGCATGCCCACGTCACAAAGCCAGAAAAAAGAAGCCATCGCTCAGGCGACCGAGCAGGAGCTCGCGTCGCTTGCAGATCGCGGTGTGCGTATCGCGGGCAATGCGTGCTCGCCGATTGTGCTGGTCAAAGGCGATTTGGATGAAGCCGAGTGCTCGGGCGGCGAGCTGGCTGCCGGCGCGGATGGCACCGCGTTGCGCAAGGCGCTCGGCGCCATCGGATATGCTCCCGAGGATTTTTGCGTGCTGGCAAGCGTCGCCGGCGCGGGCGACGGAGCGGTCGCGGCGGGCGAGGCCCTGACGTGCGACCTGTTCCGCGAGGCGCTTGAGACCTTGGACCCCGAGGCGGTGCTGCTGCTGGACAACAGCGCGGCCGATGTCATGCGCGAGACCTACGCCGACATGCTCGTGGCGATTGATGACTTCGACACCGCCATGCTCAAGCCCGGTCTGATCGCCCATGTGCAGGGCCGCCGCGTGCTCGCGCTCGATGGCTTTGAGGCGGCGCTGACCGACAAAGCGGCCAAGCAGCGCATGTGGGCCTATATCAAGCAGCTGACCCCGGCGGCTGCTCCACTGTAGCGGATTGGCGCCGGCGAGCGATTGCCTGGCGGGCATGCCGTCGACCATGCGCGGCGGCCGTCCAAAGATGCCTCCTACGCTATCGAGAGCTCGACTATCCTCAGCTTGCCAGTTCGAAAATGGACCTGCCGCATGATTGAATCCTTATTTCAACTTTACACCTAGGTTTACAGCTGTCTTGTCAGCTGTAAACCTAGGTGTCATACTAAAGCCCCAAGATTCGCCAAAAGAGAGGGGCCTTGATGGCACAGAGCGCGAACATGGATGCGTCGGAGCTTGCACGCGATATCGCGGCTGGCCTAGCATCGGCAACGACGGCAACGGAGCGCGCGGCACTGGTGCCCGCAGAGCTCGTCGAGGCCATTCAGCAACTAAAAACCCAACGTGACGCGGTGATCCTGGCGCACTACTATGTGGCGCCCGAGGTCCAAGCCGTTGCCGATTACGTCGGCGACAGCTTCTACCTGGCAAAGCTCGCCAAGAGCCTGCCGCAGCAGACCATCGTGCTGTGCGGCGTGGAGTTTATGGGCGAGAGCGCCAAGCTGCTCAACCCCACCAAGACCGTGCTGCTGCCCGAGCCGGGCGCGGACTGCCCCATGGCGCACATGGTCAAGCGCGAGACGGTCGATGCGGCGCGCGCCGAGTACGGCGACGACCTTGCCGTGGCCTGCTACGTCAACTCGACGGTCGAGATCAAGAGCTGGAGCGACGTGTGCGTCACCAGCTCCAACGCCGTCAAAATCGTGTCCGAGCTGCCGCAGCAGCACGTCCTGTTCATCCCCGATCAAAACCTGGGCCGCTTCGTAGCCGAGCAGGTGCCGCAAAAGCACGTCATCCTCAACAATGGCTATTGCCCGCGCCATCACATCATCACCGTCGAGCAGATCGTCGACGCGCAGGAAGCGCATCCCGACGCGCTCGTGCTGGCGCACCCCGAATGCAAAGCCGACGTGCTGGCCGAGGCCGACTACATCGGCTCCACCGCCGGCATCATCAAGTATGCCGAGGAGTCGGACGCCAGCGAGTTCATCATCGTGACGGTCCGCGGCGTGCTCTACGAGCTCGAGCGCCGCTGCCAGGGCACCGGTAAAAAGTTCTACTTCCCCGCGGTGCAGCCCACCTGCGTCAACATGGATCTCATCACGCTCGAAAAGCTCGTACGCTGCCTAGAGACGGGCGAGGGCGAGGTGAAGATCGGCGTGTCGGACGAGGCCGCCGACCAGGCCAAGCTCACGCTCGACCGCATGCTCGAGTACGCGGCGCGCTAGAACGATGTGACATGAGGGGCAGTCCCTTATGTCACATTACAAGGGAGAGGATTCCTGTGGAAACCAAACAATACCCCGATATGGAGTGCGACGTCGTCATTGCCGGCTGCGGCGTGGCGGGTCTGTACGCGGCCCTCAATCTGCCGACGAGCACGCGCGTGGTCATGCTCTCCAAGGGCGCTGTCGACGAGTGCGACTCGATGCTCGCGCAGGGCGGAATCTGCGTGCTGCCCGAAGGCTCAGACTACGATGCCTTCTTTGAGGACACCATGCACGCCGGCCACTACGAGAACCGCCGCGAGAGCGTCGACATCATGATCCGCTCGAGCCGCTCGGTCATCAACGACCTGCTGGCCATGGGCGTGGATTTTGAGCGCAAGACCGACGGCAGCCTCGACTTTACCCGCGAGGGCGCACACAGCCGTCCGCGCATTGCCTTCCATGCCGACATTACGGGCAAGGAGATCACGACTAAGCTGCTCCAGGCCGTTCGCAAGCTTGATAACGTGCAGATTTTGGAGCACGTGGCCATGACCGACATCCTGACGGGCGAGCGTGACGGCGCCACGGTGTGCACCGGTGTCGTCGCCGTTTCCGTGGACGAGGACAACTCGGTTCGTCCCGCCGACGAGCTGGCAAACGCCGCCGAGGACGTGCATGTCGGCGAGCCGTTTAAGATCCATGCCCGCCATACGCTGTGGGCGACGGGCGGTATCGGCGGCGTGTACGACCATTCGACCAACTACCCGCAGCTCACGGGCGATGCCTGCTACATTGCTCAGGAGCATGGCATTAAAATGGAGCACCTGGACTACGTGCAGATTCACCCCACGGGGCTGTTCTCGCCGCAGCCGGGCCGCACCTTCCTGATCAGCGAGAGCTGCCGCGGCGAGGGCGCGATTTTGCTCAACGCCGCCGGCGAGCGCTTTACCGATGAGCTTCAGCCGCGCGATGTGGTCGCCGCCGCCATTCGCGAGCAGATGAAGCAGGACGGTACCGAGCACGAGTGGCTGAGCTTTGCCCCCGTCGAGCGCGACGTGGTGACCGGGCACTTCGCCAACATCCGCGCACGCTGCCTGGAGGACGGCCGCGACATCCTGGACGAGCCCATTCCCGTCACACCCACGCAGCATTACTTTATGGGCGGCGTGTGGGTCGACAAGGACGGCCGCACCTCGATGCCCGAGCTCTACGCCGCGGGCGAGACAGCCTGCAACGGCGTTCACGGCAAGAACCGCCTTGCATCAAACAGCCTGCTCGAAGCGCTGGTCTGGGGTCGTCGCGCCGCTTGGCGTATGCGCACCGGCGAGTCGCTTGCCGTGGAGCAGACGGGCGAGCCCGCGCTCGATGGCCGTCATCGCGCCCTGAGCGCCGATACCCTGGCAATCGATGATTTGGCCCGTGCCGCCGGCACGCAGGCCGTGGAGGAGTAGACCATGAATCCCATTACCATGAAGCTCGTCGTCGATGATTTGATTCTGCAGGCTCTGCGCGAGGACATTACCTTTGAGGACGTGAGCACGGCGAGCGTGTGCCCCACGGCGCGTCCCGCCACGGTGGAGCTTATCGCCAAGGCCGATGGCATTATCGCGGGCCTGGATGTGTTCGCTCGCACCTTTGAGCTGCTGGATTCGCAGAGCTCGGTGCTGTTAGATGTTGCCGATGGTGACGAGGTGCACGCCGGCGACCACGTGGGCCAGGTGCGCGGCGATGCGCGCGTACTGCTTTCGGGCGAGCGCGTGGCGCTCAACTACCTGCAGCGCATGAGCGGCATCGCTACTTACACGCATCGGATGGCAGCTGCGCTCGAGGGCACCAAGACCGTGCTTGTCGACACGCGCAAGACCACGCCGGGCATGCGTGTCTTCGAGAAGGCCGCAGTCGAGATCGGCGGCGGCTGCAACCACCGTTACAACCTGTCGACGGCCGTCATGCTCAAGGACAACCACATCGATGCCGCCGGTGGCGTGACGCGTGCAATCGAGATGGCGCGCGCCCATGCATCGTTTACCACGACGGTCGAGATCGAATGCGAGAACCTGGACATGGTGCGCGAGGCCGTGGAGGCCGGCGCCGACATCATCATGTTCGACAACATGACCCATGACGACATGGCTGCCGCGATTGAGCTTATCGCCGGCCGCGCCAAGACCGAGTGCTCGGGCAACGTGGACGCCAGCAATATCCGCGCGCTCGCCGACCTGGGCGTTGACTTTATTAGCTCGGGGGCGCTGACGCACTCTGCGCCGATTCTCGACCTCTCGCTCAAGCACCTGCGTCTGCTGGACGGTAAATAATGGACGCCCGCGAGCGTCGCCGTTCCATCATGGCCGTGCTCGAGGAAGCCAAGGAGCCCGTTTCGGGCAGCGCACTTGCCCGTGAGGTTGGCGTGAGCCGCCAGATTGTCGTGCAAGACATCGCCCTGCTGCGTGCCGATGGGCACGATATCGTGGCGACCAACCGCGGCTATGTGCTGCAGGAGGCCCCCAGCAGCCCCGCCGTGCCCACGCGCCTGGTCAAGGTTCGCCACGGCGTGGAGCAGGCGGGCGATGAGCTCACGAGTATCGTCGACGCCGGAGGCGCCGTGCTCAACGTGATCGTCAATCACCGCGTGTACGGTAAGATCACGGCCGACCTGGACATCCGCAATCGTCGCGATGTTGAGCGCTACCTGCACGATATCGAGAGCGGCAAGAGTTTCCCGCTACTAACGGTGACGAGCGGCTATCACTTCCATCGCATCGCGGCAGAAGACGAGCAAACCCTCGACGAGATCGAGGCCATACTCAAGGAGAAAGGCTACTTGGCAGACCTGATGCCCTACGAAGACGATCTCTCTTAGCCGACGCTGCAAACGCCCCTAAGCGGCAATCTGACGTTCAATCGTCGGTCGCGTACCAAAGTACGCTTCCCTCCTCTTTCACGTCACCTTGCTCGCTTAGGGACGTTTTCGCTGACGTGGGCTCAACCTGCGACGGTGCTAAATTAGCTATCCGTACAAAAAAGGAGGCCTCCGCGGCGATGCGGAGGCCTCCTTTTTGTGCACGGTGTACTTTTGAGTGTGCAAGTGGGGAGTTGTTACTCCTCGACGATCTCGGTGATCGCGCCAGCGGGGCAAGCGTCCTGGCAAGCGCCACAGGCGACGCAGGAGTCCTCGTCAGCGACGGTAGCGACGTCCTGGAGCTCCAGAACGCCAGCGGGGCAGGTGTCGACGCAAACGCCACAAGCGATGCACTCGTCGGCATCAATTACGGGATGAGCCATGGTAGTTTCCTCTCTGTTGACCGACGCTACAGACGATGCGCGCCGGTTTGATTCGGGCAAAAACATACCACGGGAGCGACCGTTTGCAATACCCTCTGGCCGGCATCTTCATACCGTTCGCCGAGTATGCCAAGGTTTACTAAAAAACGCGCAGGTGGGGCCGGTGAGCTGCGTAAATGTTAGCTAAAGCTGACTCGTAATATAGGGCGATTGAGCGTGCTTGCGGAAACCGCATCCCGTAATCCACGTCCAAAACGGGACACAGTTTCAGGCTCACACCTCAGTCAACTCTACATAGATCTCGATAGATTTGCCGAGAACTCAATCAGCGCATCTACCTGCGCATTTAAGAACCTAAACTCTCAGAGATAAGAAATCTTATATGAATTGACTTAGATTTTGTATATTCCAGCCCATAAGGGGATACACTACATCCTGAAAGACAAGCCGAAGCGCCGCGCGAAAGACCGTCGAGGCGGCGCGAACGCACAAGAGAGAGGGAATTTCTAATGAGTAAGATTCTTGGTATCGACCTTGGTACTACTAACTCCGCTATGGCCGTCCTCGAGGGCGGTTCTCCGACCATTATCGTGAACGCCGAAGGCGACCGCACCACTCCGTCCGTTGTTGGCTTCCGTGCTGACGGCGACCGCGTCGTGGGTAAGGCCGCTAAGAACCAGGCTGTCACCAACCCCAAGAACACCGTGTTCTCCATCAAGCGCTTCATGGGCCGCAAGTACTCCGAGTGCACCTCCGAGATTAAGACCGTGCCGTACGAGGTCAAGGAGGGCCAGGGTGGCCGTGCCGTCGTCGACATCGAGGGCAAGGATTACACCGCCGAGCAGGTGAGCGCCATGACGCTCGCGAAGATGAAGGCCGACGCCGAGAAGTATCTGGGCGAGACCGTCACCGACGCCGTCATCACCGTCCCGGCCTACTTCAACGACGCTCAGCGTCAGGCCACCAAGGACGCCGGTAAGATCGCCGGCCTCAACGTCAAGCGTATCGTGAACGAGCCGACCGCTGCTGCTTTGGCCTATGGCCTGGACAAGCAGGGCACCGACCAGCGCATCCTGGTCTTCGACCTGGGCGGCGGCACCTTCGACGTCTCCATCCTCGACCTCGCCGACGGCGTGTTTGAGGTTCTGTCCACCTCGGGCGACAACCACCTGGGCGGCGACGACTGGGATCAGCGCGTCATCGACTGGATGGCCGATAAGTTCCAGCAGGAGAACGGTGTCGACCTGCGCCAGGACCCCATGGCTCTGCAGCGTCTGAAGGAGGCCGCCGAGAACGCCAAGAAGGAGCTCTCCGCCGCCCAGCAGACCACCATCAACCTGCCGTTCATCACCATGAACCAGTCCGGTCCGCTGCACCTCAACTACACGCTGACCCGCGCCGAGTTCGAGAAGATCACCCGCGACCTGCTCGAGCGCTGCAAGCAGCCTGTCACCAACGCCCTGCGCGACGCCAAGCTTAAGCTCTCCGATCTGACCGAGGTCATCCTCGTCGGCGGCTCCACCCGTATGCCCGCTGTCCAGGAGCTCGTCAAGACCATGACCGGCAAGCAGCCCAACATGTCCGTGAACCCCGACGAGGTCGTTGCCGACGGCGCTGCCGTCCAGGGCGGCGTGCTCACCGGCGACGTCGAGGGCATCCTGCTGCTCGACGTTACCCCGCTGTCGCTGGGCGTCGAGACCATGGGCGGCATCATGACCAAGATGATCGACCGCAACACCACGATCCCGACCTCCAAGACCGAGGTTTACTCCACCGCTGCCGACAACCAGACCAGCGTCGAGATCAACGTGCTCCAGGGCGAGCGCGAGCTTGCCCGCGACAACAAGTCGCTCGGTAAGTTCCAGCTGACCGGTATCCCGGCTGCCCGCCGCGGCGTGCCGCAGATCGAGGTCACCTTCGACATCGACGCCAACGGCATCGTCAAGGTCTCCGCTAAGGACAAGGGCACCGGCAAGGAGCAGCAGATTACCATTTCCGGCTCCACCGCTCTGTCCGACGACGAAGTCGATCGTATGGTCAAGGACGCCGAGGCTCATGCCGAGGAGGACAAGAAGCAGAAGGAAGAGGTCGAGGTCCGCAACCAGACCGATAGCCTGTGCTACTCCACCGAGCAGACCCTCAACGAGCTGGGCGACAAGGTTTCCGCCGACGTGAAGTCCAAGGCCGAGGCCGCTATCGCCGACGCCAAGAAGGCGCTCGAGGGCTCTGACGTCGAGGCCATCAAGGCCGCCGGCGAGTCCCTGCAGTCCGTGGCCTACGAGCTGGCTCAGGTTGTCTACGCCGACGCTCAGCAGCAGACCGACGGTGCCGCTGGTGCCCAGCCTGCCGACGATGACGTAGTCGACGCCGACTACGAGGTTGTGGACGACGAGGACAAGTAATCATGTCCGCCCGTAAAGCTCGCACGGAGGCGGCTGCCGCCGGCGCCGCCTCCGTTGACTCTGAGGAGAAGGACGTGAAGATTCCCGTAGAGGCCGCAGACGATACCGAGGTCAATGAGGCCCCGGCCGCCGAGGCTGCCGAGAACCAGGTAGAGGATTCCAACAAGGAGGCGACGATGACCGAGGACGAGATGGTGGAAGCCGCTATCCGCGCCGGTGAGGAAGCCGCCGACAACGACTTTAAGCTCAAGTTCGAGCAGGCCCAAAAGGAGCTTGCCGACGTGCGCAATGAGCTCGATGCTGCGGCAGAGGCCCAGAAGGCCGCCGAGGACAAGGCGAAGGACGCTACCGAGCGAACCGCTCGTCTGCAGGCCGACTGGGAGAACTTCCGTCGCCGCACCGCCAACGAGCGCATCGCCGAGCGCGAGCGCGCGACCGAGAAGCTTGTCACCGCGCTGTTGCCGGTGATCGACGATATCGAGCGCGCGATCGACCATGCCCGCAGCCAAGAGCTTTCCGACGACTTTAAGCAGTTCGTCGATGGCGTTGACGCGGTACATGCCAAGCTGCTCGACGTGTTTGCGCACGAGGGCGTTGAGCCCATCGACCCCAAGGGCGAGGCGTTCGATCCGCTCGAGCACCAGGCTGTGGGTCGCGTCGAGGACGCATCGCAGTATGACGAGACCGTCAACGACGTGTACCAGAAGGGCTACCGCATGGCGGATCGCATTCTGCGTTCCGCGATGGTGACGGTGACCTACGGTGGCGAGAAGCGCCCCGCACCGGAGCCCGAAGCGGCGCCCGAGGATGCTACGGCCGATACAGCCGAGAGCACCGAGGAGTAATTGAGAAGGGCCCCGGGGCAACACCCGGGGCCCTTTCTGGCCTAGTGCCATATGACAGTATGAGCCGCCGTCCGCAGGGGCGGCGGATATAACAGGAGAGGAGCTACGATGGCTGCAGGCAAAACCTTCTATGACATCCTGGGCGTATCCAAGAGCGCCTCCGACAAAGAGATTAAGAGTGCGTTTCGCAAGCTCGCGCAAAAATATCACCCCGATGCCGGCGGCGACGAGGCCAAGTTTAAGGAGATCAGCGAGGCCTACGAGACGCTTTCGGACGAGAAGAAGCGCAAAGAGTACGACCAGATGCTCATGTTTGGCGGCATGCCGGGCGCGGGCGGCGCGTATGGCGGCGGCTACGGTGCCGGTGCGGGCGCCAGCGGCTGGGGCGACATCTTCGACAGCATCTTTAGCGGCAACGGCGCCTGGGGCAGCGATTGGGGCTCGGGTTTCGCCGGGGCTGCGGGCGCTGCCGGTGCGGGCGCGGGTCGCAGCCGCGCTCGCAAGGGCGGCGACCTGTCGCTGACCGTCGATGTTACGGCCGAGGACGCGTTTCGCGGCGTGACGCACAAGGTCACCTACCGCATTCCCTCGACAGGCGAGCAACAGACCATTACGGTCTCGGTGCCCGCGGGTGCGGTCGACGGCGGCAAACTGCGCTACAAGCGTCGCGGCGAGTATGGAGTTGCCGGCGGCGAGCGCGGCGACCTGGTCGTGACCACGCACGTGGAGGAGCACCCGCTGTTTAAGCGTAAAGGTGCCGACGTGACCATGGAGGTACCGGTCTCGGTCTATGAGGCGGCGCTCGGCTGCACGGTGGACGTGCCGACGCCCGGCGGTGCGACGGTTCGTCTGAAGGTGCCCGCGGGTACCCAGACGGGCAAGAAGTTCCGCTTTAAGGAGATGGGCGCGCCCGACGTTAAGCACCGTGGCCGTACGGGCGCGCTGCTCGTCGAGATCAAGGTGCAGGTTCCCACGAACCTGTCTGATGACGAGCGCGATGCCATGACCAAGCTGCGCGAGGCCGACACGCGCGACTATCGCGAGAAGGTCAATCGTTACAAGGCGACGTACTAGGGCGGTCGCGGCGCACGACCACGCCCGCGGGCTTATGATGGACGATAACGAGACGGAAAGGGGTCAGGTAGTATGGCCGAGGACAATAGGAACAAACCGCTGTACATGATCAGCGTGGCGGCCGAGCTGACCGGCATGCATCCGCAGACTCTGCGCGTCTACGAGTCCAAGGGCCTGGTGAACCCCCAGCGCTCGGGCGGCAACACGCGCCTGTATTCGCGTGCCGATATCGAGCGCTTGGAGCTCATCAACCAGCTGACCGACGAGGGCATCAACCTTGCCGGCGTGGTGCGCATCCTCGATATGAAGGAGCGTGCCGAGGAGCGCGAGCGCGAGAACGAAAAACTCCGTGCCCGCGTGCGCCAGCTCGAGGACGAGCTGCACGAGTACAAGATGCAGAAGAAGATCACCGCCCTGGCCCCGCGCGACGGCTCAGTTAACCCCGAACAGGTCATGCGCAAGCTGCTGGGCGCCGGAGGGGATTTGTAGTTACGCGGGTTTACCAACCCGCGTAACCAGTTGACGCTGCAAGCCCGTCAGAGCGGCAATCTGCCTTTCAACTTCGGCGGCATGATCAAAAGATCAATGCCGCTTTGTTTCAAGGCACCTTGCTCGCTCTGGCGGGCTTTCGCTGTCCGCGCCAAAACATCGGCGTTGTTATGGGTAGTCATTGGGGACGTTCTTAAATGACTAGTCGAAAGGGACACTCTTGCACCAAATCTGCCGGCCCACACCGGGCTCGTCCTTTACTTTACCGAGATAAAGTGAACGTGCAGATTCGTAACCCACTCGCAACCGTTCTATGGCACGATATTGAACGAATGTATGCTATGCGCCCAAATCTTTTGGGCAGAGTGGGAGACAGTATGGTCAAGCTGTACGAGGACGGCATCTACCTGCGCGGCGGCAGCGAGGTTGTGCCTGCGGCCGAGGCCGCCGAGCGCGGTATTACGCAGACGCCCGAGGATGCCAAGCGTGGCACCATCGCGTATTCGATCCTCCAGGCACACAATACGTCCGGAGATCCCGAGGCGCTCAAGATTCGCTTCGATGCCATGGCGAGCCATGACATCACCTTTGTCGGCATCATCCAGACGGCGCGCGCCTCGGGCATGGAGCAGTTCCCGCTGCCTTACGTGCTCACCAACTGCCATAACTCGCTGTGCGCCGTGGGCGGCACCATCAACGAGGACGACCACGTCTTTGGCCTTTCCGCGGCCAAGAAGTACGGCGGCATCTTCGTCCCGCCGCACATCGCCGTCATCCACTCCTTTATGCGTGAGAACTTCGCCGGTTGCGGCAAGATGATCTTGGGTTCCGACTCGCACACCCGCTACGGCGCCCTGGGCACCATGGCCGTGGGCGAGGGCGGCGGCGAGTTGGCCAAACAGCTGCTGCGCGACACCTACGACGTTGCCTATCCCGGCGTCGTCGCCATCTACCTCACGGGCACCCCACGCCCCGGTGTCGGTCCGCACGATGTGGCGCTCGCCATCATCCGCGCCGTCTTTGCCAAGGGCTACGTCAAGAACAAGGTCATGGAGTTTGTGGGCCCCGGCATCGCGAGCATGACGACCGACTACCGCAACGGCGTCGACGTCATGACCACCGAGACCACCTGCCTTTCCTCCATTTGGGCAACTGACGAGGACACACACGCGTTTTTGACCATGCACGGCCGCGGCGACGACTACCGCGAGCTCAAGCCCGCCGATGTTGCCTACTACGACGGTTGCGTCGAGGTCGACCTGTCGAGCATTAAGCCCATGATCGCGCTGCCGTTCCATCCTTCCAATGGCTTTGAGATCGACGAGCTCAACGAGAACCTCGAGGACATCCTGCACGAGGTGGAGCTCGAGGCCGCCAAGATCGGCGAGGGCAAGACACACTTTAGCCTGCTCGACAAGATCGTCGACGGCAAGCTGCACGTGCAGCAGGGCGTTATCGCCGGCTGCTCGGGCGGCAACTACGACTCCGTGGTCCAGGCTGCCCGCGTGCTCAAGGGCGCCAACACCGGCTGCGGCGAGTTCTCGCTGTCGGTCTACCCCACGAGCCAGCCCGTGGCGCTCGAACTTACGCGCCGTGGCTACATTTACGACCTTATGGAAGCCGGCGCGATCGTGCGCACGGCGTTCTGCGGTCCGTGCTTTGGCGCCGGCGACACGCCTGCCAACAACGGTCTGTCCATCCGCCACACCACGCGCAATTTCCCCAATCGCGAGGGTTCCAAGCCGGGTAATGGCCAGCTGAGCGCCGTGGCCCTGATGGACGCCCGCTCCATTGCGGCAACGGCTGCCAACGGCGGCGTCCTGACGCCGGCGACCGACCTGCCCGAGGAGACTTGGGACGAGGCCTGCGAGTACACCTTTGACGACGCGCCGTACAAAAAGCGCGTGTACTGGGGCTTTGGCAAGGCGGAGCCTGCCGACGAGCTGGTCGAGGGCCCCAACATCAAGCCGTGGCCCGCGATGGAGCCCCTCGGCGACGACATCCTGCTCAAGGTGTGCTCCAAGATCATGGACCCGGTCACCACGACTGACGAGCTCATTCCTTCGGGCGAGACGAGCTCCTTCCGCTCCAACCCGCTGGGCTTGGCCGAGTTTACGCTCAGCCGCCGCGACCCGGCTTACGTGGGCCGTTCCAAGGAGGTTGACGTGGTGGAAAAGCGCCGCGTTGCCGGCGAGGCAGCAGGCGACCTGGCGGCACTCGATGCCGAGCTTGCCGGCGTGTTTGAGGCGCTGGCCGGCGCGGGTGTCGCGGCCGATGCCAAGGCGACCGAGTACGGCTCCATGCTCTACGCCAAGAAGCCCGGTGACGGTTCTGCCCGCGAGCAGGCCGCGAGCTGCCAGCGCGTGATTGGCGGCCTGGCCACCATCGTCCACGAGTACGCCACCAAGCGCTATCGCTCCAACGTGATGAACTGGGGCATGGTGCCCTTCCAGATGGAGGCCGAGCCCAACTTTGAGGTGGGCGACTACGTCTTTGTGCCGGGTATCCGCGCCGCGCTCGATGGCGACCTGAAGGACATCGCCGCCTACGTGGTACGTGCCGATGGTGCGGTCGAGCAGATTGAGCTCTACATTGCCGATATGACGGCCGAGGAGCGTGCCATCGTCAAGGCCGGCTGCCTGATCAACTACAACAAGTTCAAGGCCGCTGCCGAGTAACTCTGCTGTACGCCCCGGACACACCTTTCCCTCGTGCTCACGCGCTTCGCGAGGGTCGCCCGAGGGAAAGGTGTGGCCGGGGCTACCGCGACGTTCTCGCTGGGTCTTGAGGGGCGCTAATAAATAGACTTGCTTGATGCCGCCTCTGTTAATGGGGCGGCTTCTTTTTGTCGAAAACCGCCACAAAGGTGCCTGTCCCCTTTGTGGCGGTGGGGGGGCGAGCTCGATGTTGCCGTGCTCGTTGAACGACATTCTAATGAGCGTCCCTACAGGATTTCATCCGGGCTGGCGGGTTTGGTTGTTTTGGGGATGCCGAGTTTGGATGACGCGAAATCGTCAACATTGTCCTTGATTCCGTCTCTGGTGTAGACGGTGACCATATAGGTGCTGTGTCCAAATTCGCTCTTGTTGCGCATCGCCCAGGCCTGCCAGTAGGCAGCCCTACCTCGTCCCCTGATTTCTCCGACGCGACGGAGTTCTGTTTGCATCAGCTTCGGGTCATTATTGATGGTTCGACCGGCCTCGTCGGTGAGCCCGCACTGTCCAAGTAGCTTGTCGAGGACTTGGTTCATGTGGCGCTCATCGGTGTTTGGTGCGTAGTCGTAGGCGAGGGTGATGGAGTCAAGGGGCTGGTCGTCGATCAGATAATTCATTGTCTGAGGTTCGAGGCAGAAATAAGGAGAGCATCCGTCGACCTTGCCGAGCAACGGTAACTTGGACTGCCAACTTCCGGTGGGAATTGCATATTCGTAGAACACGCCACGGCAGACAAAGGAGAGCGAGGTGGCACGCGAGCCGGCGTCGATCATCCCGCAAAGATCGAAGGGCGAGGCGATACCAAAAGAAAAGGGCGTGATGACGATAAGGAAGAGCATCACGATGGGTATGGCGAGAATGGCGATGACGTTGCGACCGGTGGAATGAGACGGCTTCATATGCGCTCCTCGAGACAAAGAGCTGTTGAGGATAGGCAGAAATGGATATGTTCAGAGAACAATTCAAGTTTAATCTCATGGCGTGAGATGGTCGACCGTTAGCGTCGAAAACCACCACAAAGGTGCCTGTCCCCTTTGTGGTGGTGGGGAGCGCGCGGCTTCTTTTGGTGATAGTGTTAGCCGGCGGTATCATTAGGGCAAATGGCGCGGGTTTGCATTGTGAGGTGTTTTGCCGTGAGCTGTCCTGGCCGTATTGGATTGATTGTCTTGGCGCTTGCGATCGCTGTGGTTGGCGCGGGCGCTGTCGGTATGGCATTTCTACCTGCTGCGGTGACGGAGCCGGTGGTCAAGCCTGTGACTCAATCTGTCGAACTTCTGACCGGCGACGACAAGCCCGAGACCATTACCGTTGATTTTGATGAGCAGCCGGCTGTGCTGGGTATTAGCAATTATCCGCACATTCAGCTTGGGGCCATGCGCTATACTACGGATTCAAGCCTGATCGATAGGGCGTTCGAGCTACTCAAGGGCAAAGCCTTTAAGCGTTGGTACGGATATGCGTCCTATCGGGCAAAAGCGAACGACATGGTTGGCGGATGCCACTCTTCCATCGAGCTGGACACTGCGAACGGCGCAAAGTTATGTGATGTCTCGTACGATCCGGGTTACGAGGGCAATGAGGGTCCGGGCATCTACATCATGGACGGCGATGTCGCCTATGTCATGGAGGGCGACCAGACCGAGCTCAACGATTTTATGGGTCAGTGTATCCAAGATGCCTATAAACAGACCTGCTTGCCTGACCCGCAGACTGCACGCGATAGTGGGTCTGCCCGTACATGGCTGTTCGAGGATGAGATGCCTTGGACCGTCGAATCGGGAAGTACGGGTTCGGCGAAGGAGTAGAGACCGCGACCACCACAAAGGTGCCTGTCCTCTTTGTGGTGGTTTTCGGTCTGTCTCGATCTGTAACATCTTGGCCGCTAAAAGTGGGCCTGGTGTTACAGATTTAGATTTTTGATCCGGGTGTTTTCTGTTCGTCTCGATTTGTAACAGATAGAGCTCTATTTGCTGACTAGATGTTACAGATTGAGACAAACGGGCGCCGCTGAATAATTCGTCTCGATCTGTAACATCTGGAGCCGGAAACGGTCGATAGATGTTACAGATTGAGATAGTAAGGGGATGAGGCCGCAGCAGGCGAGCGGGTCTGCCCCCTATCTCTTAATCACTCAGAAAATCTTATATATAGAGACTTAGATTTATGTATAAGATCGTACAAAGCTGGCAACAATACTTCTCGAACAACGTGAAGCCGCCCCGTAGGGCGGCCACCCCAAGAGAGGTGATTCCATGAGAATCGATAAGCTAGCAATGACGTCGCGCGAGGCGCTGCAGACCGCCATGAGCACGGCTGCCGACGCGCAGGCCGGCGCGGTGGAGCCGATTCACCTGCTGTCTGCCCTGCTCGGTGCCGGCGAGCGCAATATCTCCGTGATCATCGAGCGCATCGGTGCCGACCCGGCCCAGCTCGCACGCTCCACGCAGGATGCCATCGACCATGCGCCTAAGGTTTCGGGCGAGGGCCAGCAGATGGGTCTTTCCAATGAGCTCGTCCGCGTCATCGAGAAGGCCGAGAAGAAGGCCACCAAGATGGGCGACAGCTTTGTGGTGACCGAGCATCTGCTGATGGCACTTGCCGAGGACAAGGGTGAGGCCGGCCGCGTTCTGCGCGACGCCGGCGTGACCAAGGAGCGCATCGAGCAAGTCTACGAGGAGCTGCGTGGCGATGACCGCGTGACGTCTGCCGAGGACAAGACTCAGTTTGAGGCGCTGGAGCAGTACGGTCGCAACATCTGCGATCTGGCCCGCGCCGGCAAGCTCGACCCGGTCATCGGCCGTACCGACGAGATCCGCCGTACCATCCAGGTCCTGTCCCGTCGCACCAAGAACAACCCCGTGCTCATCGGCGAGCCGGGCGTTGGTAAAACGGCTATCGTCGAGGGCATCGCCCAGCGTATCGTGGCCGGCGACGTGCCGAGCACGCTGCGCGACCGCGACCTCATCGAGCTCGACATGAGCGCGCTGGTCGCCGGCGCCAAGTACCGCGGCGAGTTCGAGGACCGCTTGAAGGCTGTGCTCAAGGAAGTGCAGAAGTCCGAAGGCAAGGTCATCCTGTTCATCGATGAGCTCCACACCATTGTAGGCGCGGGTGCCACCGAGGGCTCCATGGACGCCGGTAACATCCTCAAGCCTGCGCTCGCCCGTGGCGACCTGCATGCGATCGGCGCGACCACGCTCGATGAGTACCGCAAGTACATCGAGAAGGACGCGGCGCTCGCCCGTCGTTTCCAGACCGTGATGGTCTCCGAGCCCACCGTTGAGGACACCATCTCAATCCTGCGTGGCCTCAAGGAGAAGTACGAGATCTTCCACGGCGTGCATATCACCGATAGCGCGCTCGTGGCAGCTGCCGACCTCTCCGATCGCTACATCGCCGACCGTTTCCTGCCCGACAAGGCCATCGACCTGGTCGATGAGGCGGCAAGCCGCCTGCGCATGGAGCTCGACAGCATGCCGGTCGAGATCGATGCCACCACGCGTCAGCTCACCCAGCTGCAGATCGAGGAGCAGGCGCTCATGAAGGAGACCGACGATGCCTCCAAGGAGCGTCTGGAGGCTCTGCGCCAGGAGATTGCCGAGGTCCAGGAAAAACTCAACGTGCAAAAGGCCGGCTGGCTCAACCAGAAGAACGCCATCGACCACGTGCAGGAGCTCAAGGGCCAGCTTGACGAGGCCAGGAGCGAAGAGGAGCGCGCGACGCGCAACGGCGATTTGGGTCGTGCGTCCGAGCTGCGCTACTCCGTGATTCCGGGCCTGCAGCAGCAGATTCAGGATTCCGAGGCCGCGCTCGAGGCACAAAAGCAGCAGGACGGCGAGGGCCTCAACGAGCAGGTGACCTCCGATGAGATCGCCGAGGTCGTGAGCGCCTGGACCGGCGTGCCCGTGTCCAAGATGATGCAGGGCGAGCTCGACAAGCTCAAGGGCTTGGAGGGTGAGCTGCATAAGCGCGTCATCGGCCAGGACGAGGCCGTCTCCGCCGTCGCCGCAGCTGTGCGCCGCAGCCGTGCGGGCCTCTCCGATCCGGACAAGCCCATCGGCAGCTTCTTCTTCCTGGGCCCCACCGGCGTAGGCAAGACCGAGCTCGCCAAGGCGCTTGCCGAGTGCCTGTTCGACGACGAGCGCGCGCTCGTGCGTATCGACATGTCCGAGTACATGGAGAAGTTCAGCGTCCAGCGTCTGATCGGTGCGCCCCCGGGATACGTGGGCTACGACGAGGGCGGCCAGCTCACCGAGGCCGTACGCCGTCGCCCCTACTCCGTGATCTTGCTCGACGAGATGGAGAAGGCCCATCCGGATGTCTTTAACGTGCTGTTGCAGGTGCTTGACGACGGTCGTCTAACCGATGGCCAGGGTCGCCAGGTGTCCTTCAAGAACACGATTATCATCATGACGTCCAACGTGGGCTCCAAGGCCATCGCCGATCTGTCCGGTAAGGACGAGGAGGAGATGCGCCATCAGGTCGACGCCGCCATGGCTCAGACCTTCCGCCCCGAGTTCCTCAACCGTATCGACGATATCGTGGTGTTCCATCCGCTCGGCATGGCGCAGATTGAGAAGATTGTCGACATCCAGCTTGCCGACGTCCGCGCGCGTCTGGCCAAGGAGCGCATGACGCTTGCCATCACCCCGGCGGCCAAGCAGATGCTCGCCGTGGGCGGCCTGGACCCCGTGTTTGGCGCCCGTCCGCTCAAGCGTCTGGTTCAGCGCGAGGTCGTGGATGCCATCGCCGCCGCTATCATCGACGGCACGGTGCGCGAGGGCGATCAGGTGACGGTCGATGTCGACAAGGACGGCGGCTTTACCGTCGTGTGCGACAATACGCCGGCGGCCACCTACGAGGTCCCCGACGCCGAGTAGATTTTTGGGAGATGCCTTAAAACCTGCCAGTCGTCTCTAAACGCCAAGGGCGGCGGATCCAATTGGGTCCGCCGCCCTTTTTCGTGCGACAATCGATGATGTTGAGCGGATGCGATGCAAGGAGCTATGCAGATGAAAGACGAGAACAAGACGAACGCACCGGCGGCTGAGGCAGTGCCCGCCGCACCCAAGCCTGCGCCTAAACCGGCGCCCAAGCCGCGCGACCCCTACATCCGCGCCGAGAACGAGGACGACGACGGCTACGATCCCTACAGCGATCGCCGCCCCGAGCGCGAGCCGATGTTCGAAGCCGACCCGTGGCGCTGAGTGCCACCCAAAAGGCCACCAATAAGTTGCGGTGAAATAGGGACTGTTTTGCGGTTTGACCAGCAAAAACAATCCCTATTTCACCGCAACTGCGTTAGGGATGTGGATGTCGGGCGGCTGTCTTCGGGCTGGCTAGTCCTGGGCCTTGATGCTCGGCAGGAGAATCTGGGCGAGGTAGTCGGTCTCGAGTTTGGTCGCGGCGTCTGCCTTGCCGTCTTTGCCGACCAGCACGTTCTTGATCTGACTATAGGTGTAGCGGTTGCCGGTCGTGAGCTCGACAAGCTCAATCGCCGTATCCATGGGGTAGGTCGACACAGGGTCCTGCGTACGCCCGTTGATGGTTTGCGGGATCACATACGGATAGACAGGACCGCTAGCATAGACGGTGTAGCCGTTGCCCAGGCTGACCGTGCCCAAAACTGTATCGCCGTCATCGGGCGTAAAGGTCTCGCCGTCGCGCACTGCGACAAGCGTCACGATTGGCGTATTGGCGTCATCGTCCAGATAAATGCACAGCGTGCTGCCGTTTTGCCAGGTTGCGACCTTGCCGTACCACTCAACCGGAATATCGAGCTGATACAGGTCCGTTGCCTTATGTCGAGCATCGGCGTCGCGGGCCGCCTGTGCCTCGCGGGAGCTCACGGCGTTGACGGCGGCGTCACGGCGCGCGGTTGCCGCCTGCTGGAGCACCTTTGCGACCGCGGCGGAGTTCACCCCGCCTTCCTCGGCATACTTGGCGGCGGCATCGATCTGGTCGTCAGTCACTGTGTCGGCCGAAGGCACCTTGAGCTTAAAGGTGGCCTGGGCGCTCAAATCCTGCCCATCGCTCTTAATGGTGACCTGCGCCTTGGTGGTCGGCACGGTGTAAATGGTACCGTCGGCTGCGATGGGGGACCCAGCGATGGAGAGCGTATAGTCGCCGGGCAGCAGCTTAATGCCGCGACCGTGTTCGTCAACGTAGAGCGTTTCGCTCACGGAAGAACCGTCGGAATCCTGGCCGCTCACCTGCACGGGAATCTTGGAACCAGTTGAGCAGTCGAGCCCTGCGGCATGCACGCCAATCTGCACCGACATCATCGTGTGCGCACTGGCGGCGACAGCGGCAGCCTGCTCTTGCTGATATCCGTTCCAGGCAGCATAGCCTGCGCCGCCGGCGACGAGCGCGACGGCCACAACGCCGGCAACCATCAGGTTGCGGCGCTTGGGCGATATCTTGCGGTGACGGGCCTCGGCCTCATGTGCCGAAGGAACAGACGGTAGGGGGATATCGCCCATGGCGATGGTCTCGTCCACGGCAGGCGCGGAGCCCAGGCCAGGGAGCTCGCGGGTCAGCGAATCTTCGGCCGGCAAGTTGTCGAGCAGGATGGTTTCTTCGCTCGTGTCGGATTCGGGCTGGTCGTCGGCCCTGCTATCGTCCTCTTCGGCTTCGGCTTCGGCTTCGGCTTCGGCTTCGGCTTCGGCTTCGGCTTCGGCTTCGTCAGGAGCGTCTTTGGCGTCGCTGACTTCGTCCTCGGTGTCTTCGTGCGCCTCGTCCTGTGCGTCGACGGCCGAATCGCTAAACGAGAGCTCGTCTAGCGCAATCCGGTCTAGGCTCTCCAGGGCCTCGGCACACGCTTCAGCATCTTGGGCCGCATCCTCTTGGCCCATCGTTTCATCTTTCATATATCCCCCAAGCTCAATATCGGGACAACACTGTACCCAAAAACGGGACCCTATAGGGCCGCCGCAGGATTTGAAATCCGATTTTATATATGCGCGTGTTTTTGAATGCAAGCGGGATGAAAAAAGCCCCCGGAAAGCGAGCGATGAACTGCCTCCCATTTCTTGGACATGAGAAATGGGAGGCTTTTTATGCGTGTC
>CANNOC010000001.1 GCA_947507155.1 uncultured Collinsella sp. | reverse complement strand
AAGATCCGAATGAGGGTCTTGGCCATCGAAGACAACTCGCGATTGATTTCTTTCTTTACCTCATTAGCGACTCCGTCGCCCAATTTTGTTTCTTTATTCATATCCTTTACCCTTCCTAGCGGCATGTCCCGAAGCAATATGCTCCGACTCGTCAACAAAGGAAGCACTTGCTAAGCAAACGCATACCCCCTCTTGAAACGCTCGTCGAAGGGGCAGAAATCGCTATAAAAATGGCCGTCAATAAGCTGTGAACCGTTCGGTTGACGTATCGACCGCCTTGATTCATCGTTTTTCTCCTTTATTGTTTTGTGTAGCCCTAAACTGAGCACACTTCGGAGTCGGTATCCAATCAATCTTCTATTGGTAGTCGTTTGCATACGAACTATAGAAGAGCGCCTTGCAATCGACATCGCTGTAGCCCGTAACGGCATCCTGCACATCGGCGCGCAAGAGGTTAAGCACCTTGTATACGCCCCCTCCCATGTCCCCAACGAAAAGCACCTGCTTAAACACGTCGGGATACTCACGTAGATAGGCAACGTAACCCCTGAGCTTGGCAAGCGTGTCACTGAGGAAATCTCCGTGCGGGTCGACGATCGACGGTTTGATTGTCCCGTCGCCGTCCTTCACGAAGAAGAGGAAGTCTGGATGCAGGGCTTTGCGTCCCACCGAAGACATGTACGGAATCGAAAACGCCTTGGCAGACATGCTGCCCGACGGATTGCGGTAGAAGGCAACCGTGCGATTCTTTGCCAATTCGTTCCTAACGATATAGTCTTCCGCCGGGTTCAGGTCAAGCGGGCAGAGGCCGTCCTCTTTCTGCACGATATGGCACGGATACTTAGCGAAGTCATCCGACGTGCTGGCAGACGTGGGCCACTCTATCTTTGTGAGGCGCTTGCCTTCGGTTTCACGGGCCAGCTCGTCGTAACGCTGCTTTGCCGAGTCGTTAAGGTAGTCATAATCGCCAGATCCATCGACCTTATCGAAGTATTCCTTTCGGCATTGAGCCGCCCAGCCCTCGAGCGCATCAACGATAGCCCGCGTGCGCACCGCCGCGGCAAGGCGCAGGTCGCACTCGGGGCGCCCAAGCTCCTTGAAGTTGACGCGACGATACTCATTCGCAAACTCCTTAGTGAAATGCATATCGGCGTCGCGGGCGGCCTTTCTGAGGCCCTCGGCGTCCGTGCGGGCTTCCTCCTGCTCCTGGTCCTCAGTCTCGTTGAGCTTGTCGAGCGTGATCTTGACGGTCTCGGCAACCTCTACGTCGTGTTTGGCTTCGCGGTACTCGTCCTCGTTAGCAACGATGTGTCCCTTAAGCTTCTGGACGAACTGTTTTTTCACGTCGGCCGCGGCATTGACATCGAGGCCAGTCTCGACAAGCAGAGTCGCCGTCTTAACCAGGCTCTGGAATTCGTTCCTGGCCTTTTTCGGAATGCGCTGCACGGGGATGGAATCGAAGGCTGTGCGGATGCCCTGCCACTCCTGATGCGTGAAAGACTGCTCGCGCTTGGTGGGCGGCTTGGGCTTTGCCATGGGCACGGGTATTACGACCGAGACGGGCTGGGTCGGCTCGGTCTGTGCGGAACTTGGCTCAGGTGTCGCAGGTTGCTGCGGGGCAGACGCTGCAACGTAGTTGCCCGTTGCGGGCTGAGGCGCCAGCTCCGCTTCTGGCGCCGGGACGTCGACGGGCCTGACCGCCGAGGCAAGCGAGGGCTGCGTTCCCTGCATGTCCAACGGCCCCTGAATCGCGATGCCGGCAAGCGGCGCCTGGTAGCCGGGTTGTGTCTGCCGCGCCGCCTCGATGGCTTTCTCGTTCTCCTCGTACGCCTTGAGCTCCTGTTGGTAGTCGGCTTCGGACTTGGGCGCAGCCGCCGTGATAGTCACGGGGTTGAGAACGATGTTCTGCTTGCCGATGGAGCTCTCGCCCATGTCGTCCTTGCGGCCCATGAGGTAGTCGACCACGTCCTGAGTGCTCTCGGGATTGAACTGGGGCAGGTAGCAGGCGACGGAGTTCAAAAGATCATCGGATTCGATGCGCCGCGCAAGTGGAGTGCGTACCATACGTCCCACGAGCTGTGCGATATAGGTCGAGTCCGAACGCCTGCGCTGCGAGAAGATGACCTCCGCTCGCGGGCAGTCCCATCCGTTGGAGACAGCCTCCTTGGCGAAGAGCACGCGAATGCGCGAGGTGTCCTGAACGAACTCGGGTTCGACATAGGGAATAAGGTATTTTCCCGCCGCGATGTCCTTATGCTCGCCGAAGACGTTGGCGAACGAAATCGCCTCGGAAAGGCCGGGGACCAGGCCCGTGATCTGGTCGCACATCTCAGCCAGGGCCGAGTTGCTCACGTTGTCCGCCGCTTGGATGAGCAGCAGCGGGTTGACGGGGCTCTCGCCCTCACGGGCACAGTACTCGCCCCATTCGCGGCAAGTCAGGGCATAGCGCTCGCACGCCATAGTGAGGTACTGGTGCTCGACCGGGTCGTCCTTCTCTGGCACGCGCAACTCGATGATGTCCTTGAGCAGACCTGACTCCTGAACCTCGCGAGGGGTCACAGCGACCTTTGGCATACGCACGCGATCGGCGCGCTGGTCCATGGCCGCCTCGAACCTCTGCGGTGTGGCGGAAATCCCGACGACGACGGGCATCGCGGCCCGACCATCAAGCCCATCAATGAGGTTTGCGTAGATAGTCGCCGTGCCGCGCTCGCTCGAGGCATTGGCGCCCAAGCCGCGGTGTGCCTCGTCGATGAACAGGTAGAGGTTGCGCTCGGGATCCCTGATGGTGCGGTCAAGGATATCCCAGAACATACGCCCGGAATTGGCCTCACCACCTTTGGTGAGCAGGCCATTCTTGCTGAGCAGGTCCTTGCTGAGGAAATAAACGTGACGGGGCTCGAGAATATCGTGCGCAGCTCCGAAGTCGTTGGTAATCGTGACCAGATGGCGCCTATCGAGAACGCTGTCTGCGAGCTTGTCCGACACATTGGAGAAGCGCACGCCCGTCTGCTCGTTCAGGCTCGGGGAATCAGAGAGCCAAAGGACCACGGCATTCTCGTCGGGAACGAGGCCCAGATCGTCGTCTCCGAAGAAGAGCGCTTCGATGGCTGCCGCGCACATGACCGTCTTGCCCGAGCCCGTGGGAGATGCGAGGCACACAGAAGACAGTTCGCCGTCCCGCTCATAGCGGCGACGCATCGACTGCAACCTGTTTGCCAAGGCAGCGACAGCCCCGGCCTGGAATTCCTTAAGTTCGACCCTCATATTTACCTCACCGCATCCTCGGCGGCAATCTTGAATGATTGCAGATAGTTCTCGTAAAGACGGACCACGTCGAGTCCGGAGAGCTGGGCCCTGACCCCAGCGAAGCGAGCCGTATCGTCGGTGATCACAAACGCACAGACAACCTCGGGACTGCCCTTAAGTGCCTTGACAAAATCGCCGACGGCGGCGAAATCGAAGAGCACGGCATAGGTGTCGGAGATGGCGTAGCCCGGCTCCTCATGCTCGATGACGCGTCCGCGGGCGCCGGCGCGCAGCCACAACAAAGGTGCGATCTCCTCAAACGCCACACCAAGCTCAACGGCATCGGGGTCCTCGTAGGTGAGGTCGAAGAAGACCGCGTTCTCCTCAAACCCGTCGGCCATGGGGAACTCGTCCGTAAATTTATAGTCGCCCTTGATGGGGTCACCCGCGGGCGTCTTGCCCGTGATGGCCGCCGTGAGGCGCGGCTTGGTTATGTACTGGCAAATGCCCTGAGCTTCCCACTCGGGATCGCCTTGGCGCAGACCTCGTTTAATTAACCTTTTCGCTTCTTCATCGGAGACTTCGTTGTTTGTAACGCTGATGGACCTGCGATGGCCTTCGTCTAGATTATTTAGTCGCATGACGGCATGTGCCGTTGTGCCTGAGCCGGAAAAGAAGTCAACCACAAGAGCATTGGGCTTGTCTGCGACGAAAAAACGAATGGTGTCTTCGACAGCATAGAGAGATTTGGGGAAAGGAAACTTGCGATCAGGCATCATTGAGAGGAGTAAACGAGACCCGTAGTACGTTGCGTTGTGAGAGGGAATATCCCATTGACTTCCAGGGATATATCCTTGCTCGCTAGCGTTTTCATCCGGTATTACTGAACCGTCCGCTCGACGACCAACAATAGCGACCTCGCCAGATTCGATTTTTTTGACCTCTCCAGCCTTGAGATAGGTTAGACGCATTCCTTTTTCTGTTAGCTTTCCGAGTTTCACAAATCCGCGTTTGTAGAGAGAGCGCAGCTTGGCGGGGCTCACTTGCCAATTGCCCTCGACTCCATTCGCCTTTATTGGCCATATTATGCGGGTGCCCGGAAGTGGGAGTATGCTATCGCGCGGCGTATCTGGGGCAACGGGCTCTCCGATTTCAATGATGTGACTGCCGTCTTCCGCAACATAGATGGGATAAAAAAGGTTGGGCCTGTCGACGCGGCGTGAATTGGTGCCAGCTCTGGCGAGCTGATTCCAAGTCAGAATTTGCTTTTTATTCTTCACTTTTCCGTGCCATTCGTCTGGCAAGACAAGTTTGCGCGGTGCGGCGGATCCGAACATGACGAAAAACAAGTATTCATTGCTGCGGGAAAAAGAGTCCCCGCGTGATACGCCGGCAGAGTTAATAACACTGCTGATCATTTGAATTCGCTCTCCGGGAAATACGTTTTCCAGCAGCAAACCCAGTCTCAGGTATTCTTTCTCATCGATTGTGACGATAAGTACGGAATCGTTGGGATTGAGCAGCTGCTTGGCGAGCTTGAGGCGACGCTCCATAAAGGCGAGCCATTTGGAGTGACGATAGGCGTCGGAGCCGTCGACGTAATCGTTGTTATATTTCCAGTCGCGGGCACCGGTGTTATAGGGTGGGTCAATATATATGCAGTCCACTTTGCCTGCATAGGCAAAGGCCAAGGCTTCAAGAGCATGGTAGTTTTCGCCGTTAATGACTACTTGATAGGGCTTATCGCCACCGCGCTCGACACGCCCAGTCTCTTTGAGGCCAGCATAAATCGGCTGGTCATATTCAGCAACAGACACGACATCGTCGACAGCAACGGAGCGGGGCTCGCATTCGTTTTCGTCATATGAGGGCGATTGATATGGCTTTAGATCAGCAACCCCCCCCCCGAACGGTATTTACCAACCATAGCAGTTGGGAGTTAGAGTCCTCTTTTTCACCACGCTCGGGAAGCACCTGTACGACATCGCCCTTCATGATAGGTTTGCCATAAAGGCGAAGTCGTTCTGGACGGTTGTGTTCAAATACAAGCCCAAACTGGCGCTGCGCCGCAAAGGCGCGAATGTCAGCGGCAAGCTGACGGTCGCCCAGTTTAACCGCGCGATCAACGAGGTTTTGAACGACGGCCTGTGCTGTTTGAGACATTAGTTCTCCCCCTTGCACTTCTCGTCAATCCATTCGCGCAGGACTTTAGCCACCGTCTTATCCTGGCGCGCGGCATAGGACTTAAGAGCCCGCTTATCCTCGCGGGTTATCGAGAGCGTGAACTTATCTAGCTCCCTTTCGGCATGAACAGCCTGATCTTCCTCCATGATCGCCCCTCCGAATTGACCTGTTCTACGTTCCTTAATTGACCGAAATCATTTTACTTCAGAATACGTAATTACGTAATTACGTATGCCAATTTGAGCCATGCATCACTCAATCACTAGTCAGTATTCGTTGACGAATCGTTGGGGATAACGAATATATCGAGGTAGACAGTCGTTTTTACCGTCTGTGAGTACCAGCAAATCGATACTCAAAACGTCGTGGGTACATTTTGAGTACCAGTCCGAGCGGCCTCTTGCGGGCGGACGCGATCTGCCGGTCAGCATTAATTGAAATAAATTGATGGCATTGTTTCGGTAATTGAAAACACTTTAAAAAATACCAGCAAACAATAATCCCAGCTAAACAGCTTGAGAGATTGCGTGGCTGGTTTGCATGTACCACATACACCACAATGCACAAGCATCCATGGCACGCAAATAAAAAACGAGGGAGGCCGCATCCGACCTCCCTCGCAAAGAGCTATTTACTATTCCCACTCGATGGTCGCGGGCGGCTTGGACGTGATGTCGTAGCACACGCGGTTGGCGCCGGGAACCTCGGCCACGATGCGGCCGGAGATGCGGGCCAGCACGTCGTAGGGCAGCTTGGCCCAGTCGGCGGTCATGGCATCGCTGGACTCGACGGCACGCAGGATGATCGGGCGCTGATAAGTGCGCTCGTCGCCCATAACGCCGACGGACTTGATATCGGGCAGGACCGCGAAATACTGCCAGCAGCTGTGCTCGGAGTTGCGCTCGCCGGTCTGCTCAAACAGACGCTGGTTGTAGGCGTCGAGCTCCTCGCGCACGATGGCGTCGGCGTTCTTGAGAATCTCGAGCTTCTCCTTGTCGACCGCGCCGATGATGCGGATGGCCAGACCCGGACCCGGGAAAGGCTGGCGGAACACGATGTGACCCGGCAGGCCCAGTGCCAGACCAAGCGCGCGGACCTCGTCCTTAAAGAAGTGGTCGAGCGGCTCAATAAGGTCGAAGTGCACGCCCTCGGGGAACGGGATCAGGTTGTGGTGGCTCTTGATGGTGGCCGTCTTGCCGCCCGTCTTGCGAGCGCCGGACTCGATGATGTCGGGGTAGATGGTGCCCTGAGCCAGGTACTTGACCGGCTTGCCATCGGTCTCGAGCTGCTGAGCAACCGCGAAGAACTCTTTCCAGAACTGCGTACCGATGATGCGGCGCTTCTCCTCGGGCTCGGTCACGCCGGCCAGAAGCTCGGCATAGCGGTCCTCGGCGTGAACGTGGATAAAGTCGACGTCAAACTGCTTGGTGAAGACCTCCTCCACCTGCTCGGGCTCGCCCTTGCGCAGCAGACCGTGGTTGATGAACACGCAGGTCATCTGCTTGCCTACGGCGCGGGCGCCCAGCGCAGCCACGACGGAGGAGTCGACGCCACCGGACAGGGCCAGAATCACGCGGTCGTTGCCGACCTTCTCGCGGAACTCGGCCGTCATGGTCTCGACCAGGTTGTCCATGCTCCAGTTGGGCTCCAGGCCGCAGATCTCAAACAGGAAGTTGCTCAGCAGCTGCTGACCGTACTCGGAGTGCTTGACCTCGGGGTGGAACTGCGTGGTGAAGATCTTGCGCTCGACGCACTCCATGGCAGCAACCGGGCACACGTCAGTGCTGGCGGTAACGGTAAAGCCCTCGGGCACCTCGGAAACGGCGTCGCGATGGCTCATCCACACGGTCTGCTCCATGGGCGTGGAGTTAAAGAGCTTGGCGCCGGCCGTGCGCGTGATAGTGGCGCGGCCGTACTCGCCCACCTCGGAGTGGCCGACCTTGCCGCCGAGCGTCACGGCCGTGATCTGATGGCCGTAGCAAAAGCCCAGGACGGGAAGGCCCAGGTCAAAGATGGCAGGATCGATGGACGGAGCGTCCTCGGCGTACACGGAAGCCGGACCGCCGGAAAGGATGAGCGCAGAGGCGTTCATCTCGCGAATCTCGTCGGCCGAGATGTCGCAGGGGACAATCTCGGAATACACGTTGAGGTCGCGGACGCGACGGGCAATGAGCTGACCGTACTGCGCACCAAAGTCGAGTACGAGGACCTTTGCGGAAGCCTTTTGATCCATGGTTCCCCCTCTTGTTGGCGGGGAGCCGGTGCCCACCCGCGTGAATGAACGAAAATAACTTCCATAGTGTACACGTTATATGGGGTTTCTCGTCCCTCGCAGCCATCAGCGCACGGCAAACGCACGACCTGGGCTCCTATTTGACGACAATTGAAGTGTTACCAAACGTTACAGATGATGTAATACGTTTGAACATTCGACGCCCTGTGCCACAATACTGCCGAACGACTCCGCCCTTGCGGCGGCAAATACGATAGGAATACCAGCATGAAGCGCATCCTTCTCATCGCCACGGGCGGCACCATCGCATCGACCGAAGACGGTAACGGCCTATCCCCCGCCCTGACCGGTGAGGAGCTCGCCCAGAGCGTCCCCGAGATCTCGGGCCTCTGCGAGCTCGACGTCGTGCAGCCCATGAACATCGACAGCACTAATATGCGCCCGAGCGACTGGATGCGTATCCGCGATGTCATCGTCGAAGGCTATGCCAACCACGACGGCTTTGTGATCCTACACGGCACGGACACTATGAGCTACACCGCAGCAGCACTTTCCTATCTGATTCAGGACAGCCCCAAACCCATCGTGCTCACCGGCTCGCAAAAGCCCATGGGCAACCCCTTTACCGATGCCAAGCTCAACCTGTACCAGAGTCTGCTCTATGCACTCGACGAGCATTCGCACGATGTTTCGATCGTGTTTGGCGGCGTCGCCATTGCCGGTACGCGCGCCCGCAAACAGCGCACCATGAGCTTTAACGCATTCATTAGCGTCAACTATCCGCCCATCGCCTATATCCGCAACGACCGCATTGTGCGCAACGGGCTTCACGGCACCCATCAGAATGAGAGCCCAGTTCGTTTCTACGACAGTATCGATCCGCGCGTGTTTGTCCTTAAGCTCACGCCCGGCGTGAACCCGGGTATCCTCGACGCCCTAGCCGATAGCTACGATGCCGTTATCCTGGAGACCTTTGGCATTGGCGGTATTCCCGAGTTTGGTGAGTCGGGCGAGTCATTCCAGGAGGCGATTTTCCGCTGGGTCGATTCGGGCCGCACCGTCGTTATGACTACGCAGGTCCCCGAGGAGGGACTTGACCTGGGTGTTTATGAGGTCGGCCGTGCCTACGCCGATCATCCGGGTATTTTGCGCGGCGACGATATGACCACCGAGACGCTCGTGGCCAAAACCATGTGGGCGCTCGGCCAGTCACGTGATGCGGCAGAGATTCAGCGCCTGTTCTACAGCCAAGTCAACCACGACCGTATCCCGATGGTGTAGCAAAAAACAAAATTCGCCTCTTTGGGCCTAGTAGGGCACGTGGTACCCCTCGGAACGTGCAAAAAGCGAAGTTTTCAGCATCCGCCCCTTCCGGGAACGTTAAAACCGCTGGCTGTAAATTGCCTTTCGACTCGAAAGACTCGTTCCGCGCGCTTGTTATTCCTCATATTATTGAATTTTGTGGATAATCCAAAACATTACGCGTCGTATTTGTGGCCCCGACTGCCGTCAAATTATTGAGGGATGCTGAATACTCGCGTTTTTGCACGCCGCCGTCGGGGGGACCCGTTCAACAAGCGGCAAATCTAGCAAAAAAGGCTACTCGATACCCTCGAGAAGCTCTGACACCGTCATGCCGAGTGCGGGCGCGATCTTAAATAGAACCTTGAGCGTGAAATTTGCCGTCCCATCTTCGATTCGGTCGAGGTAGGGTCGGCTGATTCCTGTCGCCACACAAAAATCAACCTTGGAGATACCAAGGTCTCTGCGTGTCTCTTCGACCCGCCTGCCAAGAATCTGTTTCGCACGTTCGTCCATGCAGCCGAGTTTGAAATGGAGCCGAACATAAACGTAAACTATAGTTTACGTTTTGCCGAATACACAGGAGTTTTCTATGTCGGGTTCTTCGGTCCGCACGTACCGAGCCACGCTTCGCACAAACAGCGCACCGCCCAAGCTCGTCGTCGTTGAAGCAGAATGTCTTTCGCCCGATGAGCGCACAGCATTTGCATTGCTATCAAGTCGCGTCGACGCCGTTCTGGTCCCTTGTCCGGCGCAAGGTGAACTTGCCATCCAATGCCAAGCGCACAGCTGCTCGCTCAATCAGGCTGCCGTAATCGTAACCAGCCAACGCGGCCTGTCGCTCCTTTTGGAAGCCGGCGTCGCGCTCGCCCTCCGCGGCGCCGGATACGAAAACGAGGCCGCCGCCGATGTAGTCTTTCAACCACGATCGAGCGGCGGCCTCGCAGCAGCCATCGAATATGCTTGCAGGCTCGTTGCCTAAAGGCGCAAGCTAAAAGCCCAGGCCAAAGCCCATACCGGTAATCGCCGAATACATAAAGTAGACGTTGATTACGTTGAGAAACACACCCGTGATGCAGCCGTTTCGCAGGTAGCGCTCGCACACGATGCGCGCCATGGCGGCGGAGTCATCATTGTTTTTAGCCTGGCGTCCCGCCGTAAAGTACGTCGCCACGCTCAGCAGCAGATTGAGCACCGGCAACGCCAGCAGCTCGTAACTCTTGCCCCAGCGCGTCGCCTCGCCGGCGGCATTAAACTTCGTTGCCACCTCGGGACCAATGTTGGGGATAACACACGCTGCGACCACCAGCGGAATCACCGCAAGTACGAGCAGCGCAATACCCATGTAGCCAGCTTTTTTGCCATATTTAAACATATGCGTCGTCCTTACACGTTAAAGCGGAAGTGCACGACGTCGCCATCGGCCATGACATAGTCCTTGCCCTCAATACGCAGCTTGCCGGCGGCCTTGGCGCCCTGCTCGCCGCCGAGCTCGATGTAGTCGTCGTAGCCAATGACCTCGGCCTTAATAAAGCCGCGCTCAAAGTCGGTGTGGATGACACCGGCGGCCTGCGGGGCGGTCGCGCCCTGACGCACCGTCCAGGCCTTGACCTCCATCTCGCCGGCCGTAAAGAACGACTGCAGGCCGAGCAGCTTGTAGGCTGCCTGCGCGAGCACGTCCAGGCCGGGCTGCTCCAGGCCCAGACTCTCCAGGTAGTCGGCGGCGTCCTCGGAATCGAGCTCGGAAAGCTCGGCCTCAATCTTGGCACAGATGGGCAGCGGCTTGACGCCGTCGATGGGCGCCAGGTCCTCGTTGAGCATGTCCTCGTCTACGTTGGCCACATACAGGATGGGCTTCATGGTGAGCAGGAACAAGCCCTTGGCAGCGGCGCGCTCCTCGTCGGTCATCTCCATGGACGCGGCGCGCTTGCCCTCGTTGAGCCAGGCAAGCAGGCGCTTGGCGACCTCAAACTTGGGCATGAGCTCCTTGTCGCGCTTGGCCTCCTTCTCGAGCTTGGGCAGCTGCTTCTCGAGCGTGCCCATGTCGGCCAGGATGAGCTCGGTCATGATGGTGTCGGCATCGCCGGCGGGATCGACGAACTCGCCCGTGCGGCCCACCTCACGCATGACGTTGGGGTCCTTAAAGTAGCGCACGACCTCGCAGATGGCATCGGTCTCGCGGATGTTTGCCAAGAACTGGTTGCCCAGACCCTCGCCCTCGTTAGCGCCCTTCACCAGACCTGCGATGTCGACAAACTCGACCGTAGCCGGCACAATGCGGCCGGGGTTGACGATGTCGGCGAGCTTTTGCAGGCGGCTATCGGGCACATCGACGATACCCACGTTGGGGTCGATCGTGGCAAACGGGTAGTTGGCGGCAAGGCCGGTCTTTTTGGTAAGCGCGGTGAACAGCGTCGACTTGCCCACGTTGGGCAGGCCCACGATACCGATGGAAAGGGACACGACAGCTCCTTTTGGTACAGGTACTTCAAACTGCATAAGTATAGCGCCGCCGCAGCATCTGGGCGAACCCGGACGCTACGGCGGCGCAAATGAAGCAGAGATGAGTGAGAGTTCGAGACTGCAGTCCTTACTTAAGCTCGGGCCAGAAATCCTTGTTGGCCTCGATGAGCTCGTCCAGGATCTGCTTAGCAACGCTCGCCGAAGGAATGGTCTTGGAGAGCGTGAGTGCCTGCCAGAGCTTCTGGTAGCTGCCCTCGACCCAAGCCTGGACAACGAGCTTCTCGACGGAAACCTGCTGCTCCATGAGACCCTTCTGGAACTGCGGAATCGGGCCCTGGCAGATCTTCTCAAAGCCGTTGGAGCCGACGATGCAAGGCACCTCGACCATGGCCGTCGGGTCGAAGTTGGGCACAGCGCCATCGTTGGGGACGATCAGCAGGAAGCGCTCGAGCGTGTTCTCGGCCAGTGCGCAGGCAAGGTCGACGATGTAGTTGGCATGTACATCTGGCTCAAAGCCGCCGTCCTTGGCAGTACCCTTGGCGATGATGTCGCGGCAAGCGCCAAAGACCTTCTTCTCACGGCCGTCCATAACCTCATTGGCGCGAGTGTAGTTGGGGTCAGACGTCTCGACGACATAGTCCGGGTACAGGTAATACTTGAGGTAGGTATTGGGAATCGTCTCGGGATCGACAGCATAGACATCCTTGGCCTTGCCGAAGGTGTGAATCCAGCTCTCCTCGACATGCTGCTCCTTGCCGGCCTCGTGCTCGATGCCGTCCAGGTAGCCGTTCTTAGCCATGTGCTCCTTAATCTGCGGCATGAGGTCGTTGCCGTCCTTGTCGTAGATCTTGCTCCACCAACCAAAGTGGTTCAGGCCGTAGTAGCTATACTGCAGCTCGCGACGATCCTTGATGCCGCACATACGGCTCATCTTATCCATGAGGTCGATCGGCATGTCGCAGATGTTGATGATGCGGCTGTTGGGGCGCAGCACGCGGCAAGCCTCGGCGACGATGGCCGCGGGGTTGGAGTAGTTGAGCATCCAGGCGTTGGGGCTGTACTTCTCCATGTAGTCGAGGATCTCGATAACGCCGCCGATGGAGCGCATGCCGTAGGCGATACCGCCGGCACCGCAGGTCTCTTGGCCAACGCAGCCGTACTTGAGAGGAATCTTCTCGTCAAGCTCACGCATGGCGTACAGGCCGACGCGGATGTGAGCAAGGACGAAGTCGGTCCCGGTGAATGCGGTCTCGGGATCGGTGGTGTAGCTAAACTCAACCTCGGGGGCGTTCTCGTGGAAGTAGATCTCGCAGGCCTTGGCCACGGTCTCCTGGCGCTCGGCGTTGTTGTCGTAGAAGGTCACCTTGTTGACCGGGAAGCGGTCGCGCTCCTCAAGCAGCATCAGAGCGATGCCCGGGGTGAAGGTAGAGCCACCGCCGGCAATGGTCACGGCATAGTTTTTCTTGGACATGATGTCCTCCTCATTCTGGCCGCTTGCTCAATCCATCCCCGTACGCGGCCTGCACGGTTTGGAATTGTTACCTAGAAGTGGAGTTTTTATCTCTAGAATCGGCCTTGCGGTGCATACCGGCTCTGCAAGGCCGATTGTTTCGATGGACGATGGTTTACAGAAGACTCTCGAACTTCTCGCGAACCTGCGGGACGGTAAGGCCGATGATGACCTGGATTGACTGACCTTGGACCACCAAGCCATGCGTACCGATCGCCTTGAAAGAAGCCTCGGGTGCAACGACGCTCTTGTCCTTGACGTTAACGCGCAGACGGGTAGCGCAGTTAGTTACATCGATGATGTTATCCGTGCCACCGAGCAGATCGAGGATGTTCTCGGCAAGCACCAAGCGCTCATCATCTTTACTCTGGGCGACCGATTTGCCAGCAGCAGCACCGCCCTGCTTTTGCTTGTAGTCGGCCTTGGACTTGAGCTCGACCTCAACATCGTCATCCTCGCGACCGGGGGTCTTAAAGTCGAACTTGACGATCAGGAAACGGAAGACCACGACCCAAAGAGCGGTAAAGCACAGACCGACAAGGATGGAGATGGCGTACTGCAGACCGTGTGCGGCCCAAAGGGGCAGCCAGTCCCACGAGAGCATCGAGATGATGCCGCCGTCGAAGATGCCCACGACGCCAAGGAGGTTTTGAGCCATGCAGCCGAGCGCTCCGAGCACGCAGTGGACGACGAACAGGCCGGGCGCAATGAACAGGAAGGTGAAGTCAAGCGGCTCGGTGATACCGCAAAGCATTGCGGTAAGGGTGACCGGGATCAGCAGAGCCTTGACGCGCTGCTTGCGCTCGGGTTTGGCGGTCATATAAAACGCAATGGCGACGCCAAGCGAGCCGAAGACCTTAGTCCAACCAGGGCAGGTATAGGCAGCCCAGGGTGCGGCATCCTTAAGAGCAATGCTCGGATCGGCAGCCAGTTGGGGCAGGATGTTAGCCCAAGCGGCAAAGATGCCGCCATTGACCGCCGCGTTGTCGTAATAGAACGGCGTATAGATAAAGTGGTGAAGGCCTGTAGGAATCAGCACGCGCTCGAAGAAAGCAAAGACGCCAACGCCGAACGTACCGGCGGAAAGGATGAATCCCTGGAAGGCGGAGATAGCAGCCTGAACATGCGGCCACACCAGGCAGGCGATAAGAGCGACCGGAACCATAACGAAGAAACCGATCATATAGATGAACACGGAGCCCGAGAACACGCCCAGCCACTCAGGAAGTTCGGTGTCGAAGAACTTGTTATGCAGCATCGTGGCGATACCAGAGATAATGAGCGCGCCCATGATGCCCATATCAAGCGTTTTGATGCTTGCGATAGTGGCAAGACCAGTACCACTGCCCGCCTCGACAGAGTAGTCAACACCAAAGACAGGGCCCCACTGCCCCAAGATTGTGCTTACAAAGTAGTTGAAGGTAAGGTAGATGGCCAAAGCCTCCATGCAGCAGCGAGCGTTCTGCTTGTTCGCGAGCGAGATTGGCAACGCTACGCAAAACAGCAACGGCATCTGGTTAAAGAGCGTCCAACCACCCTGGAGCAGCACATTCCAGCAATCAAACCAAAGATGACCCGCTGTGGCCATCTCGCCAAAGATCGCCTCGGTGGTAAACAACGTACCCAGGCCGACGACGATTCCGGAAAATGCGAAAAGAATTGCAGGCGTGTACATTGCACCGCCGAAACGTTGTATCTTTTGCATCATGATGGGGAATCCCCCTCTCTTCATTCGGAGCGACTGCGGTTTTGGCTTCACTCGAGACCGCAGACGCGCCGTTTGCGTGTACCTCGTGCAATAGGACGGGTGGGCCCGCTTCCCTGACTTCTTGCGCTTCTATTTTTATCATATCACTTATCTAGACAAGTTAGCATAAATACTACGGTCGGTAAACGGTTGATTATTGGCCGTAAACGGTATGAGTCCAGTGTTTTGCCTGCTAAATCTGACATACCTTATGGCTGCATTTAAAATTTCTTTTCTACTTGTCTAGATGTGCTTGTCTATATCTATAGACATACCTATACTTCATTACAACATTCACCGCCACGTTAAGGAGTCACCATGAAAAGCGCGGTCTTCTATGGAAAGCACGACCTCAGAGTCGAGGAATCGGCAAAGCCGGCCGTGGGCAGGCGCGACGTTCTGATCAACGTCAAAGCTTGCGGCGTCTGCGGTACCGACGTTCATATCTATGAAGGCGACAAGGGTGCAGCCGACGTTACCCCGCCCACGATCCTTGGTCATGAGTTTGCGGGCGTTGTCGAGGCCGTGGGCAGCGACGTCGCTGGCTTTAAACCGGGCGATCGCGTGTGCATCGACCCAAACCATCCCTGCGGCTGCTGCGAACCCTGCCGCGACGGAATCAACCACTACTGCGAGCATATGACCGGTTACGGCACCACCGTTAACGGCGGCTTTGCCGAGTACTGCTCCGTCGATATGCAGCAAGTCTACAAGTTGGGCGATCACACCAGCTTCGAGCAGGGCGCCATGACCGAGCCCGTCGCCTGCTGCCTGCACGGCATCGATATGTGCAACATCAAGCCCGGCAGCACAGTTGTCGTTATCGGCGGTGGCATGATCGGTCTGCTCATGATGCAGCTTGCTAAAAACGCCGGCGCCACCAAGGTTGTCTTGCTCGAGCCCGTCGAAGGCAAGCGCGAGGTTGCGCTCAAACTCGGCGCCGACCTGGCAATTGATTCCATCCACGAGGACGTCCCGGCCCGCCTGAAGCAGGAGGGCGTCGGCAACGTCGATGTCGTTATCGAGTGTGTTGGCAAGCCCGTCACCATCGAGCAGGCCATCCAGATCGCCGGCCACAAGGCTACGGTCATGATGTTCGGCCTCACCAAGCCCGATGAGACAATCACCGTCAAGCCCTTCGAGGTCTTCCAGAAGGAGCTTGTGCTTACCTCGTCCTACATCAACCCTTATACGCAGCGTCGCGCGCTCGAGCTCATCGACTCTGGCAGGCTCGACGTATCCTCGATGGTCGCCAAGGTGGCTTCCCTCGACGAGCTCGGCGCCATCCTGTCAGACCCAGCTCTGCGTGCCATGGGTAAATATATAATCGACCCCAGCAAGTAAATCGATCGACACCTGCGCGAGCGGTCCTCATCCACCGCTCGCGCACTCAGCTCTAGGAGACCGTCATGGCGCGAGCCATCTTCCAAACTATTTATGACAACGTGAAGCAGTCGATTGACGACGGCACATACGCCTATCAGAGTTATCTGCCTTCGGAGACTGAGCTCACGCAGCTGTTTGACTGTTCGCGTATGACGGTCCGTCGCGCCATCTCGATGCTTGCGGCAGATGGTTACGTGCTCCCCCAGCAAGGCAAAGGCATGCGCGTCATTCGCAACATCAGTGACGAGACGAGTCGTGGCGGCGGCGGACTCGAAACCTTTAAGGAAATCGCAGCCAGCCGAGGCTTTGAGCTCAAAACGGTTACCACTGTCTTTGAGCTCCTCGTCTGTAACAAGGCGCTCTCCAAGATTACCGGGTTTCCCGAAGGCTGTGAGCTCACGCGTGCCAAACGCATCCGCTATGCAGACGGACGGGCCGTGTGCTCCGACGACTCCTATTACCTAAGCTCACAGGTACCGGGGCTGACACCCGAGATTGTCAACGACTCGATCTATCGTTACCTCGAAGAAGGCCTTGGCATTAAGATTGCCACGGGCAAACGCGATGTAACGATTGAACATCCCACGCCCGAGGATGCACGCGTGCTCGATCTCGACGACTTTAACGCACTCGCCGTTGTACGCGGACAGACCTACAACGCCGACGGCATCCTTATGGAATACACCGAGACCAAACAGGTTCCCGGGTTCTTTTTGCTCCATGAAACCGTGACGCGCAACGGTACCGGTCGAACCGGCCACCAAAGCAGTATGAACTAACCATCTATTAGTTGCGGTGGAATAGTTCCTAGAATGGCCAGCTTAAGGGCAAGACAGGAACTATTCCACCGCAACTTTTTTGGCCGGCGGGGCAGTACCTGTCCCACCGGCCATCATTTACGCTCCTTTAACTAGTCCGCGAGCTTCTCCACCTGGTCGAGCATCTTGTCCAGCTTGGCCTTTGCCTCGGCCTTGACCTTCTCAGCTTCTTCGTGAGCCTTCGCCTTCTGGGCGGCCTTTTCCTCGGCTTCGGGATCGACGACGACCAGATTGGACGCGTCGTGCTCAACAAGCTTGAGCGCATGCTCGGGACAAACCTTGACACAGGCGCCGCAGCCTAAACAATACGTGGACTCCAACGCAAAGCGGCCGCTTCCAACCAGATCACAGGCGAACGTGGGGCACACGTTGACGCACTCGCCGCACGACGTGCACTTGTCAAAATCGCACTCCGGCGTGCTCACCTGCATATTCTGGGCAAGCTCGGGATGGTTCTGCAGTGTCGAGAGCACCAGCTGCCGCCCATGGGTGAGCGAACGGCGACGCTTGGTCGTCGTGGTGCCGCACATGGTGTTGAGCGTACGCTCCAGCTGGGTAATCTGATGGCGATGGGCCTTGAGCTTTTGCGTCACCGAAGCCAGCGCCGCCGTCGCCGGATTGAGCTTGGTCACCGTCAGGCCCGTGGTGCGGGCAATTTTTTCCATGTACTCCTTGCGCTCGTACTCGCGAAGCTTATGGCACTTGAGGCTCTTGGGGTCGACCTCCAGGCCCATACCCGTGCCAGACCACTCCTCGGCCTTCGCAATCGCCTCGCCCAGAATGTCCTCACCGCCGGTGTTGCGGCATTTATCGCACACGCCCAACGGCAGGTACACACTCACGTTGGGATAGTCGGCCAGTACCGAAAACCAAGTCTCTGCCGTAATATCGCCCACGCAGGCAACGACGACCTCATTTTCGCGCGGCATGCGCTTGAGGGCGCGCGTGCAGGTGACGTAGGCGGTCTCGTGGCTCGTAGCAGCAGAGACGATATCGTCATACAGGTTTTTGGGCGCCAGGCGCGGCGAGATGATCGCCTCGGTCGGACAGACAGCGGCGCACAGACCGCACTTGCGACAGGAGTCGAGGATCTCGATGGCGTCTTCCTCGACCTCGATAGCGTTGACCGGGCACACGTCCATGCACGCGGTGCAGCCGCTCTTTTCGTTTTTGCAGGTCAGACACGGGATGGTGTTGCCGCGCGGGCGCTCCTTGTAGTCGGCAGGATTCCACTGCGGCGCCGACGGATCGAGTGCATCGGTCACACCGCCAAGCGGGTTTTTAAGAAAGTCGAAACCCTTGCTGATCTCGATAATGTCATCAAACAGATCGTGTTCCTGCGCCATGCGCGGCCCCTCCCTGAGCAGTGCAAACAAGCAAGAGATAATGATACGCTATCGGCCCACGCCTCGGGCAAATTACACGCGGAGCATCTTTGCGGCAAATAGCCCATGGCCTATCGCCGCCTCGATTGCACAAGATCAATCAAGCGCCAAACTATGCCTCGCACATGAGCTGCACGAGTTTTTGTTTGGTCACCTTGGCCTGCTCGTTGGCCATATTGCGCTCGTTTCTAAAGACCGCATTTGCAACACCCTGCAGATCGGCATCGGAAATCTCGCTGCACGGACCGTCCATCGAAGCCGCCGTGGGGCATACGCACAACGGCAACTCGGCATAAAACGCAACGGCCTTGGCGATATCGAGCATCTTGCCGCCGCCAATACCCACCACCATGTCGCAATACTCGGCCTGGGCTTCCTTAGCCATTTCGACAACGGCGTCTTCCGTACACGGACCGTCATAAATCTTAAAGAACGGCTCACTTAGGTCTTCGTCCAGAAATCCATCGACGATCTGCTTGCACAGCCGATCCTCGGTGCCCTGGTCAAACAAGACATAGGCAGCGCAGCCCAACCATGACAAATACCTGCCCTGACGCGAGAGCTCACCTGGCCCCTGAACATATCGTCCGGGACCGCCATAAACCATGGGAAGCGCCATACGAGAATCCGCCCTTTCATCAACAACAATTGGTGCAACGTAACCTGACCCCTTTGCACCATAGCAAAAAGGGGCAAAGCCATCTGTCGGCTTTGCCCCTTCCTTACCTTAGTTTACTCATCCATAAGGTAGTAGTGACCCAGTGCGTCGGCACCCAGGATGGCGTTGGCGACCATCTCAGGCGTCACCTCAAACGGCATGTTGCACATGGTGTCATCGGGCGCGCACGCGGCCTCGGCAACAATCATGGCCTGCTCGCGCGTAAGCTCAGCAACGCCAAGTTCCTTCATCGTGACCGGCAGGCCCAGCTCAATGCAGAAGCCCAAGACTTCCTCGAGCTTCTCAGTCGGGGCATCCTCGAGTACCAGCTGGACGATGGTGCCAAAGGCGACCTTCTCGCCGTGATACATGCCGTGGCACTCGGGCAGCATCGTCAGGCCATTGTGGATGGCATGAGCAGCAGCAAGGCCCGAGCTCTCAAAGCCAATGCCCGAAAGCAGCGTATTGGCCTCGATGATATGCTCGACAGCAGGCGTCAGCGCACCCTTCTCCAGTGCGACCTTGGCCTTGACGCCATCGGCCATAAGCGTCTCGTAGCAGAGCTTGGCGAGCGCCAGGCCGGCCATTCCGCCCTTGCCGCCGGCGCAAGTGCCACCGTCGGCATCATGCGTCGCCTGGGCCTCAAAGTAGGTTGCGAGCGCATCGCCCATACCGGAAACCGTCAGGCGCACTGGGCTCGCCGCGATAACCGTCGTATCCATCAGGACAATGTTGGGGTTTGCCTTAAGGAAGAGATATTTATCGAACTGGCCGTCGTCGGTGTAGAGCACCGAAAGTGCCGAGCACGGTGCATCGGTCGAGGCAATGGTGGGGCAAATGATAACCGGGGACTCCAGGTAATAGGCGACGGCCTTCGCGGTGTCGAGGATCTTGCCGCCACCGACGCCGACGATGATGTCGCAACCGTTGTCGCGAGCGAGCGCAACCAGGCGATCGACCTCGCCCTTGGAGCACTCGCCGTTAAAGTCCTCAAACAGCAGCTCGGCCTTAGCCTCGGCAAAGCCGCCCTCGATCTTGGCACCGACGCGCTTCTTGCCCGAAGGCGTCACGATGACGAGGGCCTTAGCGCCGAGCGGCTCGACATAGGAGCCGAGCTTGGCGAGCTCGTCCGGACCCTGGATGTACTTGCTGGGGCTATTGAAAATTGCAGCCATAACTATCCCATTCTCTAAAAAAGAAAGGGGCTCCGTACGGATACGTGCGGAGCCCCTCGTTACGATAACAAGAGTCGATTAGAAATCGATGTCGGTGTCGTAGTAGCAGGCCTTGAGAATCTTCTCGAAGTCGGCAGCCTTGGTCTCACGCGGGTTCTCGGGCGTGCAGGCGTCCTGCTCGGCGTTCGCGGCGATCTCGGGCAGCTTGGCGAGGAACTCCTCCTCGGAAACCATCTGCGGGTTCTCGGCGTCGACCTTCACGCCACCATTCGCGTAATCCTTGATGGACTGCGGAATGTTGAGCTGGTCGTTGAGGTCGCGGATCTTCTGGACGAGCGCAGCGATGAGCTCCTCGTTGGTCTCGCCGGGAAGGTGCAGGATCTCCTTGGCCACGTAAGCGTAACGCTCGGCAGCACGGGGATCCTTGGAGTTCCACTGGATGACCTTGCCCAGGTACATGGCGTTAGCGGCACCGTGGATGATGTGGCCGTTCTCGAAGGCAGCACCGGTCTTGTGAGCCATGGAGTGAACGATGCCGAGCAGGCCCGAGGAGAAGGCGATACCGGCGATGCACTGAGCCTCGTGCATGTGCTGACGGGCCTCATGGTCGCCAGCATAGGACTTGGGCAGCCACTCGACGATCTCGCGGATGCCGTGCAGAGCGTTGGCGTCGGTGAACATAGAGGCGCAGGTGGAAACGTAGGCCTCCATGCAGTGGGTCAGAGCATCCATGCCGGTGTGAGCGCACAGCTTGGCGGGCATGGTGTAGGTGAGCTCGGGGTCGACGATGGCGACATCAGGGGTGATGTTGAAGTCGGCCAGCGGGTACTTGATGCCCTTGGCGTAGTCGGTAATGACGGAGAACGCGGTGACCTCGGTAGCGGTGCCGGAGGTAGAGGAGATGGCGCAGAAATGAGCCTTCTGACGCAGCTCAGGGAAGCTGAACGGCTGGATGATGTTGTCGAAGGACTCCTCGGGATACTCGTAGAAGACCCACATGGCCTTAGCGGCATCGATGGGCGAGCCGCCACCGATGGCGATAATCCAGTCGGGCTCGAACTCGCGCATGGCCTCGGCGCCCTTCATGACCGTCTCGATGGACGGGTCGGACTCGACGCCCTCGAACAGCTTGACCTCGAAGCCGCCTTCCTTAAGGTCGTTCTCGACGTCCTGCAGGAACCCGCCGCGGCGCATAGAGCTGCCGCCAGAAACGATGATGGCCTTCTTGCCCTTGAGGTTCTTCACCTCGTGGCGAGCGCCCTCACCAAAGTACAGATCGCGAGGATTGGTAAAACGTCCCATACTGTGCCTCCTAAACAAGCCCCTCTTAGACTTGCGTATATAACGGAGCACCCAATTGGCTCCGTTAGGACCGGTTTGCGCGTTGCCGGCGATGACAATGCGCGATGTCTAAACGTCTCAACGCTCATACAAACACTATTTTACCGTTCTGGTTGGTCAGTTATTCACCTAAAGCCGCCAATGATGAAACGTTTTTTCTATCCCTGAAGACCCTTGTGCGGCATTCATACTCCCAAGCTGGGCAAACGTTTTATCAAGGTTGACTACATATCCCGGGCAGGACTGTGCCCCTCCAAAATATGCACCGTTCGCCGCCAAAAATCGACCGTTTGCGGCACCGTGATACCACTCGGCCGTCCATGGTGCCGACATTTGTGCGACATCCGACTTCGTGGTGCAAAGGTGCAAGTCCAAGTGCAGCACCCCCGGTGTGCCACATGCGGGTAAACTAGAACCTTATATAGAAACATCTGAACCCTAACCGCAGCAAAGGAGGCCCCATGGCATTCGATCCCATTCAAGAGGATTGCCATCGCCTCGTTCTTGAGGCCTTGCGCCGCGACAATATCCCGCTCACCGACGGTGCCGCCGTAGAGCGTCTGATGGAGCAATTCACCCGCAACCCCGCACCGCTCATCGTGCACGACCGCGACCGCGCCGGGCATCTGATTGCCAAGGTAGTCGAGGCCGTCGACTACCGCATTCCCTTTATCCCTGACGATGCCCAGGCAGAGCAGGAAGAGGCAGCTGCCGAGAACATGCTCCGCGAGGCGGCCACACTCGATCCGGCCAACTGGGATGCCCAGCGCATGCTGACGGCGCTCACCGCCGAATCCAACGAGGAATACGTGCAGTATCTGGTGTCCAAGTGCGACGAGGTGGAGCACGATCTGGCGCTCAAGATCGCCTCGGCGCAGGACCCCTACGAGCGCGAGGCCGCAGGCGACCTTATGCGCCGCCCCTACCTGCGCTGGCTTGCCGCCCTTGCGTCACGCGCCCTCATTAGCGGACGCTACCGCATGTCGCTCGAAGCCGCAAATCGCAGCTTGGACTTTGCCCCCAACGATCCCGCTGGTGTCCGGCACACCGCGATGCTCGCCATGGCGAAGCTCGAATACCCTGCCGAGGAGCTCAAGCGCTTTCGCTCCGCACACTCCGTGCCGTACCTCGCGAATACCCCACTGCGCCGCCGCCCCAAAGATGCGGAGCGTGACTTGGACCCGTGGACGCTCATCGCGCTGATGAGCGCTGCCTGGCGCGAGCTGGACTACGAGGGCGCCGAGCACTACTTGCGCATCCTTGCGCGCTCGTGTCCGCACGCAGCCGAGGCACTCTACTTCCAAACCGAGTTTCCCGATGGCGTCTATGCCCGCGTCAACGTGGGCGTGGGCTCGACCGACGAGCTTGTCCTTGCGCTGTCCGAGGCGACGCCGGTACTGCAGGAGGGCCTGGGCGCCCCCGACAACGCCAGTTTTGCCGCCTGGGTCGCCACCAACGATATCGTGCGTTCCCAAATCGATGAGCGCATACTGCGGGCGGCCGAGCAGGGTTTGCCGTTTAAGGGAGGAGACCTCTAATGGATCCGAGCGTCTACATCCCCGCCTACCTGGAGCGCACCTATCTGGCGTCGCACCCCGAGCTCACCGATGCAGCACGCGAGCTTGTCCATAACGACGTGAACGTCAACCCTCATAAGTATGCGCAGTCCGAGCATGCCCAGGCGCTGCTGTCCTATGCCGGTGTTCATCGCCACCTGCTCGACGAGCTCCATCGCATCGAGGACATGGGCAGCGACGAGGAGTTTGAGCAAACGCGCAACCGCCTGTTCGACGATATGCGCGATGAGCTGCTCAAGATCGTCCGCGTCGATGCGTATGTCCTCGATGCCCAGCTGCTCGCCATCATTTTGGCGGACACGCCCGTCGACGCCTGCCTAGGCGACCTGATGAAGCTCGAAGCGACCACGGCCGATTACCTGCAGCAAAGCGTGCCCGGGTTCGACATGGAAGCCCCGCACTACTGGGCCAATAATGTTTTGACCGACGGTGTCACCGCAGCAGACCTTACCGTGAGCGAGCCGGCTCTTATCGGGTGGCTCCACACGCTCGAGGCCATCTCGCAGCTGTGCATGGCGAGCGCCCGCTACCGCGCTGCTGCCAACTACGCCCGCCGCGTCCTTAAGGCGGAAGGCTACCCCACCCGAGCCACAGGCACCGTGTTGCTCGCCCTCGCTCGCCTGGAAGACCAGGACGGCTTTTTTGCCCTGGCTCACCAGCTCGAGGAACAGGTGGGAGCTGATGCACTCGAGAACTCTCCTTGGTATCTGCTCGCCCGCACGATTCTGCTGTTCAAAACGAACAAGATGCGCCCGGCGACACGCGCGCTGCGCGAGTTTGCCAACCGCTGTGAGGGTGGCGCGTTCTTCTTGCTGAATCCCATGTACCAGACACCGTACCTTCCCTGCCGACCCGAGCCGCGCGACCCCTGGGACCTCTCGCACCAGGCGGTTTGGGAAGCCGACGGCATTATCTCGGACACCCCCGACTTTGCCCCCTGGGCCAATGCCTGCGAAGACGTGTCGCAGCTTGCCCAGGAATTTGCGCGCCGTTACGGCTTTTAACGGCGCAAACGCCACGACCATGTCATTCACGTTAGGAACGGCTTCATGAATCTCCGCTCATCTCTTGCCTGTACCTCGAGCGATATCGCCCGCTGGGGGCTGCGCTCCGTCCTTAAGCGCCAGGGCGGCGTACTCCCCGGCCGCATCGCCATGAAGATCGACCCCGAGCTGCTGAGCGACCTCGCCGGCCTTGTCGACCGCAGCGTGGTAATCACCGGCACCAACGGTAAGACCACCACTTCGAACCTCATCGCCGACGCCGTTGCCGCCAGCGGCGCCACCGTGGTATGCAACCGCGCCGGCAACAACATGGAGCCGGGCGTGGTGGGCGCACTGCTCGAGGCGCGCAGCGGCCTCAAGCGAGCCGGCGGCGGCAAGCGCGTGGGCGTTTTTGAATGCGATGAGCTTTACACCGTACGCGTTCTGCCCAAGCTCAAGCCGACGCACTTTGTGCTGCTCAACCTGTTCCGCGACCAGCTGGATCGCTATGGCGAGATCGATCACACCCAGGAGGTCATCGCCCACGCGTTGGAACTTTCGCCGGCAACGACGCTCATCTACAACGCAGACGACCCGCTGTGTGCCTCGATTGCTGCGCGCGTTCCCAACGCGAGTATTGCCTTTGGCATCGATGGCGCCACCAACACCGAGTCCGACCGTATTAGCGACTCGCGCTTTTGCTCACAGTGCAACGCGCCGCTGGAGTATGACTACGTGCAATACGGCCAGCTCGGCGCCTACCATTGCCCCTCGTGCGGCTGGGCCCGCCCTGCGCTTGTCCGTCGCGTGACGGGCGTGGAGCTCGGCTGCGACGGCTACGGCTTTGACCTGGTCTTTGGATCTGCGCCCGACGCGGCTGCCGCACACATCGCCACACGCTACAACGGCCTGTACATGGTCTACAACGTTGCCGCCGCCTTCTTTGCCGCGCACGAGTTGGGCGTGGATACGGCGTTTCTGCAGCCCACGCTCGATGCCTATGTGCCCGCCGGTGGTCGTATGGGGCACTGGGATATCGCCGGCCGCACCGTCGAGGCCAACCTGGCTAAGAATCCCGTAGGCTTCGATCGACAGATCCAGTCCATTAAGACGGCGGGCGGCAGACTCTGCGCTTTCTTCCTCAACGACAACGACGCCGACGGACACGATGTATCGTGGATCTACGACGTCGACTTCGAGCGCATCGCCGACACGCCGGGTCTTGTCGCCTTTGCCGGAGGCACGCGCGCGCACGACATGCAGGTGCGTCTCAAGTACGCCGGCATCGATGCCGCGATTATCTCGGACGTCGCGCAGGCAATTGGCGCCGTGGCAGACGAGGCCGCCAATGACACCTTCTACGCCGTCGCCAACTACACGGCCTTCCCGCCGCTGGTCAAGGAGCTCGACGGGCTGAAAGGCGCTGCCGCCGACGCTGTTGCCGGGCGCGCCGTAGCCCGTGCCGACGGCAGCGCTCTTCCTGTCGGCATCGCGCCGGTCGAGCTTTCGCGCCCGCTGCGCATCGTCTACCTGTACCCCGATGCCCTCAACCTCTACGGCGACGGCGGCAACGTTATCGCCCTCGAGCGTCGCTGCGCCTGGCGCGGCATCCCCGTTCGCGTGGACGAGGTCCGTATGGGTGAGACGCTCGATCTCACCGACGCCGACATCGTCATGATGGGCGGTGGCTCCGACCGCGACCAGCTGGCGGTTGCACATGAACTGCTCGCTCAAAAAGACAAGGTCGCATCCTATGTTGAGGACGGCGGTTCGCTGCTTGCCATCTGTGGCAGCTATCAGCTGCTCGGCCGTTCGTACTATATGGGTGAGGATCGCATTGAGGGTCTGGGCGTCATTGCCGCCGAAACCGTACGCGGCTCCGATCGCCTGATCGGCAACGTAGCCGTCAAAACCGATCTGGCACCTGAGCCCTTTGTGGGATTCGAGAACCATGGAGGTCGCACGCTTTTGGACGCCGAGGCCACGCCGCTCGGAACGTCCGTCATCACGGGCACCGGCAACAACGGCGACGATGGCTTTGAGGGCCTGATCTACAAGGGCGTCATCGGCACGTACCTACACGGACCGGCACTGCCCAAGAACCCCGAGCTCGCCGACTGGCTGATCGCGCACGCCCTCGAGCGCCGCGGCGATGCGCAGGCCACAGCCCTGCTGCCGCTCACGCCCCTCGACGACACCTACGAGCACGCCGCCCACGACGCCGCCATGAAGCTCCTCCCCTAGCACCTCACCACCACAAAGGGGACAGGCACCTTTGTGGTGGTTTTTCAGTTTGCCAACGATATGTGAACGGCTAAAAAAGTCTGCTATACTCTTTCCCGCTGTCCCCATCGTCTAGCGGCCAAGGACGCCACCCTTTCAAGGTGGATATCGCGGGTTCGAATCCCGCTGGGGGCACCACAGAATCTGAGAAGCCCGTTACCAATTCGGTAGCGGGCTTTTTGCTACCCATGCGCCGGGATTCGAACCCGACAGGGTGCGGAGCTGAGGAAACGCGCAAGCGTTTTCCAGCGTAGCACGCAAGGAGCGAAGCGACGCAGCGAAAGCGGGCGGCGCCAGCCGCACGCGGACATCCCGCTGGGGGCACCATTTGAATTGAAGAGCCCGTTACCCTCGCGGTAGCGGGCTTTTTGCTACCCATGCGCCGGGATTCGAACCCCGAGGGCATTAAATCACACTGTCGTCCAAGGGCCTGTGGGCAAAAAATAGCAAATATGAGTACTGTTACCAATTTAGTAACAGCGATTTCATGCCATCAGAAGGCGATTTAGACGCCAGGGGTCCTACGGCGGAAGAATTGCAGGCGTTTATCAGCTATGTACTTGGACATATGTTGCGTAACAACCCATATTTTGTAAATAGATAATGCTACAGGACTTGTGACAGTACTCATATTTGACGTTTTTTGCCCACGACCCCTTATTACGTGGGCGAATCAGTTGCAAAACGGACTCCTAAGCGTCCTTCGCAATCAAAAAGCCGGGGCCCGCGCGATGCGGACCCCGGCTCAATACCGTGACGATATGTCAGTTACGCTCTACACGTAGAACAGGATGTCGTCGTAGGTCGGGACCGGCCAGTAGTCGGCTGCCACGATCTCTTCCATGGCATCCACGGCGGCGCGCAGCGTATCCATAGCGGGAACGACCTCGTGTGCATACACATTGGCCTGCTCCTGCCCATCGAGGGCTTCGGCCTTCTGATGCACGGCGTCGAGCGCCTTGATGGAGTCGTTGATGGTGGTGATACCGTTGCAGAGCTTGTTGAGCGTGTTCTGCTCGCACTGCATGGCGGCCTCGGCACCGGCGGCACGAATAGTCTCAAGGCCCTTAGCGACCTTGGTGGCATAGGCGGTAATGACCGGGCGATAGGTACGACGCGCCTCGCGAACCATCGTGGTAGCCTCGATGTTCATGAGCTTGTTGTACTTCTCGAGCTTGCAGTCGTAGCGGCACTGAGCCTCGGCCTTGGTCAGGACACCCGTCTCCTCGAAGAGCGCGATAGCCTTATCGGAAACAAAGGCGGGCAGGGCATCGGCCGTGGTCTTGTTGTTGGCAAGGCCGCGCTTCTCGGCCTCAATGGGCCACTCGTCGGAGTAACCGTCGCCGGAGAACAGGATGCGCTGGTGATCGGTCAACACCTTCTTGCAGTACTCGAGCGCGGCATCCTGGAACTCATCCTCGGGCGTACCCTCAAGCGCGTCGGCGAAGGACTTGAGCGACTTGGCCACGGCGGCATCGAGCACCAGGTTGGAGTCGGAGACGTTCTGCTCGGAGCCGCAGGCACGGAACTCGAACTTGTTGCCGGTGAAGGCGAACGGGGAGGTGCGGTTGCGGTCGGTGTTGTCCTGCATCAGCTTGGGCAGGGTATCGGCGCCCAGGTCGAGCACGCCGCGCGTGGCATGGACGGAAGCCTTGCCATCGATGATCTTCTCGACGACCTCGGTAAGCTGGTCGCCCAGGAAGATGGACATAATCGCCGGAGGAGCCTCGTTGGCGCCCAGACGATGGTCGTTGCCAGCCGAGGCAACAGAGGCACGCAGGAGCTCCTGATAGTTATCGACGGCCTCGATCACCGCGGTGAGGAAGACGATGAACTGCAGGTTGTCGAGCGGGGTGTCGCCCGGATCGAGCAGGTTCTCGGACTCGGTGCCAAGCGACCAGTTGTTGTGCTTGCCCGAACCATTGATGCCCTCAAAGGGCTTCTCGTGCAGCAGGCAGACCAAGTCGTGGCGGGAGGCGATGAGCTTCATCTTCTCCATCATGACCAGATTCTGGTCGATGGCCTCGTTGACCTCGCCATAGACCGGTGCGAGCTCATGCTGGCAGGGAGCGACCTCGTTGTGCTTGGTCTTGGCGGGAATGCCGAGCGCCCACAGCTCATCGTCCAAGTCCTTCATGTAGGCCGAGACGGTGGGGCGGATAGCGCCAAAGTAGTGCTCCTCGAGCTCCTGGCCCTTGCAGGGAGCGGCGCCAAAGAGGGTGCGGCCGGTGATGACCAGGTCCTTGCGCTTGCGGTAAGCGTCCTTCTTGATCAGGAAGTACTCCTGCTCGTCGCCCACGGAAGGAACGACCTTCTTGGGGGTCTTACCGAACAGCGCCAAAACGCGCTTAGACTCACGCGAGAGCGCGGTCATGGAACGCAGCAGCGGGGTCTTCTTGTCCAGGGCCTCGCCCGTGTAGGAGCAGAAAGCCGTGGGGATGCACAGGACATCGTCCTTGATAAAGGCGGGGCTAGTGGGGTCCCAAGCGGTGTAGCCACGGGCCTCGAAGGTAGCACGCAGGCCGCCGTTGGGGAAGCTCGAGGCATCGGGCTCGCCCTGGATGAGGTTCTTGCCCGTAAACTTGGTAATGGCGGTGCCGTCGTGGTTGGGCTCCAGGAAGCTGTCGTGCTTCTCGGAAGTAATGCCCGAAAGCGGCTGGAACCAGTGCGCGTAGTGCGTCGCGCCCTTGGAGATGGCCCAGACCTTCATGGCATGGGCAACGGCGTTGGCCACATCCAGGTCGAGCGGCTCACCGCCCTCGAGGGTTGCAGCAAGGCGCTTCCAAATGTCCTTGGGGAGGTAGTCCTTCATGACTTCCTCAGAGAACACCATGGTCCCGAAGCGGTCAGTAAGATCGGCCATACGGAACTCCCTTCGTATCGGCACCGCGTGAGAAGCGGTGTTGATTACTAACGAACGAGTCATAGCTTAGACTCGCCGTGTTTCCGCGACATTACCGTTATGTTGCTGTCGCGAAACCAATCAATGAGGTTACCCTATCGAGGCGGCGTTGCCACCCTCAACAGCCAATCAACTGCATAAATTGCAGACCTCTCCCCATGGTTTAAGGGCGGTCAATTTGGGATGGGGCTCTATTAACTGGTATTTTGCATCAGATACCAGTCTTTATAGTCCGTGCCTAGATTAGCCGCTCTGTTATAGAGAAAGCCGATAGCAAGGCATCTTTGATTGGTATCCCCAAATAGCCAGTGAAACTCCACCGTGGCACAGTGGTGCAGTAGAATCCTTACAACACATCGCACTATTACGTATCTAGAGGAGCACGATATGCGCGTCGACGAGGTTTTTAAGCAGGCAGCATCCCAGGGCACCGCGCCCATTTCGTTTGAGATGTTCCCGCCCAAGGGCGAGCTGACCCTCGACACGGCTCGCGAAGTGGCAGGCAATCTGTGCAAGCTTTCGCCGAGCTTTGTCTCGGTCACCTGCTCGGCCGGCGGCTCGGGCAACGGTGCCGCCACCGCCCCCATCGCGCATATGATTACGAGCGAATTCGACACGCCCTCGGTGGCACACCTTACCTGCGTGGGCCGGTCGCACGCCGATATCGCCGCCAAGATCGACGAGTATCGCACCGCCGGCGTGGAAAACATCCTGGCCCTGCGTGGCGATCTCCCTGCCGGCGCGACCGAGGACGACAAGCCCGCCTCGGACTACGCCTACGCCCGCGACCTCATCCCCGAGCTCGTCGACGCCGGCTTTTGCGTGGGCGCCGCAGCCTACCCCGAGGGCCACATTGCCTGTGAGGATCTCAACCTCTCGGTCGAACACCTCAAGCAAAAACAGGACGCTGGCGCGAGCTTCTTTGTGACGCAGCTCTTCTTTGATAACGAGTGCTTCTACCGTTTTCGCGAGCTTGCCGACAAGGCCGGCATCACCGTGCCCATTACCGCGGGCATCATGCCGTTTATGGGCAAGTCACAGATCAGCCGCATGGTCTTTATGTGCGGCGCTTCGCTGCCCTCCCCCGTCATCAAGATCCTCGCCAAGTACGAGAATGACCCCGAGAGCCTGCAGGCAGCTGGTGTAGATTATGCAGCCCGCCAGCTTTGCGACCTCAAGGAGCACGGCGCTGACGGCCTGCACTTGTACACTATGAACCGTCCTGCGATCGCCGCGACCATTATGGAGCGCCTGGGGTAATGGAAAAACCGCACATCGATACAACCGCTATCGAAGTGCCGGCCGACCTTGCGTCGCCGGCGCTTTACCGTGTCGATGCTGCGCACCATCCCCGTGTCGACCGTGCCGAGATGCTGCGGTATCTGGGTTACGGCGGCCAGCAGATTGAGCCCGAGCTGTCGCAGCGTATTGAGCTTGTGGTCGAGCGTCTGGAATTGGACATTGAGCCCCGTGGCGTGCGCCGCGTGTTTGCCGTCGATGCCACGGGTGTGGACGAGCAGGGAGAACCTTGCATCCGTCTGGTCGGCACCAATGTTGAGCTGCGCGGTCGCGATATCTATCGACATCTCAAAGATGCCCGCTTTGCCGCGCTCATGGCATGTACCCTCGGCATGGACGCCGAGCGTCGCCTGCGCACCACGGGAGCCCAACATCCCCTGGAGGGCGCCGTGCTCGACGCCGCGTGCTCCGCTTACGTGGAAGCCGCCGTTGAGCAAATGGACCAGCAGGTCAAGACGGACGCCGCCGTTCATGGGCTCGCCGGCAACTGGCGCTTTAGTCCCGGCTACGGCGACTGCCCGCTCTCGGCCCAGCGCTCGATCGTCAATGCGCTCAACGCCACGCGGCTCATCGGCCTGACCGTCACGCCCACCAGCCTGCTCATGCCCACCAAGAGCGTGACCGCGGTAATTGGTCTGTTCGACGGCGAAGTCCACGACGCCCAGAGCCGCCCCACCTGCAATATCTGCCGCATGCGCGAGCACTGCCGCTTCCGCGCCGCCCACACCACCTGCTATTCCAGCCATTAGGAGCCCTCGATGTTTACTCCGCTTATCACTCATGATTCTGACGGCACTGCATTGGCGGCACCCGTTGATGCCGCACGTCGCAACGGTGCCACGTACAAGACGAGCACAATCGACGATCTGCGCATTAAGGACGATCGCCTGCGTGCGGCCATCGAGGGCACGGGGCACCTGCTGTTCGACGGCGGCATGGGTACCATGTTGCAGGCCGCTGGCATGAAGGCGGGCGCCCTGCCCGAGCTGCTCAACTTTGAGGAGCCCCCGGTCATTACCGACATTCAGCGCCAGTACGTCGAGGCCGGCTGCGACGTGATTACCGCCAACACCTTTGGCGCCAACGCCCACAAGCTCGACGGCGCTGCCACCGTGGCAGACGTCTTTGCCGCGGCCGTCACCTGCGCCCGCGAGGCCGGCGCCCGCTACGTCGCCGGCGATATCGGCCCCATCGGCGCGCTGCTTCGCCCCCTGGGTACTCTGAGCTTCGACGAGGCCTACGACCTCTTTGCCGAGGAAGTGCGCGCCGGCGTCGCCGCGGGTGTGGACCTCTTTATTATCGAGACTATGACCGACCTTGCCGAGATCAAGGCTGCCGTCCTCGCCTGCCGCGAGAACTCCGACCTGCCCGTCTTTGCCACCATGACCTTTGAGGAAGACGGTCGCACCTTCCTGGGCACGAGTCCAGAGGTGGCCGCCATCACGCTCGATGCCATCGGCGCCGACGTTTTGGGCATCAACTGCAGCCAGGGACCGGCCGAGCTCCGAGGGCTCGCCGCGCGCATGCTCACCGTTACCGACAAGCCCGTTATGGTGCAGGCCAATGCAGGACTCCCCCATGTGGACGACGACGGCAACACCGTCTTTGATATCCAAGCCCCCGAATACGCCGAGGCCGTCGCCGGCATGATCGCCGACGGTGTGAGCGTCGTGGGCGGTTGCTGCGGCACCACGCCGGCGCACATGGCGGCGTTGCGCACGCTTATCGATAACCACACGCCCAGCCCGCGCCACCGCAAGCCCAGTATGTCGGTCACGAGCGCCCAAACGGTCGTGGACCTTCCCTGCGACGGCCACAAGATCGCTGTCATCGGCGAGCGCATCAACCCCACCGGCAAAAAACGCCTGCAGCAGGCCCTGCGCGACGGCGACCTGGACTACGTCGTGAGCCAGGGTATCAGCCAGCAGGAACAGGGCGCCGACATCCTGGACGTCAACGTGGGCCTGCCCGAGATCGACGAGGTCAAGATCATCCAACAGGCGACCGAACAGCTCCAGGGCTCCACGCTGCTGCCGTTGCAGATCGACTCCACCGACCCCGCAGCCGTCGAGGCCGCCGTGCGCCGCTACGCCGGCAAGCCCATCATCAACTCGGTCAATGGCAAGCAGCAGATCATGGATGAGATCTTTCCGCTGGTCGCCCACTACGGCACCAACGTTGTCGGCCTTACGCTCGACGAAGGCGGCATCCCCGATACCGCCGAGGCTCGCTTCGCTATCGCCGAGCGCATCGTGGCCGAGGCTGCCCGCTACGGCATCGGACCGGACCGCATCCTCATCGACTGCCTGGTCATGACCGCCTCGACCAATCAACGCCAGGCCGAGCAGATCCTGCGCGCCATGTCCCTGTGCAAGGAGCGTCTGGGCGTCAAATGCGCGCTCGGCGTGTCGAACATCAGCTTTGGCCTGCCTGCCCGCCCGCTGCTGGGTTCGGTCTTTTTGGCCGCCGCCTTCGGCGCGGGCCTGGACGCCCCCATCATGAACCCGGGCTCCAAGCGCTTTATGGATACCGTCTACAGCTATCGCGTCCTGAGCGTTGAGGACGAGGGCTCGACCGGATACATCGAGCGCTACGCCGGCTGGACCGATCCGTATAAGATCGCCGCAAACCCGGCAGCAGCTCAGGCCGCATCGAGTGATGCCGTGCCCGCTGCTGGCACCGCCGGCACCGACGGCAACGACGACCCGATTCGTCGCATGGTCGTCTCGGGCCGCAAAGGCGAGATCGCTGCCGAGACCGAGCGTCTGCTGGCAGACCACGACGCCATGGACCTCATCAACAATCACTTTATCCCCGCCCTCGACGAGGTTGGCGTCCTCTTTGACCAGGGCAAGTTCTTCTTGCCGCAGCTCATGGCCTCGGCCGAGGCCGCACGCGTGGGCTTCGACACCATCAAACGCCTGATGCCCGCCGGCGAGATTGCCGACAAGGGCAAGATCTGCGTGGCCACCGTCAAGGGCGACATCCACGATATTGGCAAGAACATCGTCAAAATGCTGCTCGACAACTACGGCTACACCGTCTTTGACCTGGGCCGCGACGTCGATCCGCAAGAGGTGATCAAGACCGTCAAGGAGCGCGATATCAAACTCGTCGGCCTCTCGGCGCTTATGACTACCACGGTCGTCGCCATGGAGGAGACCATCAAGCTGCTCCATGCCGAGGTGCCGGGCGTCAAGATCATCGTAGGCGGTGCCGTACTCACCCCCGAATACGCCAAGCAAATCGGCGCGGACTACTACGCCAAGGACGCCGCCGAAAGCGCTCGTATTGCCGAAGAGGTCTTTGGGCAGTAACACAACGGAAACAACCGAGCACCAAAACGTGCCGCACGCGCCACTTGGCACGTGCGGCACGTTAGAATAGATAAGACTATGCTCGTTTTGGCAGATAGGAGCGCAAGGATGGCGATCACGCCCGCAGAAATCGCGGAAACCCGCGGCATGGTTGAGGAACAGAACCTCGACATCAGGACCATCACCATGGGTGTTTCGCTCATGGGTTGCGGCGACGAGAACCTCGACCGCATGTGCACGAAAATCTACGACCACGTGACGTACACGGCTGAGCATCTGGTCGAGACCGCCGAGAACCTCGAGCGCGAGTACGGTATCCCCATCGTCAACAAGCGCGTTTCCGTCACCCCGGTGGCGCAGATCGCCGCGTGCTGCAAGGATGAGGACCTCACCCCCATCGCGCATGCCCTCGACCGCGCGGCCGAGACGCTCGGCATCGATTACCTGGGCGGCTTCTCCGCACTCGTCCAGAAGGGCATCGGCGACGCCGACCGCCGCGTCATCCAGTCCATCCCGCAGGCGCTCGCCACCACGAGCCGCGTCTGCTCCAGCGTCAACGTCGCCAGTCTGCGTGCCGGCATCAACATGGACGCCGTACTCATGGCTGCGCAGACCATCATCGACGCCGCTAAGCTCACGGCCGACCAGGACTCCGTCGGCGCTTCCAAGTTTGTCTGCTTTGCCAATATGGTCGAGGACTCCCCGTTTATGGCGGGCGCCGTCCACGGCGGTGGCGAGGCCGACGCCGTCATCAACGTAGGCGTCTCGGGCCCCGGCGTTATGGCCGCAGCCCTGGAGACGCTGCCCGACTCCGCATCGATGATGGAAGTCGCCGAGAAGATTAAGCAGACCGCCTTTAAGATCACCCGCGCCGGCGAGCTCATGAGCCGCGAGGCCGCCCATCGTCTGGGTGTCGAGAAGGGCATTGTCGACCTGTCGCTGGCTCCCACGCCTGCCATCGGCGACTCCGTTGCCCGCATCCTCGAGATCATCGGCGTGGGCACCTGCGGTGGCCCGGGCACGACCTGCGCGCTCGCCATGCTCAACGATGCCGTCAAGAAGGGCGGCGTCATGGCCAGCTCCAGCGTGGGCGGCCTCTCCGGCGCCTTTATCCCCGTGTCCGAGGATGCCGGCATGATCGCCGCCGTCGAGGCCGGCGCGCTTTCGCTCGAGAAGCTCGAGGCCATGACCTGCGTGTGCTCCGTTGGCCTAGACATGATTGCCATCCCCGGCGACACCCCGGTCGAGACCATCGCCGGCATCATCGCCGACGAGATGGCCATCGGCGTCATCAACAACAAGACCACGGCCGTCCGCGTGATTCCTGCCATCGGCAAGGGCGTGGGCGACTGCGTCGAGTACGGCGGCCTGTTCGGCCGTGCGCCCATCATGCCGGTGAACCCCAACGCCGGCACCGTGCTTGCCCACCGTGGTGGTCGATTCCCGGCGCCGCTGAACTCGCTGAAGAACTAGCTGAGGGGTTCGGGCGAGGAGTCCCGAGGAGGGCAAATATATAAGGTCGCCTGCTCGGACAGTCCTGACTCGCACGGAGAGCACATTAAGTGCTCTCCGGCTCGTGCGGAACTCGCGATCGACCTTATATATTTGCCCTCCCCGGGGTTCCCGCACAACGGGACCTCAGTTGGGTTCTATCCCGTATGGCAGTCGCTTCGCTCCTGCCCGCCTTGGTTGTGAGGGCGGTTTGGCGTTGGAACGGTTCTTTCTGATATATGCTGGTTGCGGCTCTTCTTTTGGGAGGAGTCGCTTTTTTGTTGCTAGGAGGTTGGCCCGTGGTTGATGGGGAGAATCGTTCTGAGCTGCTTGCTGCTGATTGGAATGGCGAATGGATGCGTCTGCAGGCTGGTCGGCGGCGGGCTGATGATTCTTTTGAGTGGGATAAAAGGGCTCGGCATTTTCGGCCGCTTGAGACTGCCCCTTATGCCCGGGATTTTATAAAGCTGTTGGCGTTAAAGCCTGGTGAATCGGTGCTGGATATGGGATGTGGGGCTGGGTCGATTGCTATTCCGCTTGCGCAAGACGGGCATCCCGTGATTGCCGCTGATTTTTCCCCTGCCATGCTGGGCACGCTTGATGCCGGCATTGAGTACTATGGACTCGAGGATCTCATTACGCCGCTTGAGCTTGCTTGGGATGATGATTGGGATTTGGTTGGACCGGTCGCGAAAGCGGTAGATGTCGCCTTTGCCAGTCGGTCAGTTACGACGACCAATCTAAAAGGCGCGCTTGCCAAGCTTGATCGTACGGCTCGTCGGCGTTGTGCTGTCACGATGGTCGCCAACTCCAGCCCGCGCTATGATCTGCACCTGATGAACGCTATCGGCGCCTCCGTTACCTGCAGCAATGGCTTTGTGTATGCCTTTAACATCCTTATTCAGATGGGTGCGCTGCCGCAGGTCACGTATTTTGAATCGCCTCGTCGCGACACCTTCGATAGCCTTGAGGCAGGCGTGGCGGACTTTTCTCGTATGCTCGAGCATGGCAACGAGGATAAGATCGACCGCCTGCGCGATTACATCGCCCAGCACATGATCGAGAACCCCCATGCCGGTGAGCCGGGCTCCAAGGGCGTGCCGCAGGGGCGCTATATGCTCGACCACGTCCGTAAGGTCCGTTGGGCGTTTATTGCATGGGAGCCGGTCTCTGCGCCCAGCTCATAGCCTGTTCGCAGCCCGCACCGCCCACTCACTCGGCATCCGCATTCTTTGCGAACTGGGCGAACGCGCTCCACACCGCGCCGTTCCTGCGCTATCGTGGGACAGCTCACGTAGATTAAGGCCCCGTCGCGGGGCGCCCCATACATAGAAAGCGAGAACCCATGGCACTGACAGGAGCACAGGTCAAGCAGCTTCGCAGCATGGCCCATCACCTCAACCCCGCCATCATCATCGGCAAGTCCGACGTCAACGAGGGCACCGTCGAGCAGACGGTCGCCTACCTGGAGAAGCACGAGCTCGTTAAGTGCTCCGTGCTCGATGGCTCCAGCCTTTCCGCCCGCGAAGCCGCCGAAGAGCTCGCTGAGCGCTGCCACGCCGAGGTCGTCCAGGTCATCGGCCGCAAGTTCTCGCTGTATCGCGAGTCCTCGCGCAAGGACATCGAGAAGATCAAGCTCGTCTAAGAGCCAATAAACCGGCGAGCCAACACATAGCAAGCTTACGGGTGCCCAAGTACTTCGGGCGCCCGTTTTTTATCGCTCGACCAGCACGCGATTGAGCCGCCCCTCCACCAAGCGCTCGTATAGACGCCGGGTCTCGGGCTCGGGCACGCCATTGACCTGCTCCCTCAGATGGTGCATATGCCCGCTGTATAGCTCGACGATATCGCGCCGCCGCCCCGCCGCACTGTAGACGTGCATGGCGCAGCGCACCATATCCTCACGTGCCGTTTCCTGCCGAAGCCCCGACTCCGCCAGCCAAATCGCCGACTGCAGATCGTTTTCTTCTAGAGCGGCATTTGCTCCCTTAATCATGCAATCGATGTACTTTGACTGCATAATGCGTCGCATACGCAAAAAGCAGGTGGGATTACAGCCATTGGGAACATACAGCGGTCCGGCATAAAGCTGCTCAATCTTAAGGCACAGCTCAACTAAATGGGGCCCGCGCGCACCTGTGCGATTTCCCAAAACCTCGCGGCTTATCTGGTCAAACAGCCGTACATCGGTCTTGACGTAGTCGCCGTTGAGCCCAATGCATTCATTTTGGATGAGCACGCACGACTTGCCATCCGGCGTCGGTCCCAAAGCCGACCGCAAGCGCGATATCGTCGAGTACAGGTTGTTGCGGGCGCTATTAAACTCGGCATGGGGCCACAGCTCCATGGCCAGCGTCTCACGATCGACGAGCGCATCCATGCCCAGCGCAAGCCGCTCGGCAAGCGTCGCCGCCTTCTTGCGACGCCACATTTTGTCCGTGATGGGAAACCCATCGCGCTCGGCGCGAAACGCACCAAACATGCGAATCTCGATATGGTCGATGGTATCAACGGCTTCAACCTCGCCGGCCTGGAACAGGCGCTCGCCCTCTCCTTCCAAATCGTCGCGCAGCGAGTACCGCGACAGCTCGCGCACGGGAAGCTTCTTGCGTATCCTGCCCGCCGGCTCGCCCAGACAATGCATGGCAAGGCGCGCAAAGAGCCGATACGATGGCTCTAGAATCCCCGCACGATTCATGGACATCCAGGCCGCAAGATCGCTGTCTCGGCCCGCACAGGCCAAATGCAGCGCCACCATCCAGGCCTCCGCTCCACCAACCTGCGTCTGGCTTATATCGAGCAACTCCGCTTCCTCGCGCACCGAAACCATCGAGGTGTTACGCAGATATGCCGCGCGCTCCAGCAGCAATGCGTTATCGCGCATGTACGCAATCGACTCCTCGGCAAGTTTGAGCACTTGGACCGCACGGAACTTTGCATTAACCGGCCGTCCCTCTGCCAGCGACTGCCAGCCTTCTAGCAACAGCCCAAACAGCTGAATCTGGTTGTCGCGCATGCGCACGGCAAAACGATCGAGCTCGTTGAACGCCGCGTCGTCGGTTACCGGCAAGCCGGAAAGGAGCCGCCGTGCCGCCAACACCATGCGCACCCAGATAGCCATCGCCTTAAGCCCACGCACGTCGAGCGCCTCCCGCACCACCGTCATCTCGTCGTCGCGCTCGTCGGTTCCCGCAAACGACCCGTCAAAGAGCTCCACCAGCATGCTATCGGCCCGTATAACAATCCCCGCGATGTCGAGCTCGCAGTCGTAGGCCTTGCTCGTTTTGAGCTGTTGTAGAACGCCGCCGTCATTTCCCCGCTCGGTCAGACAGCGTTTGACCTCGATATGCGCAGACAACATATCGAGTGCGGTATGGGACGTCTCTATTTCTGGCACGGCCAGGTTCGTAGGAAGCCCAAGCCCGTTGTCCCCATAGCAAACAGCCGTCAGTGTCTGGGCCACCCTCCATGAAACAGGGTTTATTTCGCAGGCCGCCCGTTCGCCCCCGCGTTCGACGACCGATGCCATATAGCGAGCGAGCTTTGTATTGGACACGCTGACCGCTGCCAGATATACGCCGAGCGCCTCGGCGGGCGTTGGCTCTGGAGCCGGATCGTCGGCATCGATCGTGCCCAGCGCTGCTCGGCAGATATCGGCCCCGTGCCCCGTCAGAGCAAGATCGACCCCATACTGTCCAGCAAGTTCAAGGACCGCTTCACGGTCCAGAAAGGCGTCCGCCAGGCCCATCGCCGCATCGCATCGGCCCGCCTTAAGCAAAATCCGGGCCGCCCTCGGAACAAGTTCGGGGCGAACCTCGGCCACCAACTTACGCAAGCGCAAGCGTCCGTTATCCTCCGTGCCTAGACACGTAAAACTCCGCTCGGCGGGATCCAAGCCAAAGATCGGGTAGTCGCGTACAAAGTAGGACTGGTCGACCATCGACAGCCTCACCCCACAGGCCTCGAGTTCTGCGATATTGCCCTCGCCCATCAAAACCATGAGACATGCCACGCAAAACAGCGCATTATTGTCGAGCGAAGCCAGATCGGCAAGTGCCGCGCCATATACGTTGACAATCTCGTTTTCGAGCAGACCGGCTACGTCGCCTTGGCCATACAGACCTGTCTGCAATGCCGAAACGAGCTCGGGCACGCCCTGCGTGAGCTGATAAAAGTCGAGCGATGTGCTGATCGAAAACGCCGATGCCCACGCCGAATACTCATAGGCATGCACCTTGAGCATCTGCGCATTGATCTTAACCGAATCGCCCAGCCCATGAATCAGCTGACGATTTGAAGGACGGCAGGAAATAAAGACCCCTACCCCCATAGCGCGCAGGCCGCGAATCCTGTCGATGAGGTCTTCGGTATCGTGCTGATCGAGGTTTGGCACATTATCAATCGCGATAAGGGAGTGCGGTTTGTCTTTGAGTTCTTCGGTAACCACCTCGAGCTGCATAAACACTTCGCGCCCAATGGCACGATCGGCCTCGATAATCCGCACGGGGCCTCGCGTCGGGTCGCATTTAACCTCATGGGTGTACTGAAGCAGCACCGAGGTCTTCCCAAACCCGTCGGGCGCATAAAGAACCACGATGCCGGCCTTTCGGCCCTTGGCGATAAGCTCATTCATCAAGCGTTCGCGTCGCACCATATAGCCTCCGCCCAGCGGCATCAGCTCGAGGTCGTCTATACCGCTCAAATCGTTTACCATGCCCGCTCCTCAACTCGACCGTATGGACACTGTAGCCGCAAGACCATACAAGCCGCGCTATGAATAGAGCGACCTTGTGTTTTAGGTTGTCTTTTGGTACGCAAGCGGCAAGTTTTTGTACAGCGAGGGCCGATTGTTATTAATCCCCCGACTAATCGGTCTTTAAGCAGGTAAATGAGCTTGTCAGCTTGTCCCATCTAAGCGGCAGTGTAACGCAGATGAACAAGGTTCAGCCATGTCATTCAACTCGCCTAGCACCAGCTACCGTCTACGACCTTCTAGTGGCATTTTTGCATAGAATCTGGTATGGAATGAATCAAGCTGTTGGGCATCCGGCATTCGTCAAGCTCGCGCAAGATTTTGGTCAAGTGGGCGGAAAGGGATAGCAAAAAGGCCCCCGCAAAGCGGAGGCCTTAGGCAAGGTTATGTCGAGCCGCAGGATTCGCGCTACTCGCAGAGCGAAAGAGCGGCCTCGTCGGCAACGACAACGCAGTTGGTGTGCAGCTGCAGGATCGAAGCCGGGCACTCGGGTGTAACCGGACCATAGCACATGTCATGCACAGCCTGAGCCTTGGCCTCGCCGTTGGCGACGACCAGGATCATGCGGGCATACATGATGGTCTGGGTACCCATGGTGTAGGCCTGACGGGGAACATCGTCGATGCTGTCGAACAGGCGGCTGTTGGCCTGAATGGTGCTCTCGGTGAGGTCGACGCAGTGCGTGCCCTTGGAGAAGTGGTCATCGGGCTCGTTGAAGCCAATGTGGCCGTTGTTGCCAATGCCGAGCAGCTGCAGATCCGGATAACCGGCGTCGGCGACAATCTTGTCGTACTCAGAGCAGGCAGCGGCGGCGTCGGGGTTGGAACCGTCGGGCACATGCGTGTTGTTCAGGTCGATGTTGATGTGATCGAAGAAGTTCTCACGCATGAAGTAGTGATAGCTCTGGGGATCGTCGTGCGAAAGGCCGCGATACTCGTCCAGGTTGTAGGTGCTGACCTCGGCAAAGTCGACGTCGCCCTTCTTGTACCAAGCAGCGAGCTGCTTGTAGGCACCGATCGGGGTGGAGCCGGTGGCAAGACCCAGCACACAGTCGGGCTTGAGGATAACCTGGGCCGAGATGATATTAGCGGCCTTGCGGCTCATATCCTCGTAGTCTTTAGCTTTAATGATCTTCATTACGCGTCCTTTCTCGTACAAGAGAGGCAAGGCTCCCTTACAAGCACTTGCCCGCGGCCCGCGTCGGCCGCAACCAACGTGTGCGGCCACCAGGGCGAGGTCGCGTAATGTATGTGTCTCGTGTCTAGCCGCGTCGAGGCCCCTGCCCGTCCACGGTGACCCAAAGCCTTTTAGCTTCGGACAAATCCCATCTTGCCACTGAGGGCGTCCTCTTTCAAGGGCGCCCTCCGTAAACGTGTTTGAATTGTAGACTAATGGCCACGTGCACTTGCTAGCGCTCGCGAGCAACGATGAGCTGGTCCATCTCTTCGACATGCACGCCAACGGAGCCCTTGATGCTCGAGAACTCAACGGAGTTGCACACCAAGATGGGAACCGTCACATCGTAGCCCTCGGCAGCAATTGCCTCGCGATCGAACTCAATGAGCACATCGCCCTTATGGACGATGTCACCCACTTGCGCATGTACGGTAAAGTGCTTGCCCTCGAGCTGAACAGTGTCCAAACCAACGTGGATGAGCACGTCCAAGCCATCGACCGTGTTAAGCGCAACGGCGTGTCCCGTGGGAAAAATAGCCTCGACCTTGGCATCAGCCGGTGCAATCACACGCGTTCCGGTGGGCTGAATCGCCACGCCCTGGCCCAAAAGGCCGGTGGCAAACGTCTGATCGTTTACCTCGGAGAGCGGAATGACGTCACCCGAGATGGGAGCATCCAGCGTAAGGACTCGACCACGCATACCAAAAGACCTTAGGACTTTAGTGAACATGCTCCCCCTCGGACATACCAATCAATCAAAATAACCTTAACAGTTTACCACTTGGCAACGGTTTTTGACCATTAGGGAAGTTCGCGCTTGACAACCTCGACGATGTCGTCAACAACGCGCTGGGTCAGCTCGTGCGTCTCGGCCTCGGCCATCACGCGGACCAGCGGCTCGGTACCGCTCGGGCGCACCAGAATGCGGCCGCGGCCGTCAAGCTCCTTCTCGGCAGCAGCGACGGCATCCCAGATGGGCTGGCAATCGTCCAGACCGGCCTTGTTGTCGGAATGCACGTTGACGAGCACCTGCGGGTACTTCTTCATGATGCCGGCAAGATCGGTGAGGGTGCGGCCGGTGCGCTTGAGCACGGCCAGCAGCTGCAGGGCCGTCACCAGGCCGTCACCGGTGGTGTTGTGCTCCAGGAAGATGATGTGGCCGGACTGCTCGCCGCCGATAACGGCGCCGTCCGCGAGCATGCGCTCCAGAACGTAGCGGTCGCCCACGGCGGTCTGAACCATCTCGAAGCCCTGCTCCTTCATAGCGATGGAGAAGCCCAGGTTGCACATGACGGTCGAGACGATCTCGGAGTTGGCGAGCTTGCCGCGAGCGGCGAGGTCAGAACCGCAGATAGCCAGGATGTAGTCACCATCGATCTCATTGCCCTCGCTGTCCACGAACAGTACGCGGTCGGCGTCGCCGTCGTGGGCCAGGCCGATGTCAGCATGGGTGCGCAGCACGAGCTCGCGCAGAGGCTCGAGGTGCGTAGAGCCGCATTCAACGTTAATGTCAGTGCCGCAGTAATCGGTGTTGATAGCGTGCACCGTGGCGCCCAGGCGCTGCAGCGCGGCGGGCGTAGTCTGGCAGGAAGCGCCATGGCCGCAGTCGACGGCAACGACCAGGCCGTCGAGCCTCAGGCCATCAAGCGTATCGATGGCGTGGTCGACATATGCCTTGCGGGCGTCCTTCATCTTGATAATGTGGCCCACGCCGGCGCCGGTCGGCAGCGTGTCGGCAGCCATGGCTTCCTCGGACATGACCCAGGCGCTGATCTCTTCCTCGACCGCATCGGGAAGCTTCATGCCCTTGCGGCTAAAGAACTTGATGCCGTTGAACTCCGGCGGATTATGCGAAGCAGAGATGACGATGCCGCCGTCGAGCTCGTTTTGAACGGTGAGCAGGGCCACGGCCGGCGTGGGGATGACGCCGCAGCAATGCGGGCGGCCGCCCTCGGCCATAATGCCGGCGGTCAGAGCGCTCTCGAGCATGGTGCCCGAAAGACGCGTGTCGCGGCCGATGCAGATATCCGGACCAAGAAACTTGGTCGCCGCGCGGCCCAGGCGAAACGCGAGGTCGCACGAGAGGTCGGCGTTGGCGACGCCACGGACGCCGTCGGTACCGAAGATGTTCTGGGGCATAGGATCGCTCCTTCCCTAGCAGGCGACATGCAACCGCCCGCCCTAGTCGAAAAAGAAAAGCGGGACCCGCCGAGGAATCGGCAGGCCCCGCTTGTACATTGTATCTCGAAAGGAGATAAAACCTTAGCGCTTGGAGAACTGGGGAGCGCGGCGGGCCTTCTTGAGGCCGTACTTCTTGCGCTCGACCACGCGAGCATCGCGCGTAAGGAAACCGGCCTTCTTGAGGTCAGCACGGTAGTCGCCAGCGTTCAGAAGAGCGCGAGCGATGCCCAGGCGCAGAGCGCCGGACTGACCGGAGATGCCGCCGCCATCGCACAGAGCGATAACGTCGAACTGACCGGCGGTGTCGGTCACCTTGAAGGGAGCAAGGGCGTTCTCAACGAGCTGATGACGGCCGAAATACTGCTCGGCGTCACGCTTGTTGATGGTCACCTTGCCGGTGCCGGGGACGAGACGGACGCGGGCGACGGCGTTCTTACGACGGCCGGTACCCTGGTAGACAACGGTGTTCTCAGCCATCTTTAAGCCTCCAGCTCAATCTTCGTGGGGTTCTGGGCAGCATGCGGATGCTCGGCACCAGCGTAGACCTTAAGCTTGGTCATCTGGGCACGGCCGAGGGTGGTCTTGGGCAGCATACCGCGAACGGCGCGCTCGATGACCTTCTCCGGGTGCTTCTCCATAGCCTGGCGGAAGCTCTCAGCCTTGAGGCCGCCGTTGTAGCCGCTGTGGCGATAATAGGTCTTCGTGTCGGCCTTGTTACCGGTAAGCTGGACCTTATCGGCGTTGATGACGACAACGAAGTCGCCGCAGTCGCTGTTGGGCGTGAACTGGGGCTTGTTCTTACCGCGCAGGATCATTGCGATCTGGGTGGCAAGACGGCCCAGGACAGCACCATCGGCGTCGACGAGAACCCAGTTGCGCTGGACCTCGCCCTGCTTGGCGTAGTGAGTCGATTTCGAAATCACTTAGACTCCTCCATGTACAGTACGTGTTGTTACAGAGATTCACGGGGCTCTGCAAGTAACCCGTCCATATTACCCCGCTCGCCGTACGAGTCAACAGGTATTTTGGCTCCGACCAGAGTTTCTGCACATGTCATCCACGAGCCGTGATTTTCCAGCTCTTTAGCTGTTGTCATTTTTTGAGGGTTCGCCGTCGTTAGCGCTCAACGAACTCTTGGATTTCCGCGAGCAGGCGCTTTGCCTCCTGGCGGCCCTGGATATACAGGTCCAAAAGCTTTGCCGAATCGTGCTCGACATGGCCGACCTCGACCGGCTTTTGCGGAGCGACGACCAGCGCACGGCCCTCGCGCTCATACTTCCACAGGTGCATGCGCTGAATGTTGTAGCGGTCGTGGCGCGTCTCGATAGCCTCGAGCAGATAGGGGTAGTCGGCATAGCGGGCGCGCGCGGCCGGCATAAACTCGTAGGGCTTTTTCTCGTACGAGCGGTCCTGCGTGACAATGACAACTGCGCGATCGAAGCCCGCCTCCTCGAGCACATGCTCGATAGGAACCGAATCGGCCACGCCGCCGTCGACGTATTTGTGCCCGTCAATCTCGACCGGCGGCGTCACCAGCGGCAACGAGGTCGATGCGCGCACAGCGTCGAGATCGAGCACGGCGCTTTTGACCGGCAGGTAGGCAGCGGTTCCAAAGAGCATGTCCGTCGCAACGGCGTACATCTCGATGGGGCTCGCGTCGAACGTCTCGTTGTCAAAGGGATCCAGGCGGTCCTGGACATCGTTGAAAATAAAGTCGTAACCCACAATAGAGCCCGTGGACGCAAACGATGCGGCGCCCATGAAGCGGCTGTCGTTGCAGAAAGCCAGGTTGATGCGGTTGGCACGGCCGATCTGGTGCGACTTATAGTTCACGCCGTTGAGGGCGCCGGCCGAGACGCCGTACACCGCCGGGATTTCGACACCAGCCTCCATGAGGACGTCGAGCACGCCTGCGGTAAATTGCCCGCGAAAGCTACCGCCCTCCAGGACGAGCGCGACCTTGCCGGCGTTCTTTGCCTTATCTTCTGCAGTCATTTTGACCTCCTGCGATTGCGTTTTGGCTTTCTTCTACCCAGTTTTGGGATGGCGAGCGCGCAGGTTTTTCGAGGCGGCAGGTGAAGCGGAAAGTGTGCCCCAGTTTGAGGCGGGATTCCGGGATGCGCTTTCCACTTGGACCGCCGCTGGGAAAGCGCGTCCCGTTCTGAGCGCGGATTCCGGGACGAACTTTCCGCTAGCCATTCATTTGGAAACTGCATCCCATTCCGAACGAAGATTCCGGGATGTACTTTCCGCTTGAGCTGCCATTGGGAAAGCATGTCCCACTCTGCGGCGGAATTCCGGGTCGCAGTTTCCGCTTGAGGCGCCATCCGGAAACTACGCCCCAGTCTGAGCGCGGATTCCGGGACGCGCTTTCCACCTGGGCCGCCATTGGGAAAGCGCGTCCCACCCGCGCTGCTGCGACGTTTTCTTTACGCCCGCGCCCTGCATAGAGTTCGATTCTCCGCGGGTAGAGATGACGTTGGCGCGGGGGCATTGTCGGCTGTCATCCGATCGACATCGCATCTGTTTTGGGCTGAGGCATTGCGCGGAGAATCCGCGTATTTGCTTCGCAAATCCGCACCGGCTTCGGCCGCCTGCCGGCGTCCTCGCCCGCTCGCTACAAACGCTCCGCGTTTGTTTAACGCTCGCGCCCTGCATAGAGTTCGATTCTCCGCGGGTTTGGGGTTCCGTTGATGCGACGCATGGCAGGCTGATATTCGATAACATCGCATCCATATAAAGTTGAGGCTTTGCGCGGAGAATCCGCGTCTTTGCTTCGCAAATCCGCACCGGCTTCGGCCGCCTGACGGCGTCCTCGCCCGCTCGCTACAAACGCTTCGCGTTTGTTTAACGCTCGCGCCCTGCACAGAGTTCGATTCTCCGCGGTATCTATAAGTAATAAAAAAGCAGGTAGAGACACTTCTCTACCTGCCTGTAACTATTGGTGGAGGCGCGGAGAATCGAACTCCGGTCCACGAAAGCCCCCTGATTGGCATCTCCAAGCTCAGTCGCTGGTTTAGTCTCGGACGCTTTGCGCGCAGCGACACGCTCGCGGCGTCCTAACCGGTTCGGTCTTAGCCTGCGCCATACCGATTACGTGCGCAGGAGCATTCCCCTAACATGACGTCGCGCCGGTGTCGGGGAAATCACCGGGTTGACGCGCCGCTATAAACTAAGCAGCGAGAGCCATAGGCTCAAAAGAAGAGTTGTTGTCAATTCAATTTGACGGTACCCCTGTTTAACGAGGCGAGGAGACCTCGGCTTGCTTCCTCTCTCAAAGCTATCGTGTCGAAACCAGTCGCCCCCGAATGTCGGGAAAGTCTGGATGGTATCGGATCTGCAAACACCCGATAACCGTCGACTTTTCAAGGAACATGCGGGGCGAGCCCCGCTTGTGGAGTGTTATCTTACCACGTTCTGAAAGCGGACAGCTGTTCTATGCACGAGCTGTGAAGACCCCAATGTGTGCCGCACTTCGCACTTTTGCTACCGATCGCGTCACGTATATTTTCGCCAAGCAAAATTGACCCATCGAAAGGACCGTTATGGATACCAAGCAGCAACTCGTCAATGCCCTCGCAGGCCTGGGCTCAACCATTACCGAAGCTATGGATGTCATCGAGGGCTTTGTCCCCTGCGGACATCCCGCCCTCACGGTATCGAACGCACTCGTCGCGCTGGACGCTGACGATGATGCGGCTCTCGCCCAGCAGCTTGAGACCGTCGAGGGCTTTATCGACCACGTGAGTGAGAACCGCGGCGTGGCCGCCTACCACGGCATCGAGGTCGAGCTCGCGGGTCCCAAAGCCGATCTGCTCGCAGCAATCCGCGAGGTGGGCGCCCTTATGCAGACCGCAGGCGTCAAGAACACCCAGGTCAACGAGTGGGTCTACCGCAGCCTGGCAGCACTCGCCAGCTCCGACGAAAAGGCAGCCGAGCAGCTCGCAGAAAGTCCCGCCATCAAAGCTGCACTTGCCTAAAAAGGCCTGCACCCTGGCGGCTGCGGTACCGCCCGAATGCAGGCCATAAGCTCAATCGAAAACCCTAACGCAGGTACGCCTTTGCGTTGCCCAGGCTGTAGGCGATCGTTGAGCCGTTGTGCAGCAGTGACGACGTCTGCGGAGTGATCATGCCGGTAATGCCCAGTGCCAAGAGCGCCGAGTTGGTGAGCATCACCTTGGAATACGAACTCGTCAGACGGTCGATAAGCCCCTGGCTCATGCGGCGCAGGCGCACGATTGCGGCCAGATCTGTATCGGTCAGGATGATATCGGCAACCTCCTTGGCGATGTCGCTTCCACCGCCCATCGCCAAGCCCACGTCTGCCAAACCGAGCGCCGGCGAATCGTTGACGCCGTCGCCTACCATGGCAACATGGCGCCCCTCGCTCTTAATGCGCTCCACATAGGCGTACTTGTCCTCGGGCAGCAGCTCGGCCTTAAACTCGTCGACACCTGCCTCGCGAGCAATGCGCTCGGCCGTGCGCTCGGAGTCGCCCGTAAGCATAACGACATGCTTGACGCCCAACGCGTGCAGGTCGGCGATGGCCTCGCGGACCCCGGGCTTAAGCGGGTCCTCGATACCGAGCACGCCCACAACGGTGCCGTCGACCGCCAGATACAGCGGCGACAGGCCCTGCATCTGGGACTCAATGCGCTCCTTAATGTCAGACTCGAGCTGCGCGCCCTCATCCTCAAACACAAAGTGCGCGGAACCGATGATGGCGCGACGCTCCTCAATGGACGAGGCGATGCCGTGTGCCACGATGTACTCGACGGCAGCATGGCGCTCGCGGTGCTCGAGCCCGCGCTCGCGGGCGGCGTTGACCACGGCGCGCGCCACCGGATGCGGAAAATGCTCCTCCAAGCAAGCGGAAAGGCGCAGGACCTCGTCCTCACTCCAGCCGTCGGTGGTGAGCACGCAGGCAAGACGCGGCTGCGCTTCGGTGAGCGTGCCGGTCTTATCAAACACAATGGTGTCGGCCTTGGCAAACGACTCAAAGTACTTAGCACCCTTGACCATAACACCCATCTTGGCAGCATCGCTCATGGCAGTCATGACGGCGACGGAGCCCGTGAGCTTGAGCGCGCACGAGTAGTCGACCATCAGTGCCGCCGAGGTCTTGATAAGGCTGCGCGTGGTAAGCGCGACCAGGCCCGCGAGCAGGAAGTTCCACGGGACGATCTTGTTGGCGAGGTCCTCCATATGCGACTGGCCCTCGGACTTGAGCGAGTCGGCCGTCTGCACGAGCGAGACGATTGAGCGGAGCTTGGTCTGAGCCGTGTTGGCGCGCACGCGCACCAAGATGCTGCCGTCTTCCACGACGGTACCGGCGAACACGTCGTCGCCCACGCTGCGTTCGACGGCAAGCGGCTCGCCGGTCAGGGTCGCCTGGTTGACCATAGCGCTCCCCTGCTCGACAACACCGTCAATGCAGATGGACATGCCGGTGCGCACGGCGACCAGATCGCCAGGCTCGAGCTCGGTCGCGGCAACGCTTACCTCGGTGTCGCCGACGACCTTTTGCGCCTTGTCGGGCACATCGAGCAGCGAGTTGATGAGCTCGTTTTCGCTCATGGCGCGCGTGTAGTCCTCGAGCAGCTCGCCCACGTTGAGCAGGAACATCGTCTGCCCCGCGGTGTCGACATCACGCTTGACGAACGAAATGCCGATGGCCGAAGCGTCGAGCACAGGAACGGTCAGGCGCGGCTGCGCCAGCTCATGAAGGGCAGCGCGCAAAAATGCCATGTAACCGGCCACGACAAACACCGCACGCAGAGGCGTCGGCAAGAACCAGCGACGCGCGTAGTGGGCGCCGATAAGTGTGGCAAGATCCATGACGAGCTTGTGCTTGCGCGGCTCGAGTTGCATCACGTAGCCCGACTTTGCGTCGGCAATGGCCTGGGCATCGAACGCACCCAAGGCGTCGAGCACGCCCGCACGACACCGCTCGTCATATTCGAGCGCCATCTGGCCAATGCGGCCATACACGCGCACCTTGTGCACGCCGTCGATATCGCCGCTGAGCTTAAGAAGTGCATCGAGATCGCTCTCTGGCACAGGACCCGCCAATTGAAGACGGGTCCTGCCGGGGATCTCGCTAATAATCGAGAATCTCATAGTTTGTGCCTGGGAGCGCTACTCGGCTGCCTCGTCAGCAGCGGCCTCGCTCTGGGTGATGTAGGCAGCCTCGGCAACCATGTCGTCGACATTAGCCTTGGCCTGCTCGACCATGTCCTGGTAGCCGTTCTTGATGCGCATGCCGCACGCGATACCCTGCACGCAGGCATTCTTGACCGGAGCGCTGGTGAGCAGCTTGATGCCGGCCGTACCAAGCAGAAAACCGCCACCGACAAGCAGGGTGTTAAACGTCGACTTCTTCATGTTGCTTCTCCCTTTTGCCGCATTGGACGCGGCACGGTGCCTCAGCACCCGAGTAAACAAGTTTGCTCGAGCGCACTTTTGGAAAATAGTTTAGTTTATCTAACTATTAAGTTCAACAATGGTTAACTTTTTGGAAACTATGGGGGTGAACTCAATGTGACAAAGGGACTGCCCCTTTGTCACAGTCCTACAGCTGCCAGTCCGCCGCCTCCTTTTGCAGCGCAACCATGCGAGCGAATTCTCCACCTGCTGCCTTGAGCTGCGCCGGAGCGCCCTGCTCGGCAACCACACCATCCTTGAGTACAACGATTTTGTCGGCATTTTCCACCGTACGCATACGGTGGGCAATAACGATAACCGTCTTGCCCGCGAGCAGGCGGGAAAGCGCCTGCTGAACCACGGTCTCGTTCTCGACGTCCAGGCTCGCCGTGGCCTCGTCCAAAAGAACGATGGGGGCGTCCTTAAGCAGCGCACGAGCGATGGAGATGCGCTGGCGCTCGCCGCCAGACAGCTTGGAGCCGTTCTCGCCGATCATGGTGTCATAGCCCTGCGGCATGCGGTTCACGAACTCATCGCAGTTGGCGGCATGTGCGGCGGCCAAGACCTCCTCGTCGGTGGCGTCGCGGCGGCCAAGGCGGATGTTTCCCATCACTGTGTCGTCAAAGAGCAGCACGTCTTGGAACACAATGGCGTAGTCGCGCAGGAGCACCTCGGGATCGACGCTCGCAACATCCACACCGCCCACGGTAACCTTGCCCGCAGTGGCATCCCAAAAGCGCGCGGCCAGGCGGCTCACCGTAGACTTGCCAGAGCCCGAAGGACCGACCAGTGCCGTGACCTCGCCCTCCTTGGCAGTAAAGCTCACATCGGTAAGAACTTTCTCGCCGGCGCGGCCGTCCTCGCCCGCACCATATCCAAATGCCACGTGATCGAACACCACATCATGGCCCACGGGCTCAAATATCTCGCTGCCCCGCGCCACAGGCTCTTCCATGATGGAACGCATGCGCTTGGCAGACGACTCGGCGGCAAACAGCTCGGCCATTAACATTAACGCCTGGTCAAAGGGCGCATAGATACGGCTCACCATAAGCAGGAAGGCAAACATCACCAAAAAGTCGACCTGCCCGGAGGCGACCATCGCGGCGCCCGTAACCAGCGTGGTGGCAATGCCCAGACGCAGGATAGCAAAGGCGGAGTTGACCAAAAGCCCGTTAGCGAGCTCGCCCTTGGTGGTCTCATGCTCCTCGGCATCGATCACGGCGTTGAGCCCCTCAAGATAATGGGCCTCCTGGTTGGTGGCGCGGATCTCGCGAACGCAGTCGAGCGTCTCTTGAATAGCCTCGGTAACCTTGACCTTCTCGGCGCGTACGCGATCGAACACCGGGGCCATGGGGCCGCGTGTTAGATACAGCACGGCAAAGGCCACGGGAACGCTCCAAAACGCCGCGATCGCCAGCTGCCAGCAAAAGAACAGCGACGCCACGAACACAATGGCGCTTGCGATGATGGCACCCCAAAGCTCTCCCAGCACGTGGCTGTAGGCGTGCTCCATGGCCTGGACGTCGCCCATGATGGTCTCGGTTAAATCGGCCAGATCACGACGACCAAAAAACGACAGCGGCAGTTTGCGCAAGCGCTCGGCGATCTCCATGCGCTGCTTGCCGCACTCCTCGTAAAAGATGCAGTAGGTGTAGTAATACTGCTGCCAGTTAGAGGCAAAGAGCAACACGAAAAAGACCAGGAGGCCACCCACGATCGGCAGGGCATCCGGCAGGTCAGCCCCGCTGGCGAGATGCTCGACAAAGCCAGCCATAACCAGGAATAAAAAGCCCATGCCGGCCATGGTAATGAGATTGGTGAGCGTGGTCCAGAAAATGCCGCGTTTTACGCCGGCGACGCCTTTATCGGATAGGAAATACTTCTTTTGGAATGAGGCGAACATTTAGGCCTCGCCTCCCTTCGTGACGGCGGCATCCGCGGTCGCTGCAGTGATTTTCCAGCTCGCGGCCTGTTCGTATTCGGCCCACATCTTGGCATACAGACCATTTTGGGACAGCAATTCGGCATGGGTACCCGACTCCTGCACGCTGCCCTGGTTGAGCACCACGATTTGGTCTGCGCCCACCACGGTTGAAAGCCGGTGCGCAATCATAATGACCGTGCGACCCGCCGCCAGCTTGCTAAAGGCGCGCTGGATGAGCGCCTCGTTCTCGGGATCGGCAAACGCCGTGGCCTCATCGAGCACCACGATAGGCGCGTCTTTAAGGATCGCGCGGGCGAGTGCCACGCGCTGGACCTCGCCGCCCGAAAGATATGCTCCGCCAGCGCCGAGCATGGTATTGATGCCCTGCGGGAGCTTGGCCACAATGTCGTCGCACTGAGCTGCGGAGAGGGCCGCACGCACTTCGTCGTCAGTGGCCGTAGGCTTGGAGGCGCGCACGTTATCGGCAAGTGTTTGCCGGAACAGCTGGTTGGTCTGGAACACGAAGGCAACCTGGTCCATAAGCTCGTGCGGATCCATATCGCGAACGTCCACACCGCCTACGAGCACTCGACCCGAGGAGACATCCCAAAAACGCGGGATCAGGCTTGCGCAGGTTGACTTACCGCCACCCGAGGGACCCACCAGGGCGAGGGTGCTACCAGCGGGAACGCTGAAACTCACATGGCTAACGGCAGGTGCTTCGGCACCCTCGTACGTAAAGCTCACGTCCTCAAATCGCACGTCGCTGCCGGCAGGGTGCTTGGGTTGGGCGGGCACGGAGAGCTGCTTGGAATCCATGACGCTTCGAATACGAGCCAGCGAATCGGCACTCATCTGAGAGGCCTCGCCCACAAACATGAGCTTGGTCATGGCCGTCGGTACCACGGCCGAAAATATCGCGTAAAACGTGAAGTTGGTCATAAAACGCGCGAAGTCCGTCTCGCCCGGCGCCAACAGCAACGCCACGGGCAACAGGAATGTCACAAGACCATTGAGCGCGGTAAGGTTGAGTACCTGCGGACCTCGACAGAACGTGCCCGCATAGTTTTGCGCCATGTCGGCGTATTCGGCGATCGCATCGTGGAAGGCCTTAAAGGAGTAGACCGTCTGCTGAAACACCTTGACCACGGGGATGCCGCGTACGTATTCGGTGCCGGTCTTGTTCATCTTGACCAGCGCTCCCATGTAGGCCTTCATGAACTCGCCGCCCTTGCCGCCCATCATGGCGGCCATGGCGCCAAACGAAACGACGACCGAGATAAGGCATGCCGCCCCCAAACGCCAATCGAGCGCGAAAAGCAGCACGAGCAAGCCCGCGACCATGGCGGCGGCGCCCGCGATATCGGGCAGCATGTGTGCGAGCAAAGTCTCGGTGGAGGCGGCGCATCCGTCTACAATACGGCGCAGCTCACCGGTGGCGTGCGTGTCAAAGTAGCCAAGCGGCAGCTTAAGCAGGTGCTCGCTCGTAGTCTTGCGGATATTGGACGCACAGCGAAACGCAGACAGGTGCGTGCACATGAGCCCCACGAAATAAGCTACGATGCTTGCCAGCGCAAACCCCACGGCCCACCAACCGTACATCGCAATGTTAGTGGCTTCGCTCCAGTTGGGCGCCACGGCAATCAGATCGCGCGCGACAAGCCAAATGCACACGTACGGGCCAAAGCTCAGCAGCTGCGAGAGCGCCGAGAGCGCCATGCCCAAATACGTTAGGAATTTGCGGTCGCCGGCATACGCGAGCAGCTCGCCGATTCCTCCACCTTCCCTTTTTGATTCCTTTGCCATGAGATTCCTTTCTAACGGCTTGAGAGTTAACCGTAATGAACTTATCATTGCTGTGTTAGCCATGGCTCACAATCAAGCCAGGCGTGGACGTTTCTGCAAAGGAAAGGAACGCTTTTGCAAATACGGCGGGCAGCGACCGACATAACCGAGCTCTACGCACCGCAATTTGAGCAGTTTGGCCTGAAGCTTACCGGCAAGGGCGCCGTCTTTACCGGCGAGGTGGCAAACGACCGGGCGCACGGCCGCGCATGGATCATGCCTCTCTCCCCTGCCTGCATCGTCATGGAGCATTTCATCACCCCGACGCACGATATGTACCTGGCCGAATACACACCCGAGCCATACGCCTGCGTGAGCGAAGTCAGCGCGCCCACACTTACATGCATGCCCGAGGCTGGCATAACGCCCGCGAACCTCAAACCATTGCATGGAGCGTGGCCAAACAATGCCGTTTGCAGCTTTATCCAAGATAGCTGTGGCGAGGAATTAAGCCCGCTGTTTGCGGGGGAGCTTTATCACTCGCGCTCGGTGCTCTTTTTGCCTGGATATTTTGACGAACTGGAGCACCGCTATCCCACCGAGTTCGCGGGAATCTTTGAGGCGTTTGCCGAATCATGGCACGAGGAAGCGACGTCTGCCATCTGCCACACGCTGCGCCGGATTAACGAGGACCGCGCCCGCACCGTAGGCGGACGCGTCTATATGCAGGGCATCGTGGAGACCATGGTCGCGGAGCTCGCCTGTTCGCGCGCGGCCCACAAGCAGGCGCGGCAGGCGGCAGACACACGCGTCAGCATAACCATTGCCGAAGAAGCAACGGCAATGATTGAGCGCGCGCTCGACAAAGGCAGACGTGTGGGTATCAACGAGGTGGCCGAAAGGCTCTACACAAGCCGCTCCAAACTATGCGCCACCTTTAAGGCCCAAACCGGCGAGTCCCTGGGCGCCTACATACGAAGGCGCCGCATGGAGCGGGCGCAGGACCTTTTGGCAGATAGCGCGCTCACGATAGCGCAGGTGGCAGAGCGTCTAGGCTACCCTCAGCAGGCTGCCTTCACCCAAGCCTTCAAACAATACACCGGCACCACCCCCACCGCTTGGCGAAGCAAGCATCGCTAAGGCCCAAGCTCCCTGGCCGTAACGGAGCGATTAATTAGCCACCGCCCGTCAGCTCACCCAGGATCTAAACGTCAAGATGCGCACAATCAAGCGCCTTTTTGATAAGAGGGACAGATCGATCAGCCAAATACAACGGAATGTTGAGCACCCCGTCGTCGAGCTTTAGGTTCTTAAGTGAGTAGCGGACCCTCAATGGAGTCGTCTCCGCATGCTTGTCGGCATAGTACTTAAGGCTCTTGGAGTGAACGACCTCTCCCGATTTGACCTCGACGGGAACGATTTCGTTTCCGACTTGAATCAAAAAATCGACTTCGTGCTTCGGCTTCTCGTTTGTCCAGTAACGCGGAGCAGCATCTAACTGTGGAAGTAATGCCTGAAGCACATAGTTCTCGGCGAACGAACCTTTGAACTCCGAAAATAGCGCATCCGAGATGGCAAAAGCGGACGCATCCAGCCTTGCCATGCGGCGCAGCAAGCCGACATCAAGACAGTAGACTTTAAATGCCTTGAGGTCATCGTACGCAGAGAGCGGCACACCACCGGCAGCATTAAGGCGAACCGCCGTGATGAGCCCAGCATCGGCAAGCCATTCCAGAGCATCCTCGTATTCTCGAGCACGAGCCCCCTCGCGCACCGCACCCCAAACGAACTTTTTGTTCTCGCGCGCCAACTGAGCTGGAATCGAGTTCCATATTTGCGAAAGCTTGGCGAACTGCGCACGGCCACCATGCTTGGCAAAATCGCGCTCGTAGGAATCCAAGAGATCAGACAACACCTTATCGACCTGAACGATATCGCCCGTCTCCGCCCACCGGCCAAGAGCCTCTGGCATGCCGCCGCATGCAAAATAACGACGAAGATGCTCGACGAGACGGACATGGAAGAAATCGGGCACTGTCTCGATCTGATCCAGGCCGCCAAGGTATTCGTCGTAGTTTGCAGCGCCCTCGGCTTTCAGAAACTCGGAAAAGCTCATGGGGCGCATCTCCATGAACTCGACCTTTCCCACCGGAAAAGCGCTGGTCTCACGGGTCAAGCGAACGCCCAACAAAGACCCTGCGCATGCGACGTGATACTCGGGGGCCTCGTCACAGAAGTATTTAAGGGCGCCGACTGCAGAAGGACAATCCTGGATCTCATCAATAATAAGCAGCGTTTCGCCGGGATCGATAGGCTGTCCAAGTGCCAGGGAAAGATTTGAGATGATCCGTCGAGGATCGCGCGTACCTTCGAAAAACTGAGCGTACTCGCTCTGTACCCCAGGCGACGGCTCCTCGAGCGTCAGATACACAAAATTGAGGTACGAGGTTCGGCCGAACTCCTTAAGCGCCCACGTCTTTCCAACCTGGCGCGCCCCCTTAAGGATAAGCGGCTTACGATATTCTGACGCTTTCCAAGCGTTAAGCTTGGCAATGATATCTCGCTGCATGACCGAACCTCCCGCAAAGAAACTTCCGTAAACGTGATATTTCCCACATTTTACCCTAGGTAAAACGTGACAGTTATCACATTTACGGAAGTTTTAAGCTTATTTCGCCACACTTCCATCACATTTATTGCAATGTGACAAAGGGACAGTCCCTTTGTCACCCGCACAAAAATGGACGCGCCAACGGCGCGCCCATTCACTCTATTCCATTCAGCCCCACCTGACCCGAACGGCCGAGTCGTCACGGAACCGAGGGGCCGGGCGCAGGGCCTTGCCTCTCAATGAGTTCCGCACGAACAGGAGGCGCCAGTGGCGCCTCCGTCGTGAGTCAGGACTGTCCGAAATTGAGAGGCAAGGCCCAGCGCCCGGCCCCTCGGTTCCCGCTTACGAGAGCGACGTTCTCAGCAACTCGTTGAAGAGCTTCGGGTTGCCCTTGCCGCGGCTCGCCTTCATGCACTGGCCCACCAAAAAGCCGATGACCTTCTGGTTGCCGTCGCGGTACTGCTGCGCCTGATCGGCACAGTTTGCTAGCACCTCGTCCACGATCGGCTGCAGCGCGCCGGCATCGCTCACCTGACGCATACCGCGCTCGTCGACGATCTTGTTGGGGTCGTCGCCGGTCTGGGCCATGGCCTCAAAAACCTCGTGCGCCTGGTTGGAGCTGATGGCATCGGTCGCCAGCAGCTTGGCCAGTGCTGCCACCTGAGCCGGCGCAATACCGGACTCGGCGAGCGACACGCCCGCACCCTTAAGGTAGGCGATCATCTCGTTCACCAGCAAGTTTGCGACCGTCTGAGCCTCCTTGCCGGCCATGCCGGCAGCGGCGGCCTCAAAGAACTCGGCAAACTCGGGGTCGCCGGCAATCTGCTCGGCATCGGCCGCCTTAATACCAAAGTCGGCCTCAAAACGGGCGCGCTTGGCATCGGGCAACTCGGGAATCTCGCCACGGCAGCGGTCGATGAACTCGTCGTCCAGATCGAACGGCGCCAGGTCGGGATCGGGGAACAGACGATAGTCGTCGGCCGTCTCCTTCACACGCATGACAACGGTGCGCTTGCGGCTGGGCTCCCAGTGGCGGGTCTCCTGATAGATGATGCCGCCCTCCTCGAGCACCTCGGCCTGACGGCAGATCTCGTAGGCAAGGCCGTCGTGCAGGCTCTTAAACGAGTTGAGGTTCTTGAGCTCGGTCTTGGTGCCCAGCTTGGTCTCGCCGCGGCGGCGCAGCGACACGTTGCCGTCGCAGCGCATGGAACCCTTCTCCATGGAGCAGTCCGAAATGCCCAGCGTCACAAAAATGCGACGGAGCTTCTCCATAAACAGGCGAGCCTCCTCGGGCGTGCGCAAATCGGGCTCAGTCACGAGCTCAATCAGCGGCGTGCCGCAGCGGTTGTAGTCGACGAGCGACTCGGCCGCGGCGGTAATGCGGCCCTCGGCGCCGCCCACGTGGACCATCTTGGCGGCGTCCTCCTCCATGTGGATGCGCAGAATGCGGATGGGCACCGTGTAGGAACCGTCCTCGCGACGCTCGGGCATCTGCAGGTTGGACGCGTCGTAGCTGGCCAGGTGACCGGCGCGCTGGTTACCCTCGCGCATGGTCGACGTCATGGACGTGGACAGGCCCTCGGCGTTGGCCGAAGCGCTCGCCAGGCTCTGGGCCTCGGCCTCACCAAACGCGCAGTCGGGGCGCTCGGCGGCACCGCGACCGGTCACGTCCAGGTCCAGGTGACCGTACATGGCAAACGCGACCGGACCCTGCGTGGTCTGGAAGTTCTTAGCCATATCGGGATAGAAGTAGTGCTTGCGGTAGAACATCGAGTGGCGCTGGATCTCGCAGTTGGTGGCGAGACCGGCCTTGACGATGCTCTCGATGGCGCGCTTGTTGGGCACCGGCAGCGCACCGGGCAGGCCCAGGCACACCGGGCACACGTTGGCGTTGGGCTCGTCATCGTGGCTGAGCTTGCAGTTGCAGAACATCTTGGTATCGAGCGCGGTGAGCTCGGTATGGATCTCCAGGCCGATCACGGCCTCCCAATCCTGCAGGACCTCGGAAAGCTCCTTCATTACAGCTCGCCTCCCTTCCCGGCAAAATCGGGCGCGACGGAAAGCGCGGGCGCACCCGTGGCGGCATCGGCAAAGCCGCGCTCCAGGGCGCGGGCAAACATGAGCAGTTGACGGTCCTTAAAGGCCGGACCCACCAGCTGGGCAGAAACGGGCAGCTGAGTATCCTCGCCCAGGCCCAGCGGCACCGAGATACCACCGTTGCCGCAGATGTTGAGCGAGATGGTGTACAGGTCGGAAAGGTACATCTGCGTGGGATCGCTGATCTCGCCAAACTTAAAGGCCGTGCGCGGCGAGGCGGGCATGAGGATGGTGTCCACCTTGGCATACGCGGCGTCGTAGTCCTGCGTGATGAGCGTGCGGGCCTTCTGCGCGGCGTAGTAGTACTTGTCGTACACGCCCGAGCTCAGCAGGTAAGCGCCGAGCATCTGACGGCGCTTGGCCTCGGCGCCAAAGCCGTGGGCACGCGAAAGCGAGCTCTGGTCGGACAGATTGGCGCAGCCTTCCTCCTGATAGCCGTAGCGAATGCCGTCAAAACGGGCCAGGTTGGAGAACGCCTCGGCCGGGCCGATGACGTAGTAGGCGGCGATGGCGGCGTCCAGGTGCGGCAGGTCGACCTCGACCAGCTCGGCGCCCTGGTTCTGCAGCTCCTGGGCGGCGCGCTGAACAGCGACCTTGACCTCGGGCGTCAGGCCCTCGGCCTCCATAAACGCGGGGATGATGCCCACACGCTTGCCCTCGATACCGTCGTTGAGATGTTCGGTAAAGTCGACGGCGCAATCCTGGCTGGTGCAGTCGTACGGATCGTGGCCCGCGCCGGTAAGCGCGTTCATGGCCAGCGCGACATCCTCGACCGTGCGGCCAAAGGGGCCCACCTGGTCGAGCGACGAGCCAAAGGCAACCACACCGTAACGGCTCACGGCGCCATACGTGGGCTTAAAACCCACCACGCCGCACAGCGACGCCGGCTGGCGGATGGAGCCGCCGGTGTCCGAGCCCAGCGAGAGCGCGACCTCGCCCGCGGCGACGGCTGCAGCGGAGCCGCCCGAAGAGCCGCCGGGCACGCGCTCGGTATCCCAGGGGTTGTTGGTGCGGTGGAACGCCGAGCTCTCGGTGGAGCTGCCAAAGGCAAACTCGTCCATGTTGGCCTTGCCCATGGGCAGGCAGCCGGCGTCGAGCATGCGCTGGACGCAGGTGGCGGTGTAGACGCTCTGGTAGTCCCCGAGCATGCGAGAAGCGCAGGTGGTGCGCGTGCCCACAAGGTTCATGTTGTCCTTAATGGCCAGCGGCACGCCCGCGAGCGGGGGCAGCGGATTGCCTGCGGCACGGTCGGCATCCACGCGCGCAGCGGCCTCGAGCGCGAGCTCGGGCGCCACCTGCAGGAATGCCTGGACCCCGCCCTCGCGCGCCTCGATGGCGGCAAGGGAGGCCTGGGCCACCTCGGTAGCGGTAAAGTCGCCGGCGGCAACGCCCGCGGCGATCTGGGCGGCGGTAAGGGAATCGAAGCTTAGCGCCATTACTCGCTCTCCCCCTCTCCCAAAATGGACGGCACGCGGAAGTAGCGGTCGCGCGCGTTGCCGGCGTTTTCGAGCGCGACGTCGAGCGGCAGGTCGCGCTCGGGCTCGCGCAGGTCATCGCCCATCACGTTGGACAGGCTTCCGATGGGATGGAACGTGGGCTCCACGTCGGGCAAGTCATATTGCAAGACGGGCTCGAGCATCTGGACGGCGTCGTTCAGGTAGGACGTCATCTGGGTGAGCTCGTCATCGGTCAGTGCGATCTTTGCGTACTCGGCGATGCCACGCACGTCTTTCTCGCTGAGTGCCATAGGCGCTCCCTTCCGCATAACAGATAAACCGCTCTAGTATACAAGGCAACGCCACCTGGAGCAGGTGCTTTACCTAAATGCAGCGAAAACGTAACGAGGGCGGCGGGCTGGCAGGCGGCGGGCTGGCGGTTTTACAGTGAAACCGCACCGTCCATAGCGAAAACCGTCCCGCCCACAACGAAAACCATCCCGCCCACAGCAAAAAGCATCACAACATTCGACGCTTTTCGCCAAAATCGCGATTTTCATCGAATGTTGTGATGGTTTGGAAGCCCCGACCACCACAAAGGTGCCTATCCCCGTTGCGGTGGTTCTGAAGAATGTCTTATGCCGAGGCCTTGGCCTTGCGGCGCTTGCGGACCGCGTGGACCACGATGTCCAGCAGCAACAGCACAATGGCTATAACCACGATGAGCACGGCAAACTCGCGCTTGCCCCAGTGGCGGCCGGCCAGCGACTTTTGCTTGTCGACGTCCTTCTTGCTGTACTTGGTGCGCACGCAATGCACCAGCAGGCGATGGTCGTTCACGCCGTAGGGCGTGCAGGTGACGAGCGTCACTTTGTCGGCGCCGGGCTCGATGGTCAGCGACTCCATCTCCTCGGGCAGCACGACCTCGGAGTCCACCATCTTGTAGGCGAGCGTCTTGTTCATGGTGTGCAGCAGCACCAGGTCGCCGGGTTCCAGCGAATGGATGTCGTCGAACATGCTCAGGTTGCGCATGCCCGAATGCGCGGTGAGCACGCAATGCGTCGAGGTGCCGCCCACCGGCAGGCTCGTGCCCTCCAGGTGGCCGACGCCCGCCATAAGGACCTCCTCGCTCGTGCCGTGGTAGATGGGCATACTCACATCGATGGAGGGAATCTCGACCCAACTCATCATGGGGTCGCGGTCAAAGATGAGCTGCTGGGCGTAGGGCTCGATCTGGTCGGCGGGAAGCTCGGTGGCCTCGCCCGCCAGCTGCTCGTTAAAGGAGCGAGCCTGGAGAAGGATGCGCTCGCGCTCCTCGGCAGACAGCGCGTCCACGGTGCTGGACACGGTGCTGATCTGGTTGAACACGCCCGAGGCCTCGAGCCGGTCCAAGATCCACGGCCAGGTCATAAGGCCCACGCCAATAAGGATGATGACGATGGTGATGAGCCGGTCGGCCCAGCGCGGCAGTCGCTTGCGGCGGCGCCTGGGCTTGGGCTTGGGCTGAGGTTTGGGCTGAGGGCTTGAGCCGCCGTTGTCCGCGGCGTTATTGCTCTTCATATGTTTGGCGCCCTGCACCATCGCCGGTCACTCCTCTACAACTCAGGTTGTCTAAACAAATAATAGCCGATTAGCGAGCTTCCGCGCCGGACAACGCAGCTAGACTGCACCGTCCGGGCCACGTTACCCCACTCAACTAATCAAGCCATATGTTGCTTTCATCGTCTCGAGCAACTGCGCCATCGTTACGCCCGCAACCCCAATCTGTTTCAGATTGACGTCGCCCACCTCACAATCTTTAACAAACGCAAGCATATCGTCCTTCAGTTCTCCGCGCAGGTCGACACCTTCCGACTCGCCAAGCAGCTGAGCAAGCCTCAGCGCATCGCGTTTATGCTTTTTTACCTTATTCGAATCAACGTTCTCCCCCGCTTCCCTTCTAGCTTTTAGGTCGAGATATGCCTTCGCTTTGAACGGGACAATGTATTCCGTACCCAGGACCGAAACGCCGCCTACGGTCCGGATTCCCTGAAGGAACAAGCTGTAGTAAGCATCGTCCAACAAAATTGCCGAAAGACTGCTTATGTTTTCATCAACGTGAATTGGTGCCACATCAATCCCCTCACGACCCTTTAGAAAGTCGGGGCACTTCGCAAAGAGTTCGATCATACGGGGGTAACCCGGCCTCTTAGGCTCTGTAAACCGATAAAAACATGAGCCTTTGCCTTCGCCCCAGCCGCAGCGGTAACCGCCATCACGCACCAAAGTCCATATAGCTTCTGCCGTCTGAGGCAACCGGTCATCGGCGACAATTACAACATCAAAATCGTGAGTCATTCTAAACGGAAGTCCCGCCTCCGCGAGCAAAATGTCGCATGCCGTGCCGCCGATAAGGGCATACGATCCTGCAGCTTTTTGCATATGCTGCTGAAATTCTTGGAGACCTTCTACAGCGCTTCTTGCCATGGATATTCCTTTCCAAACATGCGATCGACTTCGAGCTGAATTCGCTCATCGTCGATTGCCGCCAAAGATAGCGCAAGCGAAATGTCGTCGACACGGGAGGAGCCGGCAAACACGGGCGCATAGCGCCACACTTGGATCATCGCCGTCTCGTTATCCGGCAACTCCCCGTCTGCGACTTCGAAGTCGCTCAGTTGACGCCATGCACTTTTTAAGACGGCCTTTTGTTCCATGCCCGGCGCAGCGAGCATCGAACGCGCAGCGAGCGCCGTCTCCCCAGCGTCAACAAGATAGTCGATCTGCGGCGTCTTCCTTGCAAAAAAGACCTTCGAGACAGGCGAGGAGAGCTCTGCCATGTGCTCACTGAGCAGAAGATCAACGGCAACAGGGAACACGACGACACGCCGCTCGCGACGCTCGCGCCTCGCGAGCCCCCTGTCGACAAGCTCGGTTATGGCCTCACTCGCACGGCTTGCCGAGATCCCAAGCGCACGACAAAGGTCATAGGGACGATATGGCTCCTGGGTTGCTCCCCAGATTGCGGCAGCCTGCGCGTTGGGCGACATCTTGGTCGCGTGATTGCGAAAGCGGGCACCGCCCCTCTCCGTGCAGGCTGTACCCATAAATGGAAGAAATGCCTGTCTACCCGGGCAGACAAAGGGAATCCCTTGTGCGACCAATGCTTTGCGCTGACGTGCATCGGCATCAGGAAATGAAACGACAACAGGAGTCTCCGCGCGCAAGGCTAGCTGACTATAGACCCTCTTAGCCTCGGGAAGCCCGACGCCGATAGGCAAACTTGCAAGCAAAAACGAAAAACCGTTTGCGTCAACAGCGCGGACCTCAATCGCCCGCAGATGCAGCGGCAAGCGTGCGGATCCAGGCCAATTTTTGGTCTTGGCAGAGAGGCCTAGTGCTTCTTGTAAGTAGATTAGCGCTTCGTTCATTTCCATCGTTTTCGTTTGATTCCATTTTTAATTGGAATTATACATAATTTTCGGAATTAACGAGATTCCTTTCGTGCGTAGGCCGGCATTTGAGTTTTCAAAATGTCCCGAATCGGCTGGGCGATTCGGGATACAATAACTACAGGAAACGACGCACCCCGCGTAAGTGTTCGAAAGCGCGGGCGACCAGTTTCCGACGTTGTTAAATGCCCGGGCCTCTAACCCCGGGCATTCTTATTTGCGCTTGTTGCGGCGCAAATGCCTTCTACCGTCCGCACCGCGCGTGCGCCTACGGACCTTAAACCGAACCTCATACGAGTCAAGAAACGCGATGACGAACGTGCCCACCGCCGCGAGGGCGGCGAGCGCGTTAAGGAATTTCAGCATTTGGGGACCTCCGATCGAGTCGTCGGCCGCCCGCGCACGGGATGCGTCGCAAGGGTATTTTACTGCGAGCACTCGCACGTACAGCTGGTAAACGCAATATTTGCAAACATCTGTTCGCTAACCATACGCCCGATCCTACGCGCAACGGCGCTCCGGCTGCTATGTCCAAAAAGAACGGGGCAGACTCCAGCGCGGAGTCTGCCCCGAAAAGAGAATGGCAAAGCAAGAACGTCGATGGACGAGAAAAGTGTCCGCAAGTCTCATGGCCATCACATCCCACCTGCCAAAGGGATGGGTGAGCGAGCGTTACTCCTGCTCGGACTCCTCAGCCTGCTTACGGCTGCGGATGAGGTGCGCCACGCCGATGCACAGCACCACGCCACCAGCGATCCAGGTGAAGGTCACGCCGTTAAGACCGGTGAGGGGAAGGCCAACGGACTTGGTGTTGCCGACGGTGATGTTAATTTCACCGGTTTCGACATTAGCAGCAGTACCATTCGTGGCGGTTAGCGTGTTGTCGCCCGGAGTGTTGTTGAGCGTGCCGAGAGCGACATCGGAACGATGCTCATCATTTTCAGAAGGACTGACCGTAATCTTCTCAAGTTCTGCCGCATTATCCTTATACTCTGCCTTAATGGTAAAGGTGAAGGGCTCGGCCTTGGTGTACTTGGTATCGTCGGGGGTTTGGACCTCGGTCACCGTGTAGGAGCCGGCGTCGAGACCGGAGACGGAGATCTTGCCGTCTTTGTCGGATGTAAACTTCACGTAGCCGGGGAGTTTGTTGGCATCGGCGACGGTCACGAGCTGGCCCGCGACGACGCCCGCAGCGTCCCTCGAGGCGACGTACTGCCCCACGGTGTTCGAGTCGGCGGACTTGATAGTGAAGACGGTGCCCGCGAGGCCCTTCTCGGTGCCCTGGTCGACCTTGTTGAGGTTGAGCTTAAAGGTGAAGTCTCCAGCGCCACCTTCGACAGACGTTCCTGCTCCTTCGGTATAGGGGTTGTTGGAGTACTCGAGCTTAACAGTATTGAAATTGCCCTTCTCCTCCCCATTTCCGTTACCGGTAACGGCATTCTTGTTGAGCTTCGCCTTATAGAAGACAACGATCTGGGTGTTGGCGTCTACGCCCTGGACATCCTTGAGGCCCTTCTTGCCCTCGCCAACCTTAAACTCGACCGTCAGCGTGTTGTCGACACACCTCGCGTCGTACTGGCCCGCATTGATCTCAGTGTAGTTAATACCATTGAGCGCATACACCTTAACCGATCCGTCAACGAAATCAAGGCCCTTGGAAAGCGTGTCGGTAAACTTGTACGCATAGCTATCGTAAGTAGCATAGTTGCTGGCAACCGAACCGGTAAGCTTGTAGTTGACCTCCTGGCCGATTTGGGAATCGGCAATGTCATTCCACTGACTGGAGGTCTTGATATCCGTAGCAGCGGCGGCATCGGCATCGTCAAGGATCTTCTTATCGACGGTGGGCACATCCTTCTTGGGGGTGACGTGCATGTCGGTCTTGCCGTCAACCACGGCGTACACGGGCGCCGAGAAAGTATCGGTCGACTTATCGGTAGCCGTATAATCAACCGTGCCAGTGAGGAACAACCAGTAGCCGGCATCGAGCCCGGTGAGGGACGGGGTTTCCGCGCTCGTTGTCTTCCAATCAAAACCAGTGCCGTTCAGATTAGCGGCAATCATGCTCAGAACGTTGTTATTTGCCACTTGCTCATTGTTTACGGTCACACCGGAATTCTTATTCAGCCATTCGGCAGCTTCCTGAGCATTCTTGCTGTCATAAGTACCCTGACGGTGTGCTTGGCTCCATTCATTGATTGCTTTCACGACGGCATCCCGAATTGCCGTCTGCTGCTCACCAGAACCTGCCCACTGAATATTTTTGACAGTAGTGCCGTCCACGTCGGCCGTAAAGATCTGGATGCCCTTATAAGTCGTAGTCGAAGAATACGTATCGTCCTCGAACGTCACGGTCGAACCCGCCGCACCATCAGCAAACGCCATCGTGACCGGGGCCATCACACCGCCGAAGCTCAACGCCGCCGTGAGGCCGGCGGTTACTGCCAGGCGTGCGATGTTCTTGTTCATGCTCATCTTCTTTTCCTCCGTTTTCCGTTTGGTTCTCATTCGATCGGTCATCATCTGTCTGTGTCTTAGCATCTACTTCGCTACGTCTCGCCCCGCTCTCTGTGGGGCTGCCAGCTACTCTTTATGGCTGCCACCTCCCCGCTTGACCAGGAGCGCGACCACGATGAGCGCGGCTCCGGCGACCGCTGCGGCGGCCGCGGCGTACATTGCCATATCGCCAGTCGAGGGCATAAAGCCTCCGGTGGTAATGCTAGGGGGTGTGCCGGTGGGCGTGTTGATGAGCGACGCCTCCAGGCTGCCCGTCGACCCGTCCGCGCTGTCGGCGCGCAGGGGCGACTCGGCCGTGATGGTGAGTTTGGGCTTGGCGGCGGCCACCTGGTCGACGTCCAGGCCCTCGGCCTTGACCGTCACGGAGCGCGTGCCCTCAAAGGCGGTGTAGCCCTTGGGTGCCTTGAGCTCGTGGACCTCCAGCTTGCCCGAGTCCGCGCCCGAAACGGTCACGCGGCCGTCCTCGCCCGTGGTGACGGTGGCCTTGCCCTCTGCATCCCACGTGCCGTCGGCCGCCAGCGTGCGACCGCGGTCGTCGGCGATGATCAGAACCGCCCCGGCAAGCGGCTTGTCGCCGTCGCTGCCGCGCTTGGTGAGCGCGAGATCCCAGGTGTAGGCGCACGCATCGTCGCTCGGCGTGCGGGTGAAGCCGGCGTCGCCGGACTGGTCGGCAAAGGGAGAGCGCGGGTAGCGCAGGTAGACCTCGTTGGGGTTGCCCTTCGCGATGCCGTGGTTGCATGCGCTGGTGAGCGGCGCATTGTACACGGCGACCACGCGGGCGCCCGCGGTAAAGGCGTCGGCCCCGCCGAGCGCGGCGATGAGGTCGCCGGTGCGCACGGTGAAGGTCTTGCCGTCGGCCGCTACCTTGGTGGCGCACTGGGCCGTGATATCGGTCCAGCCCTTCGCGGGCTCGGTGCCGGCGCGGCCGTCCCTGCCGGCCGAGACTGCGTCAAAGCCTCCGTCCGCACCCGCCGCCACGTACACGCGCATGCTCGCGGCGACCTTGGAGGGGTCGAGCCCCGCGCTCATGGTGTCGACGAACCGCACCGTATAGGTGTCGTAGGCCGCGAGGCCCGCCGGGACCGTGGCCGAGAGGCGCCAGTACAGGTCGTCGGCGACCGTGGCGTCGGCGGCCTTCTGCCAGGCGGCGGTGCTGTCCTCCAGCACATGCTTGGCCACCTTGGGCGTCGCCGCCTTGGGCTTGACGGTGACGGCGCTACCGCCTATCAGGGCCATGATCGGCGCGGTGCCGGCTTCGCCCTGGGCGATGGCATTGTCGTCGGCGACGATGAGCCAGTAGCCGCAGGACAGCTCGGCCGCTGTGCCCGCGTTAAGGGCCACGGGCACGGCGCCAGAGCTCTGGAGGGAACGAGCGAGCTGTGCGCTCAGCGCGCTCGTAAGGTGGGAATCGGTGTTGAGCCACTCGGCAGCTTCCTGCGCGGTGGTCTGGGAATTGGGCATGCCGGCGCTGTGCAGCACAGGCAGCGCGGCGTCGCGCACGGCGTCGCTTGCCCAGGCGAGGTCGGTGGCGATCTTAGCGTCGTTGTCGCCGTCGACGACGTTGGCGCTAAAGATCTGGTAGGCGTCGTAGCTGCTCGCCACGGTGCCGCTCACCGTGATGGAACCGGCCGAGGTCGGCGCGGCCTGCGCGGAAGCGGGGAACACAACCGCGCAGGTGCCGATCAGGAGGGCAAGCAGCGCAAACAAGATCGGGAAGGAGCAAACTTTCTTATTCACGACGCTTACCTCCCTTCGCATTCGCCTTGCGACGAATGTGCATCCAGGCCGCAGCAGCGCAAAGCACCGCCGCGCCGGCAAGGTACGTCAGAGTGACGCCCGACATACCAGAAAGGGGCAAAGAGGTGGAATAGGTGTTGGTGAAGGTGGGGGTGGAGGTGGGGGTTGAGGTGGGGGTGTCGATGAACGTCTTTGCTTCGGCACCGTCGTCTGCTATCCAATTGTTTTTGGAGTCAACGTATCCCTTCATGTAGGTCACCTTATAGTTGATGGTTCCATTGGTGACGCTCGGTCGATCAACCTCGAACCTATAGACCGAATGATCAAACTTGTAATGCGGATATTTCTCGCTTTCGTCCTTCTCGCACACGTAATAATAATACGGGAAGTCCTTGGGAGCGCTACGGCCCGTGGAGTCCGCGCCCTTGGTGAGGTCGTCAAGCGTGTAACTAATATTTTCGAATTCCCGGATCTGAGAGCTGGGGCCATTGGCCTGAGTCTCTACCTCTTGAGCGTTTTCGAACTTCGGATTGTCTGCGAGCCGGAGCGTAAACTCCTTCATCTCGCCACCCTCAACGACCTTAGTCGCCTTAGGAATCCAGGAAAAACTGGAGGTATACGTGTTGGTAAAGGTCTTTGATCCATCGGAGTTGGCAATCGAATAATAGCCTTGGCCGTCATCTTTCAGAGCGCCCAGCGAATCAGTTGAATCTCCGGAGTGTTTAATCACCCTCGCGTTTGTAAGCGTGTAGTTATGAACACTGATTTCTTTAGTCTTGCTCTCGTCATTCAGCGTCGGAACAGACATAAGTACAGTCACGTTATCCTTGAACGTTCCCACAATCTCATACACAGCAGGGTCGTACTTGATGTAGGGATCATTACCAGCATCTTCAACCAGGTAGTATGTAATCTCGCCAGCCGAACTGCTCGGAGCAGACTGCTCACCCAGGTTAAACGTGATGTTGCCGCTTGCATCATTTTTTGCTTTTCCCACCTCAACGCAAGCGCCGCGATCGAATGTCCCATTAGCGAAAGGATCTTGCTTATCCTTGCGGTAGACCCTAAAGGTGAACTCCTTGAGTGGTTTGTTCTCACCAGTCTGCGAATCAATTAGCTCCTTGGTCGCCTTAATGCTTGGGTAGACATACGCGTCCGTTGGCTGACCCAAGTACAGGTCACCATTCGACATGATGCCGCCACCATGGTCCCAGGAATAGTTGCCCGTGATGAAAGTTGTCGCTTCATTCTGCGCTTGATTCCGCGCATTAATCGCCGCCTCATCCTCGGCCATAACACCCGAAGTCAGGCCGATGCTATTTTTTACCCCAACAGCACCGTTGGCGGGGATGTTGATAGCTTTTTCAAGTTCGATGCTTCCCGAGTACCGGGCGTCTCCACCACCAAGCATCTCACCAGTCACAACTGCGATCGGCGTATTGTGATCATGCGCTGCGAGGAAGAAATCGGCATGACCATTGTCACGAAAAACTTTTTTCAAATAGGCGGCTTTGTCTTGATCCTTACCGTCGTTGCCGGCAGAAAGATGGGGCGCATTGTTATTGCCGGAATTGTTCGCTTTGTCGTAAGCAGGATTAGGATAATTTTCGCCATGATCATCAGCACCGGCAGACGAATTGCCAAAGATTGCCGTGCCTTCAGTGTTCGTTACCAAGGTCTTACCCGATGGGCAGACCGCAACGCCGCCACCATAGCCGCCAGCGGTATTGCTGCTTATATACGAGTTGTATACAAACAGTCTGCCTGCGTTAGTCGCGTCTTGCGAATCACCCTGAACAAAGATGCCGCCGCCACCCCAGTCAAAGCGAGACATGCAGTGATTGTTTGTGATGTAGACTATACTTTCTTTAGTGCCGTTAATATCTTTAGGGCCGTTAATCATCGCGTCAACCCTCTGGCCCACTCGGATGCCGGCACCTTCAGATCGGTAGCTCACGTTAGAGGCAATAATTCCTCCCTTGATGTTGAGCCAAGCCTTACCTTGTTGTTTAAGATTGGTAACGTAAACGCCGCCGCCAGCTTCATCGGAATAGTTGCCAGTAATCTGGCCACCGGAAATGGTGACATGGGCGCCGCTATTGGCAGCAAGCCCAGCGCCGCCATGACAACCATTGCCATCCGTGCCACAGAATTTAGCGTATTTGTTGTTAGTGATATAGCCACCAGAAACGGTCACACTACCGCCCGAAACCAAGATGCCGCCACCGAGACCAACCGAATCAGAATACGTAGCGTTGCCAGAAATGATTCCACCCGCAAGCTTCAAGGTGGCTCCATTGTTAGCAAAGATGCCGCCGCCAGAAGCTGCCTTGTTTCCCGCGACCACACCGTCTGTCATTTCGAGGCTGGCTTTCGCGCCCGTTATGCACAGACCACCGCCCCAGCCACCGCCGTTGCCGTTGGTGACGTAACCGCCAGAAATATTAACAGCGCCCTGAGAGAGAATAACGTGACCGTCGTTGCCCAGGGTACGAGGCGTTGTGATCATGCCACCCTTAAGGTTGAGCGTGCCCCCTTCCTCAACGGAAATGACTCGATTTACATAGCCCTCTTTGCATGCAACGATAGCGCCGAAATTGGTAACAGTGTGCAGGTAGGTCTTTTCGCTAGTACCAACACCGTTAGGCGTGCTTTTAGTTACGTAGTATGTGAGTTGTTGTGGAACACTTCCAGTGAACTGCATCTGTGCTAGCTGACCAGGTTCACCACTGGTAGTTGCAGTCGGCGAGTCATTCGCCTTACCTTCGACAGTTAGCGTTTTGCCCTTTTGAATTGTGATAAATGCACGAACAGGCTGGTTCTGGCCCTGGCTATCGTTACCGTTGTTGTAATAAAGCTTGTGATGCGCAAGGTCGATCGTAGTGTCTTTGTTGATCGTAGTGTTTTCGTTGATGAGGATCGGCTCGCTCGAACTAATATCAGCAGCCAGACGCAGCTTCGCGGGCTTTTCCGCCGCGGGAAGGTCAAGGTACGTAGACAGGTCTTCATCTTTCTCCAGCAGCGCGTACCCATCCTTATCTATTTTAAGTCCCGGAACCTCGCCTTCATTTGCAACAGTAGCGACCTTATCGACAGGCTGTCCATCATCCGCGGGCTGCGCAGCGCTCTCGGCTCCCGCGTCATCGGCAGCCGGATCCGCCGCAGCAGCGTCTTCTCCCTCGCCACCCTCACCGTCGTTGCTAATCTGGTTTTCGGTATCCCCGTCGTTGGTGTTTTCTACATCAGTAGACTCAGTTGAGGAATCCTCCGTCACAGTCTTCTCGGTAGAAACCGTCTGGGCATCGTTGGCAATGGCCTGCGAGATCGGAGGCATGACGAGCGACAGTACCAGGCTCAAAACGGAGGCTCCGCACAAAACGCCTGCCAGTACACGGCGCGTCGCTTTTTTACTCTGCTTAGATTTGTCTGAATTCGCTTTCATCGATGTCTCCTCCCCAAGAGACCGCGATCTTGCTCTTTCACTATCAAACGTATCTGCGCAATCTGTAATTGCGCACGCTTAGTAATCCATATTGTAGCGATTGTTTGAACATCTGAACAAGATAACCGATTGTTTTGTAGCGAATTCTCAATTCTCTTGACATTTGCTCAGATTTACCTTCGTTTATTCGCTATCTTATTTTTATTTCTGCTGGTAATATAGTTGTCTATCATTTTTTAATGGCATTAGATTTATTTGCACAACATTTTGCTCAAGAGTAAACATCCTGTAAACAGTCGAAAATCGACCATGAGCGGTAGGTCATTTACCGGGAGTAATACCCTGCCAAACTGATGAGAATATCTTTAGCCCATCGGTGGTTGGAAGCGTAATGTTCAGACAACCATATTTGAATTTGCGCGCAGATTGTAGGCATCAACTCGCCCAAATCGCCTGAGGCCACCACGAAGGTGCCCGTCCCCTTTGTGGTGATTCTGCCCCGGCGCTACAGCAGATGTTCCTCGATAAAGATCGCAATGCCGTCTTTGTCGTTGCTGGCGGTTACAAAATCGGCGGCGGCACGGGTGGCATCGCTGCCATTTGCCATTGCCACACCCACGCCGGCGTCGGCCACCATGCAGGTGCCGTTATCGGCATCGCCAAACACGCAGATGTTCTGGAGCTCCATGCCGTTGAGTTCCGCCACGCGCACAAGGCCGCGCGTCTTGGACACGCGCGGATCCATGAATTCGTAGAGTCGCTGCGTGGTCTGTAGGGCAGCCGCCTTAACGGTGTCGCCGGCGAACGTCGACGCCCGCTCGATGACCTGCGGCATCGCCTCGGGCGCCATGGTAAACATCACCTTGGCCTGCGGCTCGCGCAAAAACTCGGCAAAGTCGACCACCTGGTAGGGCACGCCGTCGACACGCGACAGGTGCTCGACGCATGCATTGCTCTCGGGCACATAGAGCACGCCGTCCCGAGGGCAAACGGGCGTTGCCGGCAGGCCTGCCATGTGCTCGCAGATGCGCGCGATAGTCTCGCCTGGCAGCGGGTAGCTCAGCTCGTTGATGCCGTGCGCACGGTCGATGACCTCGGCGCCGCCGCAGCCCACCAGCACGTCTACCAGGCCGTCAATACCCCAGAGCCCAAACATGGCTTCGGTCGCCTGGGCGTCGCGTCCGGTGCACAGACCAAACAGCACGCCGCGCTCACGCAGAGCGCGAATCGCCGCCACGGTGCGCGGGGACACCGCGTGCTCGCTCGTGAGCAACGTTCCGTCAAGATCGCAGAGCACGGCTTTGATGTGGCTGAAGGTGGTGTCCATGGGGGCCTTTCTGGGTTGTGCGGCGATTTGGGGTGTATCTGGAAGTGGCGTTCATGGTATACCAAAGCGCACACGGGGCGCTTTGGCGCAAAACCACCACAAAGGTGCCTGGCCCCTTTGTGGTGGCCGGACTCGCAGGATGACCTGGCCCGGAGCGCAAACCATCACAACATTCGACGTTTTTCGGCATAATTGCGATTTTCATCGAATGTTGTGATGGTTTTTACCGCCTCGCGGCACGATCAAAATGCCGGCGGCCAAACAGCAGCAACGCCGTGGGAACCGCCGTCACGACCATGCCCGCCCCTACGAGCGTCTGCTGCACGCCAAACGTCGCCGCCAGCCACGGGGCAATCGCCAGCGGCGCCACGCCGGCGAACATGTTGCCAAAACCCATGACCGAGTTGACGCGACCGAGCTGCTCGAGCGGGGCCGTCGTTTGCACGATCGTGTTGTGGAGCGGGTTGACGACGCCCCAGGCCACGCCTAGGGCAATCTGGCCGACAAGAGCTACGCCTACGTACGGCGTTCCCACGTAGAGCAGGCTTCCCAGGCCCACGGACATGAGCGCCACGAGCAGCGTTTTAAGGTTGACCAGGTGCGGTGGCAAGTGGAGCGCGAGGACGGCGCCCAGCACCGCGCCCACACCGCTGGCCGACGAGAGCCAGCCCATCCACTCAACACCGACATGCAGAACATCGCGGTAGAAGAACGACTCCAGCGGGTCGAAGGCGCCATAGCCAAAGTTCGAAAGGAAAATAATGCAGAACAGCAGGGCGAGAACGCTGTTGGTAAAGACCGTCTTGATGCTTGTCGCGAAGGTGACACGGGAGGACGTGTTGGGGTCGGAGCATTGGCTGGCCTTGTCCGATGTGATGTCACCAATCGCGGTTTTGTCTTCGTGCGCGGCGGCCTGACCCGCACTTGGTCTAAAGCCCCAACCGGCGACGAGCGCCAGTACGGTAAAGATCATCATGAGCACGAACACCGCACGTGACGATGTAGCCGCCGCGACAAAGCCGCCCAGCGTGGGGCCAACGATGATACTCACGTTTGAAAACATGGCGATGGCGGAGTTGATGTCTTTGAGCTCGACAGGATCGTCGGTGAGGTAGGCCGGATAGGATGTGGCGATGGGCTGGGCGAACCCCAACACAAAGCCCAGGAGCACCGCGCCGAGCAGGACGATACCGGTCGCACTGCCAAAGACGAGGATCGCCGCGCCGGTTGCGAGAGCGCCGACGATGCTCAGCAAGAAATGGCGGCGCGGACCCCATGCGTCGAGCGCAGCGCCGCCCGCAAAGGATCCCAGGATCACAAATACATTCATAAACAGGACGGCCAGCGATGTCGCCACGACCGAGGCATCGTCTGCATAGGTAAGCGTTCCGATGACGCCGATGAAGTAGCTGGTCTGAAAACCGGTGTAGATGAGAAAGCGCATCGCCACCAGGCGCTTAGCCTGCACGGACAGCGATGATTGAGGCTTTGAGAAAAGAGGGGCAAGCATGGAGACTCCTTGTTTCATACGAATGCGGACGGCGGGCATTCGCCACCGTCTGTCAAATCAATCTATCCGCACGAAACATTAAGGACGCATCAAGCCCCTTCTCTCCGTTTTTCGCCCGTCATGAACTACTTGGTAGATTGTAAGGCATGTCCCACACATCTACCAAAGCAAAACCACCACAAAGGTGCCTGGCCTCTTTGTGGTGGAAATGACGTTTGCCCAGATAAAACCTGCCAAAATAAACCTGTCCCCTTTTGGCATGTTATGGCAGCGCAGCGAGCCGGTTCCAAGTGCCCCAGGTCGCCCCGAAAGAGGAGCGACGCGTACTTTGGTACGCGAGCGACGGCTTGAGGGGCGAGATGGGGTGCTTGGGGCCGGCGCAGCGTCAAGCCTGAAGGTGATCCTGGATGAGGTCGCAAATGGCTCGGGCGTCGTTGATGTTGACGGCTCGGGTTGCAAAGCCGGCGTCGAAGGCCTGGCGTGCCAGGGCCTCGTTGCAGGCAAGGGCCAGCGTGCGACCGTCGACCAGGTCGAGCGAGCTCTTGCCGCGCAGACGGTCGACACCGGAGCGCGCGACGACGATGTTGTCGAAGCCCTCGGTCTTATAGCCCTCGATGATTACCACGTCGACATCGTTGTAGCGCGACAGCAGTTCGCGCGCGGGCATCTCGTCCTCCTCGCGCGTGTCGGCGTACTCCGCCCAGCGCGTGGCGCAGATGAGGCCCACGTGCTTGGAGCCGGCCTGGTGATGGCGCCAGGTGTCCTTAGCGGGCACGTCGATATCAAAGCCGTGGTGCCCGTGATGCTTGAGCGAACCCACGCGCAGGCCGCGGCGGGTGAGCTCGGCGATAACTTTCTCGACAAGTGTGGTCTTGCCCGAGTTTTGGTAGCCGATAAACGCGATCGCGGGGACGGCCGGTGCCGGAGCTGCGGGCGTGATGGCAGCGGGCGCGGCACCGTCAGCGGCCACGGCCTCAACAGCAGCAACCTGACGCTCGGCACGATCCCACACGCCCGAGCGGCCGCCCTCCTTGCGCAGCAGACGCACGTCGACGATCTCCATGCCGCGATCGACCGCTTTGCACATGTCATAGATCGTTAGGCACGCGGCACTCGCGCCGGTCAACGCCTCCATCTCGATACCCGTCTTGCCCGTCACGCCGGCCGTGACCAGTACGTGAAAGCCAACCTGCCCGTCTGCGCGCGCCGGCGCCCAGCCCTCGGGCACGTCCTCGGCCGGCGTCCCCGCCGGAGCGATGGGCGCAATGTCGCACTTGCTCTTGGTAATGAGCAATGGATGGCACATGGGGATGATGTCACTCGTACGTTTGATGGCCATGATGCCCGCCACGCGCGCACAGGCAAGCACATCGCCCTTTTTGGCGCGGTCCTGCAGCACCATGGCCTGCGTCTCAGGATGCATGAGGATGGTGCCCTCGGCGATGGCAATGCGATGGGTCTCGGCCTTGTCGGACACGTCGACCATGCGTACCTCGCCCTTGGCGTCCACGTGCGTCAGCTCGTCGCGACGGGCGTCGCGGGCGGGCTCGGCGGCAGCACTGGCAGACGGCTGCACGGATGCGTCGGCGTTGCCAGCATTCGCCGCAGCCGTGACTTTGTGGGCAGACATCGCGGCCCTGCGAGCGGCCTTGGTGGCATCGGCGTACCTGCTCTTGGCCATATGATCATCCTCCGATTTGGGACATAAATCGTTGCGTGCCCTCAATTATCGCGTGTTCCTGCGGTTTGTGGGCCACGGCATCGCGCCAAATCGAAAGTACCTGCATATCATCACCACGGCGCAGCGCCTCACGCACCGAATACTCGGCATCGCTGAACAGGCACGGACGCACGTTGCCGTCTGCCGTCAGGCGTAGACGGTTGCAATTCGCACAAAAATGATTGGACATGGCGCTGATAAAGCCAACCGTTCCCGCCGCGCCCGGAAAGTGCCAGTAGCGCGCAGGGCCCGCGCCGGCAGGAGCGTCGTTGATGTCGAGCGGCTCGAGCTCGCCCAGACCCGCCGCGGCGACCCCGGCATTGATGCGCGCCCGCAGCTCGTCGCTCGGCACGGTATCGCTCGCGTCCCACAGCTCGGGATTGAGCGCGGGCGCATGCGGGTCCACAGCGCAATGCGAGCTCGTGCGCTCGTCGCCAATGGGCATGTATTCGATAAAGCGCAGGTGGATAGGGCGGTCGACGGTCAAGCGCGCGAGGGCCGCCACGTCTTGGTTGAGCCGGCGCACAATAACGCAGTTGACCTTAACGGGCTCAAAGCCCCAAGCCAGCGCCGCATCGATGCCAGCCATGGTCTGCTCGAGTCGACCCAGACGCGTGATCTTTCCAAACAGCGTAGGGTCGAGTGTGTCGAGCGAGATGTTGACGCGGTTAAGTCCCGCGTCTTTGAGCTGTGGCGCCAGCTTGGGCAGCAGGGCACCGTTGGTGGTAAGCGAGATGTCCTCGATCTGCGGAATCGCGCGAATATCGCGGATGAGTGGGATGATACGGCGGCTGACCAACGGCTCGCCACCCGTCAGACGCACGCGGCGAATGCCCTTCCCTGCTACCAAGCGCACAAAGCGGGCGATTTCCTCGGCACTGAGCAGCTCGTCGTGCGCGCGGGGCGCCACGCCATCGGCCGGCATGCAGTAAATGCAGCGGAAATTGCACTTGTCGGTAACGGCAATGCGCAGGTAGTTGATATCGCGGCCAAAACCGTCATGTTGCACGTGCCCGTCCATGCAGCCCTCCCCTCACGCGGCGTTTTATTCTTCGGAAAACATAATACCCCACGAGAGAATCACGCCGACACCCGTACGACAGGACAAGTCGCTTCGAGCAAGACGGACTTTCCAAGCCCGTCCTCAGCACAGACCATCACAACATTCGATGCTTTTCCCGTTTTTAGCGAAAAACGTCGAATGTTGTGATGGTTTGCCTGCCCGCAGCACCCCGCAGAAGGGCCAGAGCGCCCCTAAAGGCCGCCGTCCCAGTGTCGAATCACGAATTCTCGCAGGTCGTTCTGACGTTTCTGGAATGCCTCGCTCCGGTCGCACTTAAGGCCCATAGCGAGTGCGATGGCGTTCATCGCCCGATGCAATTGCAGCTGGCGGGCAAACTGAGTCCCGGTGAGGACGATCATCCTAAAGCCCAGCGCGCTCAGCACGGTCATACGCTCCGCATCCGACGCGCTGCGCTGTTTATCAAGATGGTCCGAGCCGTTGTATTCAATCCCCGTACCGCTCGCAGGCGCATATACGTCAATCTCGAAATACCCGGCCTTTGCGAGATACTTGAACTCGTTGGGAACATCGACCCGATGGTTGAGCTCAACCTTGGCGTATCCCATCCCTCCCTGGGAACGTTTTGCTACGACCATGATTGCGGTGGCTGTCTCCATGGGCGACCGCGCGCCATCGTGCACGCGCTTGAGCACGGCGGCCGCGCGTACAGCCCCCTGACGAGATCGGTTCTCATTGCAATAGGCAATCAAGTCGGCAACGGTGTACCTCTGCCCCATCTCGATATAATCGCCTGTCGACAGATGATTCAAATGGTATCGGGCGCAGATTTCGTAGCCATATTCCAGCTGCTCGGGCTCGCTCATCCACGAACCCGCTTGGACAAAACACATGACCTCATCAACCACCAGAAGGCCCTCTGCCACCTCGATAAGATGGCCCGGAGGTACTGGCGCCCCAAACACGTGGCATCTAAATCCAGCCGGCGTCGAGCGCTCAAAATCGAAGTTGACGAGCGTGTCGATATGATCGAGCTCTTCTCGCGGAATACCAAGCGAAACCAGATAGTCGGTAACGATCCCAACCGCCGTTGAAGCCCTCAGCCCCTTGGCATCTAGCCCCAATTTGGGCAGGTCCGCAGTCGGCTCCGCCTCGTTAGCAAGCGAGTCCTCATCGTATAGGCTGCTTGCTCGCGAGAGCGGCTCGGACGGGCGCGCCACGTTGTGGTACAGCCAGGCAGTCTTATGGGACAGGACGATCGGCAGGTCCATGAGCCCTCCAATGGAGTCGGATAACCAACCTTATTCCCCCGCCCACGGGTCCGCGCACCTTCGTGCACAAGAAAGCGATTCCACCCAGTCGAGTGGCAGAAAAACCATCACAACATTCGATGCTTTTCCCGATTTTGGCAAAAAACGTTGAATGTTGTGATGGTTTGAGGCGAAGTGAGGGGCACAGAGGGCCAAAGCATCGTGCTTGGAGCGTGGCTATTTTTCGCCCCGTCGTCATCACAAACCTTGACTCTACAATCGTTGTAAGGTTTTCACTACACTGGTACGTAAACAAACCCAGCCAGAAAGTGCCCCGCCCATGGAACACGACCTCACACGCGGCAATGTCCTCAAGACCATCGCGGTCTTTGCCCTGCCTTATATGCTCTCGTACTTTTTGCAGATGCTCTACGGCATGGCCGATCTGTACATGATGGGGCAGTTTAGCGGCGCTGCCGGCATCACCGCCGTGGGCAATGGCGCTCAGACGCTCTATATCATTACCGTGACGCTCGTGGGCTTGGCCATGGGAACGACGGTCATCGTCGGCCACGCCGTGGGCTCGCGTCGCTTCGACCGTGCCGAGACCGCCATCGGCAACACCATCACGCTCTTTATGGGTGTCTCGGTGGTGTTGGCCGTTGTCCTGCTTGCGCTGTGCCCGCAGGTTGTGGCGCTCATTGGCACGCCACCCGAGGCAGTCGAAGGAACCGCCGCCTACCTGCGTATCTGCTTTGTCGGCATTCCGTTTATCGCCGCGTACAACATTCTTTCGGCCATCTTTCGCGGGCTGGGCGATTCGCGCTCGCCCATGTACGTGATTGGCGTGGCATGCATCATCAACATCGCGCTCGACTTTCTGTTTATCGGACACATGGGGCTCGGCCCCGTGGGCGCGGCGCTCGGCACGGTAACCGCCCAGACGGCCAGCGTTGCCCTCGCGCTCGTGTGGCTTAAGAGCCGCCGCACGAACATCCACGTTAAGCGCAGCGACCTGCGTCCCCAGCCCGAGGTGCTCGGCAGCATTCTTAAGATCGGCGTGCCCGTGGCCGTGCAGGACGGCTGTATCCAGGTGGCGTTTATGTTTATCACCGTCATCGCCAACCACCGAGGGCTCGTCGACGCCGCCGCCGTGGGCCTGGTCGAGAAGATGATCAGCTTTTTGTTCATTGTGCCGAGTTCCATGGGTGCCACCGTCAGTGCACTCACGGCGCAAAACGCCGGCGCGGGCAAGGGCGACCGCGCGCGTCAGGTACTCAAGGACGCCATGACCTTCTCGGTAGTGTACGGCTGCCTGATCACGGTGCTGATGTGGCTAGTGGCACCGGCGTTTATCGGCTTTTTTGCCAAGGACCCCGCGGTGGTCGCGGCCGGTACCGGCTATATGCACAGCTACATTTTCGACGCGATTTTTGCCGGCATCCACATTTGCTTTAGCGGCTTTTTCGCTGCATATGGCAAGAGCTACATCGGCTTTGCGCACAACGTGCTGGCTGTGGCGCTCATTCGCGTGCCCGGTGCGTGGCTGCTGTCGAATGCCTATTCCGATACGTTGTTTCCCATGGGTATCGCTTCGCCGTGCGGGTCAATTCTGTCGGCGGTCATCTGTGTTGTCGCGTTTACCGTGCTCAACCGGCGCGGGGCTTTTGACAAGTTGATAGCGTAGCGGGGCAACGCAGGTCTGGCGCCCTTCCCCTGCCCATCGAAAGGAGCGATCCTATGACCGATTCGCCAACTGAACATACCGAGGGCCTGCTCCGTATTGGCGAGGTGGCGCGCCTGTTTAACCTGAGCGTGGGCACGCTGCGCCATTACGAGCAGATGGGCTTGCTGGACCCGGCGCACATCGATCCGGCGAGCGGGTACCGCTACTACGGATCGCGGCAGCTCTCAACTCTCAACACCATCAGCCACCTGCGTGTTCTCGACTTGTCGCTCGCGCAAATCCGTGAGTTTGTGACCACGCGCGATGTGGACCTCATGCAGCGGCAGCTGGCGCAGCAGCAGGAGCTCATCGAGCGCAAGCGCCGCGAGCTGGAGCGCGTGTCGCGCAAGATCGACAACCGGCTTGCCCTGCTTCACGATGCCCTGAACACCGAGCTCGATACCATTTGCACAATCGATGCGCCCGAGCTTCGCTGCGCCGTATTGCACGAACGCGTCAAGCCTACCGACGCCTATGCGCTGGAGTGGCAGATTCGTCAGCTGCAGAAGGGCCAGCACGAGACCTTTGTCTTTCTGGGCAACTTAGGCGTCGGGATTAGCGCCGTGCGCCTCGCCGCCGGCGACTTTGACGGCTACGACGAGGTCTTTATGCTGCTCGATGACACCGATGACTACGTGGGCGGCGTCGAGAAGCGACCCGCCGCACGCTGCCTGACCATTAGCTTTCGCGGCACACATGGGCAAGCAGCCCCACGCTACGAGCAGCTGCTCGGCTATATGCGCGAGCACGGCCTGACACCCGCCGGTCCATCGCGCGAGATTGCCCTGATCGACGACATCATCAGCGACGACCCCACAACCTACGTGACGCAGATCACGGTGCCCGTTGCCCCGTCCAAATAAGAACCTCCCGAAAGGCATCGTGCTTCCGGGAGGTTCTTCAATTTGACTATTGATGCACTAAGCCTGGGGTACCTCACCAGTAGCCAAGATCTGCTCGAGTGCGTCCTCGTCCAGCACGGGTACGCCCAGCTGCTCGGCTTTGGTGAGCTTGGAGCCCGCTTTGGGACCGGCGACCAGATAGCTCGTCTTCTTCGACACGCTGCCCGAAACCTTGGCGCCGAGCACCTTGAGCGCCGCGCCCGCCTCATCGCGCGTGCGGTTGACGAGCGTGCCGGTGAGCACGAAGGTCAGACCCGCGAGTGGCTGTGCGTCGGCGAGCTCGCCTGCCACGCCAGCGTCGGCTGCGGCCTGCGCGTGCGCGGCGCCCAAGTCGACCTCGAGCGAAAGGCCCGCTTGGCGCAGGCGCTCCAGCACGGCAAGGTTCTCGGGCACGGCCAGGAACTGCTTGACGCTCGCCGCAATCTTGGGACCGATGCCCTCGCACTCGGCGATGTCCTCTTCGCTCGCCAAGATGAGCTTGTCAATCGACAGGAATCGCTCGGCGATGACCTCGCCCACACTCTTGCCCACATGGCGGATACCCAGGGCAAACAGCACGCGACCGAGCGGCTGGCTCTTGGACTTGTTGAGCTCGGCGATGATCTTTTCGGCCGTCTTGAGGCCTACCGGAATGGGGTCGCCCTTCTTAACGCCCTTTTTACTGTTGGAGCTGGCATAGGTGCGGCCCGTGTCCAGGCCGGCGATGTCGTCGACCGTGAGCTGGTAGAAGTCTGCGACATCGTGGATTAGGCCGGCGGCGATCATCTTGTCGACGATCTCGTCGCCCAGGCCGTCAACGTCCATGCAGCCGCGGCTCACCCAGTGGAGCAGGCGCTCCTTGAGCTGCGCGGGGCAGTCGATGGAGACGCAGCGGTAGGCGACCTCACCGTCCTCGTGGACCACGGGGCTGCCGCACACGGGGCAGACCTCGGGCATGTGCCAGTCGACCGAATCGACCGGGCGCTTGTCGAGCACCGGGCCCACGACCTCGGGGATTACGTCGCCTGCCTTGTGCACGATGATAGTGTCGCCCTCGCGCACGTTTTTGCGACGGATTTCGTCGATGTTGTGCAGCGTGGCGCGCGCGATGGTGGAGCCGGCGACCGTCACCGGGTCGAACTCGGCGACCGGCGTGAGCACACCGGTGCGGCCCACCTGGATGCGAATCTCGCGCAGGACGGTCCGTTTTTCCTCGGGCGGGAACTTAAAGGCAATAGCCCAGCGTGGTGCGCGGGCGGTAAAGCCCAGGTCGAGCTGCTGCTGGAAGCTGTCAACCTTTACGACCACGCCGTCGATGTCGTAATCGAGGTCGCCGCGGTGCTCGAGCGCCTGGGCACAGAACTCGTGAACCTCGGCGGGTGTGGCGCAGCGTGCCACGTTGGGGTTGACGCTAAAGCCGGCGCTGCGCAGCCAGTCGAGAAATTCACGCTGGCTGTGGACGTGCAGCGGATCGGTATCGGCGATGGCATAGATAAAGGTGGCCAGGTCGCGGCGCGCTGTGACCTTGGGATCCTTTTGGCGCAAGCTGCCGGCGGCGGCGTTGCGCGGGTTGGCGAAGGGGTCGCGACCCTCGGCATCGGCCTCGTCGTTCAGACGCACAAAGCTGCCCTTGGGCATGTACACCTCGCCGCGCACTTCGATGGTACGCTCGCGGTCGGTGCCCATGTGAGCGAGCGCCGGCTCGGACAGGTGCATGGGCACATCCTTGATGGTACGGACATTGAGCGACACGTCCTCGCCCGTGGTGCCGTCGCCGCGCGTGGCGGCGCGCACAAAGGTGCCGTTTTGGTAAGTAAGCGCCACGCCCAGACCGTCGATCTTAAGCTCACAGGTATAGGTGACGCTACCGGCACCGAGCGCATCCTCGGTGCGCTGGAGCCAAGCGTCGAGCTCGTCCAGGTCCATGGCATCGTCCATGGAATACATGCGTGCCATGTGCGTAACCGGCGTAAACTGCTCGCTCACGTAGCCGCCCACGCGCTGGGTATAGCTATCGGGCGTCACCAGGTCGGGGTAGGTCGCCTCGATTTCCCGCAGCTCAACGAGCATTTTGTCAAAGGCGGCGTCTGTGATCTCGGGCGCGTCGAGCATGTAGTAGCGATAGGCGTGATAATCGAGCTCGTGGCGCAGCTCGGCCGCACGCGCTGCCGCCTGGGCACGGGCATCGGCCGGTGCAGCGACATCCGCACTCGCGGGCGTTTCGGTATCGATGTCCACACCGTCACCAAACAGGCTCGATTGCTCCATAGCGGCACTCCTTCGCTCGATTTCAAACGGTTACTAGAGTACCACCGGTCACTATGGCGCCGAATAGCCCTTTCGAACCGCACCGAATCGGCAGCCACCAGGCCGGGGTGGATCGCGCGATCAAACCATGCCCTTGCCAGTTCTAAATGATCCGTTTTCCTCCGTTCCCAACGGATCAATGAGAAAAGAGGGGGCTGTCCCACATTGATGGGACGGCCCCCTCTGGCATCGGTATGTGCGATACGGCTCGTTAGTAACCCTGGCCGTAGCCCTGACCCTGGCCCTGCTGGCCTAGTAGCTCCTCCAGGTACTGGCGCAGCTGCTCGTCGGTAATACCGCCGTTGCCGGTGTCGGTCGAACTGTCGTCCTGCTGCTGGTTCTGCAACTCCTCATCGGAGCCCAGCTCGACGGTGACCTTCTTCTCTTCCTTGCCGCGCATGAGCGTGATCTCGACTTTCTCGCCCACCTCGTGGCTGCGCAGTGCGATGATCAGACCATCGGCGCTCGTGATCTCGTCGTCGCCCAGCTTGGTGATGACGTCGCCCTCCTGAATGCCGGCCTTGGCGGCAGGACCGTCCTCGACGACGCTTGCCACATACGCGCCGCTATCGGTGCTCAGCTTGTTGGTGCGGGCGTTGAGCGCATTGACGCTCGAAAGCGTAGCGCCCATGTACGGATGTACCGGCGTCTTGCCGTCGATGATCTGGTCGGCAATGTTCTTGGCGTAGTTAACGGGAATAGCAAAGCCCACGCCCGAGCTGGAGCCCGAATAGCTCTCGATAAGCGAGTTAATACCCACGAGCTCGCCGTTGTCGTTGACGAGTGCGCCACCGGAGTTGCCCGGGTTGATGGCGGCATCGGTCTGGATCATGTTGGCGTAGATGGTGTTGCCGCTGGTAGAGCTCATGGCCGTGGAGCGGTACAGCGCCGACACGATGCCCGTGGAGACAGATTGCTCGTTGCCGAACGGCGAGCCGATGGCCATGACCCACTCGCCCACGTTGAGCTTGGAGGAGTCGCCGATCTCGATCGGCGTGAGCTTGGAGGCGTCTGCATCCTTGAGCTTGATGACGGCCAGGTCGCTCGAAGCATCGTTGCCCACGAACTCGGCCTCGTAGGTGGTGCCATCGTCCATGGTCACCACGTACTGGTCGTAACCATCGACCACGTGGTTGTTGGTGAGGATGTGGCCCTCGGTATCGAGCACAACGCCCGAACCGACGCTGCCCGAGCTGTCCGACTCGTCGGCAGACTGCGAAAGCGAGCCATTCTGGCTGCCGCTCGAAGTGGCGGTGATGGAAACCACAGAGGGCAATGCCTTGGCAGAAACGGCCTCGGCCAGCGTGGTGTCCTCGGAGTCGATCGTAATCTTTTGCGTCGACGAACCCGAAGCGCCCGCCGTCACGGCATTCTTGCCGCCACCGATATCGAGCGTGCCACTCATAATGAGCGCGATGACCAGCAAGGCGCCGCAGGCACAGCCGGCGAGTGCCGTAATAAAGATCGGCAGCTTTTTGGTCTTGGTCTTGACCACCGTGTGCTTGTTCACGACCTGCTGACCGCCCAGCGGCTTGCCGGTCTGCGTGTCGTAGGCCTGCACGTAAGGAATGTTGCTACCGGCAGGCGTCGACTCCACCTGCACGCGGGGCTGCTGCTGGGTCTCGCCAGCGTTGCCTGCATCCTGGGGACGCTGGGAATCGTACTCGCTCATAGCTGCGATCCTTTCGTCAAATAACCAAAGGCCCGCCAAACATGTGGCGGGCCATCATTGTTCACGTTGAGTTGTACCCCAATATGCGGGCGTACGTGTATGAGAACGCAATCTTTTAGGAAGGCTTAAGTTCTGTTGCAGGCCCGAAAGGAACCCGCACCTGCGTCAAAACCACCACAAAGGTGCCTGTCCCCTTTGTGGTGGAAATCTAGTCCTTAAACAGATAGCCCACGCCGCGGACGGTGGTGATGTGCGCCGCGATCTGCGGGCCCACCTTGGAGCGGATGCGTCGAATGTGCACGTCGACGGTGCGCGTGCCGCCGCAGTACTCAAAGCCCCATACGCGGTGCAGCAGCACCTCGCGGCTGTAGGCACGGTTGGGATGCGTCGCCAAAAAGCTCAGCAGCGAGTACTCCATCAGCGTCAGGTCGATGGGCTCGTCATCGAGCGTCACCTGGTAGGTAGCCAGGTTGATCTCGAGGTTATCGATGTTGAGCACATCGTCGGCGGTAACGGTCTCCTCCTCGCCCATCAGGCGCTGCGCGCGAGCCTTGAGCTCGTTGGGCGTCGCCGTGGGGCATACAAAGTCGGCATGCGCGTGATTCGGCAGGCGCAGGGTGCCGAGCGCCTCGTCGTCAACGATCACCAGCATGGGAACGCCGCCGCGGTCGTCGAGCCACTTGGCAATCTGATCGATGCGGTCGCTGCGGATGCCATCGGAATCGAGGATCAGCAGGTCAAAGTCGTGTGCTGCAGTCGGCGAATCGGGGGTTGCCAGGCTCACCTCGACACCTAGGGTGGTCGTCAAGCTGCGGGCAAACTCGTGGAAGCGCGTCGTGCGCGCCATGAACAGGGCACTCTTATCGGACATATCGGCCTCCAAGGAAATGAGCTCAATCGTACTGGAACAAGTCAGCGCGATTAGGAGTTCGCCAGGTAGTGCTTGATCTCCCACTCGGTGATCGTAGACTCGAACTTATGCCACTCGTCGCGCTTCTTTTTGAGGAAGAAGCTGTGGATGTGCTCGCCGAGGGCATCCTTCATAAACTGCGAGCCCTCAAACACGTCGAGCGCCTCTTTGAGCGAACGCGGCAGCGGCGTGTAGCCGGCCTCGACCATCTGACGGTCGGTGAGCTTGAGCGTCTCGGCCGTGGCCTCGGGCGGGAGCTCCAGCTTGCGCTCGATGCCGTCGAGACCAGCCGCAAGCGTGACGGCGTTGACCAGGTACGGATTGGCCATGGGGTCGGGGCTGCGAAGCTCGATGCGCGTGGACAGCTGCTTGCCGGGCTTGTAGACCGGAATGCGGACCATACTCGCGCGGTTGCGCAGGCCCCACGTGGCGTACTGCGGCACGGAGTCGCCACCCGTGGTGATGCGCTTGTACGAGTTGACCGTGGGGTTGGTGATGGCGCTGATCTCGCGCGCGTGTGCCAGAATGCCGGCCATGTAGTGCTTGGCGATATCGGAGAGATGGTACTTCTCGTCATCCTCGCCCCAAAAGACGTTGTTGCCGTCGTGGTCGAATAGCGACTGGCACAGGAACATAGCGCTGCCGTCCTCGCCCGCCAACGGCTTGGGCATAAAGGAGGCGTGGCAGCCGCTCTCGTAGGCCTGCTGCTTAATGATGAGCTTGGCCGTAGTGATGGCGTCGGACATGCTCAGGGCCTCGGCGTGGCGCAGGCTCATGCCGTGCTGCGAGCGGCCGGCGGCGTGGAAGGTGTACTCCACGGGCACGGACATCTTCTCGAGCGTGAGGACCGTGTTGCGGCGCAGGTCGCGAGCGGCATCGCTCACCGAAAGATCGAAGTAGCCCACGTTGTCGAGCGGCTCGGGGGTGTGCTCGTCGGGGAAGTAGTAATACTCCAGCTCGGCACCCACGTTGAGCAGATAACCAGCCTTCTCGGCCTTGCGGAACATGCGGCGCAGGGCATCGCGCGGGTCGCCGGCAAAGGGCTTGCAATCGGGAGTGCACACGTCGCAGAACACGCGGGCGACGCCGTTATGGCTCGGGCGCCACGGCAGAATCTGGAAGGTAGAAGCATCGGGGAACGCCAGCATGTCGGCTTCCTCGGGCGTGGCAAAGCCCTCGATGGCAGAGCCGTCAAAGCCAATACCCTCCTCAAAAGCGACCTCGAGGTCCTCGGGGCTAATGGCAAAGTTCTTGAGGCGGCCGAGAATATCGACAAACCACAGACGCACAAAGCGGATGTCACGCTGCTCTACGGAACGGAGTACGTAATCGATGTTCTGCTGGTTCATGTCGCTCCCCTTTCTTTCGGGCGGGTTTCGACTGGTCTATATCGCAGATACTATCGCAGAAAAATGTTTCCGCAGGGTTAAAGCGTATCAAGCGCTCAAAAAACGTGCGCGAACAGGCCGTTGCGAACGAGCGGCTAGCGCGAAGTCGAAGCGCGGTGTTCAATGTGACCAGGAACCTCGATGCGCTTGGGGGCGAGCTTTGCGGCATCGCCCACCGTAGTGGTAACGACGTCGATGCGCTCGGATAGACGCTCGACTACGCGCTCGGCAATGGTAAGGGTGTCCTGCGCGGCCGTGGTCACACCGCCAAAGAGCACATAGTTCCAGGGGTAATCGTCGAACGTCGCGATCTTAAGACCCGCCGGCAACGAGGGTCCCAGCTGCGCCAGCGCCTCGGTCAGACGCAGAAAGACCAGGCCGTTGACGGCAATGAGGCCGAGCTTTTTACCTGCATAGCCGCGGATGGTCTCGTCCAAGCGGCCGACGCCCGTGGCGCCACCATCGGCCAGGGTGACGACCTCGCCCGCAAGACCGCGGCGCGAAAGCTCGTCGGCAAAAGCCTCGGCGCGCTCGCGACGCACGGGGCTGTCATCGCTTGCCTCGGTGAGCAGGCACAGGCGCTCGCTGCCAGCGGCAGCCAAGGCGTCTACCAAGCCGGCAACCAGCTCGCGGTTGTTAGATGTCACCAGATCGACACCGCCGGCGGCAACATCGCGGTCGAGCAGCACAACGGGTAAACGTCCCGCGGCAGCGGCGATTGCCTCGTCGTTACCGCCGCAGGTATTGACGACCAGGCCGTCCACGCCGGCGTCGATAAGCCTGGTGAGCGATTCGGCCTCTTTAGCGGGATCGTTGCCGCTAATGGCCGTCATAAGCGAGCAGCCGCGCGCGGCGGCACTGGCGGAAAGCCCTTCGAGCATGGCACTGGAGAACGGGTTGGCGATGTCGGCCAGGATCACGCCGATGAGGTCGGTGCGTGAGCTGCGCAGATTGCGTGCGGCGGCACGTGGGCGATAGCCGGTGCGCTCGATAACCGCCGCGATGCGAGCGCGGGTTTCCTCGGTCATCTGCCCGGGGCGGTTGTTGAGATAGCGCGAGACCGTGGCCGGGCTCACGCCCGCCTCGGCGGCAATGTCCTTGATTCTCATCTGCGCCATGGCGCACCCCGTTTCCCAATTGTCAGCAGTCTGAGCCATTTTAGGCATTTTTTTAAAAATCTCGCTTGCAAAACGCTGTAGGTGAGTATACTACAACTCGAAACGAAACCGATTTCGTAAACCGATTTCGGCAAGCGTTGGCACGGTGGTGCAAAGATGTACCCTACCGTCTTGGCACCTCCGTGCCAACGCCATATCAAAGGTGTACGCACGAGCAAGAAGGAGCTGCACGACCATGGGTAAAACGGTTCTTACCTTCGGCGAGATCATGATGAGGCTCTCGCCCAAAGATCACCTGCGTATTGAGCAGGCAACCGAGTTTGACGTTCGCTATGGCGGCGCCGAGGCCAACACCGCGCTTTCCCTGGCCTACCAGGGCGACAAGACCGCTTACGTCTCCGTTGTCCCGGCCAACCGTCTGGGCGAGTGCGCGCTGCGCTCGCTGAAGGCCTACGGCGTCGATACCACGCGCGTCGTGCGTCAGGGCGACCGTCTTGGCTCCTATGTGTTTGAGGTCGGCGCCTCGCAGCGCGGCAACGGCTGCGTCTACGACCGCAAGTTCTCTGCCATCAACATGGCCAAGCGCGACGTCTTTGACTGGGACGAGATCCTCAAGGGCATCGATGTCTTCTATTTCTCCGGCGTGACCCCCGCCGTCTCCGATGAGATGGCCGCCGCCTGCAAGGAAGCGCTCGCCGCCTGCCGCGCCAAGGGTATCACCACCGTGTGCGACGTGAACTATCGCGGCAAGATGTGGTCGCCCGAGAAGTCGCAGGCCACCATGAAGGAGCTTCTGCCGCTCGTCGACATCTGCATCGCCAACGACGAGGACGCTCCCGCCGGCCTCGGTATGACCTGCGTCTCCGGCTCACTTGCCCACGGCATCGAGGAGCGCGACACCTACGTCGAGATGGCCCGCCAAATCTGCGCCGAGTACGGCTGCAAGAAGGTCGCTTCGGTCGTCCGCAACATCTCCTGCGTCGAGCGTTCCATCTGGATGGGCATGCTCTATGACGCCGAGAGCGACGCGCACTGGTTCTCCCCTGCCCACGACGTGCACGTGCTCGAGGGCGTTGCCGCCGGCGATGCTTTTAACGCCGGCCTCGTCCATGCCCTCATCAACGACTTTGACCCGCAGGACGCCGTCAACTACGCGATTGCGGCCTCGATCCTCAAGCTCACCATCAAGGGCGATTCCAACTTGGTGACCGCCGACGAGATCGCAGCCGTGGCATCCGCCGCCGACGGTGGCACCCGCGTCGCGCGCTAGTCCGTCTCCATTCCGCGGGCCGCAGCTTTCCAATCCCATACCCCTGCGGCCCGCTCCCCGATTCCTCCGGCCGGGCAAAACCACCAGTCCCATTCCGGTTTTGCCTGGCATTCCCTACACGACTGGTCGAGCAGCCGGTTTTGGAATTGCTTGAACCCCAAGCAGTGCCTCCGATAACCAATCCAAAATCGGCTCCTGACCAGCACATTTGGCAATCACGCGCCCATGCGCGCCACACATCGAAAGGAACATCATGTTCGATCAGTTCTACACCACGCTTGAGTCCCTGGGCATCGTGCCGGTCGTTGTGCTCGACAAGGTCGAGGACGCCGCTCCGCTCGCCCACGCCCTTATGGCAGCTGGCATGAAGTCCGCCGAGGTCACCTTCCGCACCGCCTGCGCCGCCGAGTGTATCGCCGCTATGGCCGAGGCCGAGCCCGAGATGTGCGTTGGCGCCGGCACTGTCCTGACCGTCGAGCAGGTTGAGCAGGCCCGCGCAGCCGGTGCCAAGTTCATCGTCTCCCCGGGTTACAACGAGGACGTCGTGAAGCACTGCATCGACATCGACCTGCCCGTCCTTCCCGGCACCGTGACCCCCTCCGAGGTCACCGCAGCCGAGAACCTGGGCCTCAAGGTCACCAAGTTCTTCCCCGCGTCCCAGTATGGCGGCCTGAACACCATCAAGGCCCTCGCCGCTCCGTTTGTCGGTCACCGCTTTATGCCCACCGGCGGCGTGAGCACCGCCAACGTCGAGGAGTACCTGAGCTCCTCCGCCATCATCGCCTGCGGTGGCACCTGGATGGTTAAGCCGGCCCTGTTTGCCGACGGCGACTTCTCCAAGGTCGAGCAGATTGCCCGCGAGGCCATGGACGTCGTCAAAAAGGTCCGCGGCTAGGTTTAGCTCTCTATCGTGAAAGGGGGCGTGCCCTAGACCTCGCCCCCTTTCTTTTAAAACGGCTCGGAAGCGCGCCGTTTCCATCACGAGCAAGAACCAAAACCGTCTTGTATGCTGATAGAACGTGACGGAAGCGACACGCCCCCGAGCCGCTTTGCCTACTCGGCTGGCAGTCGCACTCAACTAAGACACTTCGACAAAAGCCGAACCATCAAAACAGCTGCGGCACCGTCTGGAGGAATGGACCCTTGCTTCCGGTCTTTTCCTCCAAGCGGCGCCGCAGCGTTTTCGTGCCCCGATGTGCCCCGGCACTTGCGATGGAATACGGACTGCTTACACCATCAGAGCCGCAAAACAATCCCTATTTCACCGCAACCAATGAAGGGAACGAGTTAGATGGCCGAGTCTTTGGACAGCTCAAAATAGTCGGGATGTAAGGCGATAACCGGGCCCTGCTCCTCGGGCATCAGATGCAGGTGCGTCTCTGCCAGATAACTCGCCGTGTCGGTATCGCCCCTCTTAATGGCCTCGAGAATCCGGCGATGCTGCCGACGAATCGGCTCCCAATCCAGATCCTGCGACACCATACGCAACCAGTTGTATCGCTCAAAATGCGTGTTGACGCTCTTCATCCAATCCCACAACATGTGGCGACCGGCAATCTCAAAACACGTCTCATGGAACAGGTTGTCCAGATCGAAAAAGCGACGCGTTTCGCTATGATCGAGCGACTCGGACTCGGCAAGAATCTGCTCGAGCCGCTGCTTTTGCTCGGGCGTGGCGGCCGAACAGCATTTAATAAGCACGCTTCTCTCGAGTTTCTCGCGCAAGAAGCAGGCGTTTTCGGCGTGTTCCATGCTGATCTTAGAGACGTAGGTGCCGCTTTTGGGGCGCGTTTCCACCAGCTCCTGCTCACGCAGGCGCACAAAGGACTCGCGAATGGGCGTGCGCCCGATTCCCGTCTCCTTTTCCAGACCAATCGCCGAAAGACGCGTGCCGGGTTTGAGCTCGGCATAGATAATCTTGGACCGCAATGCGTTGTACGCCTGGTCTTGCAGGCTCTGATAATGCTGGTGCTGTTCCATAAAGCCCTCGGATAAGTCCTCGGTTAGTCGAATACCACCATGCAATACTATCGCATCGACACGCCCCAGCTCCCAATCAGTCTTTTTGGGACGGGGCTTTTTGGCTACCCTGAGCCGCAGGTCGGCCCCTTGCCACAAAAGTGGCCCATCTACTACGTTAACACGGATAGCCTCGGCCATACCGAAAACCGTGAAAACAAAACCGCAGGTAGACAGCTTGTCGATTTTCGAAAAAGCCGACTATGGTTGACCCCTGCGGCTTAAACGTAGTAGATAGGCCCTTTTCGTGGCGCAGCACTACTGCACCCCAAATTGGCACCCCGAGCCCTCGTGAGTTGCCAACAAGCTGTTCGCCCAGCGCTTTATCCGCGCGGCATTCGGAAAATAGCACCACCGTAAGAACCCGCGAACAGCGCTATACGTTGCTATATCTCACTATACTTTGCTATATCTTGCTATATCTTGAGCAAAGGTGGCTCACATGCAAACAAACCCTTTTAAGCCCACAGCAGGTAAAACACCCCCCACGATTATCGGCCGCGAAGATGTACTCGAAGAATTCAATGAAGGCCTCATCAACGGGCCTGGTGCCCCGGGGCGCCTAATGCGCATAGCCGGCGTCCGTGGAACGGGCAAGACGGTCCTCCTTGACGAGTGCTCACGTTTGGCGCAAAGCCGTGGCTGGACGGTCATAAAAGAGGTCGCAACCGAGGGACTTTGCCAACGCATTCTCGAACAGCTGCAGCCCAAATTCCAGGCCAAACACGCCAGATTTGAGCCCACCGTAGCTGGCATATCCATCGGCAGCATAGACATTGAGCGAATCGGTCCATCGCTACGCGACGCCATGAGACAGACAATATCCAAGAATGAAAATGGCCTGCTCATCACTCTCGACGAGGTTCAAGACGCAGAGCTCGATGAGGTCCGAACGCTCTCCATTGCGATTCAGCAGGTTATCGGCGAAGACCTTGATATCGCCTTTGTTTTTGCGGGGCTGCCTTCGATGATTGAAAGCATCATCAACGGAAAGACACTTACGTTTTTGCGCCGTGCCCTCCCCTTTGACCTGAAGGCTGTGGCAGTAACCGAAGTGTCGTACTCCCTCGAGGAAACCATTGAAGCGTCTGGCATGGAGTTGCAGCCAGGTATTGCCGGCCAACTTGCCGAGGCAACGCAAGGTTATCCTTTCATGATCCAACTCGTTGGATACTACGCATGGCAGTTGGCAAGACGCGCACATACACCGATTATTGGAGAAGAAGAAGCCGAGCGCGGCATTGCAACGGCACGCGAACGCTTCTGTGCCATGGTGATTGGGCCCGCGCTACAGCGCATTCCGCCCACGTGCATCGCTTATCTGCTGAGCATGGCATCTTTGGGGCAGACGAGCTCGACCAGCATGGTTGCCGATGCCCTAAACAAAACGCCTCAACAGGTGAGCTCCGTCCGCAGCCGCCTGTTAAGAGAATCGATTATCGAGGCTCCTTCGTACGGCAAGGTCTCATTTGCCATCCCCTACATGCGCGACTACCTCTGCGAACACAAAGCCGAACTGGAAGTTGAACTGTAGAAACGGCAACTGCCCTGCAAGACGAAAACCGTTTTCATACGGATTTAAAGCAGACGTAAACGGTTTTCGTCTTGATTTGCGTCCGAAATTAAGACGTAAATTGCGCTTTCGTGCGCTTATTACCAGACGCAAATTGTTTTCGTCCGGCCATGCGTCCCCAATCTAGACGAAAAGAGCCCCGAGCTCGTATTGAACTGCATCCCAATTCTTGGACGGGCGCCGATGCCCTGATCTCTGCCATGTCGAGGTGCGAGATCAAATCCTTGGCGCGCTCGCCGGAGTGGTATGCCTTGTTCGGCGCCACCTTCCTGTAGAGCTTCTTGAGCTTCGTCTTCCCCTTGTTGCCCGGCGGCATCTCCGTCTCAGGTGGCAGCCCTAGGAAGGACAGGACGCCGGGCAGGTCGCACAGCATCACGTCCTCGATGTCGGCCTTGGCCGCCAGGTCGACGACTCTCTGCGCTGTCGGCGAGATGTTCGGGGTGCTGCTACCGCCCGCTGGTTCGGAAGCTGGCGGGCAGTAGCGGGCAGTAGCGGCAGTAGCGGTGTGACTCGATAGGCCCGAATATCCGTAAGGAAGGTGCTCGCTCTCATATGTGCTGATATGCCTCGCCTCGCGAACCTTGGGATGCTTCCTGAGGTAATCCCTCAATTCGAGCCACTCTTTATGCTCATAACGCTTCGAAATCGTTTCCCCGTCGACAGTTTCCTTCACATAATGGTATGTTCGAACGCCTTCGAACTTGCCGAACCCGTTCTCGACGCTGAAGTTTCTGAACCAGCGCGAAAACCCATTCAGGTCCATGAAGTTGACTTGGGGATGCCTGTCTTTCGTTCGTTCGAATGAGTGGACGAGCGGAGTGCCTTTGACTTGTTCCAGGCCGAAGGCTTCCATTTCGCGGGCCTGCTCCTTTTTCCAGAATTCGAGATACGACGTCAGCGTCTCGCTTATCGAGATCCTCCGCACGCTTTTCTTGCTTTTGGGCGAGCGAACGCTTCGATCGGCCGCGAACTGCTGCTCAATGAGGATGCTTCTGTTCTCGACGGAGACATCGGACCACGTCATCCCGAGGGCTTCTGCCCTTCTCATGTCGGTGTCGAGCATGAGCATCACGCATGTGATGTGCGCGTCCGGTTCTCGATTGAGTAGGATGTCGAGTAGGCGAGCGGCGTGATGGTTCCTTCGCGGTTGTCGTGGAACTTTTTTGCGTACGAGCCGACGGTGTCCCTCGATTTTTGGACGTAGGTGCCGCTGTTGAGTTCTGCCTTGTAGGCTTCGAGTGCGGCGTCGACCTCTCGGCTTTTGGTGGTATGTATGGTCTGCCACGGCGAATAGCGGTATTTGCCCGTGACCGGATCCTTGCCGAGGCTGTGACGGTAGCGCCACGTGTATTTGTCGCGGCGTTGCTTCGTTCCTTTGCCTATGACGAGAGGTCGGTCGTTCATCGTGTTCCTTGCCTGAAGTGCCTGAGAATCGCGCTCGGTTGCGCGGAATGGCGCAAAGGGCTGGGGCGGGTGGGCATTACCCTTGGTGGTGGGCCCTGCGTGGGGTCACACCCCAAGGGTAATGCTCCGCCTGACCGCTTTCAAGCTCGTTGTGGGTCGAATTTGGGTCGAAATGTCTGAATGAAACAACGTCGTAGCGACCTCATAACCCGAAGGTCGTAGGTTCAAATCCTGCCCCCGCGACCAAAATTTCAGCCCTGAACTGGTAAAACGGTTCAGGGCTTTTTCGTTGCCTTGGGGCAAAAATGCCCAAAGTAATCTGTATGGTAATATGTATGAGCGAAAAAAGCCTTAGACCCTGCGTTTCGCCAGGCTATCTCTGAGCGCTCGGAGCACCTCAACCGCAACGGGCAACTCGTCAATCTCGAATGAATCAAGAATCTCTTGCACCTCGGCGGAAAGCTTCGCCTTGTCGGGTTTTGGGGCGTCACTGAGCAAAGCGTCGGTGCCTACCGACAGCTCCTCTGCAATCTTTGCGAGCACGGGCAAGCTCAGCTTGGTGTTGCCCGTTTCGATGTGGCTCATGTGCGTTACCGATATTCCAACTTTTTGCGCGAGCGCCTCCTGCGACAGCCCGCAGGCTTTGCGGTAACGCCTGATGCGCTGTCCTATGTCGAAGTATTTCATTTTAACCGCCCGTCAAAATCAAGTTGCCTTGAATCGTATGGGCGATTAGCCTCAAATATAATAAACTGGAAAGGCTGTATTTCATGCATGCAGTTAATGTTTGAGACCTCATTCTTACGAACGAGGCGAGAGCGTTAGTGAGTCAAAAAAACAGGAGGTAATGCGATGACGCCAATGAACGAGCAGGAAAACCTGCTATCGGGTATCACAATCGCTCATAACCTGATGCACCGCGTGGTCAGTCTTCAGCAACGCATCAACCAGCTCACCACTCAGTTTGCCGCCAAGACGGAAAAGAAGACTAAAAGGCACCCTGTTCTCTATGCAATCGGGGGCTTCCTTATCGCGTTCACGCTTATCACGAGCACGCCACTTAAGGCAATAACGTATCTCCCTACCCTTCCGTTCTTCTCGATGGGAGGCACGGAGCTTCAATTGGCGGTCTGGAATATCGTGAACCTCATCGTCTCAGCTATCATCGGCGCGATTCTATACAAGGTCATAGCGAAGACGGCGGACAAAAGCCGCTCCCAGAGAAATGCCGCGATTGACCAAAGCAACCAACGAGTTGAAGCCAACAACCAGGCCCTAGCCCAGAGCATCGAGCAAACCAAGCAGGAGATTTTCGCCGTACAGCAGCAATGGGCTTCGCAGGTCGCCCCGTGGTACCCCATGGATTACGACAGCATCGAAGCCGTGGATTTCTTCCTTGCCGCCGTGCGCAACCATCGCGCCACCACCGTGCAGGAGATGGTCAACCTCTATGAGACCGAGATGCACCAGCGCCGCATGGAAGCGGGCCAGCAGCAGATTCTCAACCAGCAGCGCATCGGCAACATGCTGCAAATAGGCAATCTGTTCATGCAGGGGCAGATTCTCAATCAGGCTCAGCAGATAAACGCGAACACCGCCAGTGCGAGCGGCAACCTCGACTGGATGGCTCGCGCGATGGGAAAGCGCTAGGTAATGACGCGGTTGACATAACGAGGTAACTCGAAACCACCATGAAAGAAAAGGGGATGGATAATGAACGGATTATCCCAGTGGGCGCGCTCGCATAAGCCCCAAGCCGCAGCGATAGCCGCTGCGATCGTTGTTGCGATCGTTGTTGCGATAGCCGTGGCAAGTGGGGCGTTCGCAACGTCCGAGCAACAACCAGAGCAGCAGGAGTCAAGAACTGTCGATGTGGCCCTCAGCGTCACGGCCGACCACGGCTGGGACGAGAACTCCACGCCCGCCATCGCCCATATCGAGGGCAACGATGTGGACTTCTACCACGCGGTGACCCCCGATGCCGAGGGCAACAAGGGCACTTCCACGGTCGAACTCGCCGAGGGCGACTACACCGTGAGCTTCGTCAGCCCAGTCAACTCCGACGGTTCCGCATTCGACATCTACGACACGGGCGCTCCCGTCGACATCACCGTCGACGCCGACGCGAAGACCGCACCTGCCGTCAACTGCCCTATGGCGCAGATTCCCGCCGACAAGGTCACCGACGACATGCTCGCAGACATCGTCAACAAGACCAAGGACGCCATCAAGAAGGGTGACGAGACCCTGAAGGGCGACGCCGGCACGGGCATCCTCGACAAGCTCGACGGCAACGTCGCCAAGAACCCGAACGCGAGCGACAAGACCAAGCAGGAGGCGACTGACGCCGACAAGGACGTCGATGTCAACGACAAGCCTGCACAGACGACCCCGTCTACCAAGAATGACAACAACGCTAAGACTGACGGCAACGCTGGTTCCCAGCCTTCCAGCAACGGTTCTTCGAACTCTGGCAATTCTGGTTCGTCCTCAAGCAAGCCTTCTCAGTCCAGCCAGCCTTCCAAGCCCGCCCATACGCACACTTGGGTGAACCATACGGCTACCCGCAATGTCTGGGTGAGCAACTGGGTCGACGTGCCCGACTACGGCACTCAGCAGGTCGTCGTAGGCAACAAGTACATCTTCTCTTACGACGGCTATGCCACTACCGACATCAACGACGCCAAGGCCCACGCCCGTGCGTTGATTATGCAGGGTGTGCCTGAAAACTACCGTACCGAGGCTGTTTACGAGACCCAGACGGTTCAGACTGGTTCCCACAAGGAAGACCACGGCACCTGGCAAACCGAATCTTACGTGGACTACGTGTATTGCAGTTCGTGTGGTGCTCGCCAGTAGCACCGCTCCCGCATAGCGGAATGCGAGTGCTCGTCAGTAACGACGACATCATCACGGCACGTGTCCGTTTCCCGAACAAGGGGAGCATCCGTATAACGGGTGCTCCCCTTTATTTTTGCCCAGATGCTCCGGAATACCGCGAAACAGGATCAGCAACAGCGCACCGACCTTTGAAGGGCTTTTCGAGGTCTTTCGGTGGGCTGTTCTGAGACCTTTTCGCGCCCCTGTCCGAACAAAGCCCCTGCGAAGGTCTTTCGCTGGGCTGTGCTGAGCCCATTTCGCGCCCCTGCCCGAACAGAGCCCCTGCGGAGGTCTTTCGGAGGTCTTTCGCTGGGCTTTGGATGGGCATGCGTGAAAGACGCCTGCGGCGTCGGGTGCCTCTGAAACGAAGATAAGGAGGTACACGATGGACAAGGAGCGTCTTGAACCCAACAGCCCCCAGGAGGAGGCCATGTGGAGGGCGCAGGTGCTCAGGCGCACCGCCCGCATCTGCTCGGCGAAGGCCAAGGAACTTGAGCGCATGGCGAAGGTGGACGGCAACGCCCCCATGCGCGACAGCGGCACCCTGAAGGACGTGCTCAAGCGCATCGACAACGTGATGGAGTGGCGGTTCGTGAACGCTCTGGGCGAGGTCGTCCTCGACGGGGACATCCTCACGGAGAGCATCGACTGCGAGGCCCTGCGCACCATGCGCTACTGCGTGGCGGAATACCTCAAGCGAACCGAGGAACGGGAAGCGGAGGGGAAAAGCGATGAGTGACTACGGCATCAAGACCTACGCCGACCTCGCCGAGACGTGCGGGAACATGGTGCTAGCAAACGAGATGGCAAAGCGCCCGCTTGAGCTTGTGAGCGGGGACTGGGCACCGTGGGAGGAGATTTTCCAGTGGTACATCATACAGGACCCGTCGTTTGTCATGGAGCACACGGGCGAGCCGGTGTTCTACGACGAGGAGCTTGACCTGTACGTCCTTGGGGTAAATCATCTAGGCACAGCTTGGCAGCTCGTGCCCGCTCCGATAATCTACGACTGAAAAGACGCCGAAGGGCGCAGCGAAAACAATCGCTGCGCCCTTTATTTTTTGCTTCGCGGACACTCAAGACGCACTTTCTACACGTCGTCACTTTACGCCTGGACTTGTAGAAAATCTCCGAGAAGATTGCCCCGTTTATGGGGCTTTCCGAAGCGCTTTCTACAACTGTCGCAATTTTCGACAAATCCAACCTCTGAAACATGCCTTGTTTTCTACAGCGTTTCACGCCATATATCAGGAGAAATCGCCTTGGCTCCCTCCGCTATACGCTTCGGGGGCAAAAAAGGCAAAAGGGCATAAGGGGGACTGACGCAGCGTGCGCTGCGGTCGGCATAGCCGACAGTCCCCCTCGATGCGACCTCAGGGTCGCAAACGCTGCGAGCGCAAGGCGCTCGCAGATGCCGTCTCAGGACGTACGCCAGCGGGCTTGGGTGGTGGTGGAGCGCCACATGAAAAGGGACGGAGGCGAAAAGCCGTCCGTCCCTATCGAGACAGTGGATGCCGCCGTGATCGAAGCGACTACCCCTGCGGTGCGGGGCAGATCGCTTCGCTTTCGCGGCGGTCCGCATCATGGGGTTCAGCGGGCTGCGGGTTGACTTGCGGCTCGCCTTGCGGGACGTCTCGCACCAGCCCCTCGTATCGCTCCTTGATGCTGGCGGGCATGCACGCGCGGTCGGGGTCGGAGCCGCGATAGGCTCTGTTCATCCACTCGGTCACGTCGTACTCCCAGATGAGCGGTTCGGGCCAGTCCATCTTGAAGGGGGCGCGGACGGGGTTTTGGGTGGAGCTCCATCCGATGCCGTGCTGAGGCAGGAGCGCCTTGACCTCCTTGATGAAGACCTGCTTGGACTGAACCCTTCCCGAGGGGTTGTTGCGCCGCGACCAGTGGCGGTACAGGTCGTGGAGGAACTGCCAGGGGAGCAAATCCCAAGCGGCTTGCGGCAGGATGTCGTCGAGGAACTGGCGCACGGGGTCGTTCACCTCGCGATACTCGGCAAGGAGCCTGCGCGTCGCCCCGGGCACGTCAAGCTCGTAGTAATCGGTCTTTGCGAGGATGCGGTGGAGCACGTATTCGAGGACTTCGGGTCGGTTCAGGTAGTCGCCCTTGATGTACTTGCGCTCGCAGCCCTCGAAGCGCTTCTCGAAGGGAATCACCAGAAGGCGGCGGTACAGAGACTCCGACTTGTCGCGAAGCTTCGGCAGCGAGTTGATGCACTGAATCATGAAGCCTCGGAACTTCACCGAGCGCGGGTCTTTGAACTTGCGGTTCATCAAGAACGGGTCTCCCGTGATGATGGACTTGAGCGCCGCCGCATCGTCCAGGTAGGTGCCCGTGTCGTTCTCGTCGGTGATGATGGCGGAGACGCGCGTGAGAGATTCGAGCTTGAAGTCGTCCCCGAACGCCTTGATGGGGATGGACGCCCACGCCCCCTTGCCGCAGAGGTTGCGGGCGAGGGTGCAAAACGTCCCCTTGCCGTTGTTGCCGAGGGTCGAGTACAGCCACGCGCTCTTGTTCCAGTCGACGTTGGGGCGCACGACCGCGCCGAGAACCTGCCAAAGAAGCTCCACGACCTCGGGGTCGTCGGAAAGCTCGTCCATCCACGTCACCACGTCCCAGTCGGTGCCGTCCTCGTTGTTGTGGATGACGGGATTGGGGGCGTCTTCCACGAAGTCCGTCCCGATTTTGGAGGTGAACACCAGCCCGGGGTCGAAGTCCATGAGAATCTTGTTGCCATAGTCGTACAGGCCGTTGTTCACGGCGACGAGGTCGGGTTTGGTGCAGGGGGACACCACCTCGCACACCGCGCGCAAGATCGCAACGACCTCATCGACGTTACGTTTGCTGATCGTTGCGTCATAGCGGCGGATAAGTCGCGTGAGGTTGTCGCTTCTGGTGTCGTAGACGCCCTTGGCGTCCCCCTCCGACTGGTACACGCCCACATCGTAGTTTCCGTCCCCCTCGTCTGCTGCCCAGCAGATGAGCTTGGCATGGTGGACCTCCTTGATGGCAAGCGCAATCTGGAAGGGCAGAAGCTCCTTGAGCTTCCTGAGGCGCTCGCCAGGCGGTTTCTGGTCGGGGTAGGCGTCCTTCAGCTTTGCGCCGATAGGGGCATTTTCGTCACGGGGACCGAGGTTATACTCCTGAATGGCGTTGTTGGTGGCTTGGAGCAGCTCATTCTCAATGGTTTCTGGAGACGGGTCGCTGTCCACATCGACGCCCCCAAGATAGTCTTTCGTCACGGTTCTTATAAGCTCGTTATACGTCTGTCCCATGGCTTCTCCTCCGAATCTTTCGCGGTATTTCTAGAATGTTTTACCGTGACATTCGGTGACTGAGAAGACCTCGTTTTCTGCAAAAGCGCAGGTAGAAGGGCTTTCTGTTCATAAATGAGCGGAAAGTCGGTGTGCTGTTTTCGTGAAGCGAGGACGCCGCGGCGGAGAAGGTGGCGCACGGCAGGTCTGGCAGGTGCGCGGCAGGGGTCGGCGCGGCGACTTCCTGCCGCCCTTCCTTCTGCGGCGATGGGGGCTGAGGGGGCGCTGGCAGTCCTGGCAGCCTGAATAGTACATGGACACAGGTAAAACCGTCCCCCTGCCTTTTCGTGTACGTCTTCTTCCACCGCTACCCGTTTTGCGGTGGCGGGAGGGGCTGCCAGGGTTGCCAGTCCTGCGTTGCGAGCCTGCGGGCGGGGGTTTGGGATGGCAGTCCGGGCCTGAAAAGCCCTGCCGCAAGGCTGCCGCGAGGCCGCAACGGCGTCGCCCCGATCATGCAACGACGGGATGAGGCGCGTGCGAGCGTGCGTTGCAAGTGCGGGGCTTGCCCTGCCGCTTATGGTGACTTTGTGGAACTGTTTTCCGAAAAACGCGGCGTGAAAACGGGCGCGTCCCTCTCGTTGCCCTCGGCATCGGTCTTTCCGGACGATGTGCCTAAAAACAAGCGACATTTTCCCCGTTTGGCAAGAATGGCACAGCGGGGTAAGATGTCATCAGGCCGTTTGAGGCCTCGTGCTCTGGCGCTTCCGTCTTCTCGAAGCGCTAACCACTGGATGCAGGTGGCGTCTCCCATGACGCCTTAAGAGGCTGCCTCGGGGAAACAGAGCCTCCCCACGCCATGTCCGATGCACCAAACCCCTGCTCGGGCTGGGCAAGGCCAAAAGACCGCTGCAGGTCGGCTCGCGGGACGCGCGAATTGGTTTTCGCCGATTCCCGCATGTCAGGAAGCGCGGATGTGCGTATCGCATCCGATGGGAGCGCCTTCTGGCCAGGATGCACGCCGCCATTGCGGCTGTGCCTGTTGCCAGGAGGCAGTCATGGCTACAAACGAAACCGATTCCATTTTTCTCATCGACTCAAAAGAGGCCGCATTCGTGCTGGGCATCAGCTCTCGCACGCTCGCGAACTGGCGCTGCAAGGGTCGAGGGCCTGCGTACATTCGCCTGGGCAAGAAGCGCTCCCCTGTGATGTATCGCGTGAGCGACGTGCAGGACTGGATTGTCGAACATCAGGTAAAGGCGAGCGGAGATGCTCGCCGATAGGCGACGCAAAGGAAGGGAGGTGAAACATGTCCCGCGTCGCCCTTGAGCTTGGAGAGACAAGCATTGACCGTGCAAAGATTACGCCGACGCCCGACGGTGGCTATCGCATGCAGTGGAGCATGCGCTTGCTGAACGGGCGTCTCATCAAGAAGACGACCAAGGGGAAGTGCACCAAAGGCGAGCTGCGCCGCCGCGCTCATGCCCAAGCTGAGGAAATTCTCGCAACAGGCGGGGGCAGCACTCCTTGGAAGGGCTCGTCGAGCATGCGCGACTATATCCGCAAAGAGGTAATCCCCGGAATCGAGCGCACCGATGATTCCATCTTGCGACCCCGAACACGGGACAAATACTGCCACGTGCTCAATCTCGCGGCGGAGGCGTTTGGGGGCTTTCGCATCGCGGACGCGGTTCGCCCGCGCAACCTCGAAGGCATCTTGGATGGGATGGCAAGGCGCCACGGCACCTCTACCGCCAAGCATTGTCAAAAGACGGTGAGCAAATATGTTCTTGAGCCTTTGGTGCGCGACGAGGTAATCGCCCACAACCCCCTCAAGAGCTTCAGGCCGCGCCTGCCTGAGTGCCGCATGACAAACAAGGCTCCGGGCGGACAGGCGCTCACGCCGGAGGAGCGCGGGCGCGTGCTCGAATACCTGCTTGCGATTGACCCCAATGATGTAAATCCGCCGAAAAGAGGGCGCTATACCGTTGAGGACGTGCGCAATCTGCGCCGCGCTGTCGTTGAGATCACGCTGCTGCAGGCAGTGACAGGGCTTCGCATCAACGAGGCGAGACTGCTCAGCCGCGCGAACGTTGAGGACAAGGACGGCTTGCTTAGTGTTACCGTGACGACCGAGGTGTCAAAGACCCATCGCGGGCGTACCATCCCCATCCTTGACGAGCGCGTTGCCGAGCGCATGAGGGCGCGGCTGGAAAGAGCGGGGGCCGAACCAGGCGCGCTGCTGTTCCCCGCCCCCGCGGCTCCTGGCAGCGCGTGGGACATCAACAACGCGCAGCATGCCATTAAGAAGCTCTATCACGAGTTGGCAGACACCTTGGACATACCCCTTCTCGATAAGGTCTCGACCCATGTCTGGCGCGCGACCCTCAACACCGAGTGGATGCAGAAAGGTGTTCCCGATTTGATTCGCTCGGCGTATTTCGGGCACAGCCCCGAGGTGAATCGCAGCTACTATACGGATACGACCAACGTCTCCGTTTTGGTGGACATGCTCCGTACGACCTAGGGGTTCGAGGTAATCTGTATGGTAATATGTATGAGCGTGATTTTCCGTGATTTTACGTGATACCGAGTGACACTATTTTGGTCGAAAAATAGGGTTTGAGCTGGGATGATACAGCGTGTGACCTCGGGAAACTAAAATTTGAAAAGGGTGCCCGGAGGTCGGTGGTTCAAATCCGCCCCCTGCGACCATGAAACTTCAGGTCGGAAGCATAAAAGCTCCCGACCTTTTTCTTTGTCTAGGGGTTTCGGCATCTCTCGTTCTTTGGGTACCTCGAGGCGGGCAATCAGATAGATGCTTACGAGTATCATAGGGTCTTTTTACGTCGCGGTCGTGTCTCGTACTGGTGCGCCGCTCTTTGTGGGACGTGTCACTTTGCCATAGGTTGTCCGGCGGCGGGGCGCAGGTCGTTCCCCGTGGCGTCGCTCCTTTCGACGCTACGCTGCCTGACTACTCGTTCCACTGGTGCTTTTTCATGTCGACGCAGCCGTTGTCTCGGAAGGCGACTCCTTCCTCCGTCAGTAGTGCTCGCTGGTCGGGGAAGTTTGGCGCGAGGCGTCCCGCGTGGTTGACGACGCGGTGGCAGGGATAATCGCCGTAGCGATCCGCCTCGCTCAGCACCGCTCCGACCAGGCGAGAGTTTTTCTCCCTGCCGATGAGGCGCGCTATCTGACCGTACGAGGCGACGCATCCCGCCGGAATCTCTGCCACGACGGAGAGAATCTCATAAACCAAATCTTCGTCCAGGACTTTTCCCATCGTATCGCTCCCGTGTTCGCTTTTGCCTTCGGGGGCGCGGCGCCGATCACCCGTGCTGCGATTTTCGCAGCTCCCCTTACCGAAGCATCGAGGGAAAGCGCGTGCGTGTCAAGGTTGTCTGGTCCAGTTGCTGGCTCGATGCCTCGAGATGTTCGCCTCAAGTGCGACCTGCCCCTATTGGAAAAGGATGCCGAAGATGTATTTGGTGATGGCGGAGCGGCGGATGACCCCCACGAGTTTGCCCTCGTCATCAACCACAGGAAGCTTCTTGAACTTCTTCTTCGCCAGCAGCGCGGCGACGCGGGCGATGCTCTGCTCGGGACGGGCACACACTACCTGGCGCGTCGCGAAATCCATGACGCAGCGATCCTTCAGGTCTTCGATGCGCTGCTCAAGGCTCTGATCGTCGAAGTACAGCATGGACGCGTCGCCGCCCGTGAAGATGGTGTGAGCGCGATGCTGCGCGATGGCTCCCATGACATCGCCGTCGGAGATGAACCCGACCACCTGGTTGCGCTCATCGATTACGGGCATGCTGCTCACCTCGTTTTCGGCGAGCATGCGCACCACGTCGGAAATCGTGCAATCCTGCGTGCAGGTGAACGGCTCTTCAATCATGATGCTCGAAACGGGCGTCCCCTCGAGCTCGAGCGGGATGCGCTCGGACAGAATCTCGGACATCGCTTATGCCTCCTTCGTTTTCGGTGCGGTTTTCTTGGTGCGCACGCTGAATATGGCGCAGATAAGGGAAACGAGGCCGATTGCCGCGCACACCTTGTAAGCGACGCCCGCGCCCACGGCGGTGGCTACTTGGATGCTCGCATCGACGCCGGCCGACGCGGTGACGCTTGTCATGACCGTGATGATGAGCGCCGTGCACAAACCGCCGGCGACCTGGCGGCCGGTGTTCGCGATGGCGTTGCCGTGGGCGATCATGTCATTTTTCAAGGCATTGACACCCCATGTGTTCACCGGCATGTTCGCGAGCGACTGGCCGGCGGACTGCAGCATGCAGAACAGCGCAACCACCAAGATGGGCGTGTTTACCGTCGAAAGCGAGAGCAGGAACAGGGCGCCGGTCATGAGGGCCAGGCCGACGATCGAGATGGCACGCGGACCGAACTTGTCGAACACCACGCCGGAGATAGGGCTGATGATGATGCCCACCGCCGCGGCGGGAAGCATGGCCATGCCGGTTTCGAAGGCCGAAGCGCCAAGCGAGGTTTGCAGCAGCAACGGCAACAGCGTGTTGGTGACCAGGCATGCGGCGTTGATGAGCGTGACGATGATGGCGGCCACGCGGAACTCGCGCGTCTTGAGCGTGCCCAGTTGAAGCAGCGGGTCCTCGATTTTGCCCTGGCGTACGACGAACAGCACCAAGCACACGACACCCGCGACGATCGAGCCGAGCACCACGGGGTTGCCCCAACCCATCGACGAGGCGCTCGAGAACCCGTAGAGAAGTCCGCCGAAGGCGATGGTGGAGAGGACGACCGAGGGCAGGTCGAGCTTGGGGTTCTTCAGCTCGCCCACGTTTTTCAGCATGAACACGCCCAGCACCAGCACGAGAATTGCGAGGGGGACGATGGCGCCGATCATGGTGCGCCAGCCGTACGTGTCGATCACCGCACCGCCTACGACGGGGCCGACCGCGGGACCCGCCGACATGACGATGCCCGCCATGCCCATAGCCGTTCCTCGTTTCTCGACGGGGAACACCAGCATGGGAACCACCGAGACAAGCGGCATGAGCACGCCTGAGCCCGCCGCTTGCAACACGCGACCGATGATGAGGAACAGGAAATCAGGGGCTGCGGCGCACAGCAGCGTGCCCAGCGCGAACACCAGCGTCGCCCCGAAGAATAGCGCGCGGGTGCTGAACTTGTCGATAAGGAACGCCGAAACGGGGACCATGATGCCGCTCACCAGCGGGTATATGGACATGATCCACTGGGCAGTCGAGGCATCGATGGCGAAATCGGACATGATGACCGGCAGCGCAGGCGACATCACCGTTTGGTTCAGTAGCGCCAAGAAGGCACCCAGGACGACGACCGCGACGATGCGGATCTGGGTACCGGTAATGCGCCCATTGGCGGGCGCGACCGTACAATTATCAGACATAAGCTTCCTTCGTATCTATTCGATTCTTCGCCGAAGGCGCGCCGGCCCACGGGCGAAATAACATGCACGTGCTATGCGTGCATCAGATACGACAGGAAGAAAGCGGCTGCTCAGAGCGCACTTGGGGAACAACAGGAGAGGCCCCGTATACCAGGGACCGCCGAATTGCGATGTATGCTTTGGTCAAATCCTTCATAGCGGGGAGGTATTCTAGCAGCCGTCTTCGCCCCTTTCAAGGGATGTAACCCAGACGTTGATTTTCTTTACCGAGGCGCCATCGTTGACGGGTGGCGTGCTTCTCTATCGCCACACCGCGGGGCGAGGGAACGCCGCGGCGAGCTTGTACATCGGCTATGTGTGCAGCTGCGAGCGTGTCGCCGGCGCGCGCTGGGCGCCAGTCCGATCCGGCCGACTCTTGCCGACGGTCGGTCGCCGTCCTCCTCCATCTCCGCCTGCTCTGTTTTTGCTCGGCTCCCTTGTCGTATCATGGACGGACGAGAATTGAGCGAAGGCGGTACGTATGAACATCCAGATATTCGGCACGAAGAAAAGCTTCGATACTAAGAAGGCGCAGCGCTATTTCAAGGAACGTCGTGTGAAGTTCCAGTTCATCGACTTGAAGGAAAAGGGGATGAGCAAAGGCGAGCTCGAAAGCGTGGCGCGCGCCGTCGGCGGGATCGACGCTGTGATCGATCCAAAGGCGAAAGATGCCGACACGGTTGCGCTCGTACAGCATCTTGCTGCCGACCAGAAGTTCGAAAAGGTGCTCGATAACCAGCAGATTCTTCGTGAGCCCATCGTTCGCAACGGCCGCCAGGCAACCGTTGGCTACGAGCCTGACGTGTGGAAGGGCTGGGAATAAAGCGGCTGGGAATAAAGTGAAGCGCCCACGCCCGTGGTTTTATCCACGGACGCGGGCGCTTGCGTAAGACGTCTCTTGTCGTTTGAGTGGAGCGCCCCGGCGGCGCTGAACAACGCGCCCCGGTGACGTGGCTCGGGGCTCTTTGTGCCGCACATCTATGAGAGGAGATATTTGATGCGCATGGGCGCTACTCCATGTAGCCACCCTGAATGGCGGAAACTGCATGCTCGGTAAAGAACTTGAGCGTGCCGGAGGTGTAACGATTAGCCTTGGGCTTCCAAGCGGCGCGACGCTCGGCCAGGACGGCGTCGACCTCGGCCGGCTCCATCTCCTTGCCGGCGATGCCCACGATGGACAGCGAGCGCTCGGGGATGTCGATCTGGATCAGGTCGCCTTCCTCGATCAGGGCAATCGGGCCGCCCACGGCAGCCTCGGGCGAAACATGACCGATAGCCGGGCCCTTGGAGGCGCCGGAGAAGCGGCCGTCAGTGATCAGGGCAATGCTTGCGCCCAGCTCGGGGTCGCTGGCGATAGCCTCGGTGGTGTAGAACATCTCGGGCATGCCGGAGCCCTTGGGGCCCTCATAACGAATGATGACGGCATCGCCGGGCTTGATCTCGTGCGTCAGGACGGCGTGGATAGCGTCCTCCTCACAATCGAACGGGCGAGCCTTAAGCGTGGCCCGGAACATCTCGCGCGGAACAACCGTGTGCTTGACGACGGCGCCCTCGGGGGCAAGGTTGCCGTGGAGGATGGCGATGGAGCCATCGGTACCAAAAGCCTGGTCAAACGGGCGAATGATGTCTTCGCGCTTGAGGTTCCACTTCTCCAAGTAGCGGCCACACTTCTCGTAGTAGCCGTTGTTCTTAAGGTCCTCGAGGTTTTCGCCGAGGGTCTTGCCGGTGACGGTCATGACATCGAGGTGGAGCATCGACTTGATCTCCTCCATGATGCGCGGCACGCCGCCCGCATAGTAGAAGAACTGCGCCGGCCACTCACCTGCGGGACGAACGTTGAGCAGGTAGTGGGCGCCACGGTGCAGGCGATCGAAGTCGTCGGCGGACATCTCGATGCCAAACTCGCGGGCGATCGCGGGGATGTGCAGCAGCGAGTTGGTGGAGCCCGAAATGGCGCCGTGGACCATGATGAGGTTCTCGAAGGACTCCTTGGTCACGATGTCGCGCGGGCACAGGTTGTGCTCGGAGAGCCACACGGACTGACGGCCGGCCTCGCGCGCAAACTCACGCAGGTCGGAACTGGTTGCGGGTAGCAGAGCGGTACCGGGCAGCATAAGGCCCAGAGCCTCGGCGGTAACCTGCATGGTCGACGCGGTGCCCATAAACGAGCAGGCGCCGCAGCTGGGGCATGCGTTGTGCTTGGCAAACTCAAGCTCCTCGCGGGAGATCTCGCCGCGCTCGTAGCGGGCAGAAATCGCGCCGAGCTGTTCCAGGGTCAGCAGGTCGGGACCGGCATCCATGACACCGCCGGTAACGACGATGGAGGGGATGTTGATGCGGCCCATGGCCATGAGGTTCGCAGGCAGGCCCTTATCGCAGCTGGCGACAAAGACACCGGCGTCGAACGGGGTGGCCTTGGCATGGATCTCGATCATGTTGGCGATCATGTCGCGGCTGGGCAGCGAGTAGTTGATGCCGTCGTGGCCCTGTGCCTCGCCATCGCAGATATCGGTGCAGAAGTAACGGGCACCGTGACCGCCAGCCTCGGCAACGCCAGCACGAACCTCCTCGACCAGCTCAAACAGGCCAGCAGAACCCGGGTGCGAGTCGCCAAACGTCGACTCGATAATGACCTGTGGCTTGTCCAGATCCTCGATCGTCCAGCCGGAGCCCAGACGCAGCGGGTCCATCTCGGGGCTGATGGTGCGAAACTTGCCGGAACGCGGCTGCAGTTTGGCAACCAGGTCGGCGGCCTCCTGCTGAATCTGTGCTTTGGTCTTCTCGTCCATGATGTTCTCCTCTTTTGGTTTGAACGGTTGTACCAATCGTTGGTTAATGAATCAGGTGTAAATGGGTACCGAGCGATGCACTCGGCGAAAGATGTTTAGCTACGCGAACTAGGCAAAGAACGAAATCACCAGGGCGCAGGCAAGACCCGAAAGGCCGATAAGCGTCTCCATAACGGTCCAGGACTTGAGGGTGGTCTTCTCGTCAATCTCCAGAAACGAGGAGCACATCCAAAAACCGGCATCGTTGACGTGCGAGAGGGCCGTGGCACCGCCGCAGATAGCAAGACAGATAGCGGCACGCATGAGCACCGAGGCTCCTGCAACCGCGGGCATAGCGGCCATAATGCCCGATGCCATGGTCATAGCGACGATGGAGCTGCCGACAGAGGCACGCACCATGACGGCAATCAAAAAGGCAACGACCACCAAAGGCAGCGGTGAGGCCTCGAGCATAGGGCCGATAACCTGGCCCAAGCCGCAGTCCTGCAGCATCCAGCGGATCACGCCGCCGCAGGCAATGACCAGCAAGATCATGCCGACGGGCTTAAGAGAGCGGTCGAGCAGGGCCTTGAGCTCGGCGCCGGAGTAGCCTCGGCGCGCGCCCAGCAGATACATCGCGACGAGCGTGGCGAGCGTCAAAGCGACGAACGGCTTGCCCAGGAAGGCGAGAATCGAGGCGAGCTCAGCGGGCATGGGGATATAAGAGGACAACGTGCCCAGCAAAATCAGACAAAGCGGCGTGAGCACGATGGCAAGCACCATGCCAAAGGAGGGAAGCTCCTTTTCGTCGCTCGCACCCTCGGCAGAGGTAAAGTGCTCCGGAACATCGGTAAAAATGCGACCGCCCACGTTGCGGCCCCAGATGACGCCGGCAATTGCCATGGCGATGAAGGCGGTGGGGATACCGACGAGGATCATGGTGCCCAGGTCGACACCGAGCGTGCCGGCGACCAGAACCGACCCGGCCGATGGCGGCACAAACGCATAGCCAGCGGCAAGTCCCGCGAGTAGCGCGATGCCGTAGTAGAGCGTCGACTTTTTGGTCTGCGATGCCACGCTAAACGCAAGCGGAATCAAAACGACTACGCCCGCCTCAAAGAACACCGTAGTGCCGATGACCAGACCGGTAATGCCCAGTGCCCAGCTAGAGTGACCCTGCCCAAAGGTATCGATGAAGGTTTGGGCAATCTTCTTGGCGCCGCCGCTCTCCTCAAGAATCTGGCCAAACATCGAACCCAGGCCAATGAGCAGGGCGATGTTTTGCAGCGTGGTTCCCACGCCCTTGGTGACAGTGTCCGCCACCAGGTCGAGCGGCATACCGGCGCCGATGCCGATCGCGAGCGCCGAGACCATCATCGAAAGCACAGGATGCAGCTTGAACTTAATGATGAGCGCAAGCAGCAGCGCAATGCCCACGATGGCGGCGATGACCAGCCTGGTGGGATCAGCCATAAACGTTGGGTCTGACATCTTTCCTCCAATTCATCAGACCTTTTGAATTCGTCTGATGACTATAGCGTGTTTTGGAAAGGTCTGATGTTTCATTTTGAAATTTGTTCGAAATACATCTGATGTATTTGGTGAACAGTCGGAAAAGAGCTGCGAACGGCATATATGTGGCAGCTGATTCATGTCAAGCCGTCTGCATAGCGTTCGCAGTGCGCTAAAATAGCTCAGATGAATTCTTTTGATATGAGGTGAAGCGTGGCACGAGCCGATTCGGGACTCCCCGAGCAGATTTCAGAGAAAATCATTCAACTGATCCTGGATGAGCATCTTGAACAAGGCGATCGCCTGCCCAAGGAGGCCGTGCTCGTCGAGCGCCTGGGCGCCGGCAGGAGCACGGTGCGCGAGGCCATGAAGCTGCTGCAGTCGCGCAATATCGTGCGCATTAAGCAGGGTTCGGGCACCTATGTGGCGTCAAACCCCGGCGTTGCCGACGACCCGCTGGGCTTTACCTTTATCGACGACAAGCAGCGTCTGGCGCGCGACCTACTCGAGGTGCGCTTTATGATCGAGCCGCAGATGGCCAGCATGGCCGCAGAGCACGCAACTAACGACCAGGTCGTCTGTATCAAAGAGCTCTGCGACGAATCCGAGCGCCTGGCCGAGGCCGGTGAGGATTACTCCGCCGCCGACACCGCGTTCCACAATGCCATTGCCGAAAGCTCCGGAAACCTCGTCGTTCCCCGCCTGATGGGCGTGCTCAAGGCATCCGTCCCCCTCTTTATCGACGTGACCGGCAAAAAGCTCGTCGAGGAAACTATCCGCACGCACCGCGATGTGGCCGACGCCATCGCCTCGCGCAACCCCACCGCCGCGCACGACGCGATGTATCTGCACCTGGTGTATAACCGCAACATGATCGCAGAGGGCACGCAGGCAAAAAGCGAGTAGAGGTCCGCACGGCAGGGGCTTTTCTGCCGTTCACCTTTTAAAAGTGAACGTTCACCTGATTTTAGGAAATAAGGGGTGCCTGTTGCGCCGCTTCTCCTATACTGAGCTTGTACTAAAAGTAAGATAAATATAGATGAACGTTTCTTTTGAAAGGATCGCTATGTCTGATCTTATGGACAGCTTCCGTCTGGACGGCAAGGTCGCACTGGTAACCGGCGCCACCTATGGCATTGGCATGGCTATCGCCGAGGCGCTCGGAGAGGCTGGCGCCAAGATCGCCTTTAACGCACGTCACGCCGACAAGGTAGCCGAGGCCGAGAAGCACTACCGCGAGCTGGGCTTTGAGGCTCATGGTTACGTGGCAGACGTCACCGACGAAGCCGTCGTTGCCGAGCTCATCGCCAAGATCGAGGCCGACTTTGGCACCACGCCCGACATCCTGGTCAACAACGCCGGCGTTATCCAGCGCACCCCGATGCTCGACATGAGCGCCGAGGACTTCCGCCGCGTCGTCGATATTGACCTCAACGCACCGTTTATCGTGTCCAAGGTCTGCCTGCCCGGCATGATCGCCAAGGGCCACGGCAAGATCATCAACATCTGCTCGATGATGAGCGAGCTGGGTCGCGAGACCATCGCCGGCTATGCCGCCGCCAAGGGCGGACTCAAGATGCTCACCAAGAACATCTGCTCGGAGTTTGGCGAGGCCAATATCCAGTGCAACGGCATTGGACCCGGCTACATCGCCACGCCGCAAACCGCACCCCTGCGCGAGACGCAGCCCGACGGCAGCCGCCACCCGTTTGACCAGTTCATCATTGCCAAGACGCCGGCCGCCCGCTGGGGCACGCCCGAGGATCTGAAGGGCCCCGCCGTGTTCTTGGCTTCCGACGCGTCGAACTTCGTCAACGGCCACATCCTCTACGTCGACGGCGGCATCCTCGCATACATTGGAAAGCAGCCGCAGTAAGACGTCTGGGCGAGGCGGTGGACGATAAGGTCTGTCGCGAGTTCCGCACGAGCCGAAGAGCACTTAATGTGCTCTTCGTGCGAGTCAGGACTGTTCGAGCAGCAGACCTTATCGTCCGCCGCCCGCAGAGCGGCTTCTCTGTTGGAGATGCCATGCAACATAACGAACCATTAATTTAGAAAATAGTGGAAGGTTACCTATCATGAAAATCGCTCTGATCAATGAGAACTCTCAGAACTCCAAGAACCCTATGATTGAGGCTGCGCTTAAGAAGGTTGTCGAGCCCATGGGCCACACTGTCTTTAACTATGGCATGTATGCCGATGCCGACTCCAAGCCCCTCACCTACGTGCAGAACGGCATCCTGGCCGCCGTGCTGCTCAACTCCGGCGCTGCCGACTACGTCGTGACCGGCTGTGGCACCGGCGAGGGCGCCATGCTCGCCTGCAACTCCTTCCCCGGCGTGCTGTGCGGCCATGTTGCCGACCCGCTCGATGCCTACACCTTTGCCCAGGTCAACGACGGTAACGCTGTCGCCATGCCCTTCGCCCTCAAGAACGGCTGGGGCCAGGAGCTCAACCTCGAGTACACCTTTGAGAAGCTCTTTGGCTTTGGTTCGGGCAACGGCTATCCTGCCGAGCGTGTTGAGCCCGAGCAGCGCAACAAGAAGATCCTCGACGGCGTCCGCGCTGTGACTATGCGTCCGCTCGTCGACGTTCTGGGCGAGATCGATCAGGACCTGGTGAAGGGCGCACTTGCCGGCGAACACTTCCAGGAGTACTTCTTTGCCAACGCAACCGACGAGGCCATCATCGCCAAGGTCAAGGAGATCCTGGGCCTCTAATCGCACGACTCATTGCAGCTAACGCAAGCGGCGGTCGTCCCATGTACGGGACGACCGCCGCTTTTTGCTATCTACCGACTGACGCCGCGGGGATAGGCCTCACATGCACCAAGGGGTTGACTAGAGCTCGCAAGCAACCTTGTAGCCATCGCCGATGGCGTCGCGGATGTTGCCGCACTTGTTGGCATCGCCCAACACGTGGGTGGTAACGCCGGCTGCAGCAAGGTCGTCGGCCAACTTGGTATTGGGACGATAGCCCATGGCAAGTACCAGCGTATCGGCATCGGCGATGGTGTGGATCTCGCCGTCCTTTTCGTAGCTGATGGCATCCTCGGTAATCTCGGTCACCTTGGCCTCGGTCAGCACGTGAACGCCCTTGGAGAGCATGCGCGTGATGAGCACCGCGCGACCGGCGCCGCCCTCGTTGGCGGCGAGCGTCTTGGTCATCTCGATGACGGTGACGTCGCGATTGGCCGGCGACAGATCGTTGACCAACGGGGCCAGGTAGTCGGCCGTCTCGCAACCGACGGTGCCGCCGCCCACGATGACAATCTTCTTGCCCGGGAAAGCCTTGCCGCCCAACAGGTCGTCAGCCGTCATGACCTGCTTAAATCCCTGCATGAAGGCCGGGGCGATGGGCTCGGCGCCATAGGCCAGGACGACCTCGTAGCCGGCGTAGTCACGCTGAATGTCCTCGGCAGTAAGCTCGGTGCCAAATACGCACTTCACGCCGACCTCGGCCAGGCGACGGTACTGATACTTGATCACGCGGGTGAGTTCCTGCTTTGCCGGCGGAACGGCCGCGATGCGCATCTCGCCACCCGGCTCGTCCTGCTTATCCACGAGCACTACGTTGTGGCCGCGCTTGGCAGCAATGTAGGCTGCCTCCATGCCCGCAGGACCAGCGCCCACAACCAGCACGTTCTTAGCCTCGGCGGCAGGCTCGTAGCCGGCCTCGTCGCGCTCAACATCGGGATTGACGGTGCAGGAGATGCGCTTGCCAAACATAATGCCGTTCAGGCAGCGCAGGCAGCCGATGCAGGGGCGGATGTCGTCGGCGTTGCCGGCAGCGGCCTTATTGCAGAACTCGGCATCGCACAGATTGGCGCGGCCCATCATGCAGATGTCAGCAGCGCCGTCCTCGATCAGCTCCTCGGCGATCCAGGCCTCGTTGATGCGGCCGACGGTGGCGACAGGAATGTTGACGTGCTTTTTGATCTCGCGCGAGCAGGCAGCGTGCGAGGCCTGCTGCGTGCCGGCGGCAGGAATCGCGGAACCGCGCTTGATGGTGGTGCCGCCCGACACATGAATCATGTCGACGCCGGCCTTCTCCAGGCGACGCGAGACGTAGATCATGTCGTTGAGGGTCAGACCGCCATCGGTGTACTCATCGCCCGAGATGCGGACGTCGATGATAAAGTCCTTGCCGCAGCGCTCGCGAATCTCGGCGATGACCTCGAGCAGGAAGCGCATACGAGCGTCGAGCGAGCCGCCGTACTCATCGGTACGCTTGTTGTAGAGCGGAGTCAAAAAGCCGCCGAGCATACCGTGGGCGTGCGCCGCATGGACCTCGACGCCATCGACACCGGCCTTCTGCATACGCACGGCAGCGTCGCCAAACTGATGCGTGAGCTCGTGGATCTCGTCGACCGTGATAGGACGCGGCGCCTCGCGGGCATAGGACGGGCCCACAAAGGACGGGGCGATCAGGCGCGGCGTGCCCGGAATGTTAAAAGCCATGTAGGCGGGGTGGAAGAGCTGCGGCATGATCTTGCAGCCGTACTCGTGGACGGCTGCGGCGAGCTTTTCCCAGCCGGGGATAAACGTGTCGTCGTAGCAGCACATGTCACCCGGCAGATAGGTATAGGTAGGCTCGACCGTCACGACCTCGGTGATGATAAGGCCAACGCCGCCCTTGGCGCGGGCACGGTAATGATCGACCAAGTCGTCGGTCACATAGCCATGATCGGCCAGGTTCGTGGACACCGGCGGCATAAAGACGCGGTTCTTGACCTCGGTCGTACCGACCTTGATCGGGCTAAAGAGCATCGGATAGGCGGAAGACTCCATACAGGGTTCCTTTCGTTTAAGCCGCTCGGCGGCAGTTGCTAACACACCTATCGTATCAGCAACCGCCGCATTCGCACTCGCTCGCACTCTCCACCTTCAATCCCGACCCTCACAAAAAAGTTGCGGTGGAATACGGAGTAGGTAAGGCCTTTGACAGCCAAAACAGTCCGTATTCCACTGCAACTGATGGGCGGGGTGGAATTAAGGGCTCAGATAGTCAGTCATGCCCTCATCTGCCACTCCCTCACCTACAGCGCGCCGTCCAACATAAGGTTCACCTTGAGCACGTTGACCGTAGGCTCGCCGAAGACGCCCAGGAATCGGCCCTTGGTGCACTGGGCGATGATCTCGCGAACCTCGCCTTCGCTCTTGCCCGTGGCCTTCACCAGGCGCGGTACCTGGTACTCGGCGGCATCGGGGGAGATCTCGGGGTCGAGCCCTGAGCCAGAACACGTCACCAGGTCGACGGGCACGGCGTCCATGCCGGCGTCGGGGTTGGAGGCGCGGATCTTCTTCACGCGCGCGTCCACAAGCTGCCGATACTCCTCACTCGCCGGGGATAGGTTGGACGGGGTACCATACGCCATGAACTCGCCGTCTTCGCCTTTGACAATTGACACGTTCTGGATACGACCCCACATGTGGGCTTCGTCATCGAAGTTCTGGCCGATGAGCTCGGAACCCACAACCTTGCCGTCGACCGTAATGAGTGAACCGTTCGCCTGATACGGGAACGCAACCTGGGCGATGCCGGTCACGACGAGCGTATAGCCCAGGCCGCAGACAACGGTAAACAGCGCGAACACGCCCAGTGCGCGCGATGCAACACCTTTGAACATACAAACCTCCACTTACATAATGCCGCAGAACGCGAGCAGCATGTCGATGAGCTTGATAAATGCGAACGGGGCAACGATGCCGCCCAGACCCCATACGAGCAGGTTGTGGGTCAGCAGCTGTCCGGACGGTACCTCGCGGTACTTAACGCCCTTCAGCGCGGCCGGGATCAGCGCGACGATAACGAGCGCGTTATAGATGATGGCCGAAAGAACCGCGGACAGCGGGCTTGCCAGACCGAGGATGTTGAGCGCGCCAAGGCCCGGGTAGATCGGCGAGAACAGGGCCGGGATGATAGCGAAGTACTTCGCCATGTCGTTGGCGACCGAGAAGGTCGTAAGCGAACCGCGGGTCATGAGCAGCTGCTTGCCGATACGCACGACCTCGATGAGCTTGGTGGGGCTGGAGTCGAGGTCGACCATGTTGCCGGCCTCCTTGGCAGCCTGGGTGCCCGTGTTCATGGCCACGGCGACATCCGCCTGCGCCAGCGCCGGCGCGTCGTTGGTGCCGTCGCCGGTCATGGCGACCAGGTGGCCCTCACACTGGAATTCGCGGATCTTCTCGAGCTTGCCCTCAGGGGTGGCCTCGGCCAGGAAGTCGTCAACGCCGGCCTCGGCGGCGATTGCCGCGGCGGTGAGCGGGTTGTCGCCCGTCACCATGATGGTCTTGATGCCCATCTTGCGCAGGTCGGCGAACTTCTCCTTAACGCCGGACTTGATGATGTCCTTGAGGTACACAACGCCCAGCACGCGGCAATTCTTGGTCACGACCAGCGGGGTGCCGCCGGCCTTGGCGATGCGCTCGACGGCCTCGTCGCACTCCTGGGAGAACACGCCGCCGGCTGCCTCCACATAGGTGCGCACGGAATCGGCAGCGCCCTTGCGGATCTCATTGCCCTCGTAGTTCACACCGGACATGCGGGTCGCCGCGGTGAAGGGGATGAACTCCATACCCTTATCCTCGAGTGTGCGGCCGCGCAGACCGAACTGCTCCTTGGCGAGCACGACGATGGAACGGCCTTCGGGGGTCTCGTCGGCCAGCGAGGAAAGCTGGGCGGCATCGGCCAGCTCCGCGGGATCGATGCCGTCGACCGGGATGAACTCGGCGGCTTGGCGGTTACCCAGGGTGATGGTGCCGGTCTTGTCGAGCATGAGGATGTCGACGTCGCCGGCGGCCTCGATGGCGCGGCCGGACATGGCCAGCACGTTGGCCTCGTTCAGACGGCTCATGCCGGCGATGCCGATGGCGGAAAGAAGGGCGCCGATGGTAGTAGGAGCCAGGCACACGAGCAGCGCCACGAGCGTGGTCACGGCCGTGGGGTTGTCCATGTCGTTAAGACCGACCGAGAAGCAGGAGTAACAATACAGGGCCAGCGTGACCAGGATAAAGACGATGGAGAGGGCCACCAGGAAGATCTCCAGAGCGATCTCGTTAGGGGTCTTCTTGCGCGCGGCACCCTCGACCATCGCGATCATCTTGTCCAGGAAGCTCTGGCCGGGCTCACTGGAGATCTTGACGATGATCCAGTCGGACAGCACCGTGGTACCGCCGGTAACGGCAGAGCGGTCGCCGCCGGCCTCGCGGACCACGGGGGCGGACTCGCCGGTGATGGCGGACTCGTCAACGGAAGCAGCGCCCTCGATGACGTCGCCGTCGCCGGGAATCTGCTCGCCGGCGCGTACGATCACCAGGTCGCCGCGCGTGAGCTCGGTGCCGGGAACGACGGTGAAGTGCTCCTTGTCCTCAACGGACTCGATGCGATGGGCCTCGACATCCTTCTTGGCCGCACGCAGGGAATCGGCCTGGGCTTTACCGCGGCCCTCGGCAAGCGCCTCGGCGAAGTTCGAGAACAGGTCGGTAAGCCACAGGATGACCGCGATGGCGACCACATAGTAGGTGGGCACACCCGCGTCCTGCACACCGAAAATGGAAGCGACGGCCAGGACGGAGGTCATGACGGCGGAAAGCCACACCAGGAACATGACCGGGTTTTGAATCTGGACGCGAGGATCCAGCTTGGCAAACGAGTCGCGGACCGCGCGGCCCATCATGTCTTTTTGCATAGTCATAAATCTGCGCCCTCCTTTACGCAATCATCTGGAAGAACTCGGCAACGGGGCCAAGCGCCAGGGCCGGGAAGAAGCTCAGGGCACCGATCAGCAGAACGATGAACACGAGCAGGAATACGAACATGCCGTTGGTGGTAGACAGGGTACCGGCGCTCTCGGCGACCTTGCCCTTCTTGGCCAGCGAGCCGGCGATAGCCAGCGTACCGATGATAGGCATGAAGCGGGCGAACAGCATCTCGAGGCCGAGCATGACGTTGATCCAGGGAATGTTGCAGTTCATGCCTGCAAACGCCGAGCCGTTGTTGCCGCCGCATGAGGTGAAGGCATATAGCGCCTCGGAGAAGCCGTGCGCGCCACCATTGTTGAGCTGGTCGGCAAGACCGGGCACCATGCAGGCGATGGCCGAGCACACCAGAATGGCAAACGGAGTTGCCAAGCACAGGACAACTGCCCAGCGCATCTCGCCCGGCTCGATCTTCTTGCCCAGGAACTCAGGCGTGCGTCCGACCATGAGGCCGGCGATGAACACTGTGAGGATGGCGAAGCCGATCATGCCGTACAGGCCGCAGCCCACGCCGCCGAAGACGACCTCGCCCAGAGCAATCTGGAGCATCTGGACAAAACCGCCCAGCGGGGTGTAGGAGTCGTGCATGGAGTTAACCGAGCCGTTGGAAGCAGCCGTCGTGAAAGCGGACCAGGTAGAAGAGGAGGCGATACCGAAACGGCTCTCCTTGCCCTCCATGTTGCCGCCGGCCTGGCCGTCGGTCATCTCGATATTGACCGCTCCGCCATCGGCCAGCTGCGGGGTGCCCGCATGCTCGTTGACGGCGATGATGCCGGTGAAGATCACCAGCAGGATGAACATGGCGGCAAAGATGGCCTTGCCCTGCTTGGTGTTCTTGACGCCGATACCGAAGGCGAAGCAACAGGCGGCCGGGATCAGCAGCAGGCTGGTCATCTCGATGATGTTGGTGAAGGCGCTGGGGTTCTCATACGGATGGGCGGAGTTCACGCCGAAGAAGCCGCCGCCGTTGGTGCCGGACTGCTTGATGGCGACCTGAGGAGCCGCGGGACCCTGGGGCAGGAACTGCTCGGTGACCACGCGCGCGCCCTCGACAACCTTGCCGTCGACCTTGACCGTGTCGCCCTCAATCTGGGCGCCGTCGATGACGCTCCAGCCGCCGTCTGCATTAGGCTGAACAGCGACGGGTTCTACGAGCTCAGCCTTCTGAGCCGGCTGGAAGTTGGAGATGACGCCACCGGCAGCCAGGCAGATGCCGAACACGAGGTTCAGCGGGATGAGCACATACAGGACGGTGCGGGTGAGGTCGACCCAGAAGGAACCCAGACCCTGCTCCTTGACCTGACGGAAGCCGCGGATCAGCGCGAACATGACCGCGATACCGGTGCCAGCGGAAACGAAGTTCTGCACAGTGAGACCCATGAACTGCACAAGGTAGGACAGGGTGGTCTCACCGGAGTAGGACTGCCAGTTGGTGTTGGTTATGAAGGAAGCAGCCGTATTGAACGACAGGTCCCATGACACACCCGGCAGGTGCTGGGGATTGCCTGGCAAGAAGGACTGAAGCGCCTGGAGTGCCACAAGAGTCACGAGGCCGATCCCCGAAAAGACCAGCACGCTCGCCAGATAGCGCCTACACCCCATCTGTTCTGCCGCGTCGATGCGAAGCAGACGATAGACGCCACGCTCCACAGGAGCAATCACAGGCGACAGGAACGTATGCTCACCATCCATGATATGGGCCATGAACCGACCGAGCGGAACGGCCAGGACGACGAGTACGGCAAAGTACAAGATGTACTGAATCGCAGCGTCCATAGTTTACGAATCACTCCTCATCAGAATGTAGATGTAATAGATAAGAAGTCCAATGCAGACGACTCCGATGATGGGAATGAGGATGTCCATTTACCGCCCCTTTCACACGCGGTCCGATGTCTCGGACGCCTGCCCTCGCAAGCGTCTGGGGACAGTAAACGCTTCTAGGGATTAAAGAGGCGTGAGGGCCGGGGCTCACGTCCTTAAGATGCCGTAAAGATGCAGGTAGAAAGCACTATTGCAGCTGCAGTGCGCCTATACTCGACCTCGCGAGCATACAGTGGTGTCTTCACCGCGTATGCACGCATGGACAACGCTTCAGAAAGGCTACGCTATGCAGCGCGACGCATCGGACACTCGCGTCAATCCAGACCTCATCCTCAAGGCAATTGAGAAAGACGGGGTCGCCGATGACACTCGAACCAGCCGGGGACACCTCAAAATTTTCTTTGGCTACGCTGCTGGCACAGGCAAAACCTATGCGATGCTTCAAGCCGCCCACGCCGCCAAGCGGCGAGGTGTCGACGTCGTCGCGGGATACATCGAGCCGCACGAACGTCCGGCAACTGCCCATCTTGCACAAGGGCTTGAGAACGTGCCCTGCAAACTCATCGAGCACAACGGCATTGCGCTCAGCGAGTTCGATCTAGATGCGGCTATCGAACGCGCCCCTCAGCTCATCCTTGTCGACGAGCTCGCCCATACGAATGCGCCGGGGTCTCGCCACGACAAACGCTATCAAGACGTCGAGGAACTTCTACATGCGGGCATCGACGTCTATACGACCGTGAACGTTCAGCATATCGAGAGCCTAAACGACATGGTTGCATCCATCACCGGCGTTGTCGTGAGCGAACGAATCCCCGACCGTATCTTCGATGATGCCGACCAGGTCGAGCTCGTCGACATAGAGCCCGAAGACCTACTTGAGCGCCTTCGCGCCGGCCTCGTCTACCGTCCCGCACAAGCCGACCGAGCGCAACAGCATTTTTTTACCGTCGAGAACCTCACCGCACTCCGAGAAATCGCGCTGCGCCGCTGCGCCGATCGCACCGGTCACCTCACAGACGCCGCACGCGTGCTGGGAAACCGTGACTACTACACCAGGGAGCGTATCTTAGTCTGTGTCTCCCCGGCGCCGACCAATCCCCGCATCGTCCGTGCCGCCGCACGCATGGCGAAAGCGTTTCGCAGCGAGCTCGTCGCCCTGTTCGTAGAGAGCCCGCGCACACAAGCCATGAGCGATGATGAGCGCACCAAGCTTGCAGCCAATATCGCCCTAGCCGAGCAGCTCGGAGCACATATGGAAACCGTCTATGGCGACGACATCGCGTTTCAGATCTCCGAGTTCGCGCGCCTGTCGGGTATTTCGAAGATCGTCATGGGGCGCACGGGCGAGCGCGGCAGCGTCCGTCAGGCCCTCTTCGGCCGCAAATCTCTCGTAGAACAGCTCATAACATTCGCCCCGAACCTCGACATTTACATCATTCCAGACCAGTCGACTCCGCCCTCCCGGTCCAAAGGACGCCGCCGTGCACTCGCCCTGCAGCCGCCCAGCAGCCGAAACGTGCTTCGCACGCTGGCCCTCTCTCTTGTCGCCACGGCGATCGGCACGGCTTTCCGCCATCTGGGATTTGCCGATTCCAGCATCATATCCCTCTATATCCTCACGGCCCTGCTGACCGCCGTCACCACGACGGGGCGTATCTGCACGATCGTATCGAGCGTGCTCTCTGTAGTGCTTTACAACTTCTGCTTCGTCACGCCTCTGTTTTCGCTCGCCAGCTACGACCGAAGCTATCTGGTCACGTTCGGCATCATGTTCGCTACCGCTATGGTCGCCGGCGAGTTAACTGCGCGCATCGCCGACAACGCCCGTACCTCCGCCGAGAACGCATTCAAAACGCGCGTACTCCTCGAAACGAACCAGCTCTTGCAGCAAGCCCATAGCGCGGAGGAGTGCGCCCGCGTCGCCATGAACCAACTCATCAAACTGCTAAAACTCGACGTGGTCTTCTACACCGCCGAACACGGCACGCTCGGCAAGGCGCTCTATGAGTCCGCTGACACCGAAAACCGATCCGCGTCGCTGCTCACCGACTACGAGCGCGCCGTTGCAACCTGGACCTACACCAACAACAAGCGCGCGGGCGCAAGCACGCGGACCCTGCCTGAGGCGCGCTGTCTCTACCTCGCGGTTCGCACCGGCGACAAGGTATTCGGTGTCATCGGCATCGCCCTGGAGAGGCGCGAGATCGAAGCCTTCGAGCATTCGATCGTCCTATCTATCGTAGGTGAATGCGCCTTGGCGCTCGAAAGCGACCGGGCGGCGCAAGAGCGCGAAGAGGCTGCGGTCTTAGCGAAAAACGAGCAGCTGCGCGCCAACCTTTTGCGCTCCATCGGCCACGATTTGAGGACGCCCCTCACGGCTATATCCGGATCTGCGGCAATCCTTCGGAAGAGAGACGAGAAGCTCAGCCTCGAACAACGCTGCGATCTTGCCGATGCCATCTACGACGATTCCCTCTGGCTTATCGATACCGTGGAGAACCTCCTCGCCATCACACGCGTCGAGGACGGCACCATTCGCCTCAACTTAACATCCGAGCTCATCGACGAGGTCATCGAGGCCGCCCTCAGCCATGTCGCCCAAGCATCGCATGGACGTACCGTCACCATCGACCACACTGACGACATCCTGCTGGTACGCATCGACGCCCATCTCATCATGCAGGTGCTTACGAATCTCATCATGAACGCCTTCAAATACACGCCCGAGGACTCGACTATCACCATCAGCGCATGTCGCGAGGGTGCGTTCATCGTGGTGGACGTCGCAGACGATGGGCCGGGTGTGGCAGACTGCGACAAACCTCATATCTTTGAGCGCTTCTTCACCTCAAGCAATACGCGGCCCGTGGATTCGCGTCGAAGCATCGGCCTTGGGCTGTCGCTCTGCCGCTCCATCGTGGAGGCGCATGGCGGCGTCATCGAAGTTCGCGACAACCACCCCCATGGGGCCGTCTTCCGTTTTACCCTGCCCGCCGAGGAGATCGAGATTCATGAATAATGCCGCTAAGCCACGTATCCTCCTGGTCGAAGATGACCTGACCGTTCAAAACCTCGTTTCGACCGCGCTTGACCTCCACGGCTATGTCGTGAGCAAGGTTTGCAACGGCCAGGCCGCCATCATGGATGCGGTGTCGCACGGCCCCAGCCTCATCATGCTCGACCTCGGCCTTCCCGACATTGACGGTATCGAGGTCATCACGAAGATCCGAAGCTGGTCGGCAGTCCCCATTATCGTCATTTCGGCGCGCACCGAAGATTCCGACAAGATTGCAGCACTTGACGCAGGGGCAGACGACTACCTCACCAAGCCCTTTTCTGTGGATGAGTTGCTCGCGCGCGTCCGTGCGAATTTGAGGCGCTCCTCGATGGCGTCGAGCGAGTCGACAGAAGCGAGCACGTTCGACAACGGTCCGCTGCATATCGACTACGCCGCGGGATACGCGACGAAGGACGGACACGAGCTCTCGCTCACCCCAACCGAGTACAAATTACTCGTCCTTTTGGCGAAAAACGTCGACAAGGTGCTCACCCACACCTTCATCACCCGCGAGATATGGGGCACGAGCTGGGACAGCGATCTGGCGAGCCTGCGCGTGTTCATGCGCACCCTGCGCAAGAAGATCGAGGCAGACCCCTCTCACCCCAAGATGATTCAGACGCACATGGGTGTCGGGTACCGCATGCAGCGTCTCTAGCCCACCCCACAAAAAGTTGCGGTGGAATACGGAGTAGATAAGGCCTTTGATAGCCAAAACAGTCCGTATTTCACCGCAACTAATGGATGGAATGTGTTAGAGGCCCAGGTAGCTGGTCATGCCTTCGACGGCGAGCTTGGCGCCTGCCACGGCATGAACCACCGTGAGCGGGCCGTTAACCACGTCGCCGGCGGCAAAGACGCCAGGCACCGTTGTCATGCCGTTCTCGTCGACCGAAAGCAGGCCACGATGGTCGGTCTCCAGGCCGCCCGTCGTAAGCACAAGCTTGTCTTTGGGCACCTGCGAAGCCGCAATCACAACTGTGTCGGCAGACACATGGTCGAGCTCCTCCTCGTAGCCCACCACATTGTTGTCCTCGTCAAAGATAGCCGTCTCGAACACCGGACCGTTATCGTCGATGGCGCAGATCGCCTTGCCGCACACAATCTCGGCACCGTCAAGCTCGGTCAGCTCGACCTCGTCGTCGATGGCCGAGATATGGCGCGAGCGTGCATACACAGTGACCTTGCGAGCACCCGAACGCAGCGCCGTGCGGGCCACATCCATGGCCACATTACCGGCACCGATGACCGCCACGTTCTGCCCGATAGCCACGCTCGTGGGATCGACCAAGTAATCGATACCAAACAGCACGTTGCCGCGCGACTCGCCGGGAATACCCAACTTGCGAGCTCGCCAGGTACCGGTACCAACAAAGACCGCATCGTAGCCGTCGCGCAGCAGGTCGTCGATATGCAGCGCGCCACCGATGGTGGTCGAGGGGCGCACGCGCACGCCAAGCGAGCACATCACGTGACGGTACTTTTGTACGAGCGCACGGGGCAGGCGGAACTCGGGGATACCGTATTCCAGCACACCGCCGATCTCGGGGCGCTGTTCAAATACCGTGACGGCACAGCCCAGCTGGGCCATCTTAATGGCCACGGTAATACCGGCGGGACCGGAACCGACCACAGCAACCTGTTTGCCACACGACGGCGCGGGCGTCCACTCCTTACGATCTAAATACGCTGTCGAGATATAGTGCTCGATGCTCGAAAAATGCACGGGTGTGCCCTTACGGCCCTGGATGCAAGCACCCTCGCACTGGCCCGAATGATTGCACACCATGGAGCAGACCGCGCTCATGGGATTGTTCTGGAACAGTAGCTCGCCCGCCTCTTCTAGACGACGCTGTTTGAACAGGTCGATGACCTGCGGAATAGGCGTCTGAACTGGGCAGCCCTTAAGCTGACAGGACGCCCTTTTACAACCCAGGCAACGATTCGCCTCTTCGACAATGTGGATAGCCACGCAACTCCCCTTTTTAATGCAATCCAATGGGGCGACGATAAAGACCCTTCACCGCCGCCCCCATACAGGTAATCTCAATCTGCCGACACGACAAAAGCCAATGCTATAACTCGCGATGCAAAGCCCCGCAGCGAGCGGACATGTGCTCGAGTGTCGCCAGGCAGTCAGCCCCCGTCGCCGGCACACTGTTCTCGACCACGCAGGGAATCCCAGGGCAGGCGGCAGCCGCCCAGGCCACCACGGGCTCAAAGTCGTATCGTCCCGTCTCGCCCACGCCATGGCACACCAGGCGCGAACCCGTACCGTCGCACCAACCGGCTTCGTCCTCGTTGTCGACGACCTCATAATCCTTGGCGTGCAGCACGCGGATCTTGCTGCCGCATAAGTAGAGCATGCGCGCGGTAATTTCCTGCGCTTCGTCAACGACGCTGGGGTGCAGCAGCGACACTGGGTCGTAGATCACGCCGAGCGACGGGCTCGAGACGCGCTCCAGCACCTCACGGCAGCGATCCGGCGTATTAACCGTCTCGTTCCAACCGGGCTCGATCAGTATTTGCCCGCCCACGGCCTCGGCCCGATCGCAGACGTGTGCAAGTCCGTCTGCAAACGCATCGAGTGCCTCGTCGGTCATGCGGTCGTCCGCGACGCGGTTCTGCGCATTGGGGCGACCGGTCTCGGTGCCAACCGGGCATCCGCCGAGCATCTGGGCAAAGTTCAGGCATGCCTCGTACTCGGCATAGTTATCCATGAGCTGTTGGCGATCGGGCGTCGCCAAATTCTTATAGCAGCCGAGCACGGCGACCGAAACGCCCGCCTCGTCGAGCACCGCACGCAAATGATCGGCAAGCTCGCGGGTCAGGCCGCCTCGATCGACCCCCATCGATGCATAGAGCACCTTGCTTGGCAGCTGAATGCACGAAAAGCCCAGCTCTCCCGCCATGCGAATGCGTTCCTCGACGGTCCCCTGCGGAAGGTCGTGCAAACGTACGCCCGGAGTAACAGCCCCCATGCTATTCACATCCCTTATGAGCGTTGATGCCCGGGGTGTATCCGCCAAACGGGTCCTCGATGGAGCACACGCCCGAGGGGGCGAGCGGATCGCGCTTACCGGCCAGCTTGTCGTGATGCATGGTCTCGATATAGGCAAGCACCAGCGGCGCCACACCCTTTGCATCATTTTTGACCACGGGCTCGCTCATGTAGTAATCAAACGTGCCCTCGCGGTGCGCGGTGTTTCCCAAGCCCGCAACCAGGCAGATGTTGTCGAGCGCCAGCTGCCCGTCATACTCGGACAGGCAGGTCTCGCAGATGCCGTCGAAGGCGCGACGGCCGTACTGGTAGTAACGCTCGCCCAGCACGCCCAGACGCACGCCCTTCATGATGGCGTTGGCAAAGATGGCGCTGCCCGACTCCTCCAGGTAGTTGGGGGCGATATTGGGCAGGTTGATGACCTGATGCCACATGCCGGTCTTCTCGTCCTGATACGGCAGCATGGCGTCGATCAGGTCGTGGAACATCTTGCGAATCTCGTCCTTCTCGGCTGACATCGAAGGCGGCATGAGCTCCCAGGTATCGATGAGTGCCATGGCAAACCAGCCCTCGGCGCGCAGCCAGAAGTTAGCCGAAAGGCCGGTGACCGGGTCGCACCAGAACTGTTTGCGGCTCGCGTCGTAAGCGTGATAGTACAGACCGTTGAGGGGGTTGCGCATCAGGTCATGCACGACCTGGAACATATGGAAGCTGTCCGAGCAGGCACGACGGTTGTGGAAGCTCAGCTCGTACTGCATGTAGAACGGCTGGGCCATATACATGCCATCGAGCCAGATCTGGTTGGGATAGACGGCCTTGTGCCAAAACACGCCTTCTTTGGTGCGCGGCTGGGTCTCGAGCTGGCGGTAGATGGTGTCCATGGCGGCACGGTACTTGGGCTTGCCCACCAGGTCATACAGCTTGTAGAGGGTCTTGCCCGCATTGACGTTATCGAGGTTGTAATCCTGCGGGTTGTAATGCTTGATGGTACCGTCGTCCTGGACAAAGAAATCGATGTAGTCATCGGCAAAGGTCAGGTAGCGCTGCTCACCCGTGATCTCGTACAGCTCGATGAGCGCCTTGATCATGCAGCCGTCGATATAGTTCCAGGTGTTCTCCTTGCCGGCGCGAATCTTTTCGATATTCCAAGCCGGCGCCTGCGGCGTAGAGGTTTCGATCAACTGCTCGATATAACGGTCCAGGATTTGATTGCAACCCATTGCTATCCCCTCTGACATAAACGATAGGTGAACGTTACCCCTAGTGTAACGCGAACGGGGAATATAGGGTGAACGTTAACCCTATATTCCCCGCAAACGGCAGACTTTTAGCGGCAAACGGCGGTGAGACCCGCGGCGATGCGATGCGCCAGGCGCTCATAGCCGGCAGGACTGTAATGCAGACCGTCCGGCATATAGAGCTCGCGGTGCTCTGGCAAAAACGGGCTGATGCCACTTTGCGCATACAGGTCAATCACCGGAACGGAGTAGCGGTCACAGACCTCGAGCATCGCCTTTACGTAGGCGACCTGCGTCAACCCCAGGTGATTGAGCTCATCGCTTGCCGGGATATCCTTCTCGTGCTTACCGCTCGTCTTGCACGGCGTCATAAACACAAGCTTTGCCTGGGGCGAACGCGCCGTGATGGTGCGGATCAGGTAATCGAGTGCACCATAGAACTCGTGCACATCGGTACTGCCCAACTCGCCAAGCGGCACGTTGCGGCTAAAGTCGTTGACGCCACCAAAGACGATGTAGATATCAGCCGCATTGCCGATGCCGTCCAGGCGCTCGACAAACGAATCGCTGCGGTCGGCCTTGACGGCGATGCGCGAGCCCTTGATGCCAAAGTTCTCGATGGTTGCGCCGCCCAGTAGCGCGCCCAAGTGCGAGGTCCACGAAATGTCGTTGCCTCCCCCACCGCAGCCGTTATCGCCCCAGGTGGTCGAATCGCCAAAGCAGCAAATGGTCGATTCATTCAAGCTCTTCGTTTCCATAATCTTCTCCTCATCCGCCCATCGACGGTCATACAGGAACGTACCGTTTATTCGCAGCATGCCGAGGGGCTATGCACGGGCGCATTCCGCAACGTGCGAATCGAGCCATTCGATATCCTCGGCAAGATGTGCCACGCCCAGATGGTGTTCACCCGGACACACCTCGTGCCGCAGGCCATCTCTGCGACCCAGCAACTTGTAGGCATCGCGCACGATCTCGAGCTGCTCGTCAACATTTTTCAGCCCGCGCGAACCGTTCAGATGATCCTCTTCGCAGCTTTGCACCAGCAGCGGATGCGGCGCGATGAGCGAGGCAATATCGCCCATGTCGAGTAAGCGCCAAAGTCCGGGCGTGTAGTTGCAGCTGCAATTGCCATTGAGATGCAGCAGCGAATCATCGACACCGTACAGATAGCCCGAGACAAACGCCTTGCGCACACGCGGGTCGAGTGCGGCCAGGTACAACGTCATGTAGCCGCCACCCGAAAAACCAAAGCAACCCAAGTCATCCATGGCAATGTCGCCGCGCGCCTCCAAGTAATCGATCAAGCGCATGTTGTCCCAGACGTTGAGGCCCGCAACCGTAAGACCCAGTGGCTCGGCCATACGTGCTTGATTCAGACACGTACCGCGCAGGTAGCTGTTCTCGTCATCGCCCTGGCCCTTCCAGTCACGACGGTATCCCCAACCGCGCGCATCAGGACAGACGGTTACGTAACCCATGCGTGCCAAACGCAGACCGTAGTCATAATTGAACTTACGCACGGCATCATCGACAGCCGGCACGCCCGCAACACCGGCTACGCTTGCAGCACCCGCTCCCTGATGGCCATGCGGGCAGATATAACAGCGTTTGAGCCCCCGCTCATCAAGCTTAGGACAAGACGGCTCCAACAGGTAAAACGGCATCCACACATCGTGCTCAACCTGCAATATCGCATGGGTGCGCACGATGCCGCCGGCAACCCGCACGCGGCTGAGCTCACGAATCTCAATCGGGACGCGGTCCATAAGCGAAAGACCCAAAACATCGTACAGACGAGTCCTGGTCGCAATCTTCCATGCCTCAAAATCTGCAGGAGTCTTGCCCGTAAAAGCAGCCGAACGTCCCTCGCGCTTCAGCCGGGCACGCAGCGCAGGCTCGTCTTCGCAGTACGTCTCGATGTGCACGGTGCGGCCATTGGCAGATAGCCCAGCCGTCTCCACCGCATCACCGTCGCCGCCCTCGGGATCCCAGCCGTCCGCACCGGCAAGCACCTGTTCGCGGGCGTACCCGGCGGCAGCCATCACATCGAGTTTATTTGCCCACGGCACCCAGTCGGTAGTATCACCCGCCGGCCCATGCAGGATTGCGCCAGCATACTGCGCGCAGCTGTGCGCCGCCGGCTTATTCCAATCCCACCAGCCTTCGCGCTTGATATGTCGCCCCAGCCAGCAATCGATCAGCACAGTTTGCGCCCATTCGCGCCAAGGACGACCCAGGTAGACCGAATCCGGCGCCACGCCATCCGGAGCTGTAAACGAACAGCCGTGGAACACAAAGCCGTGCGGCTCGCCTTCGGGCGTCGACGCCGCCGTCACGTAGCCGTTCACGTCCATATCGCGGTTGAGCGAGCGAATCTCGCACCCCTCAAAGTAGGCACGCGCGCCGCCAAAGATAAAGTCGACATCGCCCTCGATCCGGCAACGTCGAAAATACTGGCGCCCCACCCGGCGCGGCGCATACTGTTTGGGTCCTATAAACCCGCCCGGTTTGGCCTCATGCGGCGGCAGCGGACCCAAAAACAGCGTGTCTTGGTGTCCCTTAATGCAGCAGGCATCGACAACCAGACGGTCGCCATCAGCATACAGGGCAATCGCCTGACCGACCTCGCGCCCATCGCCCGCATCGTTTTCGATCGTGAGGTTTGCAAGCGTCACGTCATCGGCATCGACCAGCACCGTATACGTGCGGAAGGTGCCGAGCTTTCTGTCCTGGCCGCTGCCGTCCTCCGAGGGCATCTGCGCCGCAAGGCCGCCAACGATACGCACGCTGTCGGCCGTCTCTCCCTCAATCGTCACATGCGAGCGACGAATCTCGACCCGTTCGCGGTACTCACCCGGCTCGATATGGATTGTCACCGGCCGTCCGTCATTCGGACAGGATTCGTCAATTGCCTCCAAGGCCTTAGAGATACTGTGATATGCCCCCGCACGCTCGGGCGAAACCTCAAAAAATCGTCTCTCACTCATCATCAGTCACCGCGTCCTTTCGTCGTAGACCGTCTACGTTGCAGTTTCGGCATATAAAAAGTTCGCGCAATGGGTCGGGAAGGCCCTGCCCATCGCGCGCCGCGACATACCGAATTTAATTGTTTAGGAGCAAACGCCTACGCACGGATAACCTTGTCGACGTTCTGGAGCTGCAGTTCCTCGCCGTCCTGGCCCTCGATCACCACATTTTGCAGATCGAGTACCTTGACGTTTTGCGCAATGATGCCCTGACGCACCATGGGCTCAACGCCGCAGGCCATGGCCGGGACAAAGGGCTCGGCATCCGGCGCGAAGGTCACGTGGACATCCTGGAACGTCAGGCGCGTTACTTTACTCTCGGGCAGGCCCGTGATGTAGGCAGCGGCCGCGTGGCAGTTAGTGGCCTCGATATCGCAAAACGTCGTGGCACCAAAGCCGGGCGTGTGGTCGTCGACAGGCAGCGCCTCGCGAGACTGCACGTAATCGGTCTTGCCGTCCTTGTCACAGAAGTAGAAGGAGTTGACCACGAAGGGCGTGAGCACCTCGTCCATGCGAATGTGCTCAAAGGTAATGCCCTCGTTGACGGCATCCTTGCCGCGCCCGCGGCGGGTCTTGACGCGCAGGCCGCGGTCGGTGCGCTCAAAGAGGCACTTGCTCACGGTAAGGTCCTTGATGCCGCCGGCGGCCTCTGAACCCAGGACCACGGCGCCGTGACCATCGTGCATGTAGCAGTGAGAGATCAGCACGTCGTGCGTAGCGGGACGAAGCTCGGGCTCAATGCCCAGCTTGCCGCTCTTGATGGCGATGCAGTCATCGCCCACCGAGAACTGACAGCCAAGGATGCGGACAAAGCCGCAGCTCTCGGGATCGAAACCGTCGGTGTTGTGGGAGTTCTTGGGACCCTCGATCGACAGGCAAAGCGCGTCGACATGCTCGCACAGGACGGGATGGATATTCCACGCCGGGCTGTTGCGCACGGTAAAGCCGGCAAGGCTCACGTTTTGGCACTCGGACAGGAAGATCATGCGCGGACGGGCGACCTCGCGGCCCTCCTCGGGACGGAAGATGTTCTTAAAGTCCTTGTTCCACCAGTTGTCCTCGGCAAAATCGGTCTGACCGTCAATCGCGCCGCGACCATAGATGCACACGTCGTGCACGCCCAGACCCGTAAAGGTAGAACAGTAGGTCGAGAAGCTCTCCCCCTCCCAGCGGCCCAGGGGCAGCATATCGGTACCGGCATAACCGGCGCCCTCGTTGCCCGTGACCGTGCCCGGAATGTAGGCAAGCGCGGCACGATCGTGGCGGGCCAGCAGCACTGCCCCGTCGGCGAGCTCGATGTTGATATTGCTCTTAAGGAAGAGGGACTTGATACGATAGCTACCGGCGGGAATCAGCACGCGCCCGTCCTTGGGACAGGCCATGATGGCAGCCTGGATGTTGGTGGTGTCATCATGCTCGGCATCGCCCTTGGCGCCACAGTCGCGAACGTTGATGGTAAAGGGCTCAGCCGGCGTGGTGACACCTACGCTCAGCTCACGCTCGCCACAAACAAAACGAACCAGGTTGCGCTTGCCGGGGGTCAGGCCGTCGACATAGGTCTCGACCGTATTCGTGGTACCGGCGGGCTCGTCGTTGACAAAGATCTCCCACGTATCGGCACAGGTAAAGTAACCGCCGTCGTCAAGCTCGACCACGGCCGCGCGGGCGTTGCGCCAGATAACGTTCGTCTCCATGGGTTTCTCCCTCAAAAAGATGCTCTAAAGGCAAATTGTACGCTGTTGAAAAAGGGCCGTGCCTGCCGGCGGAATTCCGGTGGCACGGCCCTGTGATTTGGACGATATGTCGGCCTTACTCGGCGGGAGTTACGCTACCGTCCTGGAAGCCAACGTTGTTGTGGGCAAAGCAGTCCTCGTACTTAAAGCCGGAGAGCTCCTCGCAAAGCGCCTTGACCTCGGGCTTGACGTCGGCCATCTTGCCACCCTCCTTGACTCGGTGAATCTCCTCGCAAAGGACGTCGCACTGCTCCTTGTCGATCTTGATGCCGCGGGCAAGGACGGCTGCAAGCAGGAAGAAGCCGGCGCAGCCGATGATCATGTAGCCGCAGATATACAGAGGCACGGTAGCGGGCTGGGTCACGGCGTCGCTATTGCCGGCGGTCTGAATGAAGCCGGAGGCAGCAAGGACGATAGCCCATACGTTGACGGCGATAGCCTGGGCGATCTGCTGGCAGAGCTGCTGAGCGGAGCTGTAGATACCCTCGCGACGACGCAGGGTGATGAGCTCATCGACATCGGGGATGTAGTTGAGCAGAACATCGGGCAGGTACTGGAAGCCGACGTAGAAGAACTTCCAGATGGCGAAGATGATGGGGTAGGCGATCATGGCGATGGCGACCGTGGAGGTGCCGTTGATCTGACCAAAGGCGAAGTAGTTGAAGGCGATGATGCACGCAGCGCAACCGACATTTGCCAGGTACCAAGACTTGTGGAAGCCCTTCTTGGCCATGAGGGCGACCCAGATGGCGGTGCAGACGATAGCGACGACCTTGCCAGGCATCTCCATCACGGACTCGTAGGACTTAGGAATCTGCAGGCAGTAGACGATGAAGAAGGACAGGCACGCAGACCAGCAGGCAGCAGCGAGCTTCGTGGAGACCTGTGCATACAGGACCTTGCGGAAGGACTTGTTGCGGAAGGTGGAGATAACGTCGATAAAGAACTTCTTGATACCCTCGCCGACGCTCTCGATCTTCTCCTGAGCAACCTCCTCGGGGGTGTGCTCCCACGTGGACAGGTACACACAAAGCAGCGAGATTGCCATGACCGAAGCGTTGATCGTAGCGATGATGAAGTAGCTGAACGGGTTGGTCTCGCCGAAGGTGCCAAAGCCGAAGCCCACAAGTGCAGCCATCAGGAAGCCGGCGGCGTTACCAAAGAGATGCTTGTAGCCGGTGAGGTACGTACGCTCCTTAAAGTCGTCGGTCATCTCGATGGTAAGCGGCGACAGGTTGGCGGTGCAGAACGTGTACGCGACGTTGTAGATCAAGTACAGCACAAAGTAGTACGGGAAGCCAAACGGCGTAGCCACGAAGATGAGCGGCTCGGCGATCATCATCGGGATGGCCAGCAAGATCCAGAAACGACGACGACCAAAGATGCGGCCAATCTTGGTGGCATAGAAGTTATCGGCCACAAAGCCCATCAGCGGGCAAAGAATAGCGTTGACATAGATGGCAAACGAGCTGATCAGTGCAGCCTCGCCTGCGGACAGGCCACACTCCGTGGACAGGAACAGCACCATGTAGCTGTGCGTAAAGGTCAGGGCACCGGAATTGAGCATACCGCCCATACCAAAGCCCAAGCGCGTCCAGAATGTGATCTTACGCTTTTTTCCGATCTTATTAGTCATCGAGCTCCCTCTCTTTTCTCGATTGTCTTGCAGCAAGACATTGGAGTCCACACTGACATCTGTCTGCCCAGCGTTCAGGGTGAACGTTTAGTTAGATTATGCGCGATTGCTTACGATAGGTGAACGTTCACTTGAATAATATCCTTGAACGGTCGATTTTTACCGCTGAACGGACACAATTGAGATCCTCACACCTATTTTCTGCTGGTAAAGGTGCCATGCTGGACAGCCATGAGATAGGTGAACGTTTATCAGATTTTCCAACATATTCACTTAACCACGAAACGAAAAAGCCCCGCCGGGAACACTCCCGACGGGGCCGATGACATCGCGCTATGCTTGGGCGCACTTGCCGCTACAAGCAGACGCCATCCTTCCAGATACTGATCTCGTGACAGCCACGGCGCTCGGCACTCGTGAGCTTACCGCTCGCCGTCTGTAGCACCAGCTGGTACAGATCGTGGGCAGCCTCGTCGAGCGTGCGCTCACCCGTGGCAATCACGCCAGCGTTAAAGTCCATCCAGTTGGCCTTGTGGTCGCACAGACGCTGATTGGTGAACACCTTGAGGGTAGGCGCCGGCGCGCCAAACGGTGTGCCGCGGCCGGTCGAGAACAGAATCACGTGGCAGCCGGCAGCCGTCAACGCCGTGGTGGATACCATGTCGTTGCCCGGACCGCACAGCATGTTCAGGCCGTGTTTATTTGCCTGGCCGGCATACGGCAGCACGTCGACGATGGGGGCAGATCCGCCCTTTTGCACGCAGCCGCAGCTCTTGTCCTCGAGCGTGGTAATACCGCCGTCCTTGTTGCCGGGACTCGGGTTCTCATAAACGACCTCGCCGTGGCTAATAAAGTAGTCCTTAAATCCATTGAGCATGTCGGAAGCGGCGTTAAAGACCTGCTCGTTCTCGCAACGGTCGAGCAGGATGCTCTCCGCGCCAAACATCTCGGGCACCTCGGTAAGAACCGACGTGCCGCCACGGGCGACAACCATATCGCTCACGCGACCGATCGTGGGGTTGGCGGTAATGCCTGAAAGACCGTCGGAGCCGCCACACTTAAGACCAATGACCAGCTCGGAGGCCGGAATGGGCTCGCGCTTGGACTGCTTTGCCAGGTCTGCCATCTCGGCCAGAATCTTGTGGCCCTCGATTTGCTCGTCGGCTACATCCTGGCAGGTGAGAAAGCGAACGCGCTCGTGATCGAAGTCACCGAGCTCGTCGAGCACCTGCTGGTGTGTGCAGTTCTCGCAACCGAGCGACAGGAACAGCACGCCGGCCGCATTAGGGTGACGCGAGAGCGCCACCAGCAGACGACGCGTCTGGACATGGTCGGCGCCGGTCTGCGAGCAACCGAACGGATGCGGGAAGTAGTAGACGCCCTCCAGCGAGCCATCGACCAGATCCTGGGCCTGCTCGCACATGGCACGGGCGACTTCGTTGACACAGCCGACCGTGGGGATGATCCACAGCTCGTTGCGCGTCGCGGCACGACCGTCGGCGCGGCGGAACCCCATAAAGGTCTCGGGCTCAACCGACTCAACGACCGGATGCGTGGGGTTGTAGGTGTACTCGACCTCGCCCGAAAGGTTGGTCTTCACATTGTGCGTGTGGAGCCACTGACCGGGCTGGACATCGCCCGTCACGTGTCCGATAGGAAGGCCGTACTTAATGACGTCCTCGCCGGCGGCAATCGAGCGCACAGCCATCTTGTGGCCTTGCGGAATATCCTCCGCGGCCACGACCTCGCCCACCCCGGGAACCGCGACGGCGGTGCCCTTGGCAAGCGGCGACAGCGCGACGATCACGTTGTCGGCCGGATTGATTTGGATAGTGTTCATTGCAAATGGTCCTAACCCTACAGGTTGAGCAGAAGTCGAGACGCGGGCACGCCGTCCCGCGCCCGCGCCTGCGCCGGAAATTTACGCCTGAGCGTTGGCGAAGGCCTGCTTGGCACCCTCGGTGCGCACGACGGCGAGCGCACTGACGACAAACTCCTCAAGACCGGCGATCTGCGTAAGGTCCTCGCCCCACATCTGCTCGTTGGTGAGCACGTCGTGCACCAGCTGGGCATCGTCGGCGCCGGCATGGGCGGCGTAGAAGTCGAGCACGAAGGCGTCGTCCTGAGCGGTGTACTCGGTGCCGTCGGAGCGACGCAGGTGCAGGCCGTCGCCCTCGCGGGACACGAGCTCCTGCGTGTAGAAGGAGATGAGCGTAGCGAGGCTCGTCGCCAGGCACTTGGGCAGGTTGCCGGTCTCGGCAACGTAGTCCTTGAGCGTGGGCAGGTCGCGAGCGCGCCACTTAGCCGTGGAGTTGAGGCAGATGGAGAGCAGCGCATGATCAATAAACGGGTTGTCGAAGCGGTTTTCGACGGCGGCGGCAAAGGCCTTGCAGTCCTCGACATCCAAGTCGGCGGCAAGCGTCGGAATGACCTCGTCGTAGAGCATGGTGTTCATGAAGCCGCGAATGGTCTCGTCATGCATGCAGTCGCGCACGATATCAAAGCCGGCAACCCAGGAACCCGGAACGAAGGCGGTGTGGGCACCGTTGAGGATGCGGACCTTGCGCTTTTTGTACGGGGTGACGTCGGGAGTCACGAAGACGCCGGGGAGACCGGCCTTCACAAACGGCAGGCGCTCCTTGAGCGACTCGTCGCCCTGGATACCCCACATCTGGAAGGGCTCGCGCACGGCCAGGAAGGGGTCCTCGTAGCCCAGACGCTCGGCAACCGCGGCGGCCTCCTTAGGATCGCGGATGCGGCCGGGGACGATGGTGTCGACGAGCGTGGTGCAGACGGTACAGTCGTTGGCCATCCACTGCGCAAACTCGTCCTCCCAACCCCAGTCGCTCACGTACTGGTTCATGATGCGCAGCAGCTCCTCGCCGTTGTGATCGATGAGCTCGCAGGCGAGCACGATAACGCCCGACTTACCGGCGGCCCAGCGGGCGTGAAGGACCTGGACAAGCTTGGCAGGGAAGCTCGCGGGCGGCATGTCGTCGGCCTTGCAGGACGGGTCATAGGCGATACCGGCCTCGGTGGTGTTGGAGACGATAATCTCCAGGTCGTCAGAGACGGCGACCTCCATCATGGCGCGGTAGTCGTCCTCGCGGTACGGGTTGATGCAGCGGCTGCAAGCGCTAATCACGCGGGACTCGTCGACCGTGTTGCCGTCCTCCTTGCCGCGCACCAGCACGGTATACAGGTCGTCCTGGGCATTGATACCGTCGGCAAAGCCAAAGGCGCCGCTGATGGGCTGCACCATGACGATCTTGCCGTTCCATCCGGTGGCCTCGTTGCCCATGTCAAAGAAGCGATCGACGAAGGCACGCAGGAAATTACCCTCGCCAAACTGCAGAACCTTCTCGGGAGCGTCCTTGGGCAGCAGGTAGCCCTTGTAGCCGATCTTCTCGAGCGCATCGTAGCTGATGTTCTCCATCTATGTCTCTCCTTAGATAACTGTTAGCGTGCAAGCAAAACGGGGCGCCGTGTGTGGCAACGGCGCTCCCGAGTTCGATGTGATTCGATGCGGGCTTAGGCCTCGACGGTGTCCAGGTCAAAGCCAAAGTAGCGGACCGCATTGTTGTAGCTGATGTCGCGCACGATACTGCCCAGCAGCTCCATGTCGGCCGGGTACTTGCCCTGCTCGACCCACTCGCCGATCACGCTGCACAGCACGCGACGGAAGTACTCGTGGCGCGGATAGGACAGGAAAGAGCGGGAGTCGGTAAGCATGCCCACAAAGTTGCCCAGGACGCCCTCGTTAGCCAGAGCCGTGAGTTGCTCGCGCATGCCGACCTCGTTGTCGTTGAACCACCAGGCGGAGCCGTTCTGGATCTTACCGGCGGTCGGAGCCTCCTGGAAGCAGCCCATGACGGTATCGATCATGGTGTTATCGATGGGGTTCAGGCTGTACAGAATGGTCTTGGGCAGGCCGCAGGTCTCCTGAATGGAGTTGAGGAAATCGGCAAGCTGGTCGGACGGCGTGTAGTTGGAGATGCAATCGTAGCCGGTATCGGGACCGAGCTTGGCAAACATGGCGCGGTTGTTGTCGCGCTTGCAGCCAAAGTGCAGCTGCATGGCCCAGCCCAGACGGACATACTCGCCGGCAACGAACTGCATAAAGGCAGTCTTGTACTTGAGGACCTCTTCCTCGGTGAGCGGCTCGGCAGCCAGACCCTTGGCAAAGATAGCCTCGATCTCGTCGGCGGTAGCCGGGACGTACATAACGTAGTCGAGTGCGTGGTCGGAGGCGCGGCAGCCCAGCTCGTGAGCAACGTCGTAGCGCTTGGAAATGGCAGCCTTCATGCCCTCAAAGTCGCTGGCCTCGACGCCGGCAACCTCGGAAAGGTGCTTGCAGTAGTCGGCAAACTCCTGGCCGCGCTCGATGCGCAAAGCGGCATCGGGGCGCATGGCGGGAACGACCTGAACGTCAAAGCTGTCGTCGGCGGCAATCTTCTTGTGCCACTCAAAGCTGTCGGCGGGGTCGTCGGTAGTGCAGATCATGCGGACGTTGGACTGCTTGATCAGGTTGCGGCAGGTGAAACTGGCCTCGGCGAGCTTGGCGTTGGCAAGGTCCCAGACCTCCTGGGCAGTCTTGCCGTTGAGGACGCCCTCGTAGCCAAAGTAGCGCTTAAGCTCCAGGTGGCTCCACTCAAAGACGGGGTTGCCAACGCAGCGACCCAGGGTCTCGGCCCACTTTTGGAACTTCTCGCGAGCAGGGGCGTCGCCAGTGATAAAACGCTCGTCGACGCCGTTGGCACGCATCAGGCGCCACTTGTAGTGGTCGCCGCCCAGCCAAACCTCGGTGATGTTCTCGAAACGCTTGTCCTCCCAAATCTCCTTAGGAGAAATGTGGCAGTGATAGTCGACGATGGGCATGCCCTCGGCAAAGTTGTGGAACAGCTCCTCGCCGGTCTTGGTGCTCAGCAGGAAATCCTGATCGTCCATGAAGTTTTTCATCAAACAACCCCTTTGTTTGCGGAGCGGGCGCACAATACGCTCGTCATCCTCTAGGTGAACGTTCACCATACTAATCCATTACGACTCAAAAGGTGAACGTTCACCTAACAACCATGGGGTGAACGGTAGGTTTTGCCCGTTCAACGGTTGCCGGAGCTGTGACTTGCATGCATTGCGGACCGGTTGGCGTCCCCGAACACCGAACTTGAGCGCTTTTGCTCAGGTGGGTCATGTCCCGACGTACATTTTTGGGAGTATTCAGCATTGGAGCGCGCCGTGCGCCATCCTCAGCGTCCTATTTGGAACGCAGATAGCGCCCGATCGGCATAAAAAGTGCCCCCGATGGCAAATTACGCCATCGGGGGCACTTAAAACAGTCGTTCTGCACCTCATTCAGGGCATGCCAATGCTGAATACTCCCAAAAATGCACGTCGCAAGAGGGGGTACCTGCTCAATCGGCTAAATACCCGCAAGTTCGCAGTAGCGGTCGACATTGCTGGCAAATACCATCTCGACGGCACCCTTCTGGACGGGCACCGTCGGGGTCCTTCCCCACAGCAGATAATCGCCCAGCGTCTTAGCGCCGCGATATGCCAGGCTCGTCGGGTCCTTATAGACAATATTGGTAAAGATACCGCGGCGCAAGGCCAGAGCACTTTCGGGAAACAGGTCGTTGCCGATCACCATGACCTGACCGGCCTTGCCGGTCGAGACGAGCGCGTCGGCAACCACTTCGGAACCAACGGCAAAAACGCTACAGATAAGTTCGGGGGCGTCCGGCGCACTCAAGCGCTTTTCGAGCTCATGCTCGAGTTGTTTGACTTGCGCATGGGCACCTGCAAGATCCTCAACCTGCCATGGAATATCACGTTCGCGCAGGTAATTGTGGAAGGCGCGGGCGGTTAGATAGTGCGAATCGGTATATGGGTCGCCTGTCAAAAGGAGCACGCGGGCGTCGGCCCCAGAAGCATGGACCAGGTTTGCCGCCTGCTCGGCCATAAGGCTGCCTGCCGTCGAATAATCGGCCAAGCTCGCACCCAAACGATTCAAATGCGGACGGTCGCCGTCGACAAGCTCAATCGTCACGCCCGCCTCGGCGATCTGCCCCAAAAGCTCAGTCGCACGATCGTCGCCCGGCGCATAGGCGAGCAAGCCATCAATCTTCTCGCCCACCTGCAGACGCTCGTCGATTTGCTCGAGTGCATCAGCGTAGCCGCCCACGCCAAATTCAACGCGCTCAACCGTAATGCCCCGGTCGATGACCTCCTGTTCAAAGCGATTGCAGCCTTCCCACAGGTAACGGAAAAAGTACGCTCCCTCGCGCGATGCGCGGGGCAGGCAAAACACCAGATTGATATCCTTGCGGCGCAGGCTTGAGGCACTTGTGTTGCGGTGATAGCCCATGGCCTCGGCCTTAGCGTTCACCTTGGCGCGCACGGATTCGCTCACGCCGGCCTTTCCCGTCAGAGCCTTGTGCACGGTATTGATGGAAACGCCAAGCTCGGCGGCTATGTCCTTCATGGTTACGCGAGCGCTCATGCGGTTACTCCGTTATAGATAAGTTGCCAATTAATAGTCCAGTTAACGATACCCCAAAAATACTCTTCGACTCGCCGTGCTCTCCCTCAAATGCACAAAGCGCCCCGCGAACGGATGCCCGCGGAGCGCTTGGATGTCCGGACCTTATTTGATACCGCGGCCCAAGTCTTCGGCGATTTTGTCTACGCCCTTAAGCGCGGCGCACGTCTTTTTGTTGGAGCAATGCCCCATGCAAACGCCGCCCTGAGCGCAGTCGGCGCAGGTGCCCTTGCGGTAGATGCGCACGCATACCGCGACAAACGCAATACCGATAACAGCCAGTACAACAATATCGATAGGTGCCATAGCAAGCCTCCTCTAGTTAACCATCACTTACTTTACCCCATTCTCCACCTACCAAAAAGGGACAGGTTTGTTTTGGTCGGTTTTATCTGCGGAAACGCCACATCTCCCCCACCAAAAAGCCCGAGTGTCACTGGGACACCCGGGCTCGTGGAAAGGGGTTAATCCTTATTCTGACTTAAGCGGAAACTGCGGCGGAAGCAGTGTTGGTCTCGTCCTCATCGGTCCATGCATGCTTGGGCATGGGACGGAAGATCTGGAAGAGCATCGCAACCAGCAGCACAATGGCCACAACCGTCCAGATACCAAACTGCCCAAGGACAAGCAGGTTGTAGAACTGGTTGATGAACAGGCCGATCACCCAAGCGAAGGCGCACTCGTAGCCGATGGCAATCGCGGTCCACTTGCCAGAGTCCATCTGGTTGCGGATGGTGCCAATGGCGGCAAAGCACGGAGCGCACAGCAGGTTGAAGGCGCCGAAGGCAACGCAAGCGCCCATGGTGGGGAACATGCCGGCAAACGCGGTCCACAGGCTCGGGTCGGTCTCGCCCGCGTCGGCGACGGACAGCAGCGAGCCGGCGGTGGCGACGACGTTCTCCTTGGCGACGAGGCCAGAGACGGTCAGTGCGGTTGCCTGCCAGGTGCTAAAGCCGAGCGGGGCGAAGATCCAAGCGACCAGGTTGCCCAGCATGGCGAGCACGGAGTAGTCCATGAACTCCTCGGGGATGCCCTCCATGGCAGGCAGGAAGCCAAAGGCGCCGTTGTAGCTACCAAAGTTGGAGAGGAACCACACCACGACGGTGGACGCGAAGATGACCGTACCGGCCTTTTTGATAAAGGCCCAGCAGCGCTCCCACACATGCAGCGCCCAAGAGCGGATCGCCGGGAAGTGGTAGGCAGGAAGCTCCATAACGAACGGCGTCGGGCGACCGGCGAAGAGCTTGGTCTTCTTGAGCATGAGGCCCGAGGCGATGACGGCAAAGACGCCCAGGAAGTAGAAGAGCGGGCTGATCCACGCGGCGGTGGTGGAAGAATCGCCGATGATGGAACCCATGAGCAGGGCGATAATCGGCAGCTTGGCGCCGCAGGGGATGAACGTGGTGGTCATGACCGTCATGCGACGGTCCTTCTCGTTCTCGATGGTCTTGGTGGCCATGACGCCGGGGACGCCGCAGCCCGAGGACACGAGCATGGGGATAAAGGACTTACCGGACAGGCCAAAGCGGCGGAACACGCGGTCCATGATGAAGGCGACGCGAGCCATGTAGCCGCAGTCCTCCAGGAAAGACAGCATCACAAAGAGCAGGAACATCTGCGGCACAAAGCCGAAGATGGCGCCCAGGCCGCCGACGATACCGTCACAGACAAGCGAATCGACCAGACCACCGTCCTCGGTGCCGCCCGCCACAAGGGCGTCGTGCACCACGGTGGTGATGCCGGGGACATAGGGGCCGTACTGCGCCGGGTCAACCGAGTCGGCATTGTCGCCCGCAGCCTCGACGGCCGCGTCGTAGGCGTCGCGACCCTGGCCGAGCACATACCAGCCGTCGGTGCCGAAGAGCTGATCATTGGTGAAGTCGGTCACCGTGCCGCCCAGGGTGGAAACGGCGATGTAGTATACGCAGAACATGATGACGACAAAGATCGGCAGGCCCAGGATACGGTTGGTAACCACGCGGTCGATCTTCTCGGAGGTGCTCATCTTGGTCGGAGCCTTGGTGAGGCACTCATCGATGATGTGCGCGATAACGCCGTAACGCTCACCGGTGATGATGGACTCGGCGTCGTCATCGCAATCCTGCTCGCACTGGGCGACCAGCTCTTCGACGCGAGCGGCCTTCTCCTTGGTGAGGTTGATGAGCTTGCAGGCATCCGCATCACGCTCGAACAGCTTGACGGCATAGTAGCGGCGCTTGTTGGCGGGAACGCTCGCCGGCAGGTTGTTCTCGATGTGCGTCAGGACATCCTCGATGGAGGAGTCGAACTTGTGCTCCGGCACCTGGCCCTTGGAGGCAGCGGACTTCTTAACCTGCTCGAACAGCTCCGTGATGCCCTTGTTCTTAAGAGCGGAGATCATCATGACCGGGCAGCCGAGCTTCTTGGAGAGCTTGTCCGTGTCGATCTTGTCGCCGTTCTTCTCGACCAAGTCGGCCATGTTGAGGGCGACGACCACGGGCAGGCCGGTCTCGATAACCTGAAGCGCCAGGTACAGGTTGCGCTCGAGGTTGGTGGCGTCGACAACCTGGACGACAACATCGGGCTCGCCGCTCATGAGGTAATCGCGCGAGCATTGCTCCTCGGGGCTGTAGGGGGAAAGCGAGTAGATGCCAGGGAGGTCCGTGATGGTAACGTTCTTGTCGCTTAGGAGCTTGGCTTCCTTTTTCTCAACCGTGACGCCGGGCCAGTTGCCAACGTAGCCGTTGGCGCCGGTGATCAGGTTGAAAAGCGTGGTCTTGCCGCAGTTGGGGTTACCCGCCAGCGCGACATGGATCTGAGAATCCGCCATTCAATCCTTCTTCCTTGTGTGCCTGCGCTGCTTTCTCCGCGCAGGCTGGATAATGTGCTTCAAAGATGCTGCATTAAGTTAGAAAAACCTAACTTTATCTGCAGAAATATACGTCGCAAGCCCTTACTGGACCTCGACGACGGCCGCCTCCTCCTTGCGGATGGAAAGCTCGTAGCCGCGTACGTTGATCTCGACCGGATCACCGAGCGGCGCGACCTTCACGACCTTGAACGAAGTGCCCTTGATGAGCCCCAAGTCCATAAGGTGGCGGCGAAGCGCACCCTCACCGTGAAGCTTGACGATGGTAGAGCTCTCGCCCACCTTAACGTCACCCAACGTCTTCATCCTCTTGTCCCCCTTTCGGTTTTTATGAAATGCTGCAGACTAACCGACGGTCATGATGTGCATGGCAACCTTGGAATCGATGCCAAAGCGTGCGCCCAGCACCGTGACGATGATATTGGCACCACTCGAGCTCACCACGTGGATTTCGTTGCCCTCGACAAAGCCGAGGTCCTTGAGGTGGTGTTTCATGTCCTCATTGCCCTTTACACGAGACACGCGCACGGTTTCGCCCGCTTTTACCATCGAAAGCGGCATGGCCGGCATCTGCGGTCCGCAAGACATGAGTTGCTCCTAACGTCAGTTCGTCCTCAACATCGACGCGTAAAAAGTTAACCACGTCTATGTTCGCTATAGTAAACTAGCACGTGGTTAACTTTTTGGAAAGGGTCCCCATTCAGATTTCGAAAAAGTTTCCTATACGAAACAAAAAGGCGCGGCAAAGGACCATCCTTTACCGCGCCCTATCATGCTTAGAGCGAGAGATTTCTGATCGATGTGACACAGGAGGCCTCATCCACGCCCGAAACGCGGAACACGATGTCCTCGCCACATTCGCCACAGAGTGCCATGAGCCCTATAACGTCGCGGCCATCGACATGACGATTGCCAATCGAAACCGACACGTCACTACGATGCTTGGCGATAATGTCATAAAGCAGCGCAACCGGGCGGGCATGCAATCCCAACGGATCTTTAATCGTCTTTGTAAACTCGACCATGTCCCCTCCCACGACATCGCACATTCGGCCGGCAAACCCAGCCACGTGGTAGTTATTGTACGCTACCGGCGCGCACCCCCGTCCCACAAAAAACGAGGGAAGGCACGCGTCCTTCCCTCGTTACAGGCAATAGGTAGCCGCTTGCCTACATCAGACGCAGGCTGACGTCCTTGAGCTGAGCGCCACTAACGGCACTCGGGGCGCCCGACATGAGGTCGGAGCCGCTGGCCGTCTTGGGGAACGCCATGACGTCGCGGATGGAGTCGGAGCCGGTGAGCAGCATGCACACGCGGTCCAGGCCCAGAGCAAAACCGCCCATCGGGGGCGCACCAAACTTGAGCGCCTCCATGAGGAAGCCAAACTGAGACTCGGCGCGCTCCTCGGTGAAGCCCAGGAGCTTGAGCATGGACATCTGCATCTCGGCGTTGTGGATACGCATACCGCCGCCGCCGGCCTCAAAGCCGTCCATGACAAAGTCGTAGGTGCAAGAACCGGCTGCCAACGGGTCGGCCTCGATCTTGGCGATGTCGGTCTCGGTCGGCAGGGTAAAGGGCTGGTGCTCGGCTGCATAGGCCTTGCGGTCCTCATCCCAGTGGAACAGCGGGAAGTTGACGACCCACAGGAAGTCGTGACCCTCGCGCTTGATCTCGAGCGCGTTGGCCATGTGCGAACGCATGCCGCCCAGGATCTCGTCAGAGAGCAGACGCGGGCCGGCGGCGAACATCACAAGGTCGCCGGGCTCGACGTCCATGCGCTCGCGCAGAGCCGCCATCTCCTCGTCCGAGAAGAACTTGACGATGGGGCTGTTGATGGAGCCGTCCTCACGGAAAGCGATCCAGGCCAGACCCTTGGCGCCGAACGTGGAGGCCACGCCGGCAAGCTTATCGATCTTGGCACGTGCCCAGGCACCGGCGCCCTTGGCGTTGATAGCCTTGACGACAGAGCCTTCCTCGTTTGCGGCAGTCGCAAAGACCTTGAACTTGGAGTTGGCAAAGATGTCGGTCAGATCGACCAAGTGCATGCCATAGCGGGTATCGGGCTTGTCGGAGCCATAGGTGTCCATGGCCTCCCAGTAGTCCATGCGACGCAGCGGCGTAGGCATCTCGACACCCATGCGGCCGAAGGCATCGGACAGAACCTCCTCGAGCGCGCTCATGACGTCGTTCTGGTCCACGAAGGACATCTCGATATCGACCTGGGTGAACTCGGGCTGACGGTCGGCACGCAGGTCCTCGTCGCGGAAGCACTTGGCAACCTGATAGTAGCGCTCGACGCCACCGACCATGAGTAGCTGCTTCAGGAGCTGCGGGGACTGCGGCAGGGCGTAGAAGTTACCCGGCTGGATGCGGCTGGGGACGATGAAGTCGCGGGCGCCCTCGGGCGTGGACTTGAACAGGGAGGGCGTCTCAACCTCCATGAACTCACGGTTGTGCAGCGCCTCGCGAATGGCAAAGGTGAAGTCGGAGCGCAGCTTGAGGTTGGCCATCATTTCGGGACGACGGAGGTCCAGATAGCGATAGCGCAGGCGGGTGTCCTCGCTGGTCTCGATGCCGTCCTCGATCTGGAACGGCGGGGTGACGGACGTGTTGAGCACCTCGGCGTGGTCGGTCAGGACCTCGATCTCGCCGGTCGCGAGCTTGGTGTTGGTGGTCTCCTCGCCACGGGCGCGCACGACGCCGTGAATCTTGATGGGCCACTCGGGACGCATAGTCTCGGCGATCTTAAAGGCATCGCCGTCGGAGTGCTCGGGGTCGAAGGTGAGCTGCGTGATGCCCTCGCGGTCGCGAAGGTCGCAGAAGATAAGGCCGCCGTGATCGCGACGACGGCTCACCCAACCGGTGAGGGTGACCTCTTCGCCCACGTTCTCGAAGCGAAGCTCGCCGCAGGTACGGGTGTGCATGGAATGCTCATCGATGGGACGGGTCTGGCTCATACCAGTGATCCTCCTTTATGGATCTGTGCCGCCCCGTGTCGTTCCGGGCGGCGTCGTACAGATTTGCCCAGCCTGCGTAAACCGCGCAGCCAGACATGGCGTTCTATCTTATCGCACCCGCGTCGATGTGCCGCGAAAAAGTAGCTCTTGCCCAAAGACTTGACGGAGACGAAACAATTGACGCGGCCTGGCCGTCGCCAAGGCGCGCCGCGTGCGACAATGTGCCCCAATACAACTGCACTCGGAAAGGCCCGTCATGACCGCACGCCTCATCGTTATGGATATCGACTCCACGCTCATCAACCAAGAGGTCATCGACCTGTTGGGCGAAGAGGCCGGCGTGGGCGAGCAGGTGGCACAGATCACCGAGCGCGCCATGCGCGGCGAGCTCGACTTTAAGCAAGCACTCGAGGAACGCGTGGGGCTGCTCACCGGCCTGGACGAGAGCGTATTCGAGCGCACCTTTGAGCGCGTGACATTTACCCCCGGCGCGCTAGAGCTTGTGCGCTCGGCACACAGCAAGGGCTGGAAGGTCGGCGTGGTAAGCGGCGGCTTTCACGAGGTCGCCGACAAGATCGTGGCCGCCGCGGGCATCGACTTTTGCCTCGCTAACCGCCTGGAGGTCGTGGACGGCAAGCTCACCGGCAAGCTGGCGACAGACATTGTGACCAAGGAATCCAAGCTCATCCAGCTGCTGGATTGGGCGGTTGAGTGCGGCGTCGATATGGCACACACCGTGGCAATCGGCGACGGCGCCAACGACATCCCCATGATTCAGGCCGCGGGTACGGGCATCGCGTTTTGCGCCAAGCCCAAGACGCGCGAAGCCGCCCCGTTTGCCATCGACGAGCGCAACCTGATGCTCGCCATGGACATCATCCTGCGCGACTAGCAAGTTCGCCCAACAATTGAATCAGTCTGTCCTATAGTTTCCGAACAATTTTGTCTTAGTGTTCGGAAACATACCTTTTGAGTGCTAGACTTTGCGCCGTCGAAGGGAACATATATGGATAAGCGAGATCTTGAGCAGTTGCTGAGCGATGTTGCCGGCGGAGCAGTCACCCCGGCAGTCGCCCTCACGCGCATCCAGACGGCGCCAACCGCCGATCTGGGCTTTGCGCAGCTCGATCTTTCGCGCGGAGTGCGCCAGGGAGCCGGCGAGGTCGTCTACGGCGCCGGTAAAACCGCCGAGCAGATTGCCGCCATTATCGAAGCGCTGCACGATGCCGGCCAGGAGCGCATCCTGGTCACGCGCCTGGACGCCGAAAAGGCAGCCCGCACCTCGGAACTCCTCGACAACGGCATCGACCTGGGATATGTCCCGGACGCACAGCTCGCCCTCGTAGGAGGCAAGCCCTCCCCTACCGGCAATGGACGCATCGTCGTCGCCTGCGCCGGTACGAGCGACTTACCCGTCGCCGAGGAGGCCGCGTTGACGGCCGAGTTCTATGGCAACGAGGTCGACCGCCTCTACGACGTGGGTGTCGCCGGCCTGCACCGTCTGCTCGCGCATGCCGAGGAACTTGCCCGGGCGCAGGTGGTCATCGCCATCGCCGGCATGGAGGGCGCACTGGCGAGCGTTGTCGGCGGCCTGGTGAGCTGTCCGGTCATCGCCGTTCCCACCAGCGTGGGTTACGGCGCGAGCTTTGGTGGCGTAGCCGCGCTGCTCGCCATGCTCAACTCCTGCGCCAGCGGCGTTTCGGTCGTCAATATCGACAATGGCTTTGGTGCCGCATACCAGGCAAGTCTTATCAATCATCTGAGCGCCGGCACACCCCGCGCCCGTTAAGGAGCATTCCATGTCCAACCATCAGCATACGCTTATCATCGACGGCACCTCGGGCATCAGCGGCGATATGACCGTCGCGGCCCTGCTCGACCTGGGCGCCAGCGAGGAACACCTGCGCGAACAGCTCGCCACGCTGCCGGTCGACGGCTTTTCGATCGCCGTCACGCGTGCATACAAGCATGGCATCGACGCCTGCGATTTCGACGTCCAGCTTGCAGAGGAGCTCGAGAACCACGATCACGACATGGCCTGGCTCTACGGCAACGAAGCAGCTGCCGAGCACACGCACGAGCATGAGCACCACCATCATGACCATGGCGAGCACGAACACGAGCACTGCCACGAGCATGACCATGAGGGTCACCATCACGCCCACCACCATCACCACCGTTCTTTGACGGATGTCACCGCCATCATCGATGGCTCACGGCTAAGCGATGGTGCCAAGCGTCGTGCCCTCGCCATTTTTTCCGTACTCGCCGATGCCGAGGCAAAGGCTCACGGCAAAACGCCCGACACCGTCCTGTTTCACGAGGTGGGCGCCGTCGACTCCATCGTCGACGTCTGCTCTGTCGCCATCTGCCTCGACGACCTTGGTATTGAGGACATCGTGGTCGAGTCGCTCTCCGAGGGTCACGGCACCATCCACTGTGCCCACGGCCTCATGCCCATTCCCGTCCCCGCTGTCGTCAACCTGTGCCAGACGGGCAATATCGCCCTCACGCCTGCACCGGTCGCCGGCGAGCTCGTGACGCCGACGGGCGCCGCCATCGTCACCGCGCTGCGCACGTCCGACCAACTGCCCTCACGCTACCGCATCGAAGCCGTCGGCTACGGCGCCGGCAAACGCCCCTACGAAGGTTGCTCCGGTACGCTCCGCTGCCTGCTCGTTCACGCGGACGCATAGCCATGGATGCCCGCAAGGCAAAAAGCCGTGCCGCCATCGTTGCGGCGTTCTCCGAGCTCCTGTGCGAGGAAGATTACGGCAAGATCACCGTCGGCGACATCATCGCTCGCGCCCACGTAGGTCGGGCCACGTTCTACGGCCTCTTCAAAAGCAAAGATGACCTGCTCGCTGAGCTCGTTCGCGATATCTGCACCCATGCCCTCGACGATGACGGTACGCCCCTCGATGACCCACTCGTACAGGTCGAGCATATCCTCAACAACCTCTGGAATCGTCGGCAGGGTGTACGGGCACTGGTAGCCGGCGCCGGCTCACGCGTCTTCGCCGACTGCTTACGCAAGACCATCATGTCACGAGCAGCCGAAACCGTGCCCGTCGACCCCTCAGGCCCCGCCGGCACCATGGACCGAAGCTTCCTACTACACCACATAGCCTCAAGCTTTGTAGGAATGGTCCAATGGTGGGCCTGGCACAATTTCCAAGCAGATAAAGCCGACGTAGCCAAAGACTACCTCTCAGCCATAAAGCCCCTCTTCACCTAAGTAAGAAGCTCATCCCAAATCATCGACCCAACCCAGGGCTCCGCGCACCCCAAAGTGTCACTCGCGCCTCAACGCCCCCACCAGCAACAAGCCCCTCCCATCCAAATTCAGATATATATGTTGGTTTGCTTGCTCGAGCGCAGCAAAGACCCCGCAGCCGTCCGCATGGGGTAACTTCCCAGCGCACTCCGCAGGACGAAAGAACCCCCGCCGCACGAAGTGCGCAGCGGGGGTTCTTTCATGTCCGAGGACGCGCTGGGAAGTTACCCCATGCGGACGGCGGACAACCTATGTAGCCTCAGACTAGAACATGCCCAAGAAACCATGCACAAACAGCGCAGCCAGAGCAGCGCCGACAAACGGAGCGATGCCAGGAACGAGCAGGCCGTACTTCCAGTTGTTGTCAGCCTTGTTCTTGATCGGCAGCACCTGATAGGCCATGCGAGGACCAAGGTCACGAGCCTGGTTCATGGCGAAGCCGGTGATGCCGCCCATGCCCATGCCAACGGCCCAAACGATCAGGCCGACGCAGATGGCGAGCATCAGAACGTTCTCGCCGGCGCGGTTAGCGGCAGCGAGGATGGCGCTGATGAACACAAAGGTGCAGATAGCCTCGCAGAAGAAGTTACGGGCGTAGTTCGTACCCTCGGTGGTGGGGTTGGTCGAGAAGATGTTGCGCTGGGCAATGGGGTCGACGACGCCATCGGAAGCCTTGAACTCATCGGCATACATCAACCACGCGATCACGGCGCCCGCAAAGCCGCCGAGCATATCGGCAATCATGAAGGGAATGCAGCTGCTCCACGGCACCAGGCCTACGATGCACTGGGCAAGCACCATGGCGGGGTTCATGCACACGGCGCCGCCAAAGATAAACAGAGCGACCGAGATGCCAAAAGACCAGGTGGTGATGGCAAACATGTGGCCGGAGCCCTGATACTTGGTGCCCTTAAGCACGGTATCGCAGTGCACGCCCACGCCAAAGATGATCATGAGGGCCGTTGCGCCGAATTCGCAGAGGAGTTTGGTAAGCATAAAACCTTATCTTTCTTGTCGGTTATAAACGATTCGTTTAGGCCGCGCGCTAGTGCTGAGCGACGACAACGCCCAGGCCATCGGGAATGACGGCCACCTTGGCATCGGCACCCTTCATCTCAAAGGCGAGCTTGAGCGCCTCCTCGAGGGTGTTGACCGGCGTCATGTGCATATCCTTAATCATCTGGTGATCGCACAGGTCGGTAACCATGATCACAGGGTGATGTGCCAGGATGCGGGCGAAAATCTGGCTCGTCCACTGATCGGGCAGGGTCTCGTCCTTGGGACGATCGATGCAGGCACGCTCAAACTCTGCCGGATCGTTGTCGGCGATGTTGTGATAGAAGCCCTCGCCACCGTGACCGTCGGCACAACCGGCAACGTCGATAATCACACCGCCCTCGGGAAGCGTGGCCTCGGCAGAGCACATGCCCTTCACGGCCTGGTAGATGTTCTGGTCGAGCGGGTAGCCGCCGTTGGTGGTGATGGCAATCTCGCACTCGACGGGCTCAACGCCGGCAAGGCTCTTTACGAACTCGCAGCCGGCCTCGTGTGCCTTGTGGATGTCGCCGGCGAAGGAGCCAATGACCTCGTGCTTGCCGTTGAGCACCACGTTCAGCACAAAGGCAAGGTGAGCCATCTCGGCAGCGGCAAACATGTCCTCGCTCACGTGGTTATGGCACAGGTTGCCGGCACGCGAATGGGAATCGTTCACAAACTGGCCGTTGTGGTTGTACATGATGGTCTTGTAGCTGGCGATGCCAGGCAGGACGGACTTGCGGCTGCCGGAGAAACCAGCAAAGAAGTGCGGCTCAATAAAGCCCTCGGCAAGCAGCAGATCGCAATCGACGGCAATCTTATTGATGATGCACTCGCCACCAGAAGGCAGGGTGCCGATCTTTTTCATCATGCTGTCGTCAGTCGCGACGTGCATAACGATTTCCTCGTTGGCAACAATTTCCTCGCCGTACTTGTTGACGAGCTCCTCGTGCGTCGACGGACGATGCATACCCGTAGCAACCAAAATACGCACGCGAGCCTCGGGCGCAGCGGAATGGATGTGATGCAGCAGAATAGGCATCGTCACACGCGAGGGAACGGGGCGCGTATGGTCGGAGCTAATAATGACAATATCCTTCTTGCCAGCGCAAAGCTCCTCGAGCGAAGGCGAGCCATAAGGGTTGGCAAGCGACTCCTCCACCAGCTCTTCCTGCGATTTCGTGGTTTTAAACTCGTTTTGATGACCTTCCATCACACCCGCGAAGTTCTTATCCTCAAGCTCCAGATGCAACGTCTTGTGGTCAAACGGCAGTTCACATTCAAACAATGACGAGCGCCCTCTTCCTTTCAACTGACACACTAGATAAACCGTTGGAAGGATACGCCGCTCACCGAAAAACTCCACCGTCCACCGACTCATTAACACAACGTTCATATTTGACCCACAACAAAACGGCCGTGATCCCAAACGGGACCGCGGCCGTCACAGCTGTAAGGTGCGAAGCGCCCAATGCATCATTCTTCTCCTCAGCTTTAATCCCTGAAGACCGAGGACGAAGGGACCCGACGGGTTTCCCTCTGAATGCATTCCGCAGCACGAAGCCCCCTTATCCGCAGCTCCGAAGGAGTAGGATAAGGGGGCTTCAAGTGCGAGGACGCATTCAGAGGGAAACCCATCGGGTCCCGGTGAGAGCCACAGGGCTATCGATTACCCCGTGTTCTGCAATCCTGCCGAGACGCCGGTCACAGTCGAAAGAATCAGGCTCATGTACTCGGCCTTCTTCTCCTCGGCCATCTCGTCCTGGTTCATACGCACCTCGCGAAGGGCGCGGACCTGGGCGATGGACAGGGCGTCGACGTAGGGGTTGCGCACGCGGACAGCGCAGCCGAGCACGCGGCGGCGCTGCAGCGGCCACTCGTCACCGACGATGGCAAGGACCCACTTACGCGTGAGCTGCATCTCGGTGAAGACCTTCTCGGACAGATCCTGGCGATCGCCCAGGTGCAGATACATCTTGGCGATGCGCTGGTCGGTCTTGGCGATCGACATCTCGATGTTGTCGATAAAGGTGCGGAAGAACGGCCACTCCTGGTAGGCAGCCTTGAGCTGGTCAAGGTCGCCCAGCTGCTCGCAGGCGGTGCCCAGGCCGTACCAAGCGGCCAGGTTAATGCGCGCCTGGCTCCAGCTGAAGATCCACGGAATGGTACGCAGGTCGTCGAGCGACTTGGCGCCCAAGCCGCGCTTGGCGGGACGCGAGCCAATCGGCAGCAGACCGACCTCGGTCAGCGGCGTCACGGTCGAGAACCACGGTGTAAAGTCCTCGGTGTTCAGCAGGTCCAGATAGCGCTCGTGGCTTGCGGCGTTAAGCTTCTCGGCCATATCCCAGAACTTCTGCGTGGTCTCGGTGTTGGTCTTCTCGACACTCGGGGCCGACTGCAAAAGCGTTGCGGCGGCAACGGACTCAACATGGCGCTGAGCCAGCGTGCGGTTGCCGTAACGGGCAAAGATGACCTCGCCCTGCTCGGTGAGCTTAAAGAAGCAGTTGACCGAACCCTTGGGCTGCGCCAGCACGGCCTTGTTGGCCGGGCCGCCGCCACGGCCCACGGCACCGCCGCGACCGTGCATGAGCACCAGGTCGATATCGTTCTTCTCGGCCCACTTGGCAATGCGCTCCTGCGCGGAGTGCAGCGCGAGCATGGCCGTGGTAGGACCGGCATCCTTGGAGGAGTCGGAATAGCCCAGCATGACCTCCATGCGGCGGTTGGTCTGGGCAAGGCGCTTTTGCACCACAGGCAGCGTAAGCATCTGATCGAGCACGTCGACGCAGCCCTCGAGGTCCTCGAGCTGCTCGAACAGCGGGATCACGTCGAGCTCGGGGACATCCTCCTCGTGTGCAAAGGACAGGTGGGCAAGCTCAAAGACGTCGGCCACATGCTGGGCGCTCTTGGTAAACGAGATGATGTAGCGGTGCGCCATCTTCTTGCCGTAGCGCTTTTGGATGGAGCCGATAGCACGGAAGGTATCGATGACTTCGCGCGTCATGGGCTGCAGGTCGCCATGGATACCGTTCTCGTGGATATCCTTGAGGGCGCGGGCATGCACCACGGAGTGCTGACGGAACTCCATCTCGACCATATGGAAGCCGAAGGACTCGACTTGCCAGATGATGGTCTGGACCGGGCCGTAGGCGGCACGGACGGCACCGCAGGCGGCCAGCGAACGCTGGACGACGCGCAGGTCATCCAGGAACTCGTCGGCGCTGTGGTACATGGTGTCGGTGATACGGCGCACGGTGGCGTTCAGACGGTCGGCCATGACAAGCATGACGGCGCGATGCGGCTCGTGCTCGGAGATCAGCTCGGCGCGGGCCGTGTACCGAGGGCTCATCTCGACCTGATGGTTCCACAGGTTGATGAGCTCGGCAGACGGCTTGCTGTAGGTGGCCTCGAGCGTGAGGTTGCGGCCAATGTGGCGGCACTTGTCCTCGAGCTTGAGCACCATGTGGGTGAAGTACTTGGCGGCAACCTCACGGCTCACCTTGGCGGTGACGTTGGGGTTACCGTCGCGGTCGGAACCGATCCAGCTGCCGGGATGGAAGAACGCCGGGCACAGCGGCGGCACGGTACCGGCCTTGTCGCCCAGCACCCAGTCGTCAAAGCGACGATAGATGACGGGGATGACGTCGAACAGCGTGTTATCGAAGATGTCGATGATGGTATCGGCTTCCTCGACCGGCGTGGGCTTCTTGAGCGCGATGGGGCTCGTACGCACCAGGGCGTCGATCTCCTGCAGCATATGGCGCTCGTTCTCCACCAGGTCGGAGCCGCCCAGACGCGGACGCTCCTCCAGCAGGTTAGAGATACGGCGAATCTTGCCCTCGACGGCCTTACGACGGGCCTCGGTGGGATGCGCGGTAAAGACAGGGTGGAACTCGAGCTTGCCGAGCAGCTCGTTGGCGCCCTCGACGCCCAGCTCATTCACCAGCTGGTGATAGGCGACGGTGAGCTCGTTGGCGGGATCGACCTCGGTATCGGTCGACGCACCGGCCTCGCGCTCGCGCAGCTGCGCCACACGGTAGTTCTCCTCCGACAGGTTTGCCAGATGGAAAAAGCTCGTAAAGGCGCGAACGATGACCTGCTGCTTATCGAGCGGCAGGCTGTCGATCAAATCGACGACCTCACGAAATGCCACGGCAGTGGGCTCGTCGGCGGTGGGCACGCCCTGCTCGTCGACGGCTTCGTCGGCAGCGCAGGTACCGGGGTTGCCGGCATTGACCACAATCTCGGCTGTCAAAATCTTGTCGAACAGGTCCGCGATCTCGGGATCATACTCGCTAAGCACACGGCGCTCCAGGCGCAAGAACAGCGCCAGATTGTCGCGCAGCTCCTCGGGGATCTCGATCTCGGCGAGACGCTCCCTGGACTCGGCATTCGAGCCGATTCGGTTAACGAGGCGGTTGACCACGGCAGCGACGCGCGCCGCGGCTTCGGGTACAGACTGGTTGCTTAGGTTCTCAGCCACGTTTCCTCCCATTCCTCCTTCTATGCACGTAACATGCGGTATTCATTATAGGCGCTTGAGAAATACTTTCGACACTGATTGCGCTTTACCACACAAAAGTATTTTCTGCATTGCAAAGGTTTTTGCCCTAAATGGTCGTATTTCTCGGTGGGCGGCATACGTAAACGGGGGCATTCCGCATAAAAGCGAAACACCCCCGTAACAATCGCTCGCCGCGAGCAGGGCACGTTAGCAGGCCCGCAGCTCAAAAAGATGCGCTACAGGCGCTCGCGAACCGCCTCGACCACATTGGCCAGATCGACGAGAACCTCGTCATGGCTCTGCATGTCGCGCACCTTGACCTTGCCGGCGGCAAGCTCGTCGCCGCCCAAGACCAAAATGAGCTTGGCGCCCACCTTGTCGGCCTGCTTAAACTGAGCCTTGAGCGAACGGCCCTGGTAGTCGGCCTCGGTCACGATACCTGCGGCGCGAAGCTCCTGCGTAATGGCGAAGACGTTCTGGCGCAACTCCTTGCCGGCGTTGGCGACGTAGACGCACGGGGCCTCATCGGCACCCAGGTCGCCGCCAAAGGCCTGTAGGGCCAGCAGGGCGCGCTCAAAACCGACGGCGAAGCCGACGCCGGCCGTAGGCTTGCCGCCCTCGAGCTCGACCAGGCCGTCGTAGCGACCGCCGCCGCCGATGGAGCCGACGCCGACGCCAGGGGCCTCGACCTCAAAGACGGTACGGGTGTAGTAGTCCAGGCCGCGCACCAAGGTGGGATCCTCGACATACTCGATACCGGCGGCATCCAGATAGCGCTTGACCTGCTCGTAGTGCTCGCGGCACTCGTCGCACAGGTTGTCACCCATCAGCGGAGCCTCGGCCATGATCTCGCGGCAATGGTCGTTCTTGCAGTCGAAGGCGCGCAGCGGGTTAAGCTCGGCGCGCTCGCGGCACTCGTCGCACATCTCGTCGGCGTGGTCGAGAATGAACTGCTTAACCTGCTCGCGATAGGCCGGACGGCACTGGGGATCGCCCATCGAGTTAATGAGCAGACGGAGCTTGGAAAGATCGAAGCCCAGACGCTTGTAGAACTCCATGAGCATGATGATGCACTCGGCGTCTGCCGCCGGATCGGGAGCGCCGAGCCACTCGATGCCCACCTGATGGAACTGGCGCAGGCGGCCCTTCTGGGGACGCTCGCCGCGGAACATGGCCTCGGCGTAGTAAGCCTTAAACGGCGTGGAGCCCTGGGGCACCAGGTTGTTCTCCACGACGGCGCGCACCACACCGGCCGTGCCCTCGGGACGAAGCGCCAGGCGCTGCTTGGGCTTAAGCTTGGTATCGGTGCCTTCGGTAAAGACGCGCTCCAGGTTGGCGCCGCTAAACACGCGGAACATCTCCTTGCGCACGACGTCGGTCGACTGGCCGATGCCGTGGACAAACACGTCCACCTGCTCGATCGCGGGCGTCTCGATGGGCTTAAAGCCAAACGGCTCGAATACGCTGGCCGCAATCTGCTGCATCTTTTGCCAGGCGCGCATCTCGGCGCCGATAAGGTCGCGGGTTCCCTCCGCCTTCTGTGCCTGCATGGGCAAACACCTTTCTTTTGTATCGCGTCATAGATAGTGGACATTATACGGCACAAAGCAGCAACGCGGCGGCGCGTCTGACCGAACGAGGGTATGGGGACTCGTTCGGCCAGATGCGCCGCCGCTGTTTGTGACCCGTTTTCCTCCGTCCCCTTCGGATCACGTGATCCCTTGGGGACGGAGGAAAACGGATCATTTCGTAGGCCCGTGACCGCCTTGGAAACCGAATGATGGTACGAGCATCCATTCGGCTTCCAGGGCGGCCACAAACAGAACGGGGCAAACAGAAAAGAGCGACGGACGTCTACTCCCCCCGCCACGCTTGCACGCAGCTTGGCGGCGATGGGCTCAGACGCCAGCAGAAACACCAACATAGCCACCGAGCACACCAAGCAGACAATCCAGGTGCTCGCAAAAGAGCCCGTGGCATCGGACAGCACACCCGAAACGATGGCGCCCACGGTGCCGCCGACCATCTTAAACAAACGAGTAGCAAGATTGGGTGCTACCGGTGGTCGGCGATGTAGCCCAAAGCGACGGCGGCATAAGCCGCGGCGCCAAGGGGAAGCTCGGCATCGCTAAAACGTGCCTTGGGATGATGCTGAGCAAAATGCTCGTCCGTATCAGTCACGGCAGCGCCCACGGTAAAGTACGCACTCGGGATCTCACTCGAGATAAGCGCAAAGTCCTCGCTCGCCATGGCATGGAACAGCGGCAAGAAGGCGGCCTTGGGCAGCGTCGCACCCACGTAGCCAAGCGAAGCCTGGGTCACGTCGTCATCGAGCACGAGCGGGGGAACATCCGAGAGCGTCTCGATGGTGGCCGGCGTGCGATACGTTGCGGCCACGCCGTTGACGACCTCGGCGATACGCTCCTTGAGGTGCTCCATGAGCTCAACGTCAAAGCCGCGCAGCGTGCCTTCGAGCACGCAGGTATCTGGGATGACGTTGGCCGCTTGACCACCGGCAAACTTACCCACGGTCAGTGCGACCTCCTTGGCCGCCGGCACTTCGCGAGCGATAAGCTCCTGAAGCGCCAGGTGCACATGGACGCCGGCCGTGATGGGGTCGATGCAGATCTCGGGGCTCGAGCCATGGCCGCCCTTGCCCTGCAGCGTGATGCGGAAACCGTACACGCCCGAAAGCGCCGGACTCCCATAGAGCACCAGGCCGAGCGGCGATTGGCTGTTAACATGCATGGCAAAAGCCGCCTGGGGGCGTGGGTTCTGCAGCAGACCGTCGACGATGGCGGCACGGGCACCCTCAAAGGTTTCCTCGCCCGGCTGGAACAGCAACTTAACCGTGGCGTTGGCGTCGAGAAGCTCGGACTCGCGGGCCTTGAGCATACGAGCCGCACCAAGCAGCGCCGTCGCGTGCATATCGTGACCGCAAGCATGCATGCAGCCATTGGTGGATGCAAAGGGCTCGCCGGATTCCTCGGCAACGGGCAGGGCATCCATGTCGCCGCGGAGCATGATGACCGTACCGGCCTGCTTGTCCGTGCACGTACCGTTACCCCGAGCAGCAGCTGCCGCGCCGGCACCGATAAGGCCAACGACACAGGAGCCGTCAACAAGCACGGCATAGGGAATATCCATCTCGTCCAGACGCGCCTGGATAAAGGCGGACGTCTGCGGAAGGTTGTTACCCAGCTCGGGCATCTGGTGTAGATCGTGTCGCCACACAGCAAGCTCGTCTGCAAAAGTCTGAGCTTCTGCAACAAGACCGTCACCGATAGCGGCCTGCGCCGCTGCGGTAGCCTTGGGCGCTGGTTGCGGTTGAAAATCGGACAAAGCTGGTGCCATAGATGCCCTCCAGTAACGTTTTTGCAGCAAGCACTTTGATAGCATAAAGTGCAAGGTACAACTTTAAGGGCGACGCATAAAAAATGCCGCCCTGGGAGGGCGGCGCAACAAGTTGTTTACAATTGCGGGCGCGGCTTTTTGCGCAAAAAATCGAAGTGAGTCTCACTCAAGATAATCGACAGGAAGATAAGCACGAAGCCGGCGAGCAGGCGCGAGGTGAGCGCCTCCCCCATCAGCAGCACCGAAAACAACACGCCCGAAGGCGACTCCATCGAAAGGAGCAGCGAGCCCGTCGAAGCCGGGACATGCGCCAGGCCGACGTTTTGGATGAGCAGAGCCACGCATGTGCAGCCCACCGAGAGAAACGCCATCACACCGATAAAGTTCGGCGTCCACACGGACAGAGGCGCCTGGGTCTCGAATAGCAGCGACGAGACCAGGCTCAGCACGCCGTTGCCCACAAACATCCAAAACGTGATAACGTTGATGTCCATTTTGCGACCGTACTTGGCGGTCACCGCCATCTGGATGGCGAAGAAGACCGCGCCTGCCAGCGTAATGACGTCACCGATGTTGAACTCGACGCTATCGAGCGCCACCAAGCCAATGCCCGCCAAGCACAGCAGTGCCGCGCCCAGGTTATAGCGGGTGAGTTTTTCTCCGCTCAGAAAATAGCTCGCGAACGGCACGAGGATGCAATACGTGCCCGTCAAAAAAGCATTCTTGCCCGCCGTAGTATATGCCAGACCGACCGTCTGCAACGCATAGGCCGCCCACATGAGCACGCCCATACTCAGGCCAACGATCAGATTGCGAGCGTTGAAATGTGCAGTGATGCGCTTGTGGAAGACGGCAAACATGACCAACGCTGCAGGCAGAAAGCGTACATAGAGCAGCTCGAACACCGGAATGGTGCCGAGTGCGTCCTTCATAGTGGTAAAGGAGTAGCCCCAGATGACCGCCACCGAAAGTAGCAAAACTTTCCAGAACAGCGGGGAGCGTGCGCCGGCGCCCCTGGGAATACCGCCCGCGCCCAAATCCTCACGGGCCACAGGGCTATCGGGCATGTTTTCGATTTCGTTGGCAGCGTATTGGGCCATGGAACATCCTCACACTCAATCTGGGCGTGGTGTCCGCACGCGTATGGCTGCGTGCCGCCTCATGGTCAAATAAAAACGGGGCGCACCGGACCCCCGGCACGCCCCGCTACTGTAGCAACAACCAAGCAGCCCACGCAATTCACTACGCTAAAGCGTCTTGTTCCGCCGTTCTGCCGAACGGCGGACCGGCCGACGCTGCGCGAGCCGCATTCACGCCAATCTGACGTTCAATTTCAAGGGCGCGACCAGAAGGTCAGCGCCCTTTCATTTCACGTCACCTTGGCGCAAATGCGACTCGCTCGCTGACATTAGTGCTGCATCAGTGTTAACGTTGCCGCACTAAATTAGCTTGGTTGATTCCAGCTTTTCGATAATCCAGTCGTTGGCTTTGATGACCGGGCGGCGGAAGACGACGCCCAGGGCCAGCGACGGAATCAGGTAGCTCGCCAAGATACCCAGCTCAATCCAGTACTCCATATGGTAGGCACCGGCCATGGCGGCGTGCATGGCGTTGATGCCGTGAGTAAACGGCAGGAACGGGTAGATCGCCTGGAACACGGGGCCGGTCATCTCGATGGGGAACGTACCGCCCGAACCGCCGACCTGCATGACCAGCAGCACGACGGCGAGGGCCTTGCCGATATCTCCAAACGATACCGTAAGCGTGTAGACGATATTGGAGAACACGAGACTCGCGACCCAGCCCGCCAGCACAAACTGCAGCGGGTCGTCGCACTGAATACCAAAGAACAGAATGTCGCCCGCACACACGAGTGTTGCCTGCAGCAGAGCCAGACCGCCAAAGAACAGGTAGCGACCCAAGTAGATCTCGTGCAGGCGCACGGGGATGAGCTCGTTGATAAGCTCATCGTCAACCGAAACCTTCATCATGGCTGCCAGTACGATCGAGCCGACCCAGAGCGACAGAATCGTGTAGAACGGTGCCATGGCCGAACCGTAGTTGCGGATCGGATAGACCGGCTTGCGGTCGAGCGCGACGGGGCCGGAAAGCGACACGGCCAGACCCTCGGGATCATTGCCGATCATCGTCTTGATCGTAGCGAGGTCATCCGACATCAAGGCGCCGTCGAGCTCGTCCTTAAACGCGCTGATCTTGTCCGACGCCTCGCCCAGCTGATCGGAAGCCTTGTTGACCAGCTTTGCAGCCTTGGAGAGGCCCTTTGCCAGCGAACCGGAAGCAGCGGTCAGGCCGTCTACGGCGCTATCCAGGTCGCCCGAGATGCCATCAAGCGAGTCCAAAACGCCCGAAATAGTCTTCTTGAGTTCTTTGGCCTTGACCGAAAACGTAGAGTCGTAGTCAATCTTGGCGCCCGAGATACCAGCCTTGGCATCCGCGATTGCCTGATCGACCTCGGCACGCGATTTGTTAACCTCTGCCATACTCTTCGTGAGCGACGTCGCGATATTCGTCAGCTCATTGGCATTGTTGCGGTACTCCGTCGCGGTTTTGTCAAGCTCGGCAGCCGCGTCCTCAAGCCCTGCCTTGAGCTTATCGTTACTCACCTGGCCAGCAAGACTACGGAGCTCATTCGCCGTGCCATCAATCTCGTCGGCACGTTTATTGAGTGACGCTGCGCCATCGTTGAGCTGAGACACCGTAAGATCGACGTGCTTGTTTGCAGCGTCGAATGCCTTTGCGAGCTCGGTAGAAACGTTATCGAACGAACCTGCGCTCCCATCAATAGCAGCATCGATCGCATCGCTGGCGGACTTGAGCGCTTGCTCGGAATCGGCAATACCGCTCTCAGCATGCTGCATGAGCTGCTTCACCGACTCCTCGGTCGATCCGGACTGCTTGAGCATGCCGCCCGCCGACGTCAGTGAATCGGCCGTGGAGCTTAAAATGCCCGCAAGTGACGTTGCGCTGGCCTGAATGTCCTGCAAGTCCTGGACCGAATCGCCAAGCGTCGAGGACAGGTTGGCGATAAAGTTGCTTACTTGGTCGGTGCTCATATAGTCGAGCAGGCTGGACACGGTTTTAAGACCGATAGTCGTAATGGTTTCGGTAAAGGTCTCGTTGACCTGACTCTGGACGGCGCTCGAACCCTTCTCGGTCACGATCTGCGCAATGGCGTTGGCCTTCTGATTCTCGTAGAACTCGATATCGGCATGCTTCACGTCGGTCGAGAAAAGCGTCATCATGTCAGCGCTAAACGTTTTGGGGATAACGACGGCAGCATAGTACGCGCCCGACTTAACGCCCTCGATAGCCTTTTCGCGATTGTTGAGCACAACCCAATCGAAGCTCTCGTTGCCGCGTAGGGTGGCGGTCACGTTTTCGCCCACGTTAACCTCGACGGGGATCAAATCGCTCTCGTAACCCTCATCGGTGTTGACCACGGCGATCTTAAGATTGCCGGTGTTGCCGTACGGATCCCAGCTGCCGGCGATGTTAAACCACGCGTACAGACACGGTACGATAATGAGGCCCATCACGACAACCAAGCCGATCACGGAGCGAGACACGTTTTGGACATCGCGCTTAAACAGATGCAGGATGTTCTTCATTTATGCCTCACCTCCTTTGGAGTGCTTGCCAAGCGGGGTGGTGTCCCCGTCGTTTCCGCTTACGTTGTCAACGTTGCCGGCATCTTGAGCCTTACGATGCGCACCGATATGCGGCAGACGGCTCGTGGGCTGTTCGCTGTCCTTGGTGCCCCGCTCGCTGGCGTTGAGACCAAACATGCGACGGGCAGCAGGGATGGCGGCCGTGTGCTCGCGCATCTCGCGGCGAAGGTCCTCGTCCGAAAGCGCCGAGATACGCATCTGGGTATTGAGGCTCGCACGGATGTACTCGATGTTGATGAGCCAGCCACAGATGGCGATAACCGAAATGATCCAGATAACGAGCAGGATGATCTTGCCGTTATTGTCGATATCGAGCACCGTCGAGAGCACAAAGAGCAGGACCTGCACGCCTACCACGGCAGCAAAACCGCCCTTGATGTAGTACGGGTAGCGATGCTCAAACGCCACGGCATGATCGAGCAGCTCGCGACGGTACGAATCCGAATCGAGCATGACGCGCATGGCCGTGCGCAGCGAATAGCGCTGGCGCGGCAGGTCGTTGGACTCGCAGATCATGAGGCCCGTCGTGGAAAGCTGCTTATCAAAGAGCAGATTGAGGTTGAGCAGCAACGGGCGCAGCTGCAGACCGATAAAGAGCGCCACGATCAAGAACACGCCCAGGATGCACAGGTTGAACAGGTAGTTGAACGAGTACATGCCGCCGACCGTCTCGCGCAGCAGATTGATGCCGTAGGTAAAGGGCAGCAGCGGATGCAGCCACTGGAAGAAGCCGGGCATCATCTCGATGGGATACATGCCCGACGAGCCGGGGATCTGCACAATGACGAGGATGACGCCAATGGCTTTACCGATATGCTTAAAGGTGGTGGACAGCGCATAGATGATGTTGACGTAGGTGAACGAGATAGCGATGCCGCCCAGCACGAACAGCAGCGGGTTGACGCACTGCACGCCAATCACCAAATCGCCCACCGTAACGATGATGGCCTGGAACGCACCCAGGATCACCATCAGCAGCCAGCGGCCAAAGTAGCCCTGACGCGCCGTAAAGCTACCGATGCCCTCGCGGTCGACCTCGAGCTTGTAGATAGCGATGAGCACATAGCCGCCTACCCACAGCGCCAGATTGGTGTAGAAGGGCGCGATGCCCGAGCCAAAGCTCTTGACCGGATAGATTGACTTGGACGTCAGCTCAACCGGAGATGCCATGAAATCTGCCACGTCATTGACGTCGACGTCCATGAGGTCGGCTAACTCGCCCATAGACTCAGAGGTCTGCAGCGCCGCAATGTCATTAGCGGCGGTCGCGAGCTTGTCCTGAACCTTGGCAAGGGAGGCATCGGTTTGGGACAGCGTGGTCTTTGCCTGCTTGAGCGTGGCGTCGAGCTGCGCCAGCGTGCCGCGCGCGCTCGCTATCGTGGGGGTCATACCCGATACAATGCCGGTCAAATCGCCCGAAACGGCGGCAAAGGAGTCAAGCGCGCTCGAAGCCTTCGGCAGCGCGTTCTGCCCCAGATCGGTCTGAGCCTGACCGAGGTTAGCCGTACCGGTCCGAATTGCCGCGTTGAGTTCGTTACTCGCGTTCGAGATTGCCGTAGCGTCGTTTGCCATGGCCCTCGACTGTGCAGAAAGGCCATCCTTAATGCTCTGCAGCTTCTGGTTTTGCTCGCGAAGCGAATTGATGGTCGACGCGATGAGCGCATCGGCGTTCTCCGATCCCGTCGACGTATCGTTAACGAGAATCTGCAGGCGCTCGATGACAGCGCTGTTGTGGTCAATCGTCGCCTGAAGGGATTCGAGCGAGTTGTCGATTCGAGTGGTCGTGGACGTAACCGTACCGGTAAGCCTGCCAATCGCGGCGTTCGCAGAAGCCGATGTCTTACTCAGCACGATGCTGCCCTCCGAAAGTGCCTTGGAGAGCGAGGTGATGGACTTGCCAGCCGTGGTGCGAGCTTCGCCCAGCAGATCATTACCCTGTGCGATTGCCTGCGTTAGCGAAGGCGCCTGCCCCTGCAGGCCCGCCAGCGCAGCATCGGCCGAAGCAATCGAGCTGCTTGTCTTGTCGATGGCGGTGTTCATGTCGCCGATGGAATCGCGTACTTCGCCCAGGGTATCAGACGCCTCGGACACCGAGCCCGCCAGCGAATCCTGGGTCTGGGTTGCCTTGTCTTTAAGGTCGATGCCAGCATCTTTGGCAATGCCCGCGACGGTCTCGCCCACCGTGGAGACAAATTCCGAGTTGATCTGCTCCTCGATGGTGCTGGCACCGGTATCGGTGACCTTGGGCGCAATGGCGCTCTTCTTCTCATTGACGTAATAGGTGAGCTTCGGCTGATGGTAGTTGCCGTCGAGCATCGAGACGAGATTGTCGGAGAAGTTCTTGGGAATCACGATGGCGGCATAGTATTCGCCACTTTCGACGCCCTCTTTGGCATCTGCCGCCGAGTCGACGAAGGTCCAGCCAAGCTGGTCGTTCTCCTTGAGCTGGTCAACTACCTTATCGCCTGCGTTAAGCTCGCCCACTAGGTCGTTCTGGGTGCCCTGATCGTTGTTGGCGATGGCGATTTTAATGCCCTGGGTATTTCCGTACGGATCCCAGTTGGCAACGATGTTGTACCAGGCATACAGCGAGGGAATGACGCACACGCCCAGGGTAACCACCAGGGCGACGGGGTTCACGATCAATCGCTTGATGTCGCGTTTAAAGATTGCAAAGGAAACCTTTGCATCGGATAGTTTGCTGCCGAGACTCACGCTTGGACCATCCATCCTATCGTTTAGCCGAATCATGCTATTAACAACCATTGTACGGAGGCACTTTAGCGTCTCGCGGCACAATGGTGCTGAGTTTTGCGGGTAGCAATATACTACGAAGATGAGTTAGCGTACAGATGTACAGTATCTAAAATTCCCGCAGCTCCCAAAACCACAACCCGCACAAACTAGCAATCCAACTAGTCGTTGGGGACGTTCTTAACCGACTAGCCAAACAAGAACGTCCCCAACAACTAGTCATTTAAGAACGTCCCCAACGACCACCCCAATGACTACTTAGGACCACGAAAGCGTCGTAGGTTGAGCATAAGTCAGCGAAAACGCCCCCAAGCGAGCAAGGTGACGTGAAAGAGGAGGGAAGCGTACTTTGGTACGCGACCGACGATTGAACGTCAGATTGCCGCTTAGGGGCGTTTGCAGCGTCGAGCCGTTACGCGGTTCGTAGAACCGCGTAACTTGCTAACTACATCAAGTTGCAAACAGCCGCCGCGAAGGCTACGGGGTCCTCGGGGAGGATGCCCTCGACCAGCAGAGCCTGGTCATAGAGCAGACCGGAGTACTGCTTGATCTTGTCGGCGTCGCCTGCCTTCTGGGCAGCGACAAGCTTGTCAAAGACCGGGTGCTTGGCGTTGAGCTCGAGCACGCGTTGGCTCTTGGGCATGCCGTCGGGCGCGCCCTCGGGTCCCTTCTGGAGCACCTTCTCCATCTCGAGCGAAAGTGGGCCCTCGGTGGTGATACAAGCGGGGGCATCGGTCAGGCGCGCGGAGACGGCGACTTTCTCGACCTTGTCACCGAGCGCCTCCTTCATAGCGCTAAAGAGGTCCTCGTTCTCCTTGGTGGCGTCCTCGGCCTCCTTCTTCTCGTCCTCGGTCGCCAGGTCAAGATCACCGGTCGCAACGTTCTTGAGCTCCAGATGACGATCCTCGACCTCGGGCTCGGCACCGTCGGCCACAGCCTTCTCGGCAGCCTCGCGGGCAGCATCGTCCTCGTAGATCTTGGGCATATCGGCGGCAACGTACTCACGCATAGCCTGGAACGTGAACTCATCCACATCCTGCGTCAGCAGCAGCACGTCATAGCCGCGGTCGAGCACGCCCTTTACCACGGGCATCTTGGCCAAGCGCTCACGCGAGTCGCCGGCAGCGTAGTAGATGGCCTTCTGATCCTCAGGCATGCCCTTGGCATACTCGGCCAGGGTAATCATCTTCTGTTCCTTGGCAGACCAGAACAGCAACAGGTCGGCGAGCTCATCGGCCTTCATGCCATAGCTCGAGTAGATGCCGTACTTAAGACCGCGGCCAAAGTTCTCAAAGAACTTCTCGTAGGCCTCGCGGTCGTTGTCACGCATATCCTCAAGGTCGGCGGTAATCTTCTTTTCCACACGCTTGGCGATGGCCTTGAGCTGACGGTTCTGCTGCAGCGTCTCGCGCGAGATGTTGAGCGACACGTCGGCGGAATCCACGACGCCGCGGACAAAGTTGTAGTAGTCGGGCAGCAGGTCGTCGCACTTCTCCATGATCAGGACGTTGGAGCTGTAGAGCGCCAGACCCTTCTCGTAGTCCTTGCTGTACAGATCGAACGGCGCGCGTCCCGGCACAAACAGCAGGGCGTCATACTCGAGCGTGCCCTCGGCGTGGAAGCTGATGGTGCGCGCAGGATCGTCAAAGTCGTGGAACGTGGACTTGTAGAACTCGTCGTAGTCCTTCTGCTCGACATCGGAGCTGTGCTTCTTCCAGATCGGTGTCATGGAATTGACGGTCTCGAGCTCCTGGTAGTCCTCGTACTCGGGCTTGTAATCGTCGCCGGCGTCCTCGGGCTTGGGTTTCTGGCGGCTCTTGGACACCATCATCTGGATCGGGTAACGCACATAGTTACTGTACTGCTGAATCAGGCTCTTGAGACCCCACTCGGTCAGGAAGCGATCGTAGGTCTCGGCCTCGCCGTCGGCATCGAGCTTCTCGTTCTCGCGCAGCGTCAGGATGACATCGGTACCGTGCTCGGCGCGCTCGCCGTCCTCGATGGTGTAGCCCTCAAGACCGTCGGATTCCCACACATGGGCGACATCCTCGCCGTAGGCGCGGCTGACGACCTTCACATGGCTGGCGACCATAAAAGCCGAGTAGAAGCCCACGCCAAACTGACCGATGATGTCGACATCGGAGCCCTGCTGCTCGGCGTTCTCGGTCTTAAACTCCTCGGAGCCGGAATGGGCGATGGTGCCCAGATTGCGCTCCAGCTCCTCGGCGGTCATGCCAATGCCGTTATCCGAGATGGTAATGGTGCGGGCGTCTTTATCAAAGGAGACGCGAATGGCCAGGTCGCCCTGGTCGATCTTGACGCTCGGGTCCTGCAGGCTCTTAAAGTTGAGCTTGTCGACGGCGTCGCTCGCGTTAGAGATAAGCTCGCGCAGGAAGATCTCTTTATTGGTGTAGATGGAGTTGATCATGAGGTCGAGCAGTTTTTTGCTCTCGGTCTTAAATTGACGCATGTGCAGTCCTTTCGCGCTACCCCTGTCCGCAAAAACGGCTCGGTCGCCCGAGCCGCATCGCAGACCTGCTATGTTCAGACTTAGATTTTATAACCCATTAACGCGCATATATACATACGGAATCGAAAAACTGTATGTCCGAGCGCTCTGATGCGCCAATTGCCAAGGAGTGTCCCAAACTGCCGGCAGGAAAGGAACGTTCCTATCTGCCATCTACGCGCTTGGCCATCCAGGCATGAGGCTGGCCCTCGTCTTCGTAGTCCACCGGGGCAATCTGCGTGTAGCCCGCCTTGGCATAGAGCGGCAGCACGTATTCCTGAGCATGCAGCTTAATGAGCTTGGCGCCGGCATCACGCGCGCACGTATCACTGGCCTCGACAATCTTGCTCGCCAAACCGCGACGGCGCATGCTCGGCAGCACGGCCACGCGCCCCATAATGTAGGTCTCCCCCGCCGCGACACCTTCGTCCAAGTCGCACGCCGGCGACACCGGAGCCTCTGCGTCAGCCGCGCGCTCAAGCTCTTCGGGAAACACGCGCGAGCAACCGGCAAGCTCGCCGTCTACATAGAGCGTCACATGAATGCAGTTCGGATCCTCGTCGATAGCGTCGAACTCATTCTCGTAGCCCTGCTCGTCCATAAAAATGACGCGGCGCACCAACGCCGCGTCATCAAAGCATCCCGTCTTAAGTTGGATATCCATGGCTGCCCTTTCATTCAATGCGAACGTTAGGGACAGATTTTAGCGAAAATGAGCTCCGCGCACGCTAAACTTCGCGCGAGCCTTCGCCAGGCAATCGTAATGACCCACGTTATGGGCATCGCTCGCGATGAAGCTGTACAGGTTCTGATCGAACAGGCGCTGTGCCGGCTTTTTCTCGCGACCAAAGCGACCACCGGCGATAAAGTCCGCCGAAGCTTGCAGCTTGCAGCCCATATCGACTAGACGCTCCGCCACACTCACATCCTTTTGAACAGCGCGATATCGCTCGGGATGAGCGATAATCACCTGGTAGCCGCGGCATTGCAAATCGTAAATCGTACTCTCGTACTCTCTAAACGCATAGGGATCAGCATGCGTCGAAAGCTCAAGCAGAAACTCATTGGTGCCATCGAAATGCAGGTATTCTGCGGCGTCGATGCCCAGCTCGACAAGCTTTCGGTGGTTGACTTCGAAGCCCATCTGGAGCGGAAAACCGTCAGCGTTATCACGCAGCAGCTCAAAGGCATCCCACATCTTGTCGTAATCAAAATAGGGATCACGGCAGTGAGGAGTGCAAACGATTCTGGTTACACCGGCCCGCTTGGCAGCCTCGAGCATCGCCAAGCTCTCATCGAGATCGGCGGCGCCGTCGTCTACACCCGGCAAGATATGGCAATGAATGTCACGCATAGGTCGGCCTTAATCAACTAAACGTTTGTCCGGTTGGTGAAGATGCCCTTTTTGGAAGTGCCCTGATCGGCGGAGCCCTTCTTAACCTTCTTACCGTCCTTGGTGTAGTAAGAATAGTAGTACTCGCTGGTCTCGGTCTCACAGTAATTCATAACGGTACCGATGAGCTTGACCTTCTCGGACTTCTTAAGCTGGGCGATAGCGTTGAGTGCCTCTTCGCGCTTGGTAAAGTCCTCGCGCACCACAAACAGCGTGCCGTCGGTCAGGCTGGCAATCTCGGCAGCATCGATGAAGGTGCCGACCGGAGGAGCATCGAAGATGACATACTGGAACTTAGCAGACAGTGCCTTGACCAACTTGGAAAAGCGATGAGAGACGATGATGTCTGCAGGATTGGGAATATGCGGCTCGGCATCGAGGAAGTAGAAGTTCTTCTGACCCGTCTCGACAATTGCCTGGTCAATAGAAATCTGCTCGGAAAGGACCGCATAGAGTCCGCCGCGCGAACGAACGCCGAGCATATCGGAAAGGGACCTGCGGCGCATATCGGCCTCGACCAGGAGCACGGACTTGCCGCTCGTGGCGATTGCCTGAGCAAGGTTAATAGCAACCGTAGACTTGCCCTCGTTGGGAATCGAGGAGGTAACGGTGATGGTGCGAATGGGGTCGTCCACGCTCGCAAAGCGGATGTTGGCCAGAAGGGTCTTGGCGGCATTCTGTACAACGAGCTTATCGGTGTTCTTTGCCTTAGCCATGCCTATTTACCACCTTTCATAGCCGGAATTCGGCCAACAACGGGAATACCCAGGAGCTCTTCTGCCTCTTCGGCACCGCGGATGCGGGTATTGAGCATGTCTGCCAAAACGACATAGGCAACTGCGATAAAGATACCGGCGAGGAACGCAACGGCGACGTACAGCGCGCGCTTGGGGCCGCTGGGAGCTTCGGGGGTCTTAGCCTTATCGATAACGTTGATGCTCTGGGCAGCGCCAACGTTCTGAGCGACCGTACTCACCGAGCTGGCCATGGCCCTTGCCACCTCTGCCGTCTCCTCGGCATCGGTGCCCGTCACCGAAAGCGTGATGACGCGCGTCGTGGTCTCGGAGGAAACGGAAATCTTGTAGTCGTCCAGATCGGCGAGGCCCAGATCCTTGGCAGCACCGCCCTTAACGCTATCGCTATCGAGCAGCGTGGCGATATCGTTGGAAAGCATCTGGCTCGCCGAAAGATCGTTGTAGCTCATCTGACCGCTATCGTCGGTCTTGGCGAGAACGTACATGCTCGTCGTGGCGGTGTAGGTGTTGTCCATCATAGCGAAGGAGACGACGCCCATGGCGATCGCGCAGACCACCGGAAGGGCAATGACCAGCTTGAGGTGCTTTTTAAGCAGCTGGAACAGTTCAAGAAGGGTCATGCAGCTTGCCTTTCATTTCCCTAGTTCGTATCGACAAAACTGCTCATATGATATCGCATCTTTCTGCCATGTCCGAACTCTATACATAAGATACAGCGTCCGCGCGTAAGTTGCGCAACAACCTACGCGGCAGCGGAGACGCGGGCGTATCGTCTAATCCTCGGTTTTTGCCGCACAGCTACGCGAACGGTCCCTCTTGCTGCACGGGAAACGTCACCGTAATGGTAGTCCCCACGCCCGGTTCACTCGACAGGTCAATCGCGGCATGATGGTACAGAGCGGCATGCTTAACGATGGCCAGACCCAAGCCTGTTCCGCCACGTGCCTTGGAGCGGCTCTTGTCCACGCGATAGAAGCGCTCGAACACCTTGCCCTGCTCCTCGGGCGCAATACCGATACCCGTGTCGGCAACAGACAGGTACGGATGGCCCTCATCGTTGGTTCCGCAGCGCAGCGTGACCGTACCGCCAGGTTGGTTGTAGCGAATGGCGTTGCTTGCAAGGTTATAGATCAGCTCGTCGATCAGGCGCGACACGCCTTCGATCACCACGGGCTTCGTCTCGTGCCCAATGGTCACATTCGACTGCCGGGCAACCTGCTCAAGACGCTGTTCCACCGTCAAAATGGCGCGAGAGAGCTCGATAGGCTCCGTGGACCCAATGGGCACCGCCTCGCCCTCAGATGCTCGCTCCGCCTCGTCCAAGTTGGAAAGCGTGAGGATGTCGTTAACGAGCGCCGCCAGGCGTCCCGCCTCGCGGTAGATGCGGCCGCCAAAGTTGCGCAGGTCATCCTCGCCCTCAACCATGCCGTTTGCAATAAGCTCGGCATAGCCCGAAATCGCGGTAAGCGGGGTCTTGAGCTCATGAGTGATATTGGCCGTGAACTCGCGACGCATACGGTCATTATCGGCCAGCACCGCCATCTGGCGTTTAAGCTCCTGACGCTGCGACTCAATGCGCTCGAGCATGGGAACCATCTCGGTGTAGGCATGTTCATAGCTACGGCGCGGGTGGTCCAAATCGACCTCCTGCAGCGGCGCAATGATGGCACGGGATTCGCGGCGCGCAAGGAAAAACGAAAGCACCGCGCCCGCCGCCGCGATAAGCAGCATCGGCGCCACCAGCGAAAGCAAAATCGCCGCGACGCCAGGCTGGGCTTGCGCCAAACGAACGACCTGACCGTTATCAAGGGCGACGGCGCGATATAGCATAATCTCGTCGAGCGTGGCGCTCGAGCGCTCCGCGGAGCCCGAACCGCTCTCAAGGGCCTCAACGACCTCGGGGCGATCGCCATGGTTGGGCAACATGGAGGGCGATGCCTCGTTGTCGTAGGCAACCGAGCCGTCTTGGTTGATCAACGTAATGCGCAGGTCCTCGCGATCGAGGCTTCGCAAAAATGCGATGGGCTCCTGCTGCTCATTTAAGGCGGCGGCAATAAGCTCGGTTTCTTGCGAAAGGTTGGCACTCGTGGCGTCTGCCAAAGTGTTTTGCACAAAGAACGCGCCCAACACCGTAAAGGCAACAATCACCGCCATGGCACAGATGAAAATCGTCGCGAACACGCGATGGGAAAGCGTGTGCTTTCCCTGGGGGGCGAAGACCACGGGCTACTCCTCCGATGCGGCAGCTACGGAATCTGCGTCTTCGCTTCCGTCGTCGGCAGAAGGCTCCGCCAGGCGATAGCCCACGCCGCGCACCGTCTCGATAGCGCTGGCACGCTCGCCGAGCTTTTGGCGAAGCGTCTGTACGTGAACGTCGACGGTACGCGAGCCGCCGTCGAAGTCCCAGCCCCACACGCTCTGCAGCAGCGACTCACGGGTAAAGACCACGCCGGGCTTGCGCATAAGATATTCGAGCAAATCGAACTCACGCAAAGTAAGCTTGAGCGGCTCGCCAGCAACGGTCACCTCGCGATGGCTGGGCGAAAGCACGATATCGCCCACGCTGAGCACATCGCTCGCCTGCTTGACCATACCGCCGCGGCGCAGCAGCGCACGGCAACGGCTGGCAAGCTCCATGAGCGAAAACGGCTTGGTCAGATAGTCGTCGGCACCGCCATCGAGCGCCATTACCTTATCGAGCTCGGTATCCTTGGCAGTGAGCATCATGATGGGCACCGTCGCCGTCAGGCGGTCGGCGCGCAGGCGACGCATAATTGCCAAACCGTCGGTATCGGGCAGCATGATGTCGAGCAGGACGGTATCGGGTACCCGTCGCGCCACGGCGGCCTTAAACTCGCCATCGCACGAAAAGCCTTCGGCCTCGATTCCCTGCTTGCGCAGTGCATAGACCGTCAAATCCCTGATGTTGTCATCGTCCTCGACGTAATAGATCATGTTGAACCCCTTTGCGGCCGGCATGACCGCATCTTAACCCTAAAGGTACCTTTACTAGATGGTATCAGCCAAAACGTCCCGTCAAATAATCCGCCGTGCGCGGGTCGGTGGGATTTTTGAAGAGCTGAGCGGCGGGCGCGTGCTCCACCAACTCACCCAGCAAGAAAAACGCGACCGAGTCGGAGATACGCGCCGCCTGCTGCATATTGTGCGTAACGACCACGAGCGTGCAGGTCTCTTTGAGCTCGCATGCCAGCTGCTCAACCACCAGCGTCGACACGGGATCGAGAGCGCTCGTGGGCTCGTCCATCAGCAGAATATCGGGTTGCACGGCGAGCGCGCGGGCGATGCACAGACGCTGCTGCTGCCCGCCCGAAAGGCCCAGCCCCGACTCCTTGAGCTTGTCCTTGACCTCGTCCCACAGCGCAGCACGACGAAGAGAGTCCTCGACCAGCTCATCCAGCACGGCGCGGTCGCGCACACCCATGCCGCGCGGGCCATACGCGACGTTGTCGTAGATGCTCATGGGAAACGGGTTAGGGCGCTGGAACACCATGCCCACACGCTGACGCAGGCGGCAGATGTCGTAGTCGCCCAGGATATCCTGGCCGTCGAGCGCGATCTTGCCCTCGATGCGGCAGTCCTTGATGCCGTCGTTCATGCGGTTAAAGCAACGCAGCAGCGTCGACTTGCCGCAGCCCGAAGGACCGATAAACGAGGTGATCTGCTTGTCGCGGATCTTGATGGACACGTCCTTGAGCGCGTGGTGGTCGCCATAGAACAGGTCGAGGCCCTCGACGTCGATGCGTGTCGGCGAGGCGGCAAGATCCTGCGCCGTGGGGCGAGTCGCATCCCCGACTTCGCGCTCGTGCGCAGCCTCGGCTTGCGCCTCCATTAGCTCCTCGAGCTCCGTGGGCTCCATAGCCGCAGCAGCCGTCATACCGCATACCTCCACATCGATATCAATTCAGCAGTATCGATAGTAGAAACCGCGGCTCATATGCACGTGAGCGCATTGTCAGGTGTTTGTAAAGGCGCCTACGCTACGCGGCGGGCAGGTCGATGGTAAAGATGGTATGCTCGGGCGTCGATTCGCACGCGATGGTACCGCCATGCGCGCATACAATCTCCTTGGCGATGGCAAGCCCCAGCCCAGCACCGCCGCGATTGGTCGCACGCGCTGCATCCAGGCGATAGAACTTCTCAAAAATCACCTTGAGCTTTGGCTCAGGGATCGGATCGCCCTGATTGATAAAGCGAATTCGCACGCCACCGTCATCTTGGCGCCCAGCCTCAATCATGATCGTCGAGCCTTCATAGCTATAGGCAACGGCGTTTTTCATGATGTTGTTGAATACGCGAGCCATCTTGTCGCCGTCCACGAGCACCGTCAGGTCCTCGCAGATATCAACCTGGGCTTCCTTGTGCTGTTCGTTGAGAATGGGATAGAACTCGTCGGCCACCTGCGCCAGCAATAGCCCCAAATCGACGTAGGCGCGGGTGAGCACAATATCGTGGAAATCGAAACGCGTGATGTCGAAGAACTCCTCGATGAGCGCGTCGAGCCGATGGGCCTTGTCGAGTGCCACGCCCGTAAAGCGTGCACGCTGCTCAAGCGGCAAATCGGGGGCCTCCTGCAGGAGCGAAAGATAGCCCACCACGCTGGCGAGCGGCGTACGCAGGTCGTGCGCTAGGTACGTAACCAGGTCATCTTTGCGATGCGATTCGTCACGCAGAGCTTGCTGCACCTTGCGCTCACGGTCACGCACGCGGTTAAGGGCGCCCTCGACCTCCAAGAAGTCGCCGTCGATGTTGTCCCAGGTGTCGGGGTGATCGATCAGGCGATCTTGAATACGAGCAGCCAGCACACAATCGGCATGCTGCTCGCCCTGCTCGTAGCCCTGGTAGTACAGGGCGCGGCCGCACAAGAACAGCACGCACACGGCAAGCGCCAGCACAAAGCCAAGCATGTTGAATACAAAGCCGGCATCGAACAACACCGGCCCTTCGATGCCGCCGAGCGCCATGGCGCCAATCGCCAACGTCATGGCCCACGCGGCGCCGCCAATCACCACGCAGCGGCGCACGATCTCAAATCGATCGATCAGCAAAAAGCCGACAAGCAGCACCGCCAAGATTCCGACGATGTTGTCGATGCCAATCAGCAGCAGGCTCAGCAAAAAGAGCAGCACCGTTGCAAGCGCGCGGTTGTCGACGACCGACCTCACGTATTCAAAGAGCCGATCGGGCACCTCGAATACCCGCCTATCGTCTTTTGTCATATCCACTTCCCCCACCATCAAAGGCGTTATTCGATTATGTAGCCGACGCCCCAGACGTTTTTGATAAAGCGCGGCTTTTGAGCATCGTCGCCGATCTTTTCGCGCAGATGGCGGATGTGCACCATCACCGTATTGTTGGAGCCGGGCATAAAGTCCTCGTTCCACACCGCGCGGAACAAGTCCCCCACGGCCACCACGCTGCCACGATGCTCGACCAGATACAGCAAGATGGAATACTCGATGGGCGTGAGGCGCACCGGTGCACCGTCCACTGCCACGGAGCGAGCATCGCGATTGATCTCGAGGCCATCGAGTTGGATGGTCGGCGACTCGACCGCCTGTGCGCGGCTGCCGTAGCTGGTGTAACGACGGAGTTGAGCATGAACGCGCGCTATGAGCTCCAGCGGACGGAACGGCTTGACCACGTAATCGTCTGCACCCAGTGAGAGGCCCTCGATCTTATCCTGCTGGGCATCGCGCGCCGTCAGCATAATAACGGGATAGGTATGGCCAGCGCGGATGGTGCGCAGCAACTCAAAGCCGTCGATATCGGGCAGCATGACGTCCAGCAGCGCCAGATCGAACTCCTGCTCCAAAATCGCCTTGGCAGCATCTGCTCCGCTATAGGCAATCTGAACATCAAAGCCCTCTTTTGTAAGGTAGATACCGACCAGGTCGGCGATGGCCTTCTCGTCATCAACTACCAAAATGCGCTCATTCATGCGTGCTCCTCTCGCGCTCCATTATGCCCGAGGCAGCGCGCGCCACACACAACAAGCGCGGTCGTTTAAGTCGACCTTAAGCACCTATGCGTCCGTTCGGGCGCAGACATGGGCCGCGCACGCCCGCGCACTGATTGTCCACGCCGGTAAACGATATACTTTGAACTCTAAAGAGACCATCCCGTCGAAAGCGAAATCTGTGAAGACCCTTAGTTCTCTTGTAAAGCGCTCCGCGCAACTGATCGCCGGCATTGCCTGCGCTCTCGCCCTTGCTGCCGGCGTGCCGTCTATCGCCAACGCCCAGGTGCTTACGACTGATATCGTTTGCGGCAAGACCGCCGACGCCCGCGGCATCACGGCCGAGAATCTGCCCGATATCGATGCGACCAACGCCATCGTCATGAGCAAGGACGGTTCCGTCTATTACGCTCGAAGTGCCGACGAGCAGGTCAAGATCGCCTCAATTACCAAGGTCATGACTGCGATCCTGACCGTCGAGAACTGCAAAATGGACGAGAAGATCACGGTGAGCAATGCTGCCGCCACCGTAGGCAACTCGACCGCCGGCCTGCTCGAAGGCGACGAGCTCACCGTGGAGCAAGCTCTGCGCGGTCTGATGATCCCCTCGGGCAACGATGCCGCCATCGCGCTTGCCGAGCACGCGGGCAAAAAGATCGACCCCAAGACCAAGGACGCCGTGGCCACCTTTGTAAAGGCCATGAACGAGCGCGCTAAAAAGCTCGGCTGCACGGGAACGCTTTTTGAGAATCCGCACGGTCTGGACTTTGATGAGTGGGCCGGCGACATGCACTCTACCGCGCACGATGTAGCCCTGATGATGCAGGAGGCAATGAAGAGCGATACGTTCCGCGAAATCGTGGCGAGCGATGATTCCTGGATTGAGGTTACGGGCGCCGACGGTTCCGACCATTCGCATTCCATGGATACGCACAATGAGCTGCTGGGGCAGGACGGCAATATCGGCGGTAAGACCGGCACCACCGACGATGCCGGCTATTGCTTTACGGCAGCCTACAACCGCGATGGCGACGAGACCTACACCGTCGTCTTGAACTCCAGCACCACCGATCAGCGCTTTGCCGACACGGCCGCCCTTGCCAACTGGTACTACGGCCACAAGGTGACGGTTGCGATCGCCAACACGCAGGAAAAGACTGCCAACGGCAATCCGCTCATCGCGCGCATTGGCCAAACCGATTGGACGGACAAGACGATCGATGCCACGCTCGCCGATCCCGCGGCTCAGGCGACCGTCTTTGCGCTTGCCGGAGAGGTGACCGAGAAGGTTACCTATGATGACCTTTCGGGCACGGTACATGTAGGCGACAAGGTGGGTAGCGTGATGCTCAAGCAAGACGGCACCAAGATCGCCGTCATGGATTTGGTTGCCGACGAGGAAGGCTCGGGGCCGAATCCCATTGAGTGGCTCCTTGTGAAGCTCGACCGCCTGGGCCGCCGCATCGACAATCGCCCGCTTACGGCAGAAAGCGAAACCATAGCCAAGGCACCCGAGGTGTAGGGCCGGAGCGATATCACATCGAACCAAATGAGGCGTCCAACGGGGCGCCTCATTTTTTGAGGGTTCGAATCCCCAGCTAACGTTTTTGGTAACAAAAAAGGGCCCCAAACGGGACCCTTCTTTAAAGTTAAACTGGCGGAGAGCTGGGGATTCGAACCCCAGATGCCCTTTTGGGGCATACTCGCTTAGCAGGCGAGCACCTTCGGCCTCTCGGTCAGCTCTCCGTAACATCCGTTCTATAGTAACCAAACAGCCGAAGTTGGGCAAGGGGAATTTTGAGGCGTTTCCTCTTTTACCTCTCTTTTACCAGTAAACGTCTCAGTCAATCATCTCAATCTGTAACATCTGCAGGCCGTAATCCCCTCCAGATGTTACAGATTGAGACAAAGATACAAGGACAGCCCCAGCGACAGCGCGGACAGCCCATTCTTTATTAGTTCTCTCGAACGGTCTCCAACAGATAATCGCGCATGTACGGAATTGCAAACGAAACACAGCCATAGCCCGCGGGCTCAATCAACCCCGCATCGATCAGACGCTTGCGATATGACCCAACTTTGTTCGCCGACAAACCCATCTTCTTGGCGATATCGCCGTTGGCGATATCGACGCCCTCGCATTGAGCCATCGCCGCGAGATACTGAAACTGCCGTTCCGACACCCTGCGCAGCGCTGGGGCAATCACCATAGCATTAAAGCTATCAAGAGCCGCCTGGATACCCTTACGAGCCGCCTCTTCGCTCACGCTCTCCGCCCCACTGCGCGCAGCAACCTGCCAAGCGTAATATCCGACCAGCTGGACCATAAAGGGATAGCCTGCCGAAGCTTTTGTTAATAGCTCAGCGGCACCTTTGTCGAGCTCCTTGCCCGCTCGTCTCATCGTATCCTCAAACGATCCGCCAACTTCAAAATCGGAAAGCCGAGTAAGTTCAACATGTTTGGCTCGCTGAAGGAACGTCAACGTATCATCCACCACCACGCCATCTACCGATGTCGGCAGCCCGGCGAAAGCGAAAGCGACATTCGCTCCTTGGCGGATCAAGAGCTGCATCTCGTTGCCTAGCTCGCGCATTTCCTCAGTTGAGGCATCCTGGATCTCGTCGAGCGTAATGAGCAGACCACCGCGCTTCGCAGCATCGTACATCGCCTCGCCCAGATGAGAGGCCGACTTCGACATCTCCATGGAGCCAAGGCTGACCCCTAAAATCGATGGGGAAATCGAGATTGATTCAAGACGAACGTTTCGCTGCAGAGCCTCGAGGATTCTATTGCAAAAACCAGCATTGGAGGCAACGTCAACGACCTCGAATCCTTTTTTGCGTGCAAGGTCACCCAATGCATTAAGGAGCACCGTTTTACCTGTGCCTCGGACGCCCGAGATGCGCATGAGTCGATCGGGGGCACCAGGACCATTCTCAAGAGCCTCGGCAAAGTCATCCAAAACAGTGTCCCGTCCGATAAGCTCAGGCGGATTCATGCCCGCCGTTGGCTTAAAGGGGTTAACAGCTTTCGTCATTCTGTCCTCCTCTGCTAGTTTTAACAACTTTAACAAAGTTTAGCAACTTTAGCAGAGTTTAACAGTTTTAGCAGGCTCGGCGGCTTTATGCCTTACCGATCCTGCCGGGTCCTCCCGCCCGCGCCGATACAAATAGCGCGGTGCGGCCCCTCTATATCGCCCCTACCCCAACGAGCGGTTGAGGGAGCCAAGTTCGTCGTTGCCCATGGTGCGCCACATTTGGAAGATGCAGACGCGCGCCAGGAAAAAGAAGCCGTTATCGACCAGCTGCACGGCGGCATCCGCAAGCTGGTTGGCCACGGCGGGCACGGGAGGCAACTCGAGCCCGGCCTTACGGATGGTCTCAACCGCATCCTCGAACGTCGGCGGTTCATTGACACCCATCTCGTTCATAAGGCCCTGCATTTCCTCCAGCGCACTGCTACCCGACTCCTCGCCGCGCGGCACGAGGCGGTAGCACGCCAGCGCGAGCTCGAGCTGATCGCAGTTCCAATAGGCAAACGCCAGGCGATAGAACAGGTAACCGATTGAGGGGCGGTCGCTGGCAATGCGCAGGCCGTGGCGCGCCACCTCGATAATCTCGTCAAAGCGCTCCAGGCGCGCCAGCACGTTGATGAGCGCAAAGTGCGACTGCATGGACGAGCGAGCCAGATCGTAAAGACGACGCACCTCGGGCAATGCCCGTTCAAAATCCTCCTGATCGGCGTAATAACTGCAGATCTCGTGCTGGGCAAAGTACAGCGCGTCGGGGGCACGCAAAATGCGAACGGAGCGATCTTCCTCCATTACCGGCAGCACCATGCGCACTAGCTGGTTGTCGCAAAACTGCGTCTGGACCGGGCCCGTTGCCAAAAGCTCGGCAACGGCGCACTTGGCCTCCAGCTCCTCAACAAGACGGGAGAAGCCCTCAAACGCACTTGCACGGTCAACTTTTACCTGCTCGCGCAACTCAACGACGCGCGCCACATACGGGTCATCGTCCATCTCCATGACCTCGAGCTCATCAGCCGTATCGGCAAGCAGCAGGTCGCGCAACGCCGGCGGCAGCGAACGGTGGTCGTCACGCGGGCAAGCGTGAACCTCCGCAGGCTCAATCGTAACCGGCACATCTGACTCATATGCCTCAATCATGCGCTTGCACGGCATATCGTCCATATCCATGCTCTCAAGATCCTTGGCGACAGGCACGCAATTGGTCAGATAGGCCGCACGCCCAAAAGAATATGTTGCGATGACGCGCTCGCCCTGCTCGCCGTCGGGAGCCGCAATCTGAACGTAGCAGCGCGTAATGCGGGCACCCGCGGCAAAGCAAGCCGCTGCCAGCGTAAGCGCCACGCGCGCGTCGTGCTCCGCGGCCCAAATCGCACGCGCGCTCTCGTCCAACTCGCGCCAGACATCATCCTGGACGTCGTATTCACGTTGTGGCATGGCATCCACGACAGAGTGCCCAAACCGAACGAGCATAATCCCCTCGGCAACGTTTGCCCGATAGGTATAGTCGAGCCGTGTGACCACGTTAAGTGCTTCGACAATACGCGCGAAGCGGGTACGCACATCCCACTCACCGCCCGGCTGGCAAGCTACCGTTCCCGGTTTGCCCCACGGGTTGTCGCTCGAGGCCGTATCGAGCAGTCGGGGAACATCGTTGGTCGTCTTGGCGATATGCCACGCGTCAAAGAGCGCACAGCCCTCAAAGCTCGGCGAGGATGCCGCAGGGGCCAATCCGGCCCCGATGCGCTCAAGGATGCCGGAGAGGCGGTTGAGACGGCACTCGATGGCAAGCAGCATGTCAATCTCGTCCTGGTCCAGCAGGCTACGATCAAAATTAAGATAGAACAGCTTTGACCGGTCGATGTGCGCTAGGCTCATTTCGGACTTGGCAGCAATGGTGCGCAGGTGGGGCAAGTCGACCTCGCTCATAAGGGCGGCGGCATAACGCTCGATACCGCTCGGATTCTCGGCATGGTCAACTCGGTAAAGCAGCGTCTCAATAGCATCGGGGAGCGGTGCCGTGTCAAAGCCCAAAAACGCCTCGACCGGCTCGGGCAACTTTACGAGCTTGATCTTGTCGACAACGTTTTGCATGTCTGCATCGAGACCGTCGACGCCCGCCGTGTTCGCACTAGCGCTTTCGGAGTTGGCAAATATCACGTAGCGCAAGAACATCGAGGCCATGAACTCGCCGTAAGGAAGGGCACGGGTCGAATTCCATGTCTCGTGGTCGGACTGCTCGCGCATGGGACCTTCGGGAGAGCCGGCAGTTCGCGCGCACACGCGCATTGCTCCGTTGGCCTCCCTCACCATAATCTCGCCAATACTGGAATCGGACTCGTGAAGGACCAGCTCCATGTCAGGGTCCTCGGGCAACGGTACTTCCCGAACAGGGCGGTCAACCTTATAAACCTTGCCCGACACGCTCACGTAGCCCAAGAGCGATATGTGAGTTTTGCCGACGAATTCGACGACATAGCACGACTCTTTGGGGTCCTCGCCAAAGACTTTCCAGACAACACCATATGAGCGCCCCGCAGGCTGCTCTGGCATCGATGGAAAACGCTTTTTGGGGTCGAGAAACCTGAGCTTGTATGTCGGACGCTCTGCCACGAAATATCACCCTGATCGGTCGTCTAGAGAAGGAGTGGTCGCGGATGGGCCGCGACACCTACTCGGAATCTTACACGAGTCGATAAGAAATAGTCTCCCGCGGACGGCGGCGCACGATTCCAGTCGAGCTTCTGGTGTCGAATGCCGCCATAAAAGAAAAGCCCCCGTTACCGGAGGCTTTCGATTTCAATTGGTGCGGCGTATAGGATTCCGCGCATCCGCTTCGCGGATCCGCACCGGCTTCGCCCGCCTGCCGGCGCGCTCGCCCGCTCGCTACGGACGCTCCGCGTCCGCTTCACGCTCGCGCCTCGACCGAGGTTCGAATCCATGCGGTGTTGCCATAAAAGAAAAGCCCCCGTTGCCGGAGGCTTCAAGTTCGATTGGTGCGGCGTATAGGATTCGAACCTATGACGTTCTGATTCGTAGTCAGACCCTCTATCCAGCTGAGGTAACGCCGCGACTTGTTGATTATTATGCACATGGACTGAATAATGGTCAAGCATTTTTTCAAAAAAAGTTATTGAATTTAGTTTTTACTCATTTGGAGGGCTTGGTGCGATCTTCGATGCCTCGCGATATAGAAGAGCAGTCGTTGTTGGGAGCTTTAAAGTCTATTGGTGCGACGTATAGGATTCCGCGCATCCACTCCGGCTTCGACCGAGGTTCGAATCTCCGCAATGCTCCCATATAAGAAAAGCCCCCGTTGCCGGGAGCTTTAAAGTCAATTGGTGCGGCGTATAGGATTCGAACCTATGACGTTCTGATTCGTAGTCAGACCCTCTATCCAGCTGAGGTAACGCCGCAACGCACGGATTATTATGCACGCGAGCCCCCGATGGGTCAAGCGACAATTTGAAAAAATTTTACGGAGTGGTGATTAGGCTGTTCACACCCCGACCGAGGTTCGAATCCATGCATGGTTGCCATAAAAGAAAAGCCCCCGTTGCCGGAGGCTTCAAGTTCGATTGGTGCGGCGTATAGGATTCCGCGCATCCGCTGCGCGGATCCGCGCCGGCTTCGCCCGCCTGCCGGCGCGCTCGCCCGCTCGCTACGGACGCTCCGCGTCCGCTTCACGCTCGCGCCTCGACCGAGGTTCGAATCCATGCGGTGTTGCCATAAAAGAAAAGCCCCCGTTGCCGGAGGCTTCAAGTTCGATTGGTGCGGCGTATAGGATTCGAACCTATGACGTTCTGATTCGTAGTCAGACCCTCTATCCAGCTGAGGTAACGCCGCAGCGCAAGACATATAAAACCACTTTAGTTAGTTGGAGTCAAGCACAATCTCAAACTTTTTGGAGAATATGTTCCTCACGCAGCTCCGCATGCGCCAATGTCCCCCATACGATCAATCGGTTTTTCAACTACATCGAACCCAGCACCGAGCTCCCCCAGAAGCGACCGCACCCGTTGGGCACAGTCGTAGTCAGCAAACGAGATGCTCAGCATTCGGGCCACCTGATTAGAAGTTCCAACACCATAGAAGTGCTCAAGGACAACAAGCCCCTCGTGCGCCACAAACGTCTCGACCACATGCGGCGACTCCTCATAGCACCATTGCGTCAATGGCCCCTCACTCGTCTGCCGAACCACCAAGCCACCCATACCCGACGGCTCGCACGTTACCAGCAGGTGCTCCCCGCCCTCATCGCTCTGGAACAAAACAACCCGCTCGTCGAACAGCTCCATCACATCCCCTTTCTCTTGCTCTTAGCTAGCAAAAGCATAGCAGGTAAATGGCTGTATACAGAACGTTTGTTCGTGTGTTTTCTATCGAGCTGTCCGCACGGCATGGTATAGCCGTACACAAAAAGGGCGCCCCTAAAAGGAGCGCCCTCGCAAATCGCCTATGCAGCTAGCTTACGCGACCGGCTCGATCTTCTCGAGGCCGCCCATGTAGGGACGCAGAACCTCGGGGATCGTGATGGTGCCGTCGGCGTTCTGGTAGTTCTCCAGAATGGCGGCCATGGTGCGGCCAGCCGGCAGGCCGGAACCGTTGAGGGTGTGCAGGTAGCGCGAGCCCTTGAAGTTCTCGGGGTCGCGATACTTGATGTTGGCGCGACGGGCCTGGAAATCGCCGCAGTTAGAGCAGGAGCTGATCTCTTTGTAGGCGTTGTAGCTCGGCAGCCAGACCTCGATGTCGTAGGTCTGACGGGCAGAGAAGCCCAGGTCGCCGGTGCACAGGCTAATCACGCGATACGGAAGGCCCAGCTGCTGAAGCAGGAACTCGGCCTCGGCGGTCATGCTCTCGAGCTCCTCGTCGGACTCCTCCGGCTTGGCAAACTTGACCATCTCGACCTTGTCGAACTCGTGCTGGCGGATGATACCGCGGGTGTCGCGACCAGCGGAGCCGGCCTCCTCGCGGAAGCAGGGGGTGAAGGCGGTGTAGCGGCGCGGCAGGGTATCAGCATCGAGAACCTCGCCGGCGTGCAGGTTGGTAAGCACGACCTCGGCGGTGGGGATCAGGAAGTTGTCGCCCGAGACGTGATAGGCGTCGTCCTCGAACTTGGGCAGCTGACCCGTGCCAAACATGGTCTGACGCTTGACGACGATGGGCGGCCACCACTCCTTAAAGCCACGGCTGGTGTGCGTGTCAAGGAAGAAGTTGATGAGGGCGCGCTCAAGACGGGCGCCGGCGCCACCGAGAACGGTAAAGCGGCTACCGGAGAGCTTGTTGCCGCGCTCGAAATCGAGGATGTCGAGGTCGGTGCCCAGGTCCCAGTGCGGCTTAAAGTCGAAGTCGAACTCGCGCGGGGTGCCCCAACGACGGCGCTCGATGTTCTCGTCCTCGTCCTTGCCGTACGGCGTGGCCTCGCAAGGGATGTTGGGAAGGTGAGCCATAAAGTCGTACTGCTCCTGCTCGAGAGCGGTGCGGCGCTCGGCCAGACCGTCAATCTTCTCGTTGACGGCGCGCACGGCCTCCTTGGCGGCCTCGGCCTCGTCCTTCTTGCCCTCCTTCATCAGGGCGCCGATCTTCTTGGACTCGGCATTACGCGTGGCCTGGAGCTCCTCGACCTCGGTGATGACGGCACGGCGCTCGTCGTCGAGCTCGAAGAACTTCTCTCGATCCCAAGACGTCTGGCGGTTGGCCATGGCGGTATCGATGGCATCGGGGTTCTCGCGAACAAACTTGATATCAAGCATTAGATCCTCCGGCGATATACATTCCATTTAGGTTGCAACCTTGTACATGTATGGGCAAGTATATACTTATGAGCGTTTACGACCCAACCCAACTACGCAAGAAGGCACCCAATGGACGCAGTTTTTTCCTTTTTGTTTGGCACCCGCACCGGTTTTGCCATCCTTTTCGCCGGCGGCATCCTACTGTTTGCGATTCTTGCCTTTGTAATGGAGAAGCGCACCCATAAGATGTATGTCGACCGCGGCCCCAAGGACGAGGACGATCAAGACGGCTTCTGGGACTAGCCTGCCAAAAAGAGACAGGCTTATTTTGGTCGGTTTTATCTGGACAAACGCAAGCGCCCCGCCACTGGAATTGATCCAGTTGCGGGGCGCTTTTTGCTCAAGATACAAAACCGCAGGAAAAACCTGCCAAAATAAACCTGTCCCTAAATGGCAGGTTTTACTGGAGGGTGGCGTCGATGGCCTTGACCAGGGCGCTGCGCATGCCAGCATCCTCGAGCGCGACGACGCCCTTGATGGTGGCGCCGCCGGGTGAGCATACGGCATCCTTCATCGCCGCAGGATGCTGACCAGTCGCAAGCTGCAGCTTTGCCGTGCCCAGCACCATCTGGCTCACAATGCGATAGGCATCGGCGCGCGGGATACCGTGCTTGACGGCCGCGTCGCCCAAGGCCTCAATCGCCATGGCGACAAATGCCGGGGCGCAACCACCCACGGTGCCACCCACAAACAGCAGGCTCGTGTCGAGCTCGACGACAGTGCCAAGCTTACCGAGCAGGTCGAGCACCACGGCACGCTGCTCGCCGTTGAGCGTAGAGGACTTCTCGCAGGCGATGACGCCCTCGCCCACCGAAACCGGCGTGTTGGGCACCGTCGAGATATGCGCGACACCCGGCAGGACCTGCTCCCACTTGGCGCTATCCCAGGTCCAGGCGACCGAAAGGACAACCTTGTCGGCAAGGGTTTCTTTGAGCGGAGCGAAGACCTTCTCAATCATGTATGGCTTGACCGCAGCAACCACGATATCGGATGCGGCGACAACCTCCGCCGCATCACGACAGGCAACCATCCCACGTGCCTCACAACGCTCGACCAAGGCGTCGTAGTGGCCCGCGCAGGCGCACATATCGCTCGCAGCCACACCGGCGGCGATCCAGCCATCGGCCATAGCGCTCGCCATATTGCCAAAACCGACAAATCCGATCTTCATATCTCATAGTCCTCTCAGACACGCTCTTCAAAACGAAGGCTATTGTCCCACGGCATTGTTTCGTATTGCCGACCTATTTGTGATACGGCTCGCCACGGCTGATCTTGCAGGCGCGGTAGATTTGCTCCAGCAGCACCACGCGCGCCAAGTTGTGCGGCAAGGTAATACGTCCAAAGCTGAGCATCTCGTCGGCTCGTGTGCGCACGTCATCGCTCACGCCGTCCGATCCACCAATCACAAAGGCGATGTCGCTGTTACCACGCAGCATAAGATCGTCGAGCCGCGCTGAAAGCTCCTCGCTCGAGCGCTCTTTGCCCTCAATGGCAAGCAGGATCACATGCGCTCGAGGCGGCAGGGCTGCGAGAATCGCCGCCCCCTCCTTGTCGCGTGCGGCATCCACGCCGCCCGCCTTAGCCGGGTCGATATCGGCCACCTCGCGGATATCCACCTTGGCATAGGCACCTAGGCGCTTGGTGTACTCAGCGCACGCGTCCTTCCAAAAGCGCTCCTTGAGCTTACCGACGCAAACGACGGTGTATTTCACGCGCGTCTACTCCTTCAAATCGTTTTGAACTTTGCCGGCGGCCAGCATCTGCTCGAACATCGAGGCCGACTGCGAGAAATCGCTCGGCAGCACGACCGTCGAGGTTTTACCCGTACGAGCGAACTCTGTCATCATCTCGGACCACTGCGTAAACATGAACAGCTGGTTGGCCTCGTCGTTGCCGACACCCGTCTCCTGGATGATCTCGAGCGAATCCTTGATGCCCAGCGCGATGGCCTTGCGCTGGTTGGCGATGCCCTCGCCCGCCTTTTCCATCGCCTCGGCCTCGGCGGTCGCCTCGGTAACGCGCTTGATGCGGTCGGCCTCGGCGAGCTCCTGCGCAGCAGCGCGCTTGCGCTGGGCGGCGTTGATGTCGTTCATGGAGTTCTCGACCTCGGTCGGCAGCGCGATCTTGGTGATGAGTGTCGACACGAGGGTAAAGCCGTAGGCAGCCATCTGCTCGGACACGGTGGCATTAACGTCCTTGGCGATGTCATCCTTCTTGGCAAAGACCTCATCGAGCGTATAGACAGGGATGGAAGAGCGCAGGGCGTCGGTGATGAAATCACGCATCTGGTCGACGGGCTCCTGCAGCATGTAGTAGCTCTTGTAGATGCCCGAATCTGCCGGGCCGGCGCCCATGTCATAGCTCACGTGGTACTGAGCAGAGACCTCAAGGCCGATGGTCACGTTGTCCTGGGTCTTAACGTCGATGCCAAAACCGTTTTTCATGGTGCGCAGATTCACCGTGGCGGCCTTGCGGTCGATCACGGGCACCTTCATGTGGAAGCCCGCGTTGACGATGCGGTTAAACTTGCCCAGACGCTCGATGATCACGGCATGCTGCTGTTCAACGACATAGCAGGCGTTGGGGAGCAGCAGCAACAAAATGATGATGGGAAGTAGAAGGCTCGTAAGAGCAGCGATAATACCGGACAACAGCATGGTCTCTCCTCTGATAGGCACACGTTGGCACTAGGATACCCGCACGAAGCAGCCACGTGACACCAACAGGAGGCCCATAACAAAAAAGCCCCCATTGCTGGGAGCTCTTTCATTTAATGGTGCGGGCGAAAGGACTTGAACCTTCATGGGGTTGCCCCCATACGGACCTGAACCGTACGCGTCTGCCAATTCCGCCACG